>DAOTXL010000043.1:0-20392 GCA_034435455.1 Anaerolineae bacterium
GGACGGATAAACACCGATTTTCCCTTAGATCATCCGTGTTCATCTATGAAATCTGTGTCATCCGTGTCCTATAAAATTCTGCCCGTGCGAAAAGTGTCAACCAATTTTTGCCGATACTTGAATCATCCCAAAATCAACGCTGAATCAACGATCGTCTGCTATATTATACCAAACGCACGATGAAATTTCCAATCGCGGGTTGGTAGGGCAACAAACTCATCACCGCAGAGACGCAGAGACCGCAGAGAAACCCTTGAAACCCTCTGTGAACTCGGCGTCTCCGCGGTGGAGAATGGAAAATTTAGCGTGCGCTTAGTATATACCACAAATGGCCAGGCCAGGAAAAGATCATGTCTCACACGTCCAAGCGGTTTGTCCACCTGCTCGTTATCTGGCAGGAACGCGCCGCCACGCCCGCCGGCCCGGCCGTGTGGCGGTTCAGTCTGGAAGACACACGCGACGGTGCGCGGCGCGGTTTCGGGAGCCTGGAGGAATTGGTCGCGTTCTTACGTGCCGAGCTGAAGCAGGAAGAGGAGTGATGGTGAACGTGAAGCGTGAGCGACCGTCCTGTAATCTGCAGTCAGAAGAAAGGAGATCCGAAATGAACACATACACGGGGTGCACCTGCCCGGCTTTGTCTTCCGGGCGCTGCGGTAGCGCGTATGGCAAGTGACGTAAGGAGGAAGCGGCGATGTACAGACGATGGCTTGTGATGGGCCTCCTGGCTTCCGCCCTGGTCCTGGGAACCGGCCTGCTCCTGGCGGCCGGCCGTCTGGCCCTGGCCCGGCCGCCGCAGGCCCCGGACGCGGAACCATCGGCCGTCGCCCCGGCCGACCTGCCGTGGCATTTCGAATCCGTAGAGGAGACCCGCTTCTTTGGCTCCTCCGCCGTCCAGGAGCGCAGCCTGGCCATCGACGCCGCCGGCCACCTGCACCTGGCCTACGCGGGCTGGACGGAGGGCTATCTCAACTATGCCTACTTTGACGGCGCGGAGTGGTCCTACGAGCTGGTGCACACCTGCGGGGGCGACAATATCGCCCTGGCCGTGGAACCCGCCGCGCCCTATACGCCGCACATCAGCTTCGACTGCTGGCCCAACCTGATGCACGCCTACCGCACCCCCGCCGGCTGGGTCAGCGAGGTGGTGGGCGCCGCGAACAGCTACCCCGGTTACAACACCATTGCCCTGGAGCCGAATGCGCCCTACACCCCGCACGTCGTCTACGGCGACACCAACTATGGCCTGCTCCGACACGCCTGGAAGGACGGCGGTGGCTGGCAGGTCGAGACGGTGGACAACGACGGCGCCTCCCATACCTCCCTGGCCATCGCCGCCACCGCGCCCTACACCATCCATGTCAGCTACACCGCCTACTATTCCCCCAACGAGCTGCGCCACGCCTGGTGGACGCCGGCCGGCGGCTGGATGACCGAGACGGTGGGCGCCAGCAACGTCGGCTACCCTTCGCTGGCCCTGGAGCCGGTCGCGCCGCACGCGCCGCACATCGTCTATGCCAGCGGCGCCGTCCGGCACGCCTGGAAGACGCCGGCCGGCTGGTCCTTCGAAACGGTGGGCGCCAGCGGCGGCGGTTACTCCCTGGCCTTTGCCCCCACGGCTCCTTATACCCTCAGCGTTAGCTGCGTCGGCGGCGACTTTGGGCTCCAGTACGCCTGGCGCGGGCCGGGCGGCTGGACGATCGAGGACGTGCCGCTGCCCGGCGCTACCCCCCACACCGGGAGCGCCTCCTCGCTGGCCCTGGAGCCTACGGCCCCCCATGCGCCACACATCGCCTACCTGGACGGCGGTGCGGTCTGGTGTCACACGCCCGACGACATCCTGCACCTCTACCGCCAGGGCGGCGCCTGGCACAGCGAGGTGGTCGAAGACGGCCGGCTGCTCGGCAGCGACCTCGCGCTGGCGGTGGAACCGGACCTTCCACACTACCTCCACGCCACCTACGAGCGCCGCCGGGCCCTTGATCCGGCCGCCAACGGGCTGGTCTATGCCCACCAGGAGGCCGGCGGCTGGGTCAGCGAGACGGTGGTGACGATGGGCTGCCAGCAGGATGAAGACATCGAGGGCACTTCCCTGGCCCTGGAGCCGACGCCGCCCTACACCCCCCACATCGCCTACGGCTACAGCTACGACTATGACGACCAACACCGGGTCGTCCACGCCTGGCTCTCCGGCACCACCTGGCTGACCGAGGTGGTCGCCATAGGCACCTGGCCTTCCCTGGCCCTCGAACCCACCCCCCCCTACACTCCCCACATCGCCTTTGCCCCGTACTGGGGGGACAGCGTGGGCCACGCCTGGCTCTCCGGCACCACCTGGCTGACCGAGACGATCGCGGCCGGCCGCTACGCCGTCCTGGCGCTGGAGCCGACCGCTCCCTACACCCCTCACGTGGCCTACTACACCACGTCCCCCATCCGCGCCGTCCGCCACGCCTGGCGCACGGCGGGCGGCTGGCAGGATCAACCGATCGACGAGGCCGGCAGCAGCGAGCTGGACCTGGCCATCGCCGCCACCCCGCCCTATACCCTGCACGTCGTCTACCCGGGCTGGTCGGAGCTGAAATACGCCTGGAAGGCCGGCGGTGGCTGGCAGCGCGAGACGCTCGTCGCCCAAGATCTCTATAACAACTCGCTGGCCCTGGAGACGGCTCCTCCCTACACCCCCCGCGTGGCCTACTGCGGCGCCGGCGGACTGCACTATGGCCGCCGGACGGCCGGGAACTGGGAATGGGCCGTCCTGGACGGCGTCAAGTGCCGGGGCCCCGTCCTGGCGCTGGAGCCGACCGCGCCGTACTGCCCGCACGTCGGCTACCAGTCGCTGGTCGGTGCCCTGGGCGGGCACAGCCTGCGCCACGCCTGGATACCGCGGCCGGTCTACCTCTACCTGCCCCTGGTCGTGCGCCTGTTCCCATAGGACAATGGATCGGAGGAGAGATGGCAAGGTCCCCGGTGCTTCTCCTGCTCGGCAGCCTGGTCCTGGTGCTGGCCGCGCTGCTGCTGGCGGCGGTCGGCCTGGCCCGGGCCCGGCCCCCGGAACCGCCGCCGGCAGCCCGGACCGACGCGTCCCCCGTGGGCGACCCTCCGCCCCTTTTGACCGGGCCGCCCCAGGAGCTGCCCTGGCGACTGGAGTACGTCGACCGGGCCAGGCCCTTGGGCCTGGGCAGCCTGGGCAAACAGGGCCAGGCCCTTGACGGGGACGGACTGCCCCGCCTGGCCTACGCCGGCGATGCCCTCTACTATGCCTGGTACGATGGCAACCACTGGCAGCGCGAGGCGGTGGATACCTGTGGCCAGTCCGTTGCCCTGGCCCTGGAGCCGGTCCCGCCCTACGCTCCCCACATCGGCTACGGGTGCGGCGAGCACGAGGTGCGGCACGCCTACCGCGCGGACGGCGGCTGGGTGATCGAGACGGTGGAACAGGAACCCACCCTGCTCATCGGCCAGTACCTGGCCATTGCCCTGGAGCCGAGCGCGCCCTACGCCCCGCACCTCAGCTATCGCGATGCCTCCTGGGGCCAACTGCGGCACGCCTGGTGGACGGGGAGCGGCTGGAACGCCGAGGTGGTGGGCACCGACGATGCCCTTTACACCTCGCTGACCATTGCCGCGACGGCTCCTTATACCATGGGCATCGGTTACTGCGACTGGGTGGTTCCCAAATACGCCTGGGCGCTGCCGGGCGGCGCCTGGGCGGTCGAGACGGTGGACGCAGCCCCGCTCTCCTGCGGAGCAACCTCGCTGGCGCTGGAACCGGCCGCCCCACACGCGCCGCGCCTCGTCTACTACGCCGGTTCGCCCTTCGACCAGATACGGTACGCCTGGCGTACCGCCGCCGGCTGGACCAGCGAGGCGCTGGAAGAGGCCGGCTATGACCTGTTCCCTTCGTTGGCCCTGGAAGCGACCGCCCCCTACACCCCCCATGTCAGTTACCGGAGTAGCGATTTTACTCTGCGCCACGCCTGGCGGGGCGCGGCCGGCTGGACCTTCGAAGACCTGCCATGCGCCAACGGCGAGCTCATCCAGGCGACCTCCCTGGGGCTCAAGCCAGCCTCACCCCACTACCTGCACATCGCTTACAACATCACCGAGTACGCCGGCAGTTGGGACAGGTGTTACCTGGACGTGATCCACCTCTACCAAACCGCCGCCGGCTGGAACAGCGAGATTGTGGAAGACGGCACCGTCGGCGGAATCTTTGCCTCGCTGGCCCTGGAGGCGGGCCCGCCGCACATGCCGCATATGAGTTACGGTCGGCGCTGCGCCGCCGATCCGGCCCGGACCGGCCTGATCTATGCCAGTTGGGCGGCCGGCCGGTGGATCAGCGAGACGGTGATCCCTGTCGGCCAGGTGAACGCAAGTTCCCTGCGCGACACCTCGTTGGCCCTGGAACCGCTCCCACCCTACACCCCGCACATCGCCTACGAGTACTCCGAGTATGCCTCCGAGAACAGTACCTTTGTCCAGCATGCCTGGCTCTCCGGCACAGCCTGGCTGACCGAGACGATCGGCCGGGGGCATTCCCCCTCGATTGCCATCGCGCCGGGTCCCCCCTACACCATGCACGTCGCCTATGTCAACATCTGGGATGGAGCGGTGACCCACGCCTGGCTCTCCGGCACGGTCTGGCTCACGGAAACGGCGACGGCCAATGCGGGCCTCGGGACCGCCCTGGCCCTGGAGCCAACCTACCCCTACACCGCTCACATCGTCTATTTCACCGAACCAGCGCTGAGCATGGTGGGCCATGCCTGGCAGATCGCCGGCGGCTGGAACGACGAACCGGTGGAGACGGCCGCAGCCGCCACGGCCCCCGCGCTGGCGATTGCCTCCACTCCGCCCTACACCATTCACGTCAGCTATGGCACGGGCTCCTATGGCGAACTCCGATACGCCTGGAAATCGACGGACGGCTGGCACCGGGAAACGGTGGATACGGGGGACATCTACGACACCGCGCTGGTCCTGGTGCCCACTTCCGATTCCCCACGCGTCGTTTACTGCAACGGCGAATTCGCTCTGCAACAGGCCCGCCAGACAGCGGCAGGCTGGGATATCCTCACGCTGGACGGCACGGGTTGCGCCCATCCGAGCATGGCGCAGGAAGCGACCGCACCCTACTGCCCGCACGTCGGCTACCAGGACGAGGCGAGCAGCCTGAAACACGCCTGGATCCCACGACCGGTCTATATTCACCTGCCTCTGGTCGTGCGGCGGGCGCCGTGAGCGGGCGGCGGGAAGAGGTGAAACGTGGGGTGTGAAACATGAAGCGTAAAACGTGAAGCGTGAAGGTGTGAAATGTGAGAGGCGGAAACGGTGAAAAGACGAACGCTGCTCTTGAGCATCCTTCTCCTGCTCCTGGCGCTGCTGCCGGCGGCCGGGGAACCGGCCCCTTCGGCGGCGCGGCCGGCCGCGCCCGCGCCCGACCAGGTCTCCCTGGAACTGGTGGGCTACATGGGCCAGGCTGCCCAGGGCCTGGCCCTCGCCAACGGCTACGCTTACGTCACCCTGAGCCGTGAGCTGGCCATCCTGGACATCTCTGACCCGGCCCACCTCCGGCGGGTCGGCTACGTCGTCCTGCCGGGAACGGCCGACGATGTCGCCGTCGCCGGGGGCTATGCCTACGTGCTCTCCCTGGGCAACCTGTACGTCGTCGATGTATCGGACCCGGCCGCCCCGCATATAGCCGGCTCCTGCGGGAACGGCTACGGCCTGTTCGCCCTGGACGTTTCCGGCAGCTACGTCTATACCATCGGCTGGGAGGGCCTGTGGGCGGTGGACGTCTCCAATCCGAACGATCCCCACGTCGTCGGCTCCGGCAGCACGGTCGGGGTCGATATCTCGATCTCCGGCAGCCACGCCTACGTGGCCGGCGGATACGACGGGACGGGCCTGCGGGTCGTGGACCTCGCCAACCCCGCGGCCCCGGTCGAGGTCGGCTCCCTGGAGGCCTCGGCCGTGGGCGTCTACGCCTCCGGGTCCTACGCCTACGTGGCCGACCTCAAGGAGGGCATCCACAGCCGGCTGCGCATCATCGACGCCTCCGACCCCGCTCACCCCCAGGAGGTGGGCTATGCGGGGCTGTTCGGCGTCTACGGCCCCTGGGGCAACCTCGGCGGCGTCTACGTCTCCGGCCACAACGCCTACGTGGCCGGGGCGTTCATGAACTTTTCCGGCAAGCTCTACGGGGGCCTGGACGTCGTGGACGTCGCCGACCCGGCCCACCCGGTCGACCGCGGTGGCTACATCACCACCGAGCTGCCCTACCCCCACGCCGTCGCCGCCGCCGGGCAGTATGCCTTTGTCACCGAAAACAGCGGCGGACTGCGCGCCGTGGACGTCTCCGACCCGCAGACCCCGGTCGAGGTGGGCGCGTACCGCGGCGTCAGCGGCGCGGTCGTCGTGCCGCCGCCGGGGGCCGGTCCCACCTATGCCTACCTGGCCGACGGGGGTCTCCACGTCGCGGACGTCTCTACCCCCACCAACCCGAGTCCGTCCGGCCACCTGTACACGGACGCCATCGGCCCCCTCAAAGGGATCGACGTGGCCGGCTCGTACGCCTACGTGCCCGGCATCGTCGGCCTGTGGATCGTGGACGTCTCCGACCCCCTGCACCCCGTCCAGGCCGGCTCCTACGATTACGACCAGGCGGCCGAAGACGTGGCCGTCGCCGGCGACTACGCCTACCTGGCCGGCGGCAGCGAGGACCTGGTGGCGCTGGACGTCGCCGACCCGGCCCACCCCGTCCACGTGAGCGGCTACGACATCCCCGGCGGGGGCCTGGCGGTCTATATCTCGGGCACGCATGCCTACCTGGCCGGCACGCTCGGCCTGTGGGTGCTGAACGTCTCCAACCCGTCGGATCCCCAGGAGGACGGCTACTGCGAGATCCCCTACGCCGTCGGCGTCCAGGTGGCCGGCCACTACGCCTACGTCCCCACGCGGAACTATATGACCTACGAGGACGGCCTGACCGTGGTGGACATCGCCGACCCGGCGGCTCCCGCAGTCGTCGGTTCCTGCATCTTTCCCACCCCGCCGCGGGCCGGCCGTCCGGCGGGCGCACAGCTCACCGCCCACAGCTTTGGCGCCGGCGACCTGGCTTTCGTCGCCGCCGAGGACCTGGGGGTCGTCGACGTCTCCGACCCGACCGATCCCCACGTGGTGGGCGCCTACGAGACGCCGTGGTACGCCCCCTTCGAGGACGTCTATGCCGTCGGCGACACCGTCTACGCCACCGCCGACGGGCTGTACATCCTGCGGGTGACGACGCCGGCCCTGCAAGTGGAACCACCGGCCCTGTCGTTCCTGGCCGCGGCCGGCGGGGCCGACCCCGCGGCGCGCACGCTGCGCGTCGACGCCTCCAGCGGGAGCATCACCTGGACCGTCACGATCAGCCCCACGGCCGGCTGGCTGGAGGTGGCGCCGGTCAGTGGCACGACGCCGGCGAGCCTCACGGTGACGGCGCACATCTCGGGGTTGAGCGTGGGTTCGTACGACACCCGGCTCATCGTCGGCAGCAGCGCCGGGGTGCGGCAGAGTCCCCAGGCCGTCCCGGTCACGCTGCGCGTGGCAGAGGAGGTGTACAGCGTGCACCTGCCGTTGGTGCTGCGGTAGAACCAGCCTGGCGCAGACATGTTGTACGAGGAGGAAATGCCATGAAGAAGAAATGCCCGCTCTACCCGCTCCTGGCCATCCTGATCGTGCTGGCCGGCCTCGTGCCCGCGGCGCGGCCGGCCCAGGCCGGGCCGGCCGCCTGGGGCATCTCGCTCACGCCCCTCAAGTTCCACTTTGGCCTGGCCGAGATCGGGCAGTCCTCGCCCGCCCACGCCTTTGTGGTGGTCAACACCACCGGCATCTACGAAATCGATATGGCCAGCGCTCTGATCCTCTCCAACCGGGGCGGTCCCGCCATGCCTCCCCCCGACCCCAACTTTACCGTCACCCAGGACGGCTGCGCCGGCGTGTGGCTGCCGCCCGGCGGCTCCTGTACCATCCAGGTCGCCTTTACTCCCAAGTCGCCTGCCGGCAAGACGGCCTTTCTCTACGTCTCGGGCTCGATCCCCGACGGCCCCATGGTCTGTGAGTTCGCCGAGCTCAGCGGCCTGGGCCCGGTGGACGAGGTCACCTACAAGACCGAGGGCGTCGTGGGCGAACTCGACGACCCCGTCTCCACCTCGGTCGGCGAGTACTATTTCGACAAGCCGCTCCTGGACCTGGGCGGCCCCATGGACCTGCGGTTCACCCTCACCTACGCCTCCTGGATGCGCACCGGCAAGGTCGGCCAGCACAACGACCCCTTCCAGGGCGACTGGGACCACAACTACCACCTGGCCCTGGCCATCAGTTCCCCCGACGACGTCGCCTTCCAGTATGGTCCCGGCGACCGCATCCACTTTCACAAGGAGGGGGGCGCGTGGCAGGTCGTCGGCGAGCGGACGATCTACCGGCTGCAGGAGGACGACGTCGGCGCCGGGTACTTTTACCTGCTGAACCCACTGACCGGGCTGGTCTATACCTTTGAAAAGGACCTGGCCCATGGCGTCGGCCTCCTCGTCCGCATCGAGGACCGCAACGGCAACGCCCTCGCCTTCACCAACGACGAGGACGGGCGCATCCTCCTGATTGACGACGGCCTCGGGCGTTCCCTGTCCTTCACCTACACCGTGCCCACATGGCCCTGGATCGCGCCCCAGCTGGCCGAGGTGCGCGACCAGGCCGGGCGCACCCTGCGCTTTGGCTACGAAAGCGCGGGCGGCAACCTCGTCGCCATCACCGACGCCATGGGGCTGGTCACCACCTACGCCTATACCGGCACGATCACCGACAGCGTCATCATGGCCCAGACGCTGCCCCGGGGCAACGTCCCCACGGTGCAGACTTACGCGCGCGCCCCCGGCGGCACCGCCTGGCGGGTCACCGCCCAGACCGACGCCTACGGCAACGTGACCACGCTCGACTATGACGACGCCCTCGGGCAGACCACCATCACCGACCCGTTGGGCCAGGTCTATCGGCACACGCACAAGAACGGCCAGGCGCTCACCGATTGGACCGACCAGGCCGACAACACCGTGGCGGTCGACTATGACGCCCAGGACCGGCCCCTGACGATGACGGACCGCCTGGGAGATATCACCCAGTACACCTATCACCCGGAGACCGGCCGCATCGCCTCCATCACCGACGCGGCCGGCCACACCTTCACCTACCTCTACACGCCCCAGCAGCAGACCTTTATCAACCCGGCCAATGGGTCCAGCTTCACTTTTACCTTCTACGACCTGACCCGCATCGTCTACCCGGATGGCAGCGCGGTGGAGATGGCCTGCGACGCGCACGGCAACATCACACAGGTGACCAACCGGGCAGGCAGCAGCTGGACGATCACGCCCAATAGCCGCGGTCAACCCCTCACCATCACCGAGCCCACCGGCGGCGTGACCACCTACACCTACAATCCCGACGGCACCCTGGCCTCCAGCGCCGACTCCGAGAGCGGCACAACCACCTACCTGTACGACGCCTACAAGCGCCAGCGGCGGATCGTCCACCCGGACGGCACCTTTATCCAGATGACCTATGACCTCGCCGACCGCCTACTGAGCGTGACCCATGAGCGGGGCGGCGCCTATACCCTCACCTACGATGAGAACGGCAAGTTGCGCACACTGCGGGACCCCCTCGGAAGGACCATCACCTACACGCGCGATCTGCTGGACCGGCTGGCGGAACACGTGGACGCGCTTGGGCAGCGCAGCGCATACACCTACGACGCTCTGGGCCGGCTCGCCGCTTTCACCGATCCCCACAACTATACGCGCCACTATGTCTACGATGCCCGCGGCTGGTTGACCGGCTTTGTGGACCCGGCCGGCTACACCTGGACCACCGCCTATGACGACGAGGGCATCCCGGTGGCCGACACGACCCCCCTGGGCCACGCGACCACCTACGAGTCCGACGAGTTGGGCCATATCGTCCGCATCACCGATCCCCTGGGCCGCTCGATGCGCCTTTCTTACGACGAAAGGGGGCAGGTAACTGTCTGGACCGACCGTATCGGCCGCACGACCTTGTACGACTACGACGAAGGCGGCTACCTGACCCAGATCACCAGCCCGCTCGTCGGCAGCGTCACCTACCAGCACGACGATCGCGGGCTGCCCACCCGGATCACCGATCTGCGGGGGAACCATTGGGATTTCGGCTACTCGCCGATGGGCCGGTTGACCTCCCAACGCGACCCGCTGAACAACACGTGGACCTATCACTACGACGATCGCGGCCGGCCGGAGCGGACGACCTTTCCCGACGGGGGCACGGCGGACTATACGTACGACGCCCAGAGCAACGTGACCCAGGTGGCCTTCTCGGGCGGCCCCACGCTGAACTACGGCTACGATGTCATGGGGCGGTTGGTCACGGCCGACCACGTGGCCCTCACCTACGATGCCCGCGGGGACATCGTCGATAGCCGGGACGGCACGGCTTCCTTTGGGGCCACGTACGACGCCGGCCGCTGGCTCCAGACGGTCTCCTACGACGGCCATGCGGTGGTCACCTATACCTACGACGCGCGCGGCCTGCTGGTCCGGGTCGAGGACGACCTCGCCGGGGCCTGGATGGACCTATTCTACAACGCCGACGGCGAGCTGATCGATGTGCGGCGCTCCAACGGCATCAGCACGACCTTTACCTACGATGACGCCGGCGCGTTGGTCCGCATCCAGGACGGCGCGCTGGCCGACCAGCGGTACACGCTCGACGCCGAAGGCCAGGTGCTCCGCCTGGAACGCACCGTCCCGTTGGACCCGGCGCCCACGTCCAAGGAGGCCCGGCTGACCTACGACGCGGCGAATCAGATCAGCAGCGCCGGTTACAGCTACGACGCCCGCGGCCGGCAGACGGCCGCGCCGGCCGGCAAACTCTACACCTGGGACGGGGCGAGCGCGCTGACCCAGGTGGTCTCCGGGACCGCCACAGTGGCACTCACCTACAACGGGCTGGGCGACCTGCGCACGCGCACCGTGGACGGCGTCACGACGACCTACTACCACAACTATGCCCTGGGGCTCTCGCCCATCGTGGCGGAAGAGGTGGGGGGCGCCTACAAGCGCTTCTACGTCTACGCGCCGGGCGGTGCCCTGCTGTACGCGATCGACGCCGCCGGGGGGGAGGCGTGCTTCTACCACTTTGACCGGCTGGGCTCAACCCTCTTTCTAACCAACGACGGCGGCGGCGTGAGCGACGCCTATGCCTACGACCCTTACGGGAACCTGTTGGGACACGAGGGGGACAGCGACCAGCCCTTTACCTTTGTCGGCCGCTACGGCGTGCGCTGGGAGCCGGTGGGCCGGCTCTATCACATGCGCGTGCGCTACTATGACCCGGGCACGGCGCAGTTCCTGTCCCGCGACCCCGAATGGCCCGATATCCTCGAACCGGAAGAACTCAATCCCTACATCTACACCAACGACCCGCTGCAGGACATCGACCCGCTGGGCCGGTGCAAAATCTCCCTGGGGGCCATAATGAAGGCGGGCACCAAGATCAAAGGGCTCCTGGCCAAGCTCAAGGCAGCCGGCGGCATCGGCAAGAATATGGCCCAGGGAACGGCCACAACCCAGCCCCAGGGAGGGGGACAATGGCATCCCGCCGAGGCGGCGCTGATCGGCCTGCTGTCCCAGGTCCCCGGCTCGACCGAAATGCTCGAAACGCTCGACAAGGTCTTTACGGACGAGCCCATCACGCAGGATGATGCCGGCAACATTGTCAGCGGTATCACCAGGAACATCCTGGAGACCGTGCCCGCGGTAACCAGATTCGTCGCGGAGACGATCATGGACGCGGCCTGGGTCGCCAGCGAACGCAATGCCAACGACAAAGCCACCTTCTGGAAGCTTTACTTCAGCTACCTGCGCGAGTCCAACTTGCTCCAGGAGATCATCGGCATCTGCAAAGCCATGGAAGAGATCGCCGCCTGGCTCGGCAAGGAGGCCGGCAACATTTACAACAAGACGCTCCTGGCAGCGGAATGGACGGGCCACGAAGCCGGCAACAACCTGGGCACCATGATCTATGGCACCCAGGACGAACAGACCAAGCAGGTGGCCCAAAACATGCACTCCCACAACCCCGTCATCTCGGCCGGCTACGATCTGGGCAGCTGGTTTGGCAACTGGTTGTTTGGGGTCAAATAACGCCTGGCAGGAGGATGCGATGAAGACCACGAACAAGGTTCGACAATGGAGCCGGGTGGCCGTACTGGGAACGATCGCGCTCGTCCTGGCCCTGCTGCTGCTGGTCGTGAGCGGCGGCGTGCCGCTCCGGGGCAGCGGGGCAGCGGGCGTTCCACCCGCACCCGCCGCCCCCCAGCCCTACGCCGCGCCGGCGCAGTCCCGTACGATCACCTATCAGTACGATGGGGCCGGCCGGCTGACCATGGCCAACTACGGCGGGGACGGGCTGCTCGTCTACAGCTACGACCAGGCCGGCAACCTCGTGCGCATCACGGACCACGTGGCCATCTACCTGCCGCTGGTCACGCGGTAGCAAGGGCAGAGCCGGTAGCAAGGTCAAAAGAATCGGCAGGTAATGGAAAGAGGGGAAACCTGCGGGCAGGCTTCCCCTCTTTAGCGTCCATAGCCCGAGTTTGCACCAACCACGATCAAGTGGTAAACTTGGCTCATGGGTCCATCTGTCCCTGGGTCTGATCCGACGGCTTCCAGTCTCCACCCGGCGGCCTGGCCCACGCCCGTGGTGTCGCGGCCACGTCTGCTGCGCATCCTGGATCAGGCAGCGGCTGCCCGCCTCATCCTCGTCGTCGCCCCGGCCGGTTATGGCAAAACCACGCTGCTGCGCGAATGGCTCTATACCCTCACCCCTCTGCTCCCCTCTCCCTCACAGGGAGAGGGGCCGGGGGTGAGGGTCGTCTGGGTCTCCCTGAGCGAGATGGACAACGACCCGGCCTACCTGCTCCAGGGGCTGGTCGCGGGCATCCAGGCCCAATTCCCGGACTTGAAGCCGGTGGTGGATGCCTCCGGCCCCCTGTCGTACACCCTGGCCCTGCTGTTCCGGCAGGCCGCCCAGGCCGCCGGTGGCCCGTGGCGGCTGGTGCTCGACGACTATCATCTGATTGACAACCCGGCCATCCACCAGGCGCTGGATACGGTCCTGGGCCTGGCCGCGTGGCCGGTTCACCTGATCCTGGCCGGCCGCACCCAACCGCCCCTGCCGGCCATCGCCCGGCTGCGGGTTGAGGGATGCCTGGTGGAACTGGACGAGACCGACCTGCGCTTCACGCCGGAGGAGGTGCAATACTTTCTGGCTGCCAGCGGCCTGGCCCCGAACCCAGCCTTGTTGCGCCAGATGGTCGAGCGCACCGAAGGCTGGCCGGTCGCCCTGGCGCTGCTCCGCCAGGCCGCGCAGCGGGAGACATCCCCTGACCTGGCGGCTGTCCTGGGCCGCATCGGCGACGAGCGCCCCCTGTTCGACTATCTGGCCGGCCAGGTGCTGGACCGCCAGCCGGCGGCCGTCCAGGCGTTTCTGCGGCGCACGGCCCTGCTGCCCTACTTGAGCGCCGAGCTGTGTAATACCTTTCTGGACACCAACGACGCGGCTGTGCTTCTCGATATGCTGGAGCGCCAGCACCTGTTCATCTCCCGGCTGGACGAGGCTCCGGGCCGCCGCTATCGTTACCACGCCCTCTTTCAGGAGTTTCTCTGCCGCTGCCTGGAGCAGGAGGAGGGGGCCATAGCGGTGAGCGGCTGGCATCGGCGCGCAGCGGCTTGCCTGCTCGAACGTCGAACCCTTGACGAGGTCGCCGCCGCCGTGGACCATCTGCTGGCAGCCGGTGACTGGTTGGCTGCCGCCGAGGCCATCGAAACCGTGGCCCGGCGGCTGGACCTGGGGCAGTTCACCCGCATGGAATCCTGGTTCAACCTCCTGCCGCCGGAGGTAGTGGCTGCTCGCCCGCGCCTGCTCCTGGCGCTGGGGCTGGTGAGAGAAGGTCAGGGCGGGTGGAACGAGGCGTTAGAGGCGCTGGCGCAAGCGGAGCAGCTCTTCCTGGCTGGCGAGGAAGCGGACGAGAGGGTCCAGGTGTGGTATCAACAAGCCCGGTCGCACTTTCGACTGGGTCATTACGCACAAACGCAGGACCTCTGTCAGCAAGTCCTGGCTTATTTGCCCGGCGCCGAGGCCGATCATCTGCTGCGGTATCGGGCCAGGGCCTACAACCTCCTGGGGGGAGGCTACGCCGAGACCGACAACCTGGCGCGCGGGGAGCAGTGTTGTCAACAGGCGCTGCAGCTCTATCGGCGACTGGGGGACCGCCTCTGGGAGGCCGCGACGTTGAGCAACATCGCCAACAACATTTACCTGGTCCAGGGCCGCCTGGCGGAGGCTATCGAGCTGGGCCAACAAGCCCGGTGTATCCTTGACGAGCTGGGCAGTTACCGGGTCTGTTATGTGTTGACCGTCCTGGGCATGGCCTATCGGCTGCGGGGCGAATACCAAGCGGCCCGCGCCGTGGTGGAGCGGCAGCTCCACCTGGCCGATGCCCACCAGGACCGATTGATGCGCGGTTATGCGCTGTACTCGTTGGGCCACCTCCATCGGGAGCAGGGCCACGGGGAATCAGCCCGCGCCTGCTACGACGAAGCGCGGCTGCTGGGTGAGGAACTGCAGGAACCGTTCGTGCTCTTTGAGCCTCGTTTGGGGCTGGCCCTGCTGGCCCTGACCGAAGGCGACTCCCGGGAGGCCCACCGCCACAGCCAGGCCGCCTGGCAGCAAGCCCGGAAGGTCGGCAACCGCTATCAGGAAGGGCTGGCGCTGGCGGCGCTGGGGCTGATCATGGACCAGAGCAGCAACGTCCCCGAGGCCGAAGCGCACTGGCGCGACGCGCTGCGGCTCTTTCAGGCGTTGGGCGCCAATCTGGACCAGGCGACCCTCCACCTCTATCTGGCCGATCTCTGCCGCCGGGAGGGGCGGGACGAGGAAGCCCTGCTCCACCTGGGACACTCCCTGGCCCTGTCTTGCCAGTACGGCTACGATTTCCTTTTTACCCGGCGCGAGTCCCAACGGGCGGCGCCGCTGCTGGTGTTGGCCCTCGCTCAGACCTTTGAGGTCTCCGAGAGTTGCCGCCTGCTGGCCCAGGTCGGCCAGGAGGCCGTCGAGCCGCTGTTGGCGCTGCTGACCGGCGCGCCGGACGACGCAGTGCGGGAGCGCGTCATCCACCTGTTGGGCGAAATCGGCGACGAGCGGGCCGCCCCGGCGTTGAGCGATCTCCGTGGGAGCCGCGATCGCCGGCTGAAAGACACTGTCCAGGCGGCCCTGGCTCGCATCGCCGCCGCGCCGCGCCCGCCGCTGCGTATTCGGGCTTTGGGCGGCTTCCAGGTGCAACGCGGCGATCTGCCCATCCCCGCCGAGGCCTGGCAGCCGCGCCGCAAGGCCCGCCTGCTCCTGCTCTATCTGCTGGCCCAGGCCCCGCGCCGCGTGCCCCGCGACGAGCTGATCGAAGCGCTGTGGCCCGACCTGCCCCCTGACTCGGCGGCGCTGGCGCTCAACACCACCTTTTCCGATCTGCGGCGCATCCTGGAGCCGCACCTGGGCAAGGGCCAGCCATCGCGCTACCTGCAACGCGACGAAGAGACCCTGGCCTTCAACCCGGCCGCCGATGCCTGGTACGACGCGGCCGCCTTCCGGCAGGCGGCGCGGGCCGGGGGCCAGGCCGCCCGCCAGGCGTTGGAGCTGTACCGGGGCGATTTCCTGCCCGAAGAGCCCTACGTGGCCTGGGTGCTGCGCGAGCGGGAGCGGCTGCGCGGCCTGTATCTGAACACGCTCACGGCCTGGCTGGAGGAGCAGGTTCAGGCCGGGGCCTGGCGCGAAGGCGTGGACCTGGCGCGCCGCATCCTGGACCTGGAGCCGTGGCTGGAGGAGGTGTGGCGGGCGCTGATGACCTGCCTGGCCCGGCTGGGCCGCCGCAGCGAGGCGCTGCACGCCTACCAGGCCTGCGTCCGCGCCCTGCGCGATGAGCTGGATGCCGCCCCCTCGGCCGAGACCCAAGCCCTGTACCAACAGACCCTAAAGGTCTCGTAAACCTTTAGGGTCCTGGTTCCCCCCGTTATTCTCCCGTTATTCTGCTGTGCTACACTGCTCTCCAGTGGGGCGGGTTGCCAACCCGCCCTACCGGGAGAACCATGATGCGTACCCTTGTTATCTTTATCTTGCGCCTGTGGGTTGACCCCCAGGCGGACGAGCCGGCCTGGGAAGGCCAGGTCGAAGAGGTCGCTGCTGGCGAGCGGGCTCACGTCCGCAACCCGGAAGAGCTGGCGCGCTTTATCGAGGCCCAAACAGCCGGGCGTAGAACCAGTCGCCCTGAGGCGCGAAGGGAGGGGGACGAACAGATACAACACGGAAACGAGAGCCACGACGGTTGAGAATTCACAGCATCCGACCCAAGCGCACCCGCGCCAGAATATGGGCACATGTAGAACAAACAAAGAGGAGGAATGCACGATGAAAACCAAATCACGCTCAATGTTGTTTGCCGTCATTTTGGGCCTGCTGCTGGCGCTGCCGGCCTGGCCCGCGCCTACCGCGTCGCCCACCCAGGCCGTGGCCCTGGCCCAAGATTGGGGCCAGATGCCCCTCTACTTTGTCCCCAACCGGGGGCAGATGGACGAGCGCGTTGCCTACTATATCCAGGGCCGCGACAAAACGCTCTACTTTACGCCCGAGGGCGTCACCTTTGCCCTGGCTGACCTCACCCCCCTACCCCTCTCCTCTCAGGAGAGGGGCGAGGGGAGAGGTCGCTGGGTCGTCAAACTCGATTTCCTGGACGCGAACGCCGTGCGGCCCAGCGGCCAGGAGCAGACCGAGGCGATCATCTCCTACTTCAAGGGATCGCCGGACCAATGGCAGGCCGGCTTGCCCACCTACGCCAAAATCGTCTACCCCGGTTTGTGGGAGGGCATTGACCTGGCCTACAGCGGCACGGTGAACCGCCTCAAGTACGAGTTCGTGGTGCAGCCGGGGGCGGACCCGGCGCGCATCCGCCTGGCCTATCGCGGCGCGACGGTGCGCCTGAACGAGAAAGGCCAACTAGAGACCAGCACCCCGGTCGGCGGCTTTCAGGACGACGCCCCCGTGGCCTACCAGGAGGTGGACGGGCAGCGTCGGCCTGTGGCGGTGGCCTATGCCCTGGCGGACGACGCGGCGCCGGGCGCGGGCGGGCCGCGCCCCTACGGATTTCGGGTGGGCGCCTACGACCCGGCCTTGCCGCTGGTGATTGACCCGGCGATTCTCGTCTACTGCGGCTACATCGGCGGCGACGGCTGGGAGGATGGCTATGGCGCCGCGGTGGACGCGGCCGGCTACCTCTACGTCACCGGCCGGACCAGCTCGGCGGCGACGACCTTCCCCGCGACCGTTGGGCCGGACCTCACCTACAAGGGCGATGCGGATGCGTTCGTGGCCAAGGTCAAGCCCGACGGCACAGGGCTGGTCTACGCCGGCTACATCGGCGGCGGCGAGGGCGACGTGGGCATCGGGATCGCCGTCGATGCGGCGGGCAATGCCTACGTCGTCGGCGAGGCTGCCTCGACCGAGGCGGACGGCTTCCCCGTGACCGTCGGGCCGGACCTGACCCACAACAGTCTGCCCTACCAGGGCGCCTTTGACGCCTTTGTGGCCAGGGTCAAGGCCGATGGATCGGGCCTGGACTACTGCGGCTACATCGGCGGTGCCATGTCGGAGACGGGCATCACCATCGCTGTGGACACGAGCGGCCGCGCCTACGTCGCCGGGTACACCGTCTCCACCGAGGCGACCTTTCCCGAAATCGTGGGGCCGGACCTCACCCACAACGGTTCCAAGGACGGGTTCGTGGCCCGCGTCAAGGCCGACGGCACCGGCTTGGAGTATTGCGGCTACGTCGGCGGCACAGAGTACGACGAGATCTTTGGCCTGGCCGTGGACGGGGCGGGCAGCGCCTACGTCACCGGCCGGACCGCCTCGGATCAGACGGAGGGCTTTCCCCTGCTCGTCGGGCCGGACCTGACCTTCAACTATGGCAACAACGACATCTTTGTGGCCAAGGTCAAGTCCGACGGCACAGGGTTCGTCTACTCCGGCTACATCGGCGGCAGCGGCAGCTACGACGAATATGGCCGGGGCATTGCCGTGGACGCCGCCGGCAACGCCTACGTTGCCGGGTTCACCGGTTCCAAAGAGTCACAATCTTTTCCCGTGCTCGTGGGACCGGATCTGACCTTCAACGGCACGGCCGAGACCGATGCCATTGTGGCCAAGGTGAAAGCCGATGGCACCGGTCTGGACTACTGTGGCTACATCGGCGGCAGCGGCCCGGACGAAGCCTATGGGATCGGCATAGACGCAGCCGGCAACGCCTACGTGGCCGGCTGGACCAGTTCGGATGAGACCAAGGGTTTTCCCCTGCTCGCCGGCCCCGACCTCACCTTCAACGGTTTTCGGGACGCCTTTGTGGCCCGGGTCAAGGCCGATGGCACGGCGCTGGACTATTGTGGCTACATCGGCGGCGACGACGGGGACTATGGTAACGCCATCGCCGTGGATGCGGCCGGCCACGCCTACGTCACCGGTTTTGTCGCCTCGACCGAGGCGACCTTCCCCGAAACCACCGGCCCGGACCTCACCTTCAACGGCGACATAGACGCGTTCGTGGCCAAGGTGCGGCTCTTTGAACCGGTTGCCTGGGTGTTCCTGCCGCTGGTGGTGCGCAATCGGTAAACGCCAACCCTCCCGCAGGGTGTGACCTGCGGGAGGGACACCATCACAAGAACAGAGTGCGGTAAAAGTCAAGACCCAATGAGCCGCACAACGGAGGAATGAACGATGAAACCCCAATCGTCAAAAAGGCAACCAGGATGCAGGATGAAGCCAAAACTGTTGTTCCCGTTGTTTTCTATGGGCCTGGTCCTGGCCAGCGGAGTGTTTCTGCCCGTGACCATCGCCCCGGTGGGCCTGGCCTACAACCTGCTGGCTGCTGCTACAGGGGAGGCGTTGTCGAGATGACGGCAGTCGGCAAGGTCCAATATTCTTGACCGTTGGCTGGAATCAAGTTGGCCTGCCGTCGCCGGCCAGCAGCCGGATGACCTTGTCCAATTCCCCCATCGCTCCCAACTGCTCAAAGATGGCCTTCGCCTCCTCCAGACAGGCTGCTGCTCGATCCCGGTTGCCGGCGTGCAACAGGTAGGCACCATAGCGCCGCAGGATCATGCCATGGGAGAATGGATGGCCCTGATCTGAGAGGGCCAGTGCTCGTTCAAAGTAAGGCCGGGGGTTTTCTGCAGCGGCCAGCAGGCCGCTGTCATGCACGCTCCCCAGCAAGGCCCAGGCCCAACCGATCTCAGCAGGCCTGGCCTCAGCTTCGGCCTGGACCAGCATTTGACGGGCGGTGGCCAGCGCTGCCTGCCCATCCTCTCGTGCCAATTGCACAGCGGCCAGCCAGGAAAGCTCGAAAGGTCCCAGACCCATGCCTCCCTGTTCTGCCAGTCGCGCCGCTTCCTGGAAACAGTCTTCCGCCTCGACCAGGTCCCCCATCTCGCAGGCCACGGCCCCCAGCCAGGCCAGTTGCCAGGGGGTTTCCACGCCACCCTTGTTCTCCTGCCTCAGGGTCAGGGCTGTTTCCAGGCAGTGCCGGGCCTGCTTGTACTCCCCACTCAGGAGGCAGAGCCTGCCCAGCCAGCCCAGATCGAGCGCCTCGCGCGATCTGGCGCCCGTGGAGCGGTGAACAGCCAGGCTCTCCTCCAGGTAGCGCCGGGCTGTGGCCAGGTCTCCCTGATCCATGAGCAGAATGCCTAGATTGTGCAGGCCGTGAGCCGCCTGCTTCTCCAGACCTAACGACCGGTACAGGGCCACGCTCTCCTCCCAGCAACGCCGCGTTTCGACGTGCTCACCCTGGGCAATGTGAACCAGCCCCAAGCCGTTCAGTGCCTCCGCTTCGCCCGGCTGGTCGCCGATGGCCCGGCAGAGGGCCAGACACCTGGCAAAGGCCTGGTGGGCGGCCTCGTTGACCCGCTGCCGCCAGTAGATGCTGCCCAAGATACTCAGACAGGTGGCCTCCTGTTGCCGGTCGTCCAGGGCCTGGAAAGCCAGCAGCGCCTCCTCTACCTGCTGCCGGGCGGCATCATACCATCCCCGGTCAAAAAAGATGCAACCCAACCCACGCTGGCACTCGGCTGTCCCGCGCCGATTGTCCATGCGCCGGTAGAGTTCCATCGCTTCTTCGAACAGTGTTCGTGCGGCCTCCAGGTTGCCCTGCTCACGCTCGATCGCCGCCAACCTCTGCTTGCTCCGCGCCTGCTCTTCCAGGGCGTCAACCTTTGCTTCCGGG
>DAOTXL010000044.1:0-14641 GCA_034435455.1 Anaerolineae bacterium
AGATCTTCGTCCTCCAGCAATCCCTGGCGCTGTACGACTTTTACTCCGCTCAAATCGAGCTCTGCAACGCCGAGGTTGAACGCCAATTCGCCGCCGTCAAGCCCCGTTGGGACGCCCCCGCCGGGCTGCCTGCACTCCCCTCGGGCGTTACTTCGGCGTTGACTTTGGAGCGACGACCGACTATGCGGCCGTGGCCCGTGGCTTTGGCTGGCAGGGGGTCCGGGTGGAGCATCCCGACCAGGTCGAACCGGCGCTGCGCCAGGCCCTGGCAACCGATGGCCCGACCTTTGTAGATATCCTGTCGGCCTGTGAGACCGACGAGCTGCCACCGGTGACCCAATGGCAACGGATGTGGCAGGAGGAATAAGCCGCCACTTCAGACCGGCGATCTCTTTTTCAGAGCGCGGCGCCAGTTGTGCCAGAAGGAGCGCCGCACCGATGGCGGGGCAGCAGGTGACGGTTGAGGGGGGGGATCAGCCGGAGAGACCGGCAGCAGGGCACGGAGCCGTGCATTTTCGGCCTGGAGGGTCACATTTTCGCTGCGCAGCCGCTGCACCAGACTGCGCAACCCCTGGTTTTCATTTCGGATCGCGCCGGTTGAAAGCTCCCAGGCTTCATTGGCCTGTTGAGCCTCCCAGGTGCGAAAGCGTAAGGCAGCCAGACGCGTCTCGGTTTCTACCATCCGCGCCAGCAATCTTTGCAGGTCATCCTGACTCAGCACACCCGACTCGACAGCCCGCAAGACCTGTTCTCCCCTGGCATAGGCCAGGCCGCTGCCCAACAGCAAACGCAGTCCCTCGGCAAGTTCCCAACCACGTTCCTGGATCACCTGCTCGATCTCACGCATGGTCTCGGCCTCAACCAGGATCTCCAGCCTGACCAGCTCTTCTGTCTCAATCTGTGAATTCCGGCCCATCGCCTACTCCAGAGCCACCGACCTCCAGAGGCCTGCCCTCTCCGACAGGCTCCTGGCCTTTGCGGCGAACCCGAAATCTGTTGCTCAACAACGATCTCGCACGAGATGGCCCCGCCGACCCGGAGCCGGCCTCGACCCCGGCGCACTTGCCGTTTGCAGGTTGAGGGTCTCCTCTGGCTTTGAGTGCCTCATTCTCGGATCGCAGTCTTGAGATGGAGGCTTCCAGTTCTTTGCACTGGGCCCTCAGAGCCATGTTCTGCATTTCCAGAATCTTGTTGTCCCGCATAAAATCAAAGGCGTAGAACCGCATCACAGCCGTGACCGATTCCATCTCCAGCAGCCGGTTGAGCAAGACATCTTGCGTCCCCTCCCCGTCGCGCAAGAGGAGTTTCCCTTTGGTATATCCCAATCCCCGGGTCAGCAAGATACGCAGGGCCTCTTCTGGCAACCACCCTTCCTGCTCCGCCACAGCCAGGATGTCTTGATAGGTCTCCTGGAGCAGGCGGACCTCTACTGTGACAATTTCGGTCCCGCCGAAGGCGTCGGCAAAGAATTGCCGTTCGTAATCGGATGCGCTGATGACCAGCGATTCGTCTGACATTGTCATCGGCACTTCACCTCCTCTCGCTGCCTGTAATCGGCCAGGGCCTTCCGGCGCAAGTGGTAGACCTCCTCCTCCTCCGCTGGCGGAGCTTCTCCTACGAAAAAGGCCACGGCCCGTAGCCACGAGACCTGCTCCCAGGGATGTTTGGGCTCTTCCCGGTTGTTCCAATCGTGCTTGCGCACATATTCTCCCAGATTGTGCACCAGGAGGCCCAATCTGGTGGCTGCCACTTCGACCAGACAACGGATCGCCTGCTCATCCTCGGTACTGGCCAGAGCGCGGCGCAGGTGGGGCAGGCACAGGCCATCGGAGGCGGTATACAGGCCCCGGAATTCAGGATCGGCCAGGCCGTACACCAGCCAGCTCAGGTAAATCTGGTCCATCTGGCCAACCAGCTCGCAGGCGCGACAACACTCCACGGGAGACAGCCGCCCAGCCAGGGGAGTGCCAGGTGCTGGAGGCCACAAGCGACGGGCCAGCCAGCGTCCTGCCGCGCCCGGGCGTTCTAACCACTGACGCAAGCGCATCCACCTGCCAGCGCGTGCCGGTGGATGTTGGCGTAGATATTCGTCCAGAACCTGAAAGACCCGGCTGGCCAGGTCCTGATAGACGATGCCCACCCCCAGGCCGTCGTGCCAGCGCTCCTGCTCTATGGCCGACAAAGCCCAGGCATGCTCCGGGCAGAGTCCCAGGCTGCGCACCAGATGCCGACGTGTCTCCCCATCGTTGACATTCTCATACAACAGGTTGAACAGATACCGCCGTTCCGTCTGCTGTCTCAGGTGGCAGATGGGGCAGCCCGGCTCACGAAGCGCGACTTGCAACGAGATCATGATCAGACTCAAGGCTGGCCTCCGGCCTGCGCTCCACTCAAGGCCGCGATGCCCCGCAGCCAGGCGCTCCCCTCGTCGCCCACCGGCTCATCCCGAAAGCGCACATCACTCTTGCGGATCGCTTCGGCCAGGCGGTCGGCCAGCCGCTGCCAGATGATCTGTTGGGCGTTGACCAGGGATCGAAAGGTGGCCTCGTCGCGCACATAGCGCAGTGCCTGGCGGAAATGGGCCAGGCATAGACCATCCGAAGCCTCATAGGCAGCCAGCAACCCATCCTCTTCCAGAAGATGCCCGACCAGGGTGGTCAAATAGACCTTTTCCATCTTTTCGGCCTGAACGCAGGCCGGACACCGGTCCCTGGGGGTCAGGCGGTCAATCAGCCCGGCCGTCGCCGCCGACGGTCGGCTGCGGTCCAGGTTCTCCTGGGCACGCCGCAGTGACAGGGCCGGCAGAGCCTCAAAGTGGGCATCGGCCATGGCGTCAAGCACCCCCCGCAAGGCATCATGCATCAGGATCGCCACCCCCAATGAGGCTCCTGGCCGCACCAGGCCCCAGCCATGCTCGTGGCAGAAGCCTTGTGCCCGGCGGACCTGATCGCGCACCGCCGGGTCGTTCACACTCTCCCACAGCAGACCATCCAGATACCGCCCGGCTGCTCTGGCCTTCAGGCGGCAGAGAGGGCAGTCTGGTTGGGCCAGGGCGTCGCGCAGATCATAAAAACTCATCGTCCGGCTCATCGCACCTCAGCCTACCAAAAAGCCTCTACCGGCCGGACGCACCCGCGTCACGGTGGTAGAGGCTATCAGTCACTGACGACAGATCAGGGGCATCAGCCCCCCGGGCGAGCCTCATCGCCCGATTTCAGCAACCCAATTGTACCACAGGCCGGCAAAACAGTCAAAAGGTGCCGGGCACTTTTCACCACCGAGGCGCAGAGAACGCGGGGGAATCACAAAAACTCTGCGGCTTCTGCGGTGCAGGCCGGGACTTTTTCAGCAGACTCCTGGCAGCCGGTTCGATTTGACCTCACCCCTACCCCCTGGCCCCCTTCCGTTGGGGGATGGGGTGAGGTCACCCCTGCCACCATTTATGTAATTAACATCGTCGAGCTAGGGAGCCGGCTCCTTGATGACGATGGGCAGGTAGATGTAGTGGAATCGCTGAGGTGGTTCCTCCACCACCACTTCAACCGTAGAGGTCACCGCTTCGGTCATGGCACAGTTCCAGATGGCAATCCCGATGGGATAGGTGCCCGGCACGGTGAAGGTCAGGGGGAAGACCAGTGGATCGGCGGTAGAGGTCATCACCGGGCCGACGTTCAGGGTGTAGGAGTAGGGCGGGGTAAAGTCGTCCGGGGTGAGGTCGGCGCTGAACACCACCTGATCGCCGGGATAGACTGTGCCGGTGGTGACCAGGGTCAGGCTGACGCCTGTCACTGCGGTACAGGGAGGCGTTACGGTGACGGCCGTCCAGGCCTGATCGCTGCCACACCCATTTTCCGCCGTGACCACCACGGTAAAGTCACCGGGACTGGTGTAGGTGTAGACCGGTGTGGGGCCGGTCAGCCCGACCCCGTAGCCGGGCCCGCCAAAGTCCCAGGTGTAGGCAAAGGGCGGGGTGCCGGTCACCGTGGCGGTAAAGGCCACCGGCTCGCCGGGCAGGGCCGGGCTATCGCTGGTCACCTCTACGGCAGCCTCGTAGCACAGCACTTCCACGGTTTGCGCCGCCCTGTTGCTGCCACAGCCATTTTCTACCGTCACGGTCACGGTGTAGATGCCAGGCTGCGTGTAGGTGTAGACCGGTGTGGGGCCGGTCAGGCCGACCCCGTAGCCCGGCCCGCCAAAGTCCCAGGTGTAAGCTGGCGGTGGCGTGCCGGTCGCCGTGGCGGTAAAGTGCATCCCATGACCCAGCTCCACCGGGCTATCGCTGCTCAAGTCAACCGTAGGCGAGATGGAGAGGTTGAGGCCGACCGTCACCGTATGGGTAACGGTGGGTGCCACGCCGACGATCTCGATGGCATAGCTGCCGGGGGCAGCCATCCCGGTATTGCCGAGGGTCAGAACGGTTGTGCCGGGCGGGGTCAGGGGATTGGGGTTGAACTGAACCGTCGTGCCGGTCGGCTCGCCCACTGTATGGAAGGTGATCGGCTCGGAGAAGCCCAGGATGGTGTCCACGGTGACGGTATAGACGGCCTCGTCGGGGATGCACAGGTCGAGAGAGGTCGGTTCAACGCTCAGGGTAAAGTCGGGCTGCACGGTACAGTTATAGCAGACGAGGGCAAAGTCCTGATCGGTGGTATCGCCGCTGAATGGGATGCCGTCGCCAGGGAGGTTGGTGGCCTGCACGGTGATGATGGCACTGTCGCCGGGGTTCTGAATGTACACATTTTCCAGGTTGTTGAGGGTGTCGGGGGCACCGCCGGGGGTGGACCAGCCGCCGGAGAAGTGGTTGCCGTAATAGGTGTTGCCGTTGTGGCTGACGATCAGGTCCAGGTTGTTGACCAGAGCCGGGTTGGCCCCCACTGCACCGGGGGCATCGGACCAGGCAACGGTGACTTTGAACGGCTTACCGGGGTCAGGGATGTGGACGCTCATCCCCCACGATTCACCAGTGTTGTCAAAGATATCCAACTGGTCGCGGTAGATCATAGCCACGCCGTTGTCCAGGACGTTCGTCAGGTGGATGCGCCCCCACCCTTCGTGGACGTTCGGGATGGCATTCCCTTCATTCATGTCCACCGCGCCGTTGACCAACAGTGCCTTGGTCATGGCCGGGCTGGGGTCAGCGCCGCCGTTCAGGTCCCGCCACCAGTCGGTGATGAGGACAATGGAACCGGAGGCATGAGGGGCAGCCATGCTGGTGCCGGAGCAGTAGGAGTAGAGGTTGCCGGTGCCGGGGATGTCATAACCGGAGCCGGTGCAGGAGCCGCCGGTGTCGTTGCGGGCGGAGGCGATCTGCTGACCGGGGGCGGCGATGGTCGGCACCCAGCGCCCGTCCTGGGCCGGGCCGCGGCTGCTGAAGGTGGAGATGGTGTCAATGTTGCCCGCCCGGTAGTTGAGGCTGCTGGCCACGACGATCAGGTTTTTGGCCTCCTTGGGCGCCGTCAGCGTGTGTTGGCCAGGCCCAGAGTTGCCGGCGGAAAAGACCTCGATGAACGGTTCAGCCACGCCGGGGGTGTCAAAGTTGCCGTCGCGGACCATAAAGTCATGGGTACGCTCCGAAGCCTGGTAACCGTGATTGATCCCCTCGCCGGTGGTCCACGAGTTGTTGCCGCCGATGGCGTTGCCCAGCACCGCCCGCTTGCTGTGCTCCTGCCAGCCGCCGCTCGGCGGCCAGTATGGAGCGGAGAGAGAGTTCATGGCAAAGATATGGTAAAGAGGGGCCACCCCCAGGCCGTAGTAAAAGCCGTTGGCGTCGGTATAACCGGCCGTGGCATCGCCGCCGACAATGCCGGCCACGTGGGTGCCATGCCCACCATCGGGACAGTCGGTGCCGGGGTGACCGGCTTCGGTGCAGGCGCCGGGAAAGTCATAGCCGCCGACGATGTGCGGCCCCAGGTCTGGATGCTGGTAATCCACGCCGGTATCCACAATGGCCCAGATCACGTCATCCCCATTGTAGCCCAGGTTGTTCAGCCAGGTCCAGTAGCCGGTAAAGGGCACGCCGTTGGTATAGTTGCCGGCGACGATCTGGCTGGACATCTCATCGTCCAGGGCCGGTTCGGGGCTGGAGTAGCCCAGCCACAGCACGGTGTTGATCCGGGCGACATCGGCCACGGCGCTCGCATCCAGCTCGACGATGGCGTCAAAGAAGGCTCGATCGGGCTGAGAGGGATAGAACTGAAGGATGCGGCCCCCCAGTCGGGCGATAGCCTGCAGCGTGGCCTGGGGGTTGCCGTCATTGTAAAACATGATATCCACATTGGAAATGCGGCCGCTGAGTCCGGCCAGGTCGCGGTTGATCTTGTAGCCGGGATGGACGGCTCCCTGCCAGCGCACAAAATCCAGCGCCTCAGCCGCCTCAGCCTGGGCAGCCGTGGCCCAGGTCAGGTAGCTGTGGTGGGGATAGTATTGCAGCAGCGGCAGGCCGGCCGCCTGGAGTTGGGCCAGCCACTCCGCCCTGGCCGGACCGACAAGCTGCACCAGGCGCAGGCCGGGACCCCGGCCGGTGGCCTGCATCTCCGCCGGCAGGACCGGTTCCCCGTCAACGAGGGGGTCAAACAGAAAGCCGGTGATCTGGATCGTGCCTGCTTCGGGGACAGGAATGAAGGGCAGGCCACTGGCCGAGAGGGTGGCCAGGTCGGCCTCGCTCAGTTCAAACCAATAGAAACTGCCATAATCCAGGGCCAGGGTGGGGTGCAGGCCCAGTTGGTTGAACCGGGCCACGGCCTCGGCTGGAACGCGGACAAAGTGACCGGTGCCCGCACCGGCATCCGGGCTGGCAGCGCCGATACCCAGGGTGGGCCACAGCAGGGCCACGATGAGCATCAGAGCCATGAGTGAAAGTCTGTTTCGCATTGGTCCTCAATCTCCTTTGATGTTTGGTGTTGATTTTTTCTTTTGGGCATGGTGAAACGGAAAATCAATCGTGAGCTATGGGAACCTACCTCCTTTGAAAATATACGGTATTCCTTGGGCAGCCGCGACGGCTGCCCCTACCTGCAGCCGCGACGGCTGCCCCTACCTGCAGCCGCGACGGCTGCCCCTACCTGCAGCCGCGACGGCTGCCCCTACCTGCAGCCGCGACGGCTGCCCCTACCTGCAGCCGCGACGGCTGCCCCTGCCCTTTTCGTCCCTGGGGGTGTGCCAGGGAACAGGACGACTCCTTTGACCACTCCTCTCTCATCGGACGACCGGTAGGGCCGGCTGTCCGGCCTGCCCGGATGGCCTGGAAAGGCCACCCTACACCCGTTTTCGGGCAGGCTCTTAGCGGCCTCGGATCGGCCAGGTGTAATAGTCTCCGGCATGGACCTCAAGCTCGCCGTTAACCGACCCCCAGGGCGGCGGCGCGTCGATGGTGTAGGTGTAACGGCCGGGGTCCAGGCAGTATTCTTTGGTCGCGTTGGCACCGATCTTGAAGGAATCGCTCCAGGAACGATCTCGGGCGGTAAAGGTCACGGTTAACTCGGCGTTAATGTAATTTTGGAACAGGTAGCAGCCTTTCTTGGACAATGGCGGAGAGGTGGGTTTGGGGGTCTTGGTCGGCTGAGGTTTGGGTTTCGACGTGGCCGTGGGCGGCAGAGGCGTCTTGGTCGGCGGAATCGGCGTGGGAGAGGGCTCTACCGGCGTGGCAGTCCATGTCTCAAACGCCCTTTTCCACAGTTGCTGCGCCGTTGTATAATCGGGCGTAAGCAGGATCATGAAGTAGAGGGTTTGCCCTACCTGCCACAGGACCATGACTCCGTCCCCGTCGCCGAACCGTTCGGAGGAAATGGTGAACCGGGCACCGATCATATCGCCCGCCTCGCTGCTCTCCGTCGTCAGGTTATCGTAGGCTGTGACGAGCCCCTCGCCGATCAGAGCCTTTTCGAGGATGGGCGAGACCATGCTTTCTAACAAGGCTGCATCCAGTTGATAGCCGATGAAGGTGTAAAAAACCATTAGCAGGGAGTCTTGGTAGGTCAGGTATACACCGGTTTCATTTTCGGAATAATCGCTCTCCTGGGGGATTTCCAGGCGAAACGCGCCGGAGGGGTGCTCGTAAGAGACAAAGGTCACGGGTTCTTCGGTGGGCGTGGCTGTCTCGGTGGGCAGCGGTGTGTCGGTGGGTTCTGGTGTAGCTGTGGCGGTAGCGGTAGGCGGCGGGGTATCGGTCGGTAACGGGGTGGGGGTAAAGGTGGCAGTGACCGCCACTACTGCCGGTGTGGGTGTAAAGGTCTCGGTGACGACAATGATCTGAGGGGTGGGCGTTGGACCCCCACAGGTGACCAGAAGGCTCAAAACGACCCCTATCAGCAGCAGACATGGCAGACGCCGGAGTTTACGGCTCTGTTGAGCAGGCATGAGATTTCCTTTCTTGTTACCTAGATTAAAAAAGCGATGTGTCCGAAAATCTGTCGAGAAAAGCGAGCAGGCTCCCGGACTTTCAGGGCACAACTCCGTCATACCCAGGTGCCTGGCGCTTTTACAAGTGCCAGGCACTTCCATGATATATCAAATCTCGGCAAAAAGCAAACTGTCAGGGACAGGCCTGTCGCCAGGCATCCAGATCGCGGTTCTTGAGGATCGCACTCAAGCCCATCGCTGTGGCCTGGGGACAGACCTGGTTCAGAAACCGGTTGAGGGTCAGTTCGTCGGTGTACTCGGCGGCGAATACAGCTTTGCCGGCGGCAACAAAGGGCGCCATCTGGTCGCACCATCCCTGAACAAAACAATCTTCGGTCAAGGCCCAGTCAAAATAGGGCAACAGGTCGGCCACCTGCTCGTTATCGTTTTTCAGACCGATGGACAGACCCCGCGCATGGGCCTCGTTGGCCAGCCAGAGGTTATAGGCCAGCTGATCCTGATAGGTGAGGGGGAAGCCGGTATCGTTGGTATAGCCGTCTATGTTGTCCGGCTCGATGCCGTCAAACCCTTTGGCTTTGCATTGGTCAAAGCGGGCGCGCATGATCGGGGCCAGCAGGTCAATCTGGCGGATGTCCAGCCATTTCTCGCCGGGCCAGCCTTCATAGTCGTTGCCGAGGACCGAAGCCGGGAACAGGTCTGCGTCGGGGCGCCAATCTTCCCAGGAACCGACGCTGATGTAACAGAGGACCTTCCGCCCCTGGGCGTGCAGCGCGGCCACTGTGCCGGCGTCGTTGTCGAACAGATCGATATCGTACATCTCCACATCGAACGATGGGTCTATGGGCTGGCCGGTCAATTGCCACTGCCAGGTGGTGTGGACAGGGGGTTGCCACCACCCCGTTTTGAGGATGAGGGGCAGGTAGAGCAAGAGCGTCGGCCTCGACGATTGGCGCCACCGGTTGTAAAAGAGGTTCAGCAGGGTGACAAACTCGCCGGTGGCCTTCAGGTTGCCGGCCTGGCTGGGATGGTCGTCGTCGGTGGGGTATTCCAGCACGTTGGGGCTGTCATCATCGTCGCCGTCGGTCTTGTGTTGGACCAGGCCGTGCCACAGCCGATGGTGGTTGCCGCTTTCCTGGCCCAGGTCGTTGGTATGGGCGTCGCCGCCGTTGGTGGTGAGGACGTTATAAAAGTCAAACACGGCTACGTTGTGGTATGGGTAGCCATCCAGCCAGTCGTTCACCAGCCAGTCGTTGAAGGCACGGGCGTTATCGGCCCACGTATCGTCCTGGACTGGTGGGGCGGTGATGACGACAAATAGCCTGTCCTGGCGGGCCTTGAAATACTCCAACAGGTCCAGGTAGATACCTTTGGCGTTGGCAACGGTGTGGAATTCTGAGCCGGACCCCTGGCCGCGCAGCGGGTTCTGGTTGATGGGCGGCACCGGGTCATCCGGGTCCCCCTGCAGGTTCGAGTTGGGGAAGCAGGATTTGAACATCACGATCTCGTTCGGGCCGCCGGGATCGTCCGCCAGGCGGGAATAGCTGCTGTGCTGATCGCTTTCGGCATACAGGGCGCTCAGGTATGTGCTGCTGCTGGGACCGCGAAACCATTCCCACCAGTTGCCGATGTCGGTCCGGTCGCCGATGCCATCCGGCCCCCAGCCATAGTTGGTGTCGCTGACGAAGTAGTGGTTGTCCATCAGGGCCAGGCCCAGGCCGCCGTTGTCGTCGGCCAGCCAGTTTTCGCCGGTGGAGTGGTGGATAAAGATCAGCTTGACCGGCTCGGATGGTGGACTGGGGTCCACGGCCTGGGGAGGCAGGGGGGATGCGGTGGCAGGGAAGCAGTTCATCAGAAGGAGCACCGCTGCGATCCCCCAAAACAGTTTTGGAGCCCAGATTTGACTTGACATCTCAGCCTCCTTGCGTATCTGCCTGCCAGGTTCCCAGACAGGATGCCCGGCCATCCCCTGGCTCGCAGAGCGGACAGGTTGTTGACATTCTCCAGGAGCACGGTTACAATCTTCTCAGCACCGACGGGCGGCAGGGAGGTGGAGTTGAACACAACGACGGGCGAACCGCCACGCGATTTGCTCCAGGAGGTAGCCGCGATTGCACCCCGGTACAACCTCGACCAGGTGTATGTCTTTGGCAGCCGGGCCGAGGAGATCGCCGGACGGATGCGCGGCCGGTCCGTCCCTGTTCCGTGTCCGGCCTCGGACGTGGACATCGGCGTCAAGCCGGCGGCCGGCTGGCGGCTCAGCCCCAGAGAGCGGGTGGAGATCGCCGTTGCCCTGGAAGACCTCCTGGAAGTACCTCGCGTTGACCTGGTCCCCTTGTCCGAAGCCGATCCGTTCCTGGCCGTGAATGTAATCCGGGGTGAACTGCTGTACTGTGCCGACCGGGATGCGCAGGCCGAGTATGAGCTGTACCTGTTGCGGCGGGCGGGTGACCTGGCCGGCTATGCCCGCGCCCGGCTGGACCATATTCTGACAGGAGCAGGGCGATGCCCCCCTCTTTTGCAGGCCAAAGTGATTACCGACTGTACCTCCCAATTGGGCGATGTGGAGGCGGTCGTGGAGGCGCTCGTCGCCTGGCTCAAGGCCCATCCGGAAAGGATGGACCGGTCCCTCTAACATTCAACAGCCTGCGGTTGAACCCATGCCCGGTCGCCTCTGCGGCTAAAACCCGACGGCGCAGCCATCTTTTCGTGGGTCCGAGCCGCCGCACAGCACGCCTCTTTCCGGGTCTACGGCGATAATGTCGCCGCTGCCAAAGCCGGGGGCAAAGAGCGGTTCGGGTTGCACGACGTGGCCCATGGCGGCCAGCGCCCGGCGCGTCTTGAGCGGCACACCGGTTTCAAGGGCCACCTGGGGGCTGCCGCGCTCGTCCACGCGGAAGCGGGGGGCATCCAGCGCCGCCTGGGGGCTCAGGCCATAGTCCACCAGGTTGACCAGCACCTGCAGGTGGCCCTGGGGCTGCATAAAGCCGCCCATCACCCCAAAGCTGAGCCACAGCCGGCCCTGCCGCAGGGCCATGGCCGGGATGATGGTGTGATAGGGCCGCTTGCCGCCGGCCAGGGCGTTGGGATGCCCCGGTTCCAGGCTGAAACAGGCCCCCCGGTTTTGCAGGCAGATGCCGGTGCCCGGCACGACGATCCCCGATCCAAAGCCGTAGTAGAGGCTGTTGATGAACGACACGGCGTTGCCCTGGCCATCGGCGACGGTCAGGTAGACCGTATCCCGGTGCTCCGGCACGCCGGGGATGGCGAGTTCCAATGCCCGGTCGGGGCGGATGAGGGCGTGGCGCCGGGTGGCGTACTCTTTGGACAGCAGCTCCGCCACCGGCACCGCCACGACCGCCGGGTCGGCCACATACCGGGCGGCGTCGGCCATGCCCAGGCGCATCGCCTCGATCATCAGGTGCCAGCGGGCGGGGTCAAAATAGTCCAGCCCGGCCAGGTCATCGCCCTCGATCAGGTTGAGGGCCTGCAGCGCGGCCAGGCCCTGGCCGTTGGGGGGGTGTTCCAGCACCTCCACGTCGCGATAGGTGGTGCGGATGGGGGTCTCCCAGGTGGCGGTGTGAGCGGCCAGGTCCTCGGCGGTCAGATAGCCGCCCTTGGCCTGCACACAGGCAGCGATCCTGGCGGCCAGCGGGCCCCGGTACAAAGCGTCGGCCCCTCCCTCGGCCACCAGCCGGAAGGTACGGGCCAGGTCGGGCTGGCGGTGGAGCTGACCCGGTTTGGGGGCCGGCAGGTAGACCCGGGCCGCCTCCGGGTCCTGGGCCAGCTTTGCAGCCGAGCGTTGCCAGCCGGCGCTGATCCGCTCGCTGACCGGAAAGCCCTCCTCGGCGGTGGCGATGGCCGGGGCCAGGCAATCGGCCAGGGTGCGCGTGCCGAAACGGTCCAGCAGCGCCGCCCAACCGCTGGCCGCGCCGGGCACTGTGACCGGCAGCGGCCCGGTGAGGGGGATCTCGCGCAGGCCCAGGCGATGGGCCTCGGCCAGGGTAAAGGCAGCCGGGGCGCGGCCACTGCCGTTGAGGGCCGTCACCTGGCCGCTCCGCGCCTCATAGACCAGGGCAAAGCAGTCCCCCCCGATGCCGGTGGACATCGGTTCGACGACGTTGAGCATGGCAGCGACGGTCACGGCGGCGTCGGCGGCGTTGCCGCCCTCCATCAACATCCGCAGCCCGGCCAGGGCGGCCAGCGGCTGGCTGGTGGCGACCATGCCGTGCCGGGCCAGCACCGCCGAGCGGCGGGAAGGGAAGGTGTTCATGGCCTCCTCCCGGTCTATTGGGGCGGGTAGCACACCCGCAGCACGAAATCGCCCGGCCTTTAGCCCCGGATGCGGATCGCCCACGGGGCCAGGGCGAATACCCCTTCGCGGAAAAGCGCAGCCAGCCCGGCCAGCCAGCTTTCCCCGTCGGCAGAGAGGGGCTGGGGCACCTGATACCGCCTGGGCACGGTCACGTCCACCACCGGCACATAGCGGCGAGGGTCCAGCCCGGCCAGCTCACGGGCCCGGCCAACGGCGGCCTCCAGATCGCCCAGCGTGTCCACCAGGCCGTGGGCCAGCGCCTGCTCCCCGGTCCAGACGCGGCCTCGGGCGACCGCTTCTACCTGCTCGTCGGTCAGCCCTCGACCCCCGGCCACACGCGCTTTGAAGCGGACATATCCGGCGCCGATCTCGGCCCGCACCCGGGCCCGTTCCTCGTCGCTAAAGGGCGCCATATCGGAGTAGAGGCCGGCGGCCTGGCCCCGCGAGACCGCCTCCCGCCGGGCGTGGAGCCGCTCAAAGAGGCCGCGGGTGACCACCTTGCCGCCCCAGATGCCGATGGAGCCGGTCAGGGTGGTTGGCTGGGCGACGATGGCGTTGGCCGGGGTCGAGACGTAGTAGCCGCCCGACGCGGCCTGGCTCCCCATGTAGACCACCACCGGCTTGATGCGGCGCAGGTGGGCAACTTCCCGCCAGATCAGGTCAGAGGCCAGCGCCGAGCCGCCCGGCGAGTCCACGTGCAGGACCACAGCGGCCAGATGTTTGTCGGCGGCGGCGGCGCGGAGCTGCTGGACCAGCGTGTCGGACCCGGCCTGGGTGGCGGGCAGGGGCAGAGGGAGGGGCAGCGGCGGTGGTCGGCGGCTGGGGCCGGGGACGATCAGCCCTTCGAGGGAGACGACGCCGATGACGCGGCGGCTGTGCCGGCGGCGGGGGCGGATCAGGTGCCGCCGGACCTGCTCCCAGGGGAGCAGCGCTGCCGGCGCTGCCGGGCTGCCCAGGCAAGCCGGCAACTCATCCTCATAACAGAGGCCATCCAGCAGACCGGCCGCCAGGGCCTGGTCGGCGGTCAGGGGGACGCGGTCGAGGAGGGTGCGGATCTCCTCCGGCGTCGTGCTCCGGCCTTCGGCCAGGGCGTTGACGACGTGGCCGTACAGCGAGTCGAGGAGCGATTCCAGCATCTCGCGGTGCGGCTCAGACATCGCCGTCCGACGGAACGTATCCGGCGAGACCTTGTACTCGCCGATGGCCTCCAGGTCGGCCTCGAGGCCGGCCAGGGCCAGGGTATCTTTCAGGAACAGCGCCTCGGCCCGCAGGCCGGCAGCCTGGAAGCTGGCGCTTTCCGGGGCCAGGACCCGGTTGCAGGCGGTGGCCAGATAGTAGGGCCACATGCTCAGCTCATGGAGGTAGGCCACAGCCTCTTTGCCCAACTGCCGGAAGCGCCCCACCGCCTGGCGCAGGCTGCTCAACGTGGCCGGTTCAGCCGACAGGCCAGAGATCAACAGCACGACGCCCCGGATGCGGGGGTCGGCAGCCAGCTCTTCCAGGGCCTCATTGAACATCTGGACACTGGTCGGCGGCGGAGGCCAGGGCAACAAGGACAGGGGAAAGCGACGCATGGGCCGCGGGGTCCGCTCCGGAAAACTGCCGCCGACGCGCAGCACAACATAATCCATCCTGACGCGGCGGAGCAGGCGCAGGCGGTTGGTCAAGGCCAGCCAACTGTTGCGGATCAGGTCTGAGATCAGGGTGCGTTCGGTCAATTTCCTTCCCCGGTGAGGTGGGTTGGAGCTCACCTACGGCAGGGGGGCCCAGGAGATGCGCTCTTCGACCCAGCCGTGGACCTCGTGGGGGGCTGCGCCGCGCACCGGCCCTTCCAGGGCCCCCCCGATCTCAAACAGCCGGCGCGGCTGCGAGCCATCGGGGCGCATGGCCCAGACCGCCCAGCGTCCCTCGCGGTCGGAGACGAAGGCCAGGTAGCGGCCATCGGGCGACCAGGCGGGCAGGCCGTCGTTG
>DAOTXL010000045.1:0-33953 GCA_034435455.1 Anaerolineae bacterium
CGCCAGCGGAAGCTGGCCGAAGCCGTCAAAGCGCGGGAGGGCTATTGGGCTGATGTAGGAAGATGTTAAGGAGCAGCAGGACCGTCACTTAAATAATCGGTCAAATACTCTCAATTCGTCATGGGCAATACAACACTACTCCATCCGCACCGAACAGGCCTGCGTCAACTGACGCCCTGCGCGCCCAATCACCGCCGAAGCGCAGAGAACAGGGAGGAATCATAGAAAACGGTCATCCTTCGTGCCCTGGTGCCTTGTGTGGTCAGCCTGCCGGGTCAACAGCGTAGTCCTGTCAGGTAAGCAAATGTCTCCCCGGCGTTCTCTGCCTCTCGGCGGTGAAAAGGGCCAGGGGGTAAGGGTGAGATCAAATCGAATCGTACAGACAGCACCCCGGCCCGGCGCAGGACCGGGCTATCTGACCAGAAACACCATCGCCGCCGTGCCAGCCAGCAACAGCGCCGCCGGCATGAGCCGCCGATAAATCCCTCCCCATTCCGCCTTGAAATAGACCCGGGTCAGCGCCAGACAAAGGTGCATGGGCGACAGAAGAATGCCTGCCAGCCCGCCAGCATAGGCCAGCAACCCCCAGCCGCCCCCCACCGGATCGGAGCCACACAGGGGCAGGCCGATGGGGAAACCGATGGCAAAGGCCGCCGTGAGCAGCCCGGTCAGCAGGCCGGGGATGAACGAGGCAGAGAACATGACCAGCGGCAGGGGAAGCCCCAGCCCGCCAAGCGCCGCCGAAGCCGCACGGACCGCCCCGCTGCTGTCCAACACCTGGCGAAAGATCATCGCCCCGATGATGACAGGCGCCACCCCCAGGGGCATGTGCCGCCCTGATTCCCACACACGGCGCGGCCCCAGGCGATGGACTCCGATCAGGGCGGCTATGGTGAGCAGGAGCGACAGGATCAAATCCAGGCCAAGCACCAGGGCCAGAACCAGGACCAGGACGATGGGCCAGATGCTCTTGAACAGCAGCGTCAGAGTCTCCCTCCGGTCAGGCCGACCATCCCCAGCAGAGGGAACAGACCGAACCCCGACCAGACCGAACAGGATGCCGCCAGCCAGAGCAGCCAGAAAGAGAGGCCATTGAGTGGCAGCCATCCGCCGGACAGGCACGTTCAACAGACCGGCGGCCAGGATCAGAGAAGGATAGAGAGGGAAGACACTCTCCAGAGTATGGCGAAACCAGTAGTTGATGAACGTCTGGCGCTCACGGTTCAGGTTCAAACCCCGACCGGCCTCCTCCACCATCGGGGCCGAAAAGATCGCCCCGCCGACCATGGGCAGCAGGCCGATGAGCATCGGCAGCAGGGCCAGCAGCCAGCGACGGTCCACAATCAGGTCGCTCAGAGAGCGGATCAGCCCCTCCAGTTGCAGTGTGCTGCGCAGGATCTCGCCCAGGAAGGTGATCAGCAGGACGATGGCTACCAGCCGCAGGGTCAGGGGATCGACCGCCGCCGTCAGCGCATCAAGGGCCAGACTTTGCCCCAGCGCGACCCAGTCCACAGGGGCAGGGGCGAAAAGCAGGCCGGTCACGGCTGAGGCCACAACCAACACCAGCCCCAGATTCCACCGCAAACGCAGCAAAAAGACGATCAGGGCCAGAATGCCCACCAGCTTGAGGGATTCCAGCATGTCACTCCCCCTCCATACTGCCAACGGCCCGTTTCAGCTCCTCAACGGCCCTGTCCAGCTCATCGGCCAGGGGGTGCGCCCCCAGCCGTTCCCGGACAATCTCGGCCACACTCTGATAGTACCACAGCGACGGCCCCGGACCGCGTTTGAAATGGCTCCAGAAAGAAGGGCCTTGCTCACGCAGGCCAGACTCCATCGAGCGGACATTGTGCAGGGTGTCGGCGGCCTTGACCGCCACCGCCTCCAGGCTGGCCTGCCGGAGTTGCTCGATCTTTTCCTGTTTGCGCACTTCCCACGGCCGCTCATCCCCCCCCTCCCGCTTGCGTTCCGACAGGACCGCCACCATCTCGGCCACAGCCGGACCGAACCCGGCCTGGATACGGGCCAGAGGCACATCCTGGTCTTCCACCACATCATGCAACAGGCCGGCGATGGCTGCCTCCTCGGAAAAGCCATAGCGCAGCAAAATGGCCGACACGTGGACCGGGTGCACAATGTAAGGAATGTCGCTGCCCTTGCGCACCTGTTGCCGGTGGGCGCGGACGGCCAGGATCAGGGCCGCTTCATAACGTTCCGACCAGACATTCATTCTCTCCCCCAATCTCCAAATAACAGATGCCAGGCATGACCTGGCACCCTGCCATTATAGCACCGGGACAGGGAAACCGCAAAAAAGAGCTGGAAGGTCTCCGACACCTGTCTGAAAAGTGTACCACGAAGGCACAAAACCGGGTGGGTTTCAGACCGGCTCTTGAACAGGTCTGATACCCTTTTGCCATCCTGGGCGATCTATGGTAAACTGGGTTAGGGAGGTGTGCCATGCGTATGAAACTCGCCGGAATTGCTCTGGTCACTCTGCTGCTGGCCCAACTGCTGCTGTCCGCCAGGCCGGTCCGTGCCGATACAATCCACATCGTCAGGCCAGGAGAGACCCTGTCCTCCATCGCCCGCATGTACGGGGTGAGCGTCCAGGCCATCATCAACGCCAACGGCCTGAGCAATCCCAACCTGATCTATGTGGGGCAGCGGTTGCGCATCCCCGGCGGCGGACCCCCTGCCGGCGGGTCAGGCTGCGTGGTCTATACGGTCAAACGGGGGGACACGCTGGCTGCCATCGCCTGGCGCTATGGGGCGACGGTGAGCGCCATCGTGGCCGCCAACGGCCTGCGCAACCCCAACGTGATCTACGTCGGACAACGGCTGTGCATCCCGGCCATCGCCCCACCACAACCCTGTCAGCCGACGGTCCACATTGTGCAGCGCGGCGAGACCCTGTCCTCTATCGCCTGGCGCTATGGAGTAAGTATGTGGGACATTGTGGCCGTCAACGGGTTGCGCAACCCCAACTTTATCTGGGTCGGGCAACGGCTGACCATCCCCGGCACCTGCCCCACCCCCAAGCCCACTCCCAAACCAAAGCCCAGCCAGACCGTCGGCCCCAAAACGCCGACGGTGACGCCCAAGCCCAGGCCAGGGGGCTGGGCCGCCCGCATCGTGTCCAACACCAACCAGGCCCAACCGGTGCCCGGCCCCGGTTCGGTGCTCCAGGTATCGGTGGAAGGCAAGGTCGGGTTGCCGGTGACCATCAGCCTGGGCGAGTACTACCAGACGACGATGCCCACCGGTTCCAAACCGGAAATAGACCCTTACGCCTGTGAATTTGCGCCCCTCCAGGCCGGGGTGTGGACCATCACCCCCAAAGGTCTGGGGATCAGCTTCAACATCTTTCTGGACGGTTCGGGTTGGGCGCACGTCCTGTTCTACCGCACCGGCGCCGCGCCGGAGCCACAACCCACCCCCCAACCGGGCCAGCCCACCCCCAGGCCCCAGCCGCCGGTCCAGGGCAAGATGAAATCGCCTGAATATGGAATGCAGGCCTTCCTCTGGTGGCGGCCAGAAACCGCCGACCGCGACCTGCAGTTGATCCAGCAGGCCGGCTTTGGCTGGGTGAAACAGACCTTTGCCTGGCGCGACATCGAGGGGGCAGGCAAGGGCCGGTTCGACTGGAGCCGGACCGACCGCATCCTCAACCAGGTGCAAAAATACGGCCTGCGCATTATCGTCCGGGTGGACGGCCAGCCGCAGTGGGCCGGCGGCGGCTATCCCACGGTCGGCCCGCCCAACAACCTGCAAGACTATGCCGACTTTTTGAAAGCAATGGCCACCCGCTACAAAGGGCGCATCCATGCCTACCAGATCTGGAACGAGCCCAACCTGGCCCGCGAGTGGGGTAATAAAGCCCCCAACCCGGCAGCCTATACCAGGATGCTCAAGCTGGCCTACAAGGCCATCAAGAGCGTTGACCCCAACGCCCTGGTGGTCACCGCCGGACTGGCCCCAACCACCCGCTGGGATAGCGTGGCCATGCCCGACACCGAGTTCGTCAAAGGGATGTACGACGCCGGGGCCAGGGGCTACTTTGATGCACTGGGCGTCCATGCCGCCGGCTACAAAGCCCCCCCGGAGATGGACCCCGGCCAGGTGGCTAACGACCCGAACTACTACAACAAGGGGGATGCCAACTGCCCCGGCTCACGCTGCCGCCTCTACTGCTTCCGCCATGTGGAAGACCTGCGCAACATTATGGTCAACCGTGGGGATGGAGGGAAGCAGATCGTCGTTCTGGAGTTCGGTTGGACCAGCGACCCCCGGGCCAACTCACCCTATCACTGGCACGCGGTCAGCGAGGACCAAAAGGGCGCCTATCTGGTACGGGCCTACCAGTATGCCAAAGCCCACTGGTCGCCCTGGATCGGGTTGATGTCGCTCATCTACATGCCCAACCCAGATTGGACGCAGGGCGACGAACAGTACTGGTGGAGCGTCATCGAACCGGCCTATCCGGAGTTGCACCTGCTGCCGGCCTATGTGATGCTCAAGAATATGCCCAAGTAGGAGCGAGAGCGATTTCGACGGAGCGTTTCTGGTACCCCTTTACGGCAACAACGGTCATTGCCCGGCAGGTGGTGCCGCTGTTGCTGTTCACGTTGGGCAGCGGCCTGTTCCTGTGGGCCGGGCGTGAGTACTGGTTCTGGAAGCGACCCTGGGCTGTGGGGCCTGCGGCCGCCCTGGGGGTCCTGGTCTGGCTGGCAGCCGGCTACTTTTTCACCCTGTTGCCGGAGGTCAGGGCCGGCGACCGGGGGCTTTCTGTGCGCCGCCTGGGACTCTTCTGGCGACAGATCCCCTGGCAGGAGGTGACCGGTGTGCGCCTGACAGCGCAAATAGACCTGTTGGGCTGGGTCGAGTCGCTCTATACCGTGTATGTGTGGCGGGCGGTAGCCGGCCGGCGTGGCCGGGTGCGGCGTGCATGGCACCGGCGGCAGGTACGCGCTTTCCGCTTTTCGGGGCACATCCGCAATTGCGAGCGGTTGCTGGCACTCATCGAAGAACGGGCCGGATCGTAGCTCTTTGACCTCTGAGAGCCTGTCCGAAAAGTCTACCACGAAGGCGCACAGCGCAAAGAAGTGAGAGGAAATTGACAGAAATTCTTTGTGTCCTTCGTGTCCTTAGTGGTTTTCAGACTAGCTCTGAGAGCTTGTCCGAAAACCACCAAGGACTCAAAGGATTATTTTGGAACCTGCCCTTGCAGGCCCTTTGTGTCCTTTGTGTCCTTGGTGGTAAACTTTTCAGACCGGCTCTGACAGATACGATTGGAGAGTGGGAGTTGGAAGCCAAGAGTGAATTGAATTACGGTGGGCAGGCGGTGATGGAAGGGGTGATGATGCGCGGCTCCCGGACCATGGCTGTGGCCGTGCGCCAGCCGGATGGCCATATCCTCCTCCACAGCGAGCCGCTGGACCCCAGGATCTACCTGAGCCGGCTGAGCAAAATCCCGTTCCTGCGCGCTTTGACCGGGCTGTGGGACGTGCTGGTGCTGGGCATCCGCACCCTGTTCTACTCCGCCCAGGTGGCCCTGGGGCCGGAGGAGGATGTCCAGTTCAGCGGCCCCATCGCCTGGGGCACGGTGGCTGTCTCCTTTGCCGTGGGCATTGGCCTGTTCTTCGTCGGCCCGTTGCTCCTGGTGGGGTTGATAGACCGCTATCTCACCTCCGACTTGCTGAGCAACGTGGTTGAGGGCCTGATCCGCCTGGCCATCTTTGTCGCCTATCTCTGGCTCATCGGCCTGGTGCCGGAAATCCGGCGGGTGTTCGCCTATCATGGCGCCGAACACAAGACGATCAACGCCTATGAAGCGGGCGCCCGGCTGACCCCTGAGGAGGTGGCCCGCTACTCGACAGCACATTATCGGTGTGGCACAGCCTTTCTACTGTCGGTGCTGGTCATTTCCATTCTGATTTTTGCCCTGCTGGGCCGCCCACCGATGCTCCTGCGCCTTCTGTCGCGCATCCTGCTTATTCCGGTGGTGGCCGGTGTGGCCTACGAATATCTCAAGTTCACCAACCGCTACCGCCACAGCCCCCTCATCCGCGCCCTCGCCGCGCCGAACCTGGCTCTGCAAAGGCTGACCACCCGCCAGCCGGAGCCGGAGATGCTGGAGGTGGCCATCGCCGCTCTGACGCGCGTGTTGGAAACCGAGAGCCAGAGGTCGGGCGCCTGACCGACGTCCAAAGTTGCCGAACAGCTCTGGACCATGTTATAATAGCCATGCCGGACCTGGCAGGAACGGCTGATGAGGTAGTGCCTGGAGGCTGAACCATGACGCAAAAGGCAGTTCCTTCGACCACGCTGCAGAAAGCACGCCGGATCAATGCCCTGGGCCTGCAGCAGTATGAACGGTGGGAGATAGAAGAAGCCATCAAATCGTTCAACGAGGCGATTCAGCTCCATGCCGAAGAGCCGGAGTTCCATCTCAACCTGGCGCGGGCGCTGGCCCGTTACGGCGATTTCGACGCAGCCAGGCGAGCTCTGGGCTCCTACATCCGCTTTGAACCGGACAAGGAGCTGGCCGAGCGGTTTGAACGGCTCTTTGGCGAAGGGATGGACGAGGTTGAAAGCCTGGTCACCCATCAGATGAGCAAAAAGGGACTGCCGCTGGAGGTGATCGGCGCAGCGGTGCAGATGTGGCTGGAATACCGCATCTGTGTCGGACGCCGTCCCCTGGTCATCCGCAAGCCGGAAACGTGGGCTTCGGCCCTGGACTATACCGTCCGCAAGGTCAACTTTCTGGAGTTGAGCCAGCGGGAGATTTCAGACCTGTATGGCGTCAGCCCTTCGACGGTGCGGGCCTATCACAACGACCTGGTTCAGGTGCTGGACATCATGCCCTGCGACTATCGCTACTTTCGCGGCGAGGAGAATCCGCTGGACAAACTGGTCGAAGCAGCGGCCATGCTGGAGGAGCTGGAAGAGCGCTTCCGTCGGCCATAGCCTGTGGGAACCGGATATTGAGTGGGGGAGACGGGGTGGCATGGCGCCACATCGAGAGCCCCCACTTTCTGTTTCAACTCCCATATCGAGGAAAGGGGTAGAAAATGGCAGAAACTGGAAACAGGGTTCGCGCTGAGGCCCTGTTGGATTTTTGTGTCCGCGTGTTCGAAAAGATGGACGTGGCCCACGACGATGCCTGGATCACCGCCGATGTGCTGGTCCGCGCCAACCTGCGGGGCATTGACTCTCACGGCGTGGCCCGGCTAATCCGTTATGTCAATGGCCTGCGCGACGGGGTGATGGTCGCCCGACCGGTAGAAACGGTCGTGGCTGAGACACCGACCACGGCCACCCTTGATGCCGGCGCCGGGTTGGGGCAGCCGGTCAGCTACCGGGCCATGCGGAAAGCCATCGAAAAAGCAGGGCAGTATGGCTGCGGCTTTGTCGCCGTCCGCAACAGCAACCACTACGGCATCGCCGGCTATTACGCCATGATGGCCCTGGAGCACGACATGATCGGCCTCTCGACCACCAACGCCGATGTGCTGGTGGTGCCCACCTTTGGCCGCGATTCGATGTACGGCACCAACCCCATCGCCCTGGCCGTGCCGGCCGGGCAGGAGCGGCCATTCGTCCTGGATATGGCCACCAGCACCGTGCCGCGCGGCAAGCTGGAGGTGTATCACCGCCAGGAAAAGCCGATCCCCCTGGGTTGGGCCACCGACGAGCGGGGCCTCCCCACCACCGATCCTGGCCGCGTGCTGGACAATTTCGCCCGGCGGGCCGGAGGGGGCCTGCTGCCCCTGGGTGGCGCAGGGGAGGAGTTCAGCGGCCACAAGGGCTACGGCCTGGGGATACTGGTGGAAATCCTGTCGGCAGTGCTGCCCGGCGCGGCCTACCTGACCGACGTCTATCCCAGGGACGCCAACGGCAGCCCGTTGCCGGCCAACCTGGGCCACTTTTTCGGCGCGTGGCGGCTGGATGCTTTCCGCGAACCGGCAGCCTTCAAAGCCGACATGGACGACCTGATCCGGCGGCTCAAAGGGGGCCGTCTGGCCGAGGGTGCGACCCGCATCTACATCCACGGCGAAAAAGAGTTTGAGGAGGCCGAGCGCCGCAGCAAGGATGGCATTCCGCTGGGCGCCAGGGTCGAAGCCAGCCTGAAGCAGATCGCCGCCGACCTGGGGGTGGAGTATAACCTGTAATCTCCAATACCCAATACCTGCCTCGATGTTGGAGATTAGAGATTGGAGATTGGAGATTAGAGATTGGAGATTGGAGATTGGAGGAGATATGGCAAGGCTACACGAGTATCAAGGTAAGGAACTGCTCAAGCAGTTCAAGATCCCCGTCCCCCGGGGTGGGGTGGCGCGCACCGCAGAAGAGGCACGCCGCCTGGCCGAGGAGATCGGGGGCGAGACCATGGTCAAGGCCCAGGCCTGGGTCACGGGCCGGGCGGGGCTGGGCGGCATCAAAAAGGCCAGCAATCCCGACCAGGCCGAGGAGGCCGCCCGACAGATGCTGGGGCTGAAGATCAAAAACTTTACCGTGGAGCAGGTGCTGGTCGAAGAAAGGCTGGAAATCGCCCGCGAATTCTACGCCGGGGTGATCATTGACGACGCCGCCCGGCAGCCGGTGGTCCTGTTTTCCAGCGTGGGGGGCACCGGCATCGAAGAGATCGCCGCCGCCCATCCCGACAAAGTGGCGCGGATGCATGTAGATGTGGGCACGGGGTTGCTGGACTTTCAGGCGCGGGACCTGGTGCGGCGCACCGGCATCGGCGGGCAGTTGCAGGTGGACCTGGGCAACGTACTGGTGGGCCTGTACACCCTGGCCCAGCAGTATGACGCCCGCGCCGCCGAGATCAACCCCCTGGTGCAACTGGCCGACGGCAAACTGATGGCCGCCGACTGTCGCGTCACCGTGGACGACTATGGCGTCTTTCGCCACAAAGAGCTGGGCATCGAGATCGCCCGCGAGTATGACCGCCCCCCGACGCCCCTGGAAAAGATCGCCTATCAGGTCGAAGCAAACGACTATCGCGGCACCTTCTACTTCATCCAGATGGCCGAAGGCTTTAAGCGGGGTGAGGGGTATGTTGGCTTTCACGGCGCCGGTGGCGGCGGCTCGATGATGAGCATGGATGCCATCATGCGCCAGGGCTATAAACTGGCGACCTTTGTGGACACCAGCGGCAATCCGCCGGCCAGCAAGGTCTACCGCGCGGCCAGGATTGTCCTGGCCACCGGGCCGATTGACGGCTACTTTGGCTCCGGTTCGGGCGTGGCCAGCCAGGAGCAGTTCCACTCGGCGCGGGGGTTCGTCAAGGCTTTCCTGGAAGCGCAGATTGACGTGCCGGTGGTCATCCGCCTGGGTGGCAATGCCGAAGACAAGGCGGTTGAGATCCTGGAATGGCTCAACGGTTGCGTGCCGGCGCCGGTGGAAGGCTACAAGAAGGACGATCCGCCCGACTTTTGTGCCGCGCGGCTCCATGCCCTGATCCAGGAGGGGCGGCAGGTGCCGGTCAAAAGACCCCAGCGCCCTGCTGTAGCGCCGACGCCCGACCTGCGCCTCTACCGGTTCCAGACGGTCACGGGCGGGACGGTCACCTATAACCACAGCTTCTGCGCCGTGTGTGAGAGCAAGGTGTGTGTCCAGGAATGCGCCGGCAAAATCCTGACGCTGAACGAGGCCGGGCTGCCGGTGCTGAACATCACACCGGAGGAGGCGAAAAAAGGCCGCTGCTCCGAGTGCCTGGCCTGCGAGGTGGACTGCTACTTCAAAGGTGCCGGCGGCGGGCAGATCGTGCTGCCGATTCCGGGGCTGGACGAATAGCGAATGGCGAATGGCGAATGGCGAATGGCGAATAGCGAATGGTTTGTCCTTCGCCCTTTGTCATTCGTCAAGAAGGAGAAAAGACCATGAAGAGAATCCTGTCTGTGGCGTTGATGGTGGGAGTGTTGATTCTGGCAGCGTGTGGGGGCGAAAAGCCGGCACCCACCCCTACGACCTTTGAATCGCCGTTGGGCGTGCCCAACCCGGCCTCGGTGTTTTGCACGGAAAAGGGCTACCGACTGGAGATCCGCACTGCGGCCGACGGCAGTCAGACCGGCTATTGTATCTTTCCCGATGGCAGCGAGTGCGAGGAATGGGCTTTCTATCGGGGGGAGTGCACTGCGCCGTAGAGCTATCCGTAGCAGCGCGGGATTCCTTCCCGCACCACTCGGAAGCAGACTTGTCAAGCGAGGAGTAGATTCAAATGTCCATCCTGATAGACCAAACCAAACGGGTTCTCGTCCAGGGCATCACCGGGCGCGAGGGGATGGCCCGGACGAAACTGATGCGTGAATATGGCACCAACGTCGTCGCCGGCGTCACGCCGGGCAAGGGCAATCAGACGGTCGAAGGGGTGCCGGTGTTCGATACCGTCCAGGAGGCGTGGGAGCAGGTCGGGCCGATTGACGTGTCGGTGCTGTTTATCCCCGCGCCCATCGTCAAGGCCGCCGCCCTGGAGGCGATTGCCGCCGGGGTCAGGCTGCTGGTCATCGTCCCCGACCGCGTGCCGATTTGGGACGTGTTGGCCATCGCCAAAGCGGCCAAAGAGGCCGGCGCCCACTTTGTCGGCCCCAACACTCTGGGGGTGCTCAGCCCCAACAAGGGGGTGCTGGGCATGATCGGCGGCCGGGCCGCTTCGGCCAGGGCCTGGTTCTTCCCCGGCCCGGTGGGCATCAGCTCGCGCAGCGGCGGCATGACCTCCAGCACGGCCTACTACCTGGGTCGGGCCGGCATCGGCGCCACCACCCTGGTCCACGTTGGCGGTGACGCCGTGGTCGGCCTGCCCCATCCCGATGTCGTCCGGCTCTTCCAGCAGGACCCCGAAACCAAAGCCATTGTCCTGTTCGGCGAGATCGGCGGCACGCAGGAGGAACGGGTGGCCGACCTGATCGAGGCCGGAGAGGTGACCAAGCCGGTCATCGCCTACATCGGCGGCAAGGCGGCCAGGAGCGGCACCCGCTTTTCCCATGCCGGGGCGATCATCGAGGGCAATCGCGGCACCTACGAAGGCAAGGTGGATCGCCTGCGCTCCGTCGGTGCGACGGTGGTGGAAGCCTTTGGCGACCTGCCGGCGGCGACAAAAGAAGTGCTGGCGCGGCTGGGGATGTAGGGGATTGGATATTAGATATTAAACATGCGGGAGTTGGAGCCGGTCCTGGCCGCCTATCTGGTGCGCCATCACGGCCTGGACGTGGAGGAGGCCATCGCCCGGCTGCGGGCTGTCAGGCCGACGGCCCTGAGTGTGCCGGGCTACGAGGCCACAGCATGGCGCTTTGCGGAGCAGGAAGGAAACACGAGGCCCATGTCCGATCTGAAAGTGGCTGCCATCCAGATGGATGCCCAGGCAGGCCAGATCGAAGCCAACCTGGCCCACGCCCAGGAGCTGGTCGAACAGGCGGCAGCGCAGGGGGCGCAACTCATCGTCCTGCCGGAGTTATTCAACGCCGGCTACGAGTACACCGACCGCAACTGGAGCCTGCCCGAACCGCTCGACGGGCCGACCGGGACCTGGATCGTCGCCACAGCGCAGCGGCTGGGGGTCCACCTGGTGGGCAGCTTTCCGGCCCGCATCGGCAGCAAGGCATACATCGTCGCCCAACTCGCCGCGCCGGGGGGCCGAAAGTGGGTCTATTACAAGAACCATGTGGCCCTGTGGGAGAACCTCTACTTTGAGCGGGGCAACTGGCCCCTCATCGCCGAAACCGACCTGGGCCGCATCGGCCTGCTCATCTGCTGGGACCAGGTCTTTGCCAACCTGGCCCGCGCCTACCAGGGCCGGGCGGACCTGCTGTGTGTGCCCTCGTCACCGCCGACCTTTATCGGGCAGGTAGAGGATGCCAGGGGACAGGCCCTCCTCGAGATCAAGAGGCTCCGCTTTCTGGGCCAGGAGGTGGACGGCGTGGCCTGGTTCGACCGGGCGCGCCGGGCTCACGCCCGCCACGCCGGCGTGCCACTGGTCTATGCCGCCCGCTGCGGCGAGTTTTACTCCCCGATCCCCTACGGCTGGTCGTTCCTGCTCACGTTGGGGCCGAGGGAGGCGTGGCGCGTCCTCCGGGCCGTGGGCACCGACTACCGGCTCCGCTGCCCGATGCAGGGCCGTTCCTGCATCCTCGATGCCCAGGGCGAGCCCCTGGTCGGCGCGGAGGAAAGCGGCGAAGCGGTGCTGGTGGCCACGGTACAGCCCGGCGCCCCTGACCTGGAGAGATTGCCGCCGGTGCCCAGGGGCCGGGCAGCCATCCCCGGCATTCCCTGGTTCCAGTTCCTGCTCGACGACTGGCTGATCCTGCTGGGACGTTGGGTCCGGCGGCGGCCACGGCCGGGAGGTGCATAACCTGTTGCCGGACTCCCGGCGGGGCAAGATCGCCAGAGAGGAGGTCAATCACCGGCAGTTGCCCTCCAAACGATTTTCAAGGGAGAAAAAAACGAAAATGGCTGAAGAAACCTGGAAAACCGCAATCACCAAAATCGAACCGAACAAGGTAGCCGTACGCGGCTACCGCATTGACGAACTGATGGGCCGCATCTCCTTTGGCGAGATGGTCTATCTGGTGCTCAAGGGCGAACTGCCTACCCCGCAGGTCGGCCGGCTGATGGACGCCCTGCTGGTCTCCTCGGTGGACCACGGCGTGACGCCGCCCAGCGCCTTGGCAGCGCGGACGGTGGCCTCGGGCGGTGCGCCGCTGACCACGGCCATCGCCGCCGGCATCATGACCATCAACCGCCACCACGGCGGGGCCATCGAGGACTGCATGAAGGTGCTGCTGGAGGCGGTGGCCTACAAGCGCGAAAAGGGCCTCGACGCTCTGACCGCCGCCCGCGAAAAGATGGCCGAGTTCCGCGCCAAAAAGATCCGCGTGCCGGGCTATGGCCACCGGGTCCACACCGATGACCCCCGCACCAGGCGGCTGTTCGCCCTGGCCGGGGAGGCCGGGGTGGCCGGAGAGTATATCGAAATGGGCCAGGCGTTGCGTCAGGCCATGGCCGAGAGCCTGGGCAAGGACCTGCCGATGAATGTGGATGGCGGCATCGCCGCCGTGCTGTGCGAACTGGGCTTCCCGCCGGAGTTGGGCAACGGCTTTTTCGCCATCAGCCGCACAGTGGGTCTCACCGCCCAGGTGTACGAAGAGATGACCCGCGAACGGCCCATGCGCACCATTGACCCCAAGGCCCACGAGTACGATGGACCGCCGGAGCGGATGTTGGAGAGCAGAGAATAGAGAATAGAGATTGGAGTGAAAAAGGGGAAATGCGTGAACAACTGTTAAAGATGGTGCCCGAGTTTGAGCTGATTCAAGACCCGGAGTTGCGGGAAAAGACGATCCGGGTCTGGGAAGTGGCGATGGAACGCGGCGGCTGGACGCCCGATACCCTCCTCCACATGCCGTTCACCCTGCTCATCAACCCCTGCCCGGCCAACTTTGTCGAGCATGTGCGGGCCGTGACGCTGACCGCCTACCGGACGGCCCAACTGTTCACCGAGATCTATGGCGAGCGGGTGCCGATCAACATGGATTACCTGGTGGCGGGCGGGCTGTTGCACGACGTGGGCAAGCTGCTGGAATACGAATACAAAGGCGATCTCACCGTGCAAACGTCCTACGGCGCGCTGATGCGCCATCCCTTCTCCGGGGCAGCCCTGGCCTACGAATTCGGCCTGCCGATGGAGGTACAGCACATGATCGCCGCCCACGCCGGCGAAGGCGACAAGCTGAAACGCTCCCCGGAGGCGACGCTGATCAACAAGGCCGACTTTATGAGCTTTGAGACACTGCGCGACCTCCAGATCAAGAAGGAGCCGGCCGCCCGGCTGGGCTGATGGAAGAGAGGGCCTGAAATGGGCAAGACGATCATCGAAAAGATCATCCAGGCCCATGCCGACGAGCCGGTGGAGGCCGGCAAGATCGTCTGGATGCGCCTGGACGCACGCACCGCCCGCGATTTTGGCGGGGCCAATGTGGTCAAAAACTATCAGAAACACTATGGCGATGCGCCGGTGGACGACCCGACCAGGACCTTTTTCACCTTCGACCTGGTGACGCCGGCCAACAACATTCCCTATGCCATCAACCAGCAGATCTGCCGCAACTGGGCCAAAACCCAGGGCGTCCGCGTGTTCGACGTGGACATGGGCATCGGTTCGCATGTGGCCATTGAGTACGGCCTGGCCTGGCCCGGTTCCACGTTTGTCGGCACCGACAGCCACCTGAACATCCTGGGAGCCATCGGCGCCTTTGGCCAGGGCATGGGCGACCAGGACATCGCCTTCACCTTCAAGGCGGGCAAGACCTGGTTCGAGGTGCCGGCCACGATGAAGGTGACGGTCAAAGGCCAACTCAAGCCCCCCTGCACGGCCAAGGACCTGACCCTGGCCTGCCTGCGGCGGCTGGGGGCCAGCGGTGCATTGGGCCGGGCGGTCGAGTTCTACGGCCCGGCCATTGACGCCCTGGACCTGGCCGGGCGGATCACGCTGGCCAGCATGATGACCGAGATGGGGGGGATCATCGGCCTGATCCCTCCTTCGGAGGAGGTGCTGGCTTTTTGCCGTGAGCGAACGGGGCGAAGTGACCTGCAAGCCATCCAGGCCGATCCCGACGCCCACTACACCGAGGAGATCGAGCTGGACATCACCGACCTGGAGCCGCTGATCGCCTGCCCTCCCAAACCGGACAATGTCAAGACGGTGCGCCAGGTGGCCGGTACGCCGGTGGATTCGGTCTTTATCGGTTCCTGCACCAATGGCCGCTACGAGGATTTTGCCGCCGTCGCCCAGGTGGTCCAGGGCAAAAAGATCAAGCCGGGGGTGGTTGCCTCGCTGGTGCCGGCCACGCGCCAGGTCTATGCCCAGATGCTGCGCGACGGCCTGCTGCAGGCCCTGTTCGACGCCGGGTTCATCGTCAGCAATCCCGGCTGTGGCGGCTGTGCCTCGGGGCATATCGGCATGGTCGGCGAGGGGGAGGTGCAGGTCAGCACCAGCAACCGCAACTTTGCCGGCAAGCAAGGCCCCGGCGACATCTACCTGGCCAGCCCGGTGGTGGCCGCCTGGGCGGCGCTGACCGGCGAACTCACGGTGCCGGAAGGCTAGAGAGTGGATATTGGGGAGGAAGCGCGGTGAAACCGACAAAAATCGTGGGACGGGTGTGGGTGTTGACCACGCCGGAGGGCCGGCTGTACAACGACATTGATACCGATATGATCTTTCACAACCGCTATCTGGCCATCACCGACGTGGAAAAGATGGGCCAGTATGCCCTGGACAATCTGAAGGGCTGGGAGGATTTCGCCCAAAAGGCGCAGCCGGGTGACATCCTGCTGGCCGGGGCGAACTTTGGGGCCGGTTCCAGCCGGCAGCAGGCGGTGGATTGCTTCCGGGCCCTGGGCATCGGGGCGGTGGTGGCAGCCAGTTTTGGGGCCATCTACAAACGCAACGCCATCAACAGCGGCTTCCCCATCGTCACCTTTCCCGACCTCACCCGGCTCTACGACCGGTTCCACAACGGCGACATCCTGGAGATTGACCTGGAGACCGGCCGCCTGGTCCTGAACGGCGAGCAGACCTTCCAGGCCGAGCCGCTGTCCAGAGTCCAGATGGACATCTACCAGGCCGGCGATCTGTTCGCCTATGGTAAGACGCTGGGCGCAGCCTGAGGCAAGATGGCTGCCTGCCAGGTCGTCATCATCGGCGCAGGGAGTGCCAGCTTTGGCCTGGGCACACTGGCCAGCCTGCTGCACAGTGAGCGGCTGCGCGGCAGCAGGCTGGCCCTGGTGGACTCGAACGCCAGGGGGCTGAGCCTGATTGACGCTCTGGCCCGCCGCCTGAACCGCGAATGGGATGCCGGCCTGACCATTCAGAGTTCAACCCGGCGCGAGGAGCTGTTGCCGGGGGCCGATTTTGTCATCGTCTCCATCGAAACCGGCCCCCGGGAAGGGCTGTGGCAGCGCGACTGGGAGATCCCGCTCCGCTTTGGCGTGCGCCAGCCCTACGGCGAGAACGGCGGACCCGGCGGCCTGGCTCACACCCTGCGCCAGGTGCCGGCCATGCTGGCCATCGCCCGGGATATGGAGCGCCTCTGCCCGGCAGCCTGGCTGATCAACTTTGCCAACCCGCTGCCGCGCCTCTGCCTGGCGGTGAGCCGCTACAGCTCCATCAAGACGGTGGGGCTGTGCCACCAGATCGAAATCGCCTACATGCTGGTCGGCGTGGCGCTGGCCGACCGCCTGGGTGTGGAGGTGCCGCCCGGCGTGAACAGCAATGCCCACCCCGACATCTGGCCGCTGGCCGGCATCGTGGCCCGTCAGGTCCGGCCGCTGGTCGAGATCAAGGCCGCCGGCCTCAACCATTTCACCTGGATCCTGGAGGTGCGCGACCGACGCAGCGGTGAAGACCTGTACCCCCTTTTCCGGGAGGCGTTCCTGGCCCTGCCGCCCGATTTCGAGCCGTTGACCCGCGCCGTGTGGCAGGCGACCGGCCTGTGCCCTGTGCCCGGCGACAGCCATCTGGCCGAATACCTGCCCTGGTGTCACGATCCCCAGACCCGGCCTTGGGAAAAGTACAACCTCTTTCTCTACGACTGGGAACGGGCCAGGCTGGAGCGCGACAGACAGTGGCAGGCTATCGAAGCCATGGCCCGGGGAGAGGCAGCGATAGATGGATTAAGGAAGGCGCATGGCGAGGGGGCCGTCGAGATCATCGAGGGGCTGTTGGGCCACCAGACCCGCCGCGAGGCGGTGAACCTCCCCAACCAGGGCTACATTGCCGGCCTGCCCGAAGGGGCGATCGTCGAAGTCCCGGCTGTGGTGGATGGCGGGGGCATCCGGGGGCTGGAGGTCGGCCCGCTGCCGGAAATGGTCACCGAACTGTGCCGCCGCGAGATCGCCGTGGCGAGCCTGGCGGTGGATGCGGCTGCCTGCGGCGACCGGCAGAAGGCGCTCCAGGCGCTGTTGCTCGACCCGTGCATCAATGACCTGGACACCGCCCAGGCCATCCTGGAAGCCTATCTGGCCGAGTATGCCGACTACCTGTTGCCGTTCTCAGAGGGCGGCGGGCCATTGTGACCAGAACCCAGAGGGCACTGTGGACCATGACACGTTGCCCATCAATGACCAGGTCCGCATCCCCCACTCTGAACTGAGCTTTCGCTTCTCACGGAGCAGCGGGCCGGGCGGCCAGCACGTGCAAAAATCGTCCACGCGGGTCGAGCTGCTGTTTGACGTGGCCCACTCGCCCAGCCTGAGCGACGAGCAACGGGCGCGGGTGCTGAAGCGGCTGGCCGGTTACCTGGACGCGGACGGGGTGTTGCACCTGGTCGCCCAATCGGAACGGAGCCAGTGGCGCAATCGGGAGGAGGTTATCGCTCGATTCCAGGCGTTGATGCAGCAGGCGCTCAGGCGTCGCAAACGGCGCCGGCCCACCCGACCCACGGCCGCGTCCCAGGAGCGGCGGCTGCGCGAGAAACGCCGGCGCAGCGAGATCAAGCGGCAACGAGGTCAGGTGCAGTAGGACAACTGCTCGCAGTTGGTCCTGCCAGCGTGCTCCTGGTTTTTGTGGGCAAATTGCTCCTGTGGTATACTGCAAATCGCTGCACAAAGGAACCAGGCCAATGACGGCTTGCGACAGGTGGTAGCGACGACGCCCTGCCAGGCCAGGGCGTTGTGTGTTTGTGCGGCAGCTCTGGGACCTGTCGAACCATAGCCCGTAGTTGCCAACGAGGCTTCAGAGGAATGCAGGATGGAAATCCGGATCGATCCACACACTTTGGAACGCGCTGAGGAGCGCGGCACCAACGTGCAAGAGATCAAAGACGTGATCCATAGCGGGTTCCCCATTCCAGCCAGGTATGATCGGTGGGGGAAGGCTAAAGTCTATGATTTCAGGCAGCAACGGCATGGGAAGTATTACGAGCAGAAGAGAGTTGAAGTGATTTACGCTATTGAGGAAGGGAGCATTGTCACCGTGACGGTCTATGTGTTCTATGGACAATGGGAGGAACCAGATGCACATTCTGTATAATGTCAAAACAGACCTGCTCTACCTCCGTCTGGATGACCAGAAGCAGCCGGTCATAAACAGGCGGGTTGCAGAGGACATCGTCCTGGATATGGGCGAAGGAGACAAGATTGTAGGGATCGAGATCCTTGACGCTTCACGGCATCTCAGTCTTGAGCGGTTGCTGCCGGTGAAATACCAGGTTGTGCCTGAAGTTGCAGCCACGTAGGCGGGGGCCAGGCCCGTCGGCGAATTCTCAAGTGCCTGGCACCTTCGTAGATTTGGAGTGATGATGTACACAGTCCCTTTCGATCGAGGCGAATTGACCTTTGCCCTGCCCGCCGGCTGGCAGGGCACTGTCGTCGAGTCCAAAACGGTGCCGCCCATTGCTGACGTGCCGGCGGCGGTAGCCGAAGCGCTGGCCCATCCTATCAACTCGCCGCCACTGCGCGAGCTGGCCGGGCCGGGCGACCGGGTGTGCATCGTCTTTACCGACGTGACCCGCGCCAGCCCGGACCATCTGCTGGTCCCCCCACTTCTGGCCGGGTTGGAAGCGGCCGGCGTCCGCGATGAGGATGTGACGCTGCTGTGCGGCATCGGCCTGCACCGCCCCAGCACGCCGGAGGAAAAGGTTGCCAAGCTGGGCCGGGCCGTGGTGGACCGGTACCGGGTGATTGACAACGAGCCACTGAACCCCGAGGCGCTGGTGGACCTGGGCACGACCGAGAGCGGTATCCCGTTGTCGGTGCACAGGGCCGCCTACGAGGCCGACCTGCTCATCGCCACCGGCATCGTCGAGCCACACCAGTACGCCGGCTATTCCGGTGGACGCAAGACGCTGGCCGTCGGCGCGGCCGGGGAAAAGATGATCGCCTACACCCACGGCCCGCACATGATTGACCATCCCGGCACGCGCCTGGGCCGCATTGAGGGGAACCCTTTCCACGAAGCGATCAGCGAGGCAGCGCGGCGGGCGGGCCTGCGCTTTATCCTCAATGTCATTCAGGATGACCGGAAGCGGGTGGTCTATGTCCGGGCCGGCGAACCGGAGGCGACGTTCCAGGAGCTGGTGGCCTTTGCCAGGACGCTGTACGAGGTGCCGGTCCCCCACCAGTATGACGTGGCCGTGGCCGGAGTTGGCTTCCCCAAGGACGCCAACCTGTATCAGGCCAGCCGGGCGGCCAGCTACCTCTTTTTCGCGCCGACGCCGGTGGTCAGGCCAGGTGGCTTTTACATCGTCCCCGCTCCCTGCGGCGAGGGAGCCGGCGAGGGGGTGGGTGAGCAGCGCTTCCTGAAGGCGATGCAGGACGCGCCCGACGTGCAGTTCATTCTGGACGATGCCCGGAAACATGGCTATCCACCCGGCCAGCAGCGGGCCTTTGTCCTGGCCAAAGTCCTGGAACAGAATGAGGTCATCATCGTCGGGGCTCAAGACCCGGACCTGATCCGTTCGGCCAAACTGCTGGCCGCGCCGACGATGGAGGCGGCCTTTGCCCTGGTGCGGGAAAAGCTGGGCGACAACCTGGAGGTGTTGATTGTGCCCCATGCCCTGTTGACCCTGCCGATTGTGCAAACCCAAAAGAGCTAAGAGTATGGAAAACGAGCCGAAATCGGCCTGGGCGGGCTTTGAAGGCCCGACCCAGGAGGAGGTAAACGATTGCATCCGCTGCGGGTTGTGCCTGTCGGTGTGTCCGACCTACAAGACCAACCTGCGCGAAACCGAATCGCCCCGCGGTCGGGTGGCGCTGATTGCCAAGGCCATCGAGGGGGAACTCCAACTGACCCGCAATTTCAAGGACCATATCTACCGCTGCCTGGACTGCCTGGCCTGCCAGGAGATCTGCCCGGTGGGCATCCGGCCGGCCGATCTGTGTCTGGAGGCGCGCTATGCCATCGAGCAGGCCCTGGGAACACCGCCGCTCAAGCCGCTCCTCTTTCGCGGCCTCTTTCCGCGCACCGGCCTGTTGGAACTGCTGACCAGGCCGGTGGCCATGTACGAGCGCAGCGGCCTGCGTGCCCTGGTCAAGGCCTTGGGGATCACCAGGCTGCTGCCCGCGCAACTGCGGGATATGGAACGGATGTTGCCCAACCACCTGCCGTTGCGCAGCACACGCCGGGCCCTGCCCGATCTGGTCCCGGCCCGGGGGGAACGCCGCGCCCACGTGGCCTTTTTCCTGGGCTGCGTCGAAGGGGCGATGATGGGCGATGGGGCCAATGCCACGGTCGAAGTCCTGGCCGAGAACGGTTGCGATGTGGTCATCCCCAAAGGGGTCAAATGTTGTGGGATGCCCATGGTCGGCTACGGCTTCAAAGACACAGCGCGGGAGATGGCCCGGCACAACATAGACCTGCTGCTGGGCTTCAAGGTGGACGCCATCGTCACCGACTGCGCCACCTGCGGCTCATCGCTGAAAGAGTATCCCCACTGGCTGGAGGGCGATCCCGACTATGCCGGGCGAGCGAAAGAGTTTGCGGCCCGGGTGCGCGACATCAGCGAGTTCCTGGTCGAAATCGGCATCCGGCCACCCCAGGGCCGGGTGGATGCCCGCGTCACCTATCACGATCCCTGCCATCTGTGCCGGGCACAGGGGGTGCGCCAGCAACCCCGCCAGGTGCTGCGTGCCGCCGGCGTCGAGCTGGTCGAGATGGAAGGGGCCGATAGCTGTTGTGGTTCGGCGGGCACGCAGCTCATCACCCATTACCACACCTCGGTCGGCGTGTTGGAGCGCAAGATGGACCACGTGGCCGCCACCGAAGCCGAGATCATCGCCAGCGGCTGCCCCGGCTGCCAGATGCAGTTGACCCTGGGGGTCAGGCGGCGCGGGTTGCAGGCGCGGGTGCTCCATCCCAGCCAGTTGCTGGCCCAGGCCTATCGGAACGAAAAAGGGAGGCAGCCGTGATCAGCAAACAGATTCTCAAAGAACTCCAGAACATTGTCGGCAAACCGTATGTGTTGAGCTCGCCGGAGGACCTGGTGGCCTATTCCTATGACGGCACCTTTGCCGAACAGCGGCCCGACCTGGTGGTCCAACCCGACTCGACCCAGCAGGTCAGCGAGGTGATGAAGGTGGCCTGGCGGGAAGAGATCGGCGTTGTGCCCCGGGGCATGGCCTCCGGGCTGGCTGCTGCCTCGGTGCCGATCAACGGCGGGTTGGTGCTCGACCTGTGCCGCATGAACCGCATCCTGGAGATTGACGAGCAGAATTTCATCGCCACGGCCGAGGCGGGGGTCGTCACCCAGGACCTGGCCGACGCTGTGGCCAGGAAGGGGCTCTTTTACCCGCCCGATCCCAGCAGCATCAAGCAGAGCACGTTGGGAGGGAACGCGGCCTGCAACGCCGGCGGCCCCCGCTGCCTCAAGTATGGCGTCACCAGCGACTATGTCATGGGCCTGACCGTAGTCCTGGCCGATGGACGGGTGCTGAAAACCGGCGGCAAGGCGATCAAGAATGTGACCGGCTACAACCTGACCCAGCTTTTCGTCGGGTCGGAGGGCACGTTGGGCATCATCACTCAACTGCTGCTGAAGCTGTTGCCCCTGCCCAGGGTGGCCCGCACCGCCAAAGCGGTCTTTCCCAGGCTGGCCGATGCCAGCGTGGCGGTCAACAACATCCTGACCGCCGGGATTATCCCGGCCACCATCGAACTGATGGACGAAACGACCATCGCCACCATCGAGGAGGCGATGCACCTGGGCCTGCCGCTCGACGTGGAGGCGATCCTGATTATCGAGTCGGATGGGATGGAGGAGGAGGCAGTGGGCAGGGAGATCGAAACCATCGCCGACATCTGCCGCGCGACCGGCGCCCGCCAGGTGGAGGTGGCCCGCAACGAGAAAGAACGGACGGCCCTCTGGGCGGCGCGGCGGTCCATCAGCCCCTCGCTGGCCCGGCGGGCCCCCACCAAGCTGGGCGAGGATATCTCGGTGCCGCGCAGCGCCATCCCGGCAGCCGTGGCCGGCATCAAAGAGGTCTCACGCCGGCACGACATCCCCATCGCCATTTTCGGCCACGCCGGCGATGGCAACCTGCACCCCAACATCCTGTTCGACAAACGGGACCCGGCCCAGATGGAGAAGGTGAAAAAGGCCGCCGCCGACATCTTTGCCGTCGCCTTACAGTTGGGCGGGACCCTCTCCGGCGAGCATGGCGTGGGGATGCTCAAGCTGCCCTTCCTGGAGATGGACCTGGGCCCGCTGTATATCGAAGTGATGGACAAGATCAAGCGGGCCCTGGACCCCAAAGGCATCCTGAATCCGGGCAAGGTGGTGCCCACACCCGGCGGGAGGGTGATCCTGGCCTGACGATTCCGGCCGGTCAGCAAGGCAGGCTGAACAAACAGACCCATGGAGGTTATAGTGGAATTGCAAAAGAAAATAGCCCAACTTCTGAAGGAACATCCTGACATTCTGGATAATCCCCCACGGAGGACCATGATCGAGGAGGTGGTCAGGAACCGGGAGGCCATTGTCAGCGCCAACGGCGCACTGGCCACCTGGACGCCGCCCGAATCGAGCGGCCGCAGCCCCCAGGACACCTACACCGTCCGCCGCCCCGAAAGCGAGGGGGAGATTGATTGGGACTCGCCCAACAACATCCCCATGGAGCCGGAGACGTTCGACATGGTCATGGAGGATGCGCTCCAGATCCTCTCGACCCGGCGACGGCTCTACGTGGTGGACCGCGTCCTGTCGGCCGATAGCTCCTATGCCCTGCCGGTGAAGGTGATCGGTTGCTGGGCATCCACCGTGCTCTTTGCCGACAATATGTTCCGGCCGGTACCGCCCGACCTGTCGCGCAGCCTCTTTGCCAACCGGCCCTTCACCCTGGTCGTTGTGCCTTATGACAAGCTGGACCGGGAAAAGTATGCCGGCCGGCTGCGGAAACTGCCCGACGGCCGCACCTCGAACATGGCCGTGGCCATGGACTTTGACCGGCGGCTGGGGGTCATTGTCGGCTCGGCCTATTGCGGCAGCGTCAAAAAGCTGATGTTCAGCGTCATGAACTACATGCTGCCGGCTGAGGGCATCCTGCCACTCCATTGCTCGGCCAATGAGGGGCCAGAAGGGGACGTGGCGCTGTTGCTGGGGCTTTCCGGCACAGGCAAGACCAGCCTTTCAGCCGACCCGCGCCGGGCGCTCTATGGCGACGACGAGCACGGCTGGAGCGACAACGGCATCGCCAACTTTGAATACGGCTGTTATGCCAAGTTGATCAACCTCCGGCCGCACAAAGAGCCGGAGATCTGGAACGCCGTGTTCCACCAGGCCGATTATCTGGAGCACGGCGCCCTCGTCGAAAACTGCATGATGTACCCCTGGGGCGTGTTCGACGTGGATGATGAGCGCTACACGCCCAACTCGCGGGCCTCCTACCCGCTGAGCTTCCTGACCAACGTCAAGGAACCGCCCATGGGCGATCATCCCCGCACAATCCTCTTCCTGGCCGCCGATGCCAACGGGGTGCTGCCGCCGGTGGCCAGGCTGACGCCGGAGCAGGCCATGCTCTGGTTCCTGATGGGCTACACCAGCAAGCTGGCCGGCACCGAAACCGGCATCATCGAGCCGGTGAGCACCTTCTCCCGCTTCTTCGGCGGGCCGTTCATGCCCCGCAACCCCGATGTCTACGCCTCGATGCTGGGCGAACGGCTGCGGAAGCACGGCTCCCAGGTGTACCTGATCAACACCGGCTGGAGCGGCGGGCCTTACGGCGTCGGCGCGCGGATAGACATTGACATCACGCGGGCCATCGTCCACGCCGCCCTTAGCGGCCACCTGGCCGACGTAGAGTATGACGAAGACCCCCTGTTCCATATCCTGGTGCCGCGCACCTGCCCAGGGGTGCCGACCGACATTCTCAACCCGCGCAACACCTGGGCTGACAGGGAGGCCTTTGACCAGCGGGCCAGAAAGCTGGCTGCCGATTTTAGCAAAAATTTCGACAAATCGTACGGCCACAAGGGCATTGACCCGGCTGTGATCAGCCAGTGCCCCGGCAAATAAAAGTGTAACTGAGGCCAGAGCGGCTTTCCAGGAACGTATTGCTTGCCGGGTCCCAGCAGCGGATGAAAAGCGGATAGATTCACACCGGTCATCGAGCGGCTTCCATCCCTTACGGCCTGCCGGGAGAGAATGCAAAGGCAGATGCGCGCTCGGTTTCTATCCGCTTTTATCCATTATATCCGATTCTATCCGCTGCTAACTACCACCCCAGCCTGCCCCACCGGCCTTTGGTTAGCCGGCCTGCTCAAAAAAGCGGGCCAGTTCGTCCCGCTCAAAATTGGGCAGCGGTGCCAGACCGGCGGCCGTGACCTGCTGCACGGCCGGTGGGCCCTCCACCACCTGGCCGATGACCCTGGCCCCGATGCCGGCCTCCTGCAGGGCGGCTACGATCCGACCCGACTCTTGCGGCGCGGCAGCCACCAGCAACGCCCCCGAAGCCAGCAACCCCAGAGGATCGAGCCCCAAAGCCCGGCAAAAGGCAGCCGTTTCAGGGAACAGATAGACCTGCTCCAGGTCCACGACGACCCCCTGGCCAGAAGCCAGCGCCAGTTCCCATAGCCCGGTGACCAGCCCGCCTTCCGTCGGATCGTGCATGGCGTGCGGGCGAGCGACCTGGCAGATAATCCGGGCCTCGCGCACTACGCTGATCCCCGGCTCCTTCAGGAAACGCCGGCCCCGGGCGACCAGGTCGGCTCCGAGCTGGAGAGCCCGCCGGCTATCCAGCTCCCGGGCCAGAACCGCCGTCCCCTCGATGGCGATCCCTTTGGTCAGGATCAGGTCATCGCCCACCTGGGCGCCGGCCGTGCGGACCAGGTTTCCCTTCTCCACCTCACCCGCCATCAAACCCACCGCGATCGGCCGGTCCAGCCCGTGGGTGATCTCGGTGTGTCCGCCACACAGCACAAGGCCCAACGAGCGGCACGCCTGGCTGACCTGCCCCAAGATCGCCTCGACCAGGGCATAGTCGGTCCCCTTTTCTGGCAACAACAAGGTTAACAACAACCAGCGGGGTGTAGCGCCCATCGTGGCAATGTCGTTGGCGTTGATGTGGACAACGTACCACCCGATCTCATCCGTGGCAAAGGTGATCGGATCGGATTTGAGCACCAGGTAGCGGTCGCCCATGTCCACCACAGCCGCATCCTCCCCGACCTGGGGGCCGACCACCAACCGTTCATCCTGCCCGCCGTAGCGGCTGAGCAGGGTGCTCAAAAACTCCATCGGCAGCTTGCCAACGCCCAATCCCCTGGCGTCCATCCTCCTCCTGACCCCCTACATAGAGGAAGGGCCTCCCCACGGCGAGGAGGCCCCCCTGCTGCTTGCGCCGTAGCTCACCAGACAAACAGAGGTGATGCTACGGCGCCGGTTGTACGACTACAGTCCATGGACATCACCTCCCTTTCTATAATAGCCTGGGCCCAATATCCGCCGGCCCCAACGGTTGGTCCGTTTTTTCTATTATCGCACAAGATGGCCATCTTGTCAAATTGGCCGTTTTATGATAAACTAACGATGTCGCTGCCCACACCCCAAAGGGCATACTACCACCTGACCGGCGCAGCAACCGAGATCGAGGGATTGGGTTGTGGCTCAAGAAACCATCCTGATCGTAGATGACAACAAACAGATTGTCGAGGCCCTCTCTGCCGTTTTGGAGACGCAGGGGTACAATCTGCTCACCGCCTACAACGGCCGCCATGGCCTGCACCTGGCCCTGACAAAGCAGCCTGATCTCATCCTGCTGGATTGGAACCTCCCGGAGATGTCGGGTTACCAGGTGCTGCAATCGCTCCGCGAGAAGGGCAACAAGACCCCCGTCGTCCTGATGACCATTTACGGCTCGGAGAGCGTGGCCGTCCAGGCCTTCCGCCTGGGGGTCCGCGACTATATCCGCAAGCCTTTCCGCGTGCCGGAGACCCTGGCGGCCATTGAGGGGGCCCTGGCCGAGGAGCGCCTGCGTCGAGAGAAGGAGCAGATCTCCCAGCAACTGGCGGAGGCCAACCGCTTGCTGGAACAACAGTTGATGGAGTTGGCCACCTTGCAGGCCATCGGCCAATCGGTCACGTCGGTGCTGGCCCTGGAGCAGGTGCTGGACCGCGTTGTGGAGGCAGCCTGCTACTTTAGCGACGCCCGGGAGAGCTCCCTCTTTCTTTTGGATGAGGCCCAGGACATGCTCATCCTTCGGTCTCGCCACGGCGTTGACCGCGGCCAGACCCGCGAATTCGCCCTGAAATACAGCACCAGCCCCCTGCGCCAGGCTATCGAAACGGGCAGGCCGCTGTTTTTGAGCAGCAAGACGGCCGGCTATGTGATCAAACTCAGAACCGACTATCTGGTCCACTCCCTGCTCTATGTGCCGCTTTACATCCAGGATCACCCTTTGGGGGTGTTGGGGGTCACGGACAAGATAGGGAACAGGCCGTTCACCGACGAAGATGCCCGCCTGCTCACCTCCCTGGCCAGCTATGCGGCCATCGCCATTGAGAACGCCCGTCTGTATGAATCGGAAAAAGAGCTGGCCCGGGCCACTACCGTCAAACAGATGGTGGTGACCCTCTCCCACTATATCATGAACCCCCTGACCGCGATCAACCTGAGCGCCTACGATCTGGCGATGAAACATCACAACGGCCTGATCTACTGTCCGGACGACACCTTCAAGCGCAACCTGCAGATGATCGAGATGAACATCAAAGAGATTGTAGCCGTTATCACCATCCTGCAGCAGCTCGCCTCGCCCAAGAGTACCACCTACGTGGGCGATACCGAGATGATTGATATCGAGGATGAGGTACGGGAGAGGGTCAAAAAGATCCGGGCAGAGTACCCGGAACTGGATACCATCCTGTCCAACGCATTACCCCCTACCCCCGCTGAAAAGGCCGGAGAGGACAAGAGTCTGTCTGAAGAACAGGCGTAGGACAGCCTTTCCAGACTGTCCGGGCAGGCCAGAAAGCCTGCTCTACCGGCCGTTCAATCCAACATGGTCAAGGTAAAGACGGAGAGATTATCTCGACAATGTCAGATTGAACAAATGCTCTATTCCTTCAAACCAGAGTCCAGACCACGCTTCCATAAAAAATCTGTGCGGGGGCGCTTCCTGACTACCGCGCGAGAGCACAGATGCTGATGTCTTCCTTGCCATTTTCCCGCTGCTGTGCTATAGTGTTTCATACCATCCGATGGGCTATAGTTGGCTGCCGACGAAAGGATGACCGTGAACGTTCAGCGTATTCGCCTGCCGGGCGAATTCAGTCTGCTCTGCGGCGACCAGCCCTTGACTGGTGTCAACTCTCCACGCCTGCAAGCACTGTTGGCCTATCCGGTGCTGCACCGCCGGACTCCCCGCCGTTGCTATCTGGCCTTCCTGTCCTGGCCCGATTTCTCTGTTCAGCCGCATCACCTGGTCCACCGGCAACGCCGTCCGCGCCGCCGCCCTGGATGCCAGACGGCAGATTTTGCAGATCGTGGCCGACCGTTGGGGCGAAAGGCCGGAAGATCTCGATATTAAAGACGGAGTGGTCTTTTCCTACCGCACCGAGGAGGAGCAGCCGCTCAAAGGGATGGTGGTCTACGGCCTGCCCAACGAGAATTTCGAGGGCTGGACAGGCGGCCCCATCGTCGGCCAGGGCCACTTTATGCCCACCTATGTCACCAACCTGGATTTCGAGACCGGGCAGGGTCCCCGCGCCGTGGTGCATTACACCCGAGATCGAGGTCCTGAAGATCGCCAGCGCCTATGACGTGGGCAAGGCCATCAACCCCGACCTGATCCTGACCCAGATCGAGGGCGGTGCGGTCCACGGCCTGAGCTCGGCCTTTGAGGCGCTCAGGTTCGACGCCCAGGGCCGGCCGCTGAACAACAACCTGGTGGATTATCGCATTGCCACGGCGATGGACATTCCGGGGGAGATCCAGGGCAGCTTTGTGGAAACGCCGCTGGAGGATGGCCCCTGGGGGGCGCGAGGGGTGGGCGAGCATGTGATGGTCCCCACCGCACCGGCCATGGCCAACGCCCTGTACGACGCGCTGGGGGTGCGCTTTAGCGAGCTGCCCCTGTCGGCGGAAAAGATCTTCCGGGCCCTAAAGTAGGACAGGCTCAAGCTTGTCCTGCCATTCTACCCGATAGCCGGGCCGATGTCAAGGCGGGAAAAAAGCGGGAAGGTCCGATCCAGGCTCTGTGGCCAATTGACCGGCCGGGCCAGCCGTGGTACAATATCCCCAGGGCAGACCCTGCCGCAGGCTGTTCGGCCTGCGGGAGGGTGCCAAGTTCTGGTCAGGAGGTGAGGTGATGAACTGGAGTTGGCTGACGTCCCCTCTGGGTATTACCGTCCTCGTTGTGGTGATCCTCGTCGCCGCCGCGCTCGTCTACTGGAAGCGCGAGCCCATCCGGCGCTGGCTCCGACAGTGGAAATGGGAATTCAAGCTGGGCCCTATCACACTCAAGCAGAAGGAAAAGCCCGAACCCCCCGCTCCGGCCGGGCCGGGCGTGACCTTTGGCGCGGGCAACAAGTTCACCGGCGCGGCCATCCACGGCGTGGCCGGCCGCGACATCCGCCGGGGTTCCGCTGCCGCCGCGCCCTCCGGGGGCAAGGCCCCCGGCGTGGATTTTGGCAGGCAGGGCCAGTTCCGCGACGCCGAGATCACAGACGTGGCCGGGCGCGACATCGTAGAGGACTGAGCGTGTTCAGGGACCTGCTTGACAAATTTGTGGACCGCAAGCCAGAGCTGGGCCTGTTCCGCCAGATGCTGGGCGGCGAGACCCGCCAGCGACTCCTGCTCATCCTGGACGGCCCGGAGAAGGGCAAGACCTGGTTCATCTGGCGGCTGTTCCAGGAGTGCCAGGACGGGGGCGTGCCGGTGGTGCACCTGGATTTTGACCAGCGGCGCAGCGGCCTGGCCGGCGACTGGCTCAGCGTGGCCGATGAGGTCTGCACGGCCCTGGGCGACCAGCACACCCCCCATACCCGCGATTGCGCGGCGCGGCTGGCCGGCCTGTCGGCGCTGCAAGACCTGTTCGCCGGCGGCTCAACCCCCGGCGTGAGCTTCGGCCAGGGCAACGACTTTACCGGCGCGGACATCCGCAACATCGCCGGGGGCAATATCGTGCAGATCAGGACCCTCCTGGCCGGCGCGCTCACCCCGGCCCAGGCCGCCCAGCAGCAGGGGGCGTTGAGCCGCGCCCTGCGCGACGACCTGGCTGCCCTGGGCCGCGCCGTCCTGCTGATTGACACCTTCGAGCGCGCCCCCGAGGACACCCGCATCTGGCTGGAGCGGTGGGTCTTCCGGTCGCTGGGCCGGGAGTTGCCCCAGACCCTCGTCGTCGTCGCCGGGCGGCCCGAATGCCGGCCCTTCTTCCAGCAGCCCCGCCCGTGGAGCGGCCTCATCGCCGCCCTCGATTGTCTGTCCTCCTTCAGCGACAAAGAGATCGTGACCTATTATGAACGGTGCGGGCTGGCTGTATCTGACCACGAGGTCTCGCTCCTCGCCATCGCCCGCCTCAGCCCCGGCCTCATGGCCCAGTTGGGCGACCGGCTGGCACAGGCCCGGGGAGGCGCGCGATGACCACAGAAGAGACCCTGCGCGACCTCCTGGCGCAAGGCTTATCCGACGAGGAGCTGGCCCGCGCCCTGCTGGAACTCACCCTCCAGGCCGCCCCGCCCGCCGTGGCCGACGCCGTCCGCGTCTGCGCCCTGCCCGCCTACTTTGACGCGGAGATGCTGGCGTTGCTCCTTCAGCCCCTCCCCCCCGACCAGAAACGGTTGGCCAAGCTGCTCGAACGCCTGCTCGCCCAGATCGGGCAATCGCCCCAACCGACGCCGGAGCAGCGAGAGGCGGCCGCCGTGTTGCTCGAGCGAGTCGCCGCCTTTTCCTTTGTCCTCCCCCGCGAAGGCGGCGGCTACGTCTACCACGAATCCACCCGCGCCCGCCTGCTGGACTGGTGGCGCTTGCCCCAGAACCGCGCCCGCTACGCCGCCCTGACCGACCGCCTGGCCGACCACTTCATCGCCCTGGCCGAAGAGCAGGTCCCCCGCCTGAAAGGCCCCCACTACCTGGCCGCCCTGTCTGTCCTGGACGCCGCCTACCCGAACCTCCGCGCCGCCTGGGAGGGGGCGGCCGAGACGGAGAGCTGGCCCCGCCTGCGGAGCTTTGCCTACGCCCTGCACGACTATTTCATGCTCCGCGGCCGGTGGGCGGAATGGATCGCCTGGACGCAGGCCGGCCTGGACGCCTGCGCGCGCCTGGGGGACGAGCGCGGAAGCGCCGACATGCAGATCATCCTGGGCAACGCCTACCTGTACCTGCCCACCGGCGACCGGGCCGCCAACCTCCAGCAGGCCATCGCCTGCTACCGCGAGGCGCTGCGCTTCCGTACCCCGGAGGCCGCGCCCCTGGACTACGCCGCCACCCAGAACAACCTGGGCAACGCCTACCTGTACCTGCCCACCGGCGACCGGGCGGCCAACCTCCAGCAGGCCATCGCCTGCTACCGCGAAGCGGTGCGCTTCCGCACCCCGGAGGCCGCGCCGCTGGACTATGCCACCACCCAGAACAACCTGGGCAACGCCTACCAGAGCCTCCCCACCGGCGACCGGGCGGCCAATCTGGAAGCGGCCATCGCCTGCTACCGCGAAGCGTTGCGCTTCTATACCCCGGAGGCCGCGCCGCTGGCCTATGCCGCCACCCAGAACAACCTGGGCCTGGCCTACGCCGACCTGCCCTCCGGCGACCGGGCGGCCAACCTCCAGCAGGCCATCGCCTGCTACCGCGAAGCCCTGCGCTTCCGCACCCCGGAGGCCGCGCCCCTGGACTATGCCATGACCCAGAACAACCTGGGCCTGGCCTACGCCGACCTCCCCATCGGCGACCGGGCCGCCAACCTCCAGCAGGCCATAGAGTGCTACCGCGAAGCCCTGCGCTTCTATACCCCGGAGGCCGCGCCGCTGGACTATGCCACCACCCAGAACAACCTGGGCAACGCCTACGCCGACCTGCCCACCGGCGACCGGGCGGCCAACCTCCAGCAGGCCATCGCCTGCTACCGCGAAGCCTTGCGCTTCCGCACCCCGGAGGCCGCGCCCCTGGACTACGCCGCCACCCAGAACAACCTGGGCACCGCCTACGCCGACCTTCCTACCGGCGACCGGGCCGCCAACCTCCAGCAGGCCATCGCCTGCTACCGCGAGGCCCTGCGCTTCTATACCCCGGAGGCCGCGCCGCTGGACTATGCCACGACCCAGAACAACCTGGGCCTGGCCTACGCCGACCTCCCCTCCGGCGACCGGGCGGCCAACCTCCAGCAGGCCATCGCCTGTTTCCAAAGCGCGCTCGCTGTCGAGCACCTTTCCGCCGAATCGCGGACGCGCTACTCGCGCAACCTGGGAGATGCGCTGGTTGAACAGGAAGACTATCCGGCTGCCGTCGCCGCCTACCGCCAGGCCATTGACCTGGCTCCGGACAACTACTGGTTGTTCAATGCCCTCGGCAATGCGTACTCCCGCCAGGGGCAGCACGAACTGGCGGTGGAAGCTTACACTGAAGCCCTGGGCCTTGCCACGGCGGCTGAGGACAAGGCCCTGCTCCACCGCAACCGCGCCGATTCTCTCATCCGCCTGGGCCGCCTGGAGGAGGCGGAGCAGGACTGCGCGCAGGCGCGCGCCCTGGCCCCGGATCATCCCTACACCCACGCCCGCCTGGGCCAGCTCGCCTTCGCCCGCGCCGGGTACGCCGCCGCCGTGGAGCACTATACCGCCGCCATCGAGCGCCAGGCAGAGGCGGGCTTTTACTTCGACCGGGGCCGGGCATATCTGGCCCTGGGCCGGCCGGACCGGGCGCTGGCCGATTACCAGGCCGGCCTGGCCACAGCCGACCCCCTCGCCATCGCCAGGGCGCGCCAGGAACTGGAGGAATTTGCCACAGAGCACCCGGACATCCCCGGCCTGGAGGCCGTGCGCGCGCTCCTGGCCCCTCACTCCCCCGACAACCTTTCTGGGGTCGAGGCTTCAGCCGGGTAGGGCCACTGCGAGCAGTGGCCCATTGGCATCCAGTGAAGGCGCGAGCGATTGGAAATCGCACCGGGAGGGGCAGAGCGTCGCTCTGCCCCTGGCCGTCCGCCTGCGCGGACGGCGGCATCCACGCCGGTGGATGCCTGGCCGCATAAACCACCAAGGACACCAAGGACACGAAGGATGATCTTGGAACCTGCCCTTGCAGGCCCTTTGTGTCCTTTGTGTCCTTTGTGGTTAGAAACTCCCTTTTTCAGTAGAGTCTCAAATTTCCCCTTCATCGGACGCTTGGCGAACGCTTTTCGGACGGTCATTGTGCTATGATAGGGCCATGACCGACGTGAAAAGCCTGTCCGAATTGACCCTTCGCCCGGTTTTCATCGTGCGCTTGTGGTGGGAACCTGACCAGGCAGCGTCCAACGCCGGCGAGTGGCGCGGCGCCGTCGAGCTGTTGGGCGCAGACAAAAAGTTCTACTTCCGCGAGCTATCGCAAGTAGGCGAGATCATCGCCGCCGCGCTCGGCGAGATGGGCGCAAAAGGCCACGAGGAGAAATGAACGCACAACGTTCTGGCCGCTCCATCCTGCCGGTGGTCGCAATGATGCTCTTGCTGGCGTGCGAACTCGCCGGTTCGCCCACACCGCCGGACGTCACGGCGGTCAGCCCGACCACGCCGCCAGCCCTGCCGTCGCCATCCCCGCCAGCGGTAGACGCGAGCCAGCCAGAGCGGTACGACATCGGCGCCCCCGTCCTGACCGACGTGTGGGTGGACCCGCTCAACGGGAACGACGCCAACACCGGCGGCAGCCGGAGCACGGCGCTGCGCACCCTCAACGAGGCGTGGCGCCGCATCCCCCAGGGCACACCGCTCACCACCACCGGCTACCGCCTCCTGCTGGTGGCCGGCGACTACCCGGACACTGACTTTCCCACCTACTGGGAATCGCGCTACGGCACGGCCGATTGCCCCATCCTGATCCAATCCGCCGATGCGCCGGGCGCGGCTCACCTGCACGGCTTTGTCAACGTCTACGACACGCGCTACCTGTACCTGATCAACCTGACGCTGACCACCGACGGCGATCTCTTTCACTGCGAGCAGTGCGACCACCTGCTGATCCGTGGCGCGACGCTGGACGGCGGCAGCGCCCACAACGCCCACGAGACGGTCAAGGTCAACCAGAGCCGCTACGTCTATATCGAGGACAGCGACATCGTCAACGCCTACGAAAACGCGGTGGATTTCGTCGCCGTGCAGCACGGCCACATCGTCGGCAATCGCCTGCACGGCGGCGACGACTGGTGCCTCTATCTCAAGGGCGGGTCGGCCTACTTCCGCGTCGAGGGCAACGAGATCTATGACTGCGGCACGGGCGGCTTTACCGCCGGCCAGGGCAGCGGGCTGGAATACCTGGTCTCGCCCTGGCTGCACTACGAGGCGTATGACATCAAGTTCGTCAACAACATCGTCCACGACACCCAGGGGGCCGGGATGGGCGTCAACGGCGGCTACAACATCCTCCTGGCCTACAACACCCTCTACCGGGTCGGGGCCAACAGCCACCTGATCGAGGTGGTCTTTGGCTCGCGCTCGTGCGACGGCGACGCCGCCGCCTGCGCGGCCAACCTGTCCGCCGGCGGCTGGGGCACGGCGGCCGGCGGCGCCGACGGTGAGCCGATCCCCAACCGCAACGTGTTTATCTACAACAACATCCTCTACAACCCGCCCGGCTATCAGAGCGGCTGGCAGCACTTGGCCATCTACGGGCCGCGCACCCCCTCGCCGGGCAGCAACATCCCCTCGCCATCCCGCACCGACATCAACCTGCAGATCCGCGGCAACCTGATCTGGAACGGCGACGCCGCCATGCCGTTGGGGGTCGAGGACCCCGCGCAGGGTTGCCAGGACACCAACCCCACCTGCAACGCCGCCCAACTGC
>DAOTXL010000046.1:0-12817 GCA_034435455.1 Anaerolineae bacterium
CTGGTCACTGCCAGCCCGGCCAGGAGGAATAGACTTGCCCGGTATGTCCGCAGTCCGGCCCATGCCGAACTGCCTTATTATCGCCGAGGCACCCAACATTGGCAAATGTCACGCAACTGTATTATATACAAGGGAGGTAGGGCTCTGTCAGGTCTTTTTGTGTGGTTGACCTTTCCCTTCGATCATAGTATAATCAGCCCACTTTTCCCAGGAGAGTTGGAGCCGGGAATCCGAGGATAAGCGGGGATACATGGATAGACAAAAAGTAATGGTGGTGGTGCCCACCTACAACGAGGCAGACAACCTGCCCACCCTGGTCGGGGAATTGCTGGCCCTGGGCGTGCCGGGCCTGGAGGTCCTGGTGGTGGATGACAACTCGCCGGACGGGACGGGTCAGGTGGCCGACGACCTGGCGCAACGGTATCCCGATCGGGTGCACGTCATGCACCGGGCCGGCAAGCTGGGCCTGGGCACGGCCTATCTCGCCGGTTTCCGTTACGCTCTGGAGCAGGGAGCCGACTATATTGTCCAGATGGATGCCGATTTCTCCCATTCGCCGGGTTACATCCCTCAGTTCCTGGAAGCCGTCGAGGGCTGTGATGTGGTGATCGGCTCGCGGTACGTGGCCGGCGGCCGGCTGGACGAACGGTGGGGCTGGTGGCGCTACTTTTTGAGCTGGTGGGCCAACAGCGTCTATACCCGGCTGATCCTGGGGTTGCGGGTCAGGGATGTCACCGCCGGTTTCAAATGCTGGCGGCGGGCGACGCTGGAGGGGATCGGCCTGGATCGGGTGCGCTCCAACGGCTATGTTTTCCAGGTGGAGATGGCCTATCTGACCGAGAAGCTGGGCTATCGCTTCCGGGAGTTGCCCATCTACTTTGAAGACCGGCGCATCGGTCGCTCCAAGATGACGGTGCCGGTCAAGGTGGAGGCCGCCCTGCGCACCTGGCAGATCCGCTGGCGGCATCGCCACGCCCGGCGGATGGGATGATACCTCTGCCCGTGACCTGGAAAACCTTTCTGCGCTTTCGCCGGTGGACGCCCAACCTGGGGGCGCTGCTCGTCCTGCTGCTCTTGCCGTTGCTCCTGTTCTGGCCGGTCACAATCGGTTCCCGGACCCTCATCCCGGCCGATAATCTCTACCAGTGGGAGCCGTACCGGGCGTTTGCTGCCCGGCAGGGGGTAGTCCTGCCGCCCCACAATGAGCTCCTCAGCGATCTGGTCCTGGAAAACCTGGTCTGGAAGCGGTTTATCGTTCAGTCGCTGCGGGCCGGCGAGGTGCCGCTGTGGAACCCCTATCTGTTTGCCGGCGTGCCGTTCCTGGCCGCCGGGCAACACTCGGCCCTCTATCCCTTCAGCCTTCTGTTCTACATCCTGCCCCTGGACCGGGCGTATGGCTGGTTTACGGTGTCGCAACTCTGGCTGGCGGGGTTCTGGATGTACCTGTTTGGCCGGGCGTTGCGCCTGCGGCGCTTCCCGGCCCTGATCGCCGGCATCACCTATCAGCTCAACGCCTTTTTCCTGGTGAGTGTCGTCTTTGCCATGATCATCGCGGCCGCCGCCTGGTTGCCGCTGCTGCTGGCGGTCCTCGAGGTCATGATCCGCAAGCAGGAGGAAAAGGGGAACGCTCCTTTTGTGCCTATCCTCTATGTGGCCGTTGGGGCGGTGGCGTTGGGCATCCACCTCCTGGCCGGCCACCCGGAGATCCTGGTCTACACGCTGCTGGTGATGGCCTTGTACGCCTTGGTGCGCCTGGCCCTGCTCTGGCAGCGGGTTGGTTCGTGGCGTCCGGCCGTGCGCCTGGCGGCGTGGGGGGGGCTGATGGTCGGCCTGGGCCTGGGCCTGGGCTCGGTGCAGTTGATCCCGCTCCTGGAGCTGGTCACCCGCAGTTTCCGCGAAGGGTCGGTGACCTATGCCGATGTGGTCGGCTGGGCCTACCCTGCCCGGCAGATCATCACCTTCCTGGTGCCCGACTTTTTCGGCAATCCGGCCCACCACGGCTACTGGGACCTGGTCGGCCGGCAGTGGGTGGCGGCGGATCGCATCTTCTGGGGCATCAAGAATTACGTGGAGGCCGGCAGTTACATGGGCATCCTGCCGCTGTTGCTGGCGGCTGTGGCCGTGTTGGGGGTGAGAAAAGCCGGGGCGTATCGCCGCCACATCTGGATCCTGACCGGGCTGGCGGTCGCCTCCCTGTTGTTCGTCTTTGGCACGCCGCTGTATGCCCTCCTGTATTACGGCCTGCCGGGCGTCAAGCAACTCCACTCCCCCTTCCGCTGGGTGTTTCCCTACACCCTGAGCGTCGCAGCCCTGGCGGGTTTTGGCAGCCAGCTCCTGACGGAGCGGAGGCGGCCCGATGTCCAGCAGTCCCTCCTCGCCTGGGGGGCCCTGGGGGGAGGGCTGGCGCTGGTGGCTGCGTTGCTTGTCGTGCTGATCGCGCCGGAGGCTTTTGTCCCCCTGGCCGACCGCTTTCTGGCCACCGTGGAGAAGGCGCAGGAAGCGTTCAGCAGTGGTCAGATGTTCCTGTCTTACGAGTGGCGCAACCTGTTGCTCTTGGGCCTGATGCTGGCTGCCGGGGGCCTGGTCCTACGCCTCAGCCGCTGCCCGATCTATCTGAAGATGGGCAGGGGGGCCAATGGGCAGGTGGCGGTGTGGCAACCCCTGGCCCTCCTCGTTGTTGCGGTGGACCTGTTGCTGTTTGGGTGGGGGTTCAACCCGGCGGCCGATCCGGCGTGGCTGGGGTATACGCCGCCGGCCATCGAGTTCCTGAAAGGGGAGGCAGCCGGGGGCCAGCCGTGGCGGCTGACAACCTATCAGATCGCAAAAGACACCAAGACGCTGAACGCCAACATCCCCTGGCTGCACGGCCTGCAGGATGTGCGCGGCTACGATTCGATCATCCCCCGCCAATATGCCGACTATATGGGGGTCATCGAAGAGCAGGGGGAGCTGCTCTACAACCGCATCGCGCCGATCTATGAAGTAGAGCACCTGAGTTCGCCGCTGCTGGACCTGCTCAACGTGCGCTATGTGGTGACCGAAGGAGAGATCCCCAACCCTGACTATCGGTTGGTCTACGATGGCGAGGTGCGCATCTACGAGAACACCGATGCTCTGCCCCGCGCCTTTGCCCTGCCCCGTGCCGAGGTCATCTCGATCGGCGACCTGGCCTCCCGGCTGCGGACGTTCGACCCCCGGCAGGTGGTCCTCCTCGACGATCAGATGGTCCACGCCGACGATACCCGCCTCCAATCGCCCGGCGACTGGCCGCTCCAGCCGGCCACCGTCGTCGTCTACAGCCCCAATGCCCTCTTTGTGGATGTGGAGATGCCCGGCCCCGGCTGGCTGGTGCTGGCCGATAGCTATTTCTCCGGCTGGAAAGCCTACCGGTCCGTACCCACCACCCAGATCCCCAATCCCCAGGATGAGCCGCCGGGCGAGACAGAACTGGAGATCGTCCGGGCCGATGGCAACTTTCGGGCGGTATGGCTGGAGGCCGGGGCGCACCGGGTCCGTTTCAAGTACACGCCGTTGAGCTTCAAGTTGGGGCTGTACGGCAGCTTTATGGCCGCCGTGGTCCTGTTCCTGCTGGTGCTCTACTGGCTGTGGACGCGCCTGTACCGGGAGAGTGACCAGGATTCCACCGTCAGGCGGGTGGCCAAGAATAGCCTGTTGCCCATCGGCCTGCAACTGCTCAACCGGCTGATCGACTTTGCCTTTGCCATGTTGATGCTGCGCATCCTGGCCCCCGAAATGGCCGGGCGATACTATTTTGCGGTGGGCTTTATCGGCTATTTTGACATTCTGGTTCGTTTCGGGTTGGGCACGCTGCTCACCCGCGAGGTGGCCAAAGAGCGGAGCCTGGGCAACCGCTATCTGAGCATCGTCACCTTGCTGCGCGGGTTCCTGTGGTTCGCCTCTCTGCCGCTGATGGCCCTGGTCATTGCCCTCTATGTTCGGTTGGGCGGGATGACGGGCGACGTCGTCTGGGCTATTGTCCTGTTTGCCGTGGCCGTGCTCTTTAGCATCCTGGCCGATGGGTTCAGCGCCGTGTTCTATGCCTATGAAAAGATGGAATACCCGGCCGCCATCTCGACGGTGACCGCCCTCACCCGGGTCAGCCTGGGCCTGCTGGCCTTGTTGCTGGGTTGGGGGTTTGTCGGATTGGCCGGGGTGGCCATTGTCGCCAACATGGTCAGTGCCGCCATCCTGGGGGCATTGATGGTGCATCATTGCTTCCGCCCTCACGCCGTATGGGATCCCCAGACGGGCAAATGGATGCTCAACACCTCTTTGCCGTTGATGATCAACCAGTTTCTGGCGACGGCCTTTTTCAACCTGGATGTGCTGCTGCTCAAGCCGCTCAAGGGGGACCAGGTGGTCGGCTACTATCGCGCGGCCTACGCCTATCTGAACGGATTGAACATCATTCCTGCCTATTTCACCCAGGCGATCTTTCCGCTGATGAGCCGCTATGCGGCCTCATCCCGCGATTCGTTGATGCGGGCCTATGTGCTCTCGTTGCGGCTGTTGCTCATGGTCGCCCTGCCGATCACGGCCGGCACGCCGTTCATCGCCCGGGGCCTCATCCTGGTGTTGGGTGGTGGCGATTATCTGCCCGATTCGATGATCGCCTTGCAGATCCTCATCGGATTTCTCCCCCTGAGTTTTGTCAACAGTGTGACCCAGTATGTGCTTATCGCCCTGGACCAGCAGCGATTTCTGACCAAGGCGTTTCTGATCGGCGTGGCCTTTAATGTCGCGGCCAACCTGATAGCCATCCCTCTTTTCAGCTACAAAGGGGCAGCGGTGGTCACCATCCTGTCAGAGCTGGCGCTCCTCATCCCGTTTTACTATGCTGTGCGCAAACACCTGGGGTCGCTGCCCTGGCTGTCCCTCTTTTGGCGGCCGCTGGTGGCCGCGGGGGTCATGGCCGGGGTGATGTGGTGGTTGCGGGGCATCCCCTGGTTGTTGCTCATCCCAGTCGGGGCGATCGTCTACCTGGCCACCTTGGCTCTGATCGGCGGTTTTCGCCAGCCGGACATGGATTTCCTGCGGCGGGTGATCCAGATCAATCGCCTCAGGCCCAGGACAGGGTAAAAAGGGCAGGCTGGGAAGCCTGTGCCCGGCGGGTTTTCGGATGGGCGGTCGGTGCGCGGCTACCGGGTCCTGTGCTGCCGGATCATGACCAGCAGGGTGGCCGATGCCAGCAGAATAAAGGCCGCCAGCAGCGCTATCTCGGCCGCGCCCAGCCAGACGACCGCCGAGTCGGAGAGCGGTGCCCTGCCCCGTTCCTCGGATCCGGTTTCTGCCGCCGGGACCTGCTCCTGAACCAGAGCCAGAGGAGTGGGCCCGGCAGGAGCCGGTGGCTCCGGGGGCTGTGCCTGCGGAGCCACCTCGTATCCATACGCTTCGACGGTGCCCCCCGCCTCGGTGGGGAGGGGGGCCGCGGCCAGCATTTCCTCTGTTTCCGTCACCGCCTGTTCGCCGACAGCCTTCTCTGTTGCCTCCACCTCATGGGTGGCCACCTTTGCTTCCTGCTCACCGGCGGAAGCCTCCGTGATAGTCGGTTTCAGGGTCAGCAGCCGGCTGGCGACGGTTTCGGTTTCAGTGATGGCGATCCTCGCTCCGGCCGGCGGGCTTTCGCCCTGGAGGGCGCTCTCGGTGGCTGTGGGTGAGATAGCCGCTTCCGCCTGCGCGTCAGCCGGAAGGGGGAGAGGGGGCGGCGTCCCTGTGGTAGAGGTATCCGGCAGCGCCTCGGTGGGGAGCGCGGCCTGCGTCCCTTCGCCCGGCGTAGGGGAGGGGGGGGCGGCCATCGGTTTTTCTACCGCCACCGTTTCCCGGGGGATCGGTCCCCCTCCGCCGATCCCCTCTGGGACCTGGCCAACGGTTGAGGGCATAGGGGTTGCAGGGAGGGCCTGCTCGTAGCTTACGGCGGTGCGGGGTGCGGCGCTCGGCAGGAGGCCGGTCAGCATCAAGTCGCCGGCCACCACTATCACAAGCAGCAGCGCCACCAGGACGGTGGCCCCCTGCAACAGGGGCAGGCTCCAGCGCGGCTGTGGCGCCCGGGCCGGCCGGGTTGCCACGGGGATGGTAAAGGCGCGGGGGATGGGGACGGTGGGCAGCCCGGCTACCAGGCGGACGGTCTGCTGAAGCGTATGGAGGTTCCAGCAGCAGGCCTGACAACGGGCCAGGTGCTGCTCCACCGCCAACCGTTCCTGGGGCGTCAGTTCGCCGTCCAGGTACGCCGACAGCCTTTCCTCGGCATAGCGGTGTTCAGTTCTTTCGCGTTTCCCCAGATCCATTCCCTTCAACTCCCAACTTGTGCACCTGGCTTTATCCGGCATCCCTAAGACGGTAACGAGCAGGCAAAAGTTCCCGCCGGTCCAGCAAATAGTCCCGCAGCCTGGCCCGGCCCCGGCTCAGGCGCGACTTGACCGTGCCCAACGACAGGCCGGTGGCCTGGGCGATCTCCTGGTAGCTCAACCCCTGGATGTCTGACAGGACCAGGATGGTGCGCTGTTCGGCCGGCAGGCTCAGGATGCCCGCCTGAATGGTCCGGTTCAATTCCTGCCGGACGACGAACTCGTCCGGCGATTCAGCCTCGTCGCCGAGGAAGCGCATGTGGTCTTCTTCCACCGGCAGGTCTTCCAGGGAGTTGGTAGGGCGGCGCTGCCTGGTGCGCATCTGGTCGTAGCAGGCGTTGGTGACGATGCGCAGCAGCCAGGCTTTGAACGACCCTCCCCGGAACTTGTGGATGGCCTGGAAGGCGGAGAGGAAGGCCTCCTGCGTCGCATCGGCGGCGGCATCGGCCTCGCCCAGAATGCGGTAGGCCAGGTTGTAGACCATGCTCTGGTAGAGCAGGACCAGTTGGTTGAAGGCGCGAGCATCCCCTTTGCGCGCCGATGCGATCAATGCCTGTTCGTCCATGGACCAGCTCCGCATTTTGCCGATGACGACCCCATCCCTGCCTTTGCTCCTCCCCGGCACTTTTCTGCCCGTTGGTGGAAGAGGCGGCTGCCAGACTTGACGAAAATGCCTTTCTGTTTTATACTTGTAGCCGCACGCCGAAGTGGCGGAACAGGCAGACGCGCGCGACTCAAACTCGCGTGAGGGTGACCTCTTGTGGGTTCGACTCCCACCTTCGGCACCTGGGCGCAATTATACCAGGTTTTATTCTCTTGCGCCAACGGAGGAGGGCTGGAAACCCGGCAACTCCTCATACCTTTGCCAGCCGCGCCGTGAGGGCGGCTGAATTCTGTTCCAGGGGGGAGCAACCATGCATCAGCCCAAAAAAAGCCAGGCAGGATGGAGCCTGGCCGTCCTGTTGATCCTGGCCCTGACCGCCGGATTGGGTCTGGGGCTGTTCCTCGGTTGGGTGGTCTGGCCGGTCCGGTACGTAGATACCACTTTCGCCAACCTGGCCGTCGAGCATCAGGAGCAGTACATCGTCCTGGTGGGGGCGGCCTACGCCCGTGACCATGACCTGGAGAAGGCCAAAGCCCGGCTGGCTCAACTGGAGGCAGCCAACATCAACGTCTGGGTGGCCAACCTGGCCGATACCTACATCACCGAAGGGCGGGCAGAAGCCGACATCCAGGCGCTGGTGGAGCTGGCCCACGGGCTGGGGGTGGACACACCCAGAATGGTGGCCTACCTGGCCACGCCGACGCCGCCGCCCACCGACACCCCGCTGCCGACCCCCACCCCCACGGCCACGCCGCTGCCCAGCGATACCCCCGTGCCGACTGAGACCCCGCTTCCACCCACCGAGACCCCCCCACCCCCGACGCCGACCGAGACGGCCAGGCCGAAACCGACCGCGACGGCCATCCCGCCCACCCATACGCCCAGGCCCCAGCCCACCAACACCCCCAAACCCAGGCCGACGGCCACGCCGACCAAAAAGCCGGCCCCTCCGCCCCCGACCAACACCCCCAAGCCGCCGGCGGCTAAATGGTCTATTGTTGAACAGCGGCTGGTAGGGGTAGGGGAAGATGCCCAGACATGTAAGGGGGGTAACCTGCAAATCCGGGTGATGGTCATCGGCCCCAATGGGAACCAACTGAATGGGATTTGGGTGCACGATGTGTACTCCGGTCAGGATCAGGTGACAGGCAATGTAGGATCACCGGACTGGGGGCCAGGGGAGACCAAGTTCGAGTATGGTCAGGGCGGCGGCGGCAAGCTGTGCATCACCACAGGGCAGGGTGGGCCTTGCGAGAGCCCCTATACCAGGGATATGCCCTGCTTTAACCCACCGCCTTTTGAGGACATGTGGGCGGCGGGGTACTGTGAATGTTGTGAAACCGGTATCTCCAAAGAGAGATGTCAGGAATTGTACAATGCCGGCGCGGTGTGCGTCAACTGGGGCCACTACTCGTGGCGCGTCGTGTTCAAGCGCAACTGGTAAGTAGATGAGGCGCTCCACCCTCGCCCCGATGCTCCTGGCGATGGCCGCCGGGGTGGCAGGGGGATTGTTCTACACCTGGGTCCTCGACCCAGCCGGGGAGTACAATGCCACGCCCGACTCGCTGGCCGTGGCGGAAAAGCTGGTCTACCTGGGGCTGATCGGCGACCTGTACGCCTACGAGGGGGACCTGGGGCGGGCCCAGGCCCGCCTGGAGGAACTCGGAGTGCAGGCAGATGGCCGGCTCCTGGCCGGTTTTGTAGAGCAGTACCTGGATGGCGGCGGGCAGCCGGAGGCGGTGCGCAACCTGGCCGGGCTGGCCAGAGACCTGGGGGCCAACGGGGGCGTCCTGTTGGTCTTTGGCGTCGGACCTGCTTCGGAGCCGTCGCCCACCTCCAGCCCTGAAGCCTCTCCCTTGGCCTCCGCCTCGCCCCTGCCTTCCCCCACCCCCGTGCCGACCGCCACGCCGGTGCCCGCCTTCCGCCTCATCGAGCAGACCGCCACCTGCGCCGACCCTGGACGGCCGGGCCAGATCCGCGTCCTGGTCCAGGATCCCGCAGGAAATGGCTTGCCGGGAATTGAAATCGTCGTTTCCTGGGCCACGGCCCAGGACCGGTTTTTCACCGGCCTTCGGCCGCAGCAGGGCGCGGGGTACGCCGACTTTGAGATGGTCCCCCAAACCGGCTATGAGGTTACTCTGGCCGGGTTCAGGGGGGATGTGGCCCGCGGGCTGAGTTCCGACGTGTCAGCCGGAACCTGCCCGACCGGGACCATCGCCTTGAACTGGCACCTTACCTTTCAACAGGTGCAGTGAGGCAGATTTTTCTGAAAGCCGATTTGACACCTGACCGCTATCTGGTATAATGTCAGGTGCTCGCCAGGAGGTGGAAATTGTGAAATTGCGTTACGTCGGAAATGTGCCCTTTTTCTCTGCGTTGTCGGAGGAGGAGCAGGAGTGCATTTCCCAACGGATGCATCTGGAGCGGCGTAGCAGCGGCGAGACCTTGTTCCGTAAAGGGGACCTCTGCACAGCCCTGTATCTGATCAAAGCGGGGTGGGTGCGCCTGACGGTCAACGGAGGGGCGGCCATTGCCAGCCAGGGGCCGGGAAGCCTGGTCGGCGAAACCGACCTGTTCCTGGATCAGCCTCATACCATCGGCGCCACGCTGTCCACAGATGCCGAGTTGTGGGTCCTATCCCGTCAGGACCTGATCGACCTGATTGCGGCCAACCCCTCCATCGGCCTCAAGTTGAGCCTGGCCTTTGGTGCGCGGCTGGCCCTGTTCGATCAGTACCTGATCGAGCGCCGCCTGAAGCCGTTGGCCTTTCTGGCCGGCCTGAAGGATGAGGCGCTGGCAGCCATCGCCCGGCGGTTGGTCCCCCTGGAAAAGAAGCAGGGGGAGATGATCGTCGAAAGCGGGCAGCCGCCGGAGGCGCTCTTTATCATCGAATCGGGTCAGGTCCACCTGCACGGCTCTGAGGAGGGGGGGGACTTTGCCGAACTGAGCGAGGGGGAGACCTTTGGCGAGATGGCCTTGCTGACCGGCAAACCCCATGTCCGCACGGCCCAGGCGGCCACCGACGTGGTGTTGTGGGCCCTGCCCGCCGCCGAGTTTGGCCCCCTGACCGGCGAATATCCGGAGGTACGGCTGGCCCTCAGCAAGAGCATCCACGGACCCCTGCTCTCGCAGGACATGAGCCGGGCGGTGGAGCGGTTGGTGACCATGCCCCTCTTTACCGGTCTGTCGGAGGAGGTTCTCTGGGCGGTGGCCCAACGCCTGTTGTTGCGCCACGTCCCGGCCGGGGAGCAGATCTTTGCCGAAGGGTCGCCGGGAGATGCCCTGTTCCTGATAGACAGTGGCCAGGTCGAGCTGGTCTCTGGGGCCGGGCAGGCGGTGCTGGCGCGCCTGGGGGCCGACGAATTTTTCGGCGAAATGGCGCTGCTGACCGGCAAACCCCGGTCCACAGCCGCCAGGGCAGCCGTTCACACCAACCTGTGGGTGCTGTACCGCTCCGACTTTGAGGACCTGGTCAACCGCTACCCCTCCCTCAGCCTGGCCTTGAGCCGGGTGTTGAGCCAGCGGCTGGCTGAGCTGGACCGCCGCTTTACCGAGGGCCACCTGCGCGGCCTGCGGCTCCTGGCCGGGCTGTCGCCCGGCCAGTTGGAAGAGATCAGCCGCCGGCTGCAGCCGGTGCGCTTCCGCCAGGGAGAGGCCATTATCCGGGAAGGCGAACCGGGCGAGGAGATGTTCTTTATCGAGTCGGGGCGCGTTCAGGTGATCCGCGGGCAGGGCCCTCGGACCCTGCTCCTGGCCGAGCTGGAAGCGGGGGACCTGTTTGGCGAGATGGCCCTGCTCACCGGCGCTCCCCGGTCGGCCACGGTGATGGCCCTCAGCGACGTGGACCTGTGGGTCATGTCCAGGTCCGACTTTGACGAGGTGGTGACCGCTTACCCCAACCTGGCCCTGGCCCTGAGCCGGTTGCTGAGCGAACGGCTGCGCAACACCGATGTCCGGCTCTTGAAGCAACCGGCAGCCACGGCGGCCGCGCCGGCCCGGCCTGCACCACGAGCCGTGCCGGCCGAGAGACCCCGGCCGGCCCCCAGGGCCCGGCCCGCCCGACAGAAGGCCAGGCGCAACCTGGCCCGGGACTTGAGCGGGGCGTTCGAGGACCTGACCGTCTGGTTCGGGGGGCTCAGCGGGTGGGCCAAGGCGCGGCTGGTGCTGGTCGTCCTGTTGCTGGCCTATGTGCTGGGTGTGGCCGCTCCCTGGTTGGTGATCAGGACGCTGGCCGCTGACGATGTGACCAACCTGGAAGGGGCCATCGCCTTTGTGCAGGTTGTTCCGCCCACCGTGGCGGCCCTATCGCCGGCAGCCGGGATGGCTCCCTCGGCCAGAGCCCTGGCCCTGGGCGGGGAAGGCCAGCCTGCGCCGGTCCAGGCCCCTGCCCCACCGGAAGCCACGCTGGTGGCCCAGCCCCCCGCCGGGGCTCCGTCGCCGGAAACACCGGCCAACGACCCCGGGGATCCGGTTCAGGTTTCCCCTGAGCCGAACCAGGAACCGCCGACGGCGACACCGTGGGTCATTGTCGTCACCAATACCCCTCCGCCGCCGACCGATACGCCGCCCCCGCCGACCGATACGCCGGTGCCTACCCCCACGCCGGCAGTGCCCAAGCCGGCCGCCAAGCCGTTAGCGCCGACCGCCACGCCTGTTCCTGTGGAAAGGCCTCAGCCGCCGCGCAACCTGGATCCCCGCCTGGCGTCGTTGCGGGTGGAGATTGTGCCGGCCGGCGTCAGGCCTGGGCAGTTCTATTGGCGGCTGATCGAGGCCCGCTGGGAGAACGAGGCCGAGGCCGGCGGCGATCACACCATCTACATCCAGGTGCTGGACGAGAATGGCGGTCGGCTCGTCGGCCAGCCAGTCGAGATCCGCTGGCCGGGCGGCAGCCTCAACGTCTTTACCGAGGACAAGCCGCCGCCGGAGTATGGAGCCAACTTTCCGATGTACAATACCCTCGGCTCCTATTCGGTGAGCGTGCCCGGTCTGCCCAGCGACACCATCGTCGGCCTGGGCATGGGCACCGCCGAACAGCCGGCTTTTACCGTCCACACCAACTTTTTCCTGACGTTCCAGCGGGTCAAACGCTGATCAGGAGGAACAGGAACAGGGGCGGACCTGCAGGTCCGCCCCTGTTTCATTCAAGTGTTCACTCAAAAGGTGCCCGGCACCTCAAATTCGTTCAAACTCAAAGCCACAGTGCGGGCAGACGTCGGCGTCGGAGGGCAGGTCCTGGCCGCATTCAGGGCAGGAAAAGACGAACTCGGCCCCGCAGTAGGGGCACACTTCATCTTCAGGGTCGAGAGGATTGCCGCACTCAGGGCACAGGTCCACGCCGCACGAGGGGCAGACCTCATCCTCCTCGTCAATCGGCTCCCCACAGGCAGCACAGTGCTCGGCCCGCCGGGGAGGAGACACCAGTTCGTCCTCAAAGCCTTCGTCCAGCTCCGCCCCGCAATAGGGACAGAGGGTCGCATCGGCGGGCACCTCTTGATCGCATTGGGGGCAAAAGAAGCCGAATTCGGCCCCGCATTCAGGGCAGACCATGTCGTCCACACCCATCACGGCGCCGCATTCGGGACAGCGTGTCTCCTGGTCCAGGTCGGAATTGTTCAGCGTCTCTGTGGCCATCGGTTCATCCCCGTTTATCTCAGTCCTGCTTTCCAGGGTAACTACCGGTCATGGCTCTTTCTTTACTACAAAGGACACCAGGTACACGAAGATGTTCTAATTTTTGTCAAGTCCTGAACCTTACCAATTCGAATAGCCAAAACCGGGCTTGGGCCGCACGGGACCTAGGGCGGTGCGAGACGCTTTTCGGCACTGCCCCAAGGTAACCATAATCGTG
>DAOTXL010000047.1:0-13316 GCA_034435455.1 Anaerolineae bacterium
GAACCCCAGAAAAAACTCTCGCATCATAATATCAATTCCCGTTATCGGGTAACGATATTATACCCGAAAAGGAACGGGATGTCAAGCTACAGATTCGAAAAATCTATCGGTTGCTACCACCAGGGACACAAAGGACACAAAGAAGGGCCGTTGATCGCTGTGTCATCGTACCCTTTGGGTCCTTCGTATCCTTTGTGGTAGCCAAACGTCCGACCAGCGGCAGGTACAGCCAGGACGACGCCTGCCAGTACTCGTACGCGCCGATGTCAGGTCGGGCGTCGCGGGGGCGGTTCTCCAGGTCCACCGTCGGCGCACCGTCGGTGGCGATGGCTCGCACGCTGAGAGCATATGTCCCCGGGCCCGGGGGAAGCCATTGGCCCGTCGCTTCCATCAATCCTTCCGCTGGGATGGTTCGAAATGGGTTGACACTTTTTGTGAACGAATGCCTTCATCGCTCCTCACCCCCCTTTGTCCCTCTCCCTCTCCTCAAAAGCCAAACTTCAGGGAGGGGGCGAAGAGGGAGGGTGAGGGCTAATAATTCCTCCCCCTACGGGGACTGGCGCAGCAGCAGCGGCAGGTAGATTCGGTACGGCACCGCCCCACCTCCCCAGAAGCCGCCGGAGAGGGTGTAGCCCCCGCCCAGGAGAATCCCGGCATCCCCCTGGCCGGCCGTGCCGCCCAGACTGTACGGGCCACCTCCGCTCCAGGTGTACCCCCCGCCGTCTATTGTGCTCCAGGTCAGGTCGTAGCCGCCCCCGGATTGGGCCAGAACCAGCGCCGGGGCAAGCAGACCCAGTGCCAGGAGCAGCCAGACCAGGGAACGAAATGGTTTGCCCATGGCTGCCTCCCTATCGCCCCCCGCCGGGAAGGGGTTCGCTTTCGGGCTGTTCTGGCAGGTCCCGGTTGCGCTGATAGTCCAGCCCCAGTTCCCTGGGCTGGCCGTAGCCTTCCGGGTAGAGGTAGGTGCCCCGCTCCCCGGCCGGCTTGTCCACCTCGGCCGGCGCCGGGTGGGCGCGCAGGTAGGGGTCGTTCCGCACGGCGGTCACCTCCCAGGAGACCTTCTTGCCGGGAGCGCCTCCGGCGATGCGAAAGGCGTTGTCCTGGATTTCCTGGGCGATATGGAGATTGGGCATGGGGGCGCCAATGGGGGTAAGTTGGTAGCGGTAGGGACCGGCGTTGAGGGCCTCAAAGTAGGCCGGGAGGGTCACGACCGCTTCGCCCCGGGCGTCCAGGGTGACCACGCCGTTGTAGACGTTCTGCACTTCGGGACCTTCCTGGGCAAAGTGGTAGAGGTAGCGGTTGGCCGGGTCAAGGGGGTGGTCGATCTTGAACGCCTTGCTGCCGCTGGCGCTGAAGTTGCCCTCGACGTGGACGTTGCCCAAAAAGTACCCCGCATAGCCGAGAGAGGGGGCCGTGCCGTACACGCCGATGGCCGAGGTGCTGTTGGCGCTGGCGTAGCCGACCACACCGGCGCCGTCAGGGCTGTCGCTCCGGCCGTACACACCGACGGGATTCCCGCTGGTGGCGGTGGCCCAGCCATACACGCCGGTGCCGCCGGTGCTGGCGCTCTGGCCGTACACGCCAATGGCTGGGCCGCTGGTAGCATAGGCGTGGCCGTCCACGCCACGGCCGTCAGTGCTGTTACTCGCACCCCACACGCCGTAGACATAGCCAGTGGAGGCTTCCGCGACGCCGACCACGCCGTGGCCCTCGGTGCTGGCACTCCAACCATACACACCAATGGTGGCGCCGCTGGTGGCAAGAGCAAGGCCACGTACACCGCGGCCGTCGGTGCTCGAACTCTCGCCGAGCACACCGTCAGCAGGGCCACTGGTGGCGGTAACCTGGCCGTAGACACCGGTGCCGGCGGCGCCGCCACTGCTGCCATACACGCCTACGTTGTTGCTGGCACCATGCACGCCTGCACCATCGATACTGGCACCGTACACGCCCGTGCCGCTGCCGGCCGCGCCCCACAGAGCCGTGCCATCGCTCGTCCAGGCGGCGACGGCCTTTTTCTCAGCCGGCGGCCAGACCCCGCCTGGATAGCCGTTGGAGACGCTCAGGGCGGAATAGGCTCCCTCCTGACCCACGATGGCGGCCCCCGGCCGCAGCCCCAGCGCATACGGCGCGGCCGTCAGCGCCTGGCGCGGGCTGAGGTTGGTGTACATGCCGCTTCCCGCCGGACAGCGCACGGCAATCTGCAACCAGCGGGCATCGCCGGTGAAAACGCTGCCAAAGTCCAGGTCGGGGATGGTGAAGAGGCCGTCGCTCACCGAGACGTTGGTCTTGGTCTGGGTCGTGCCGACCTGCGTGCCGTCGCTGGCGGCATCCCACAGGCTGAACTGCAAGTCGCAGTTGCCATTGACCGGGTTACCGCCCTGCTTGAGTTGGCCCTGGTAGGTGAAAGCGGTGCCCAGGGCGGCCTGGACCCCTACCCTGTCCTCCCCCTGAGAGGGGGAGGGTTGGGAGGGGGTTGGTCCCTGGGCCTGGCCCGACCCCACGGCCAGGGCCAGCAACACCACAGCCAGCAGGCTGCTTATGAATGTCCATCTGCTTTTCATCATGTGCCTCCTTTTGGATCCTTGAGCCATCTGGACAGGCTGAAAGCCTGTCCTACATCGTCATAGGCGATGGGGTACGCTGTTGGATATGGAGCTACAGGCCATTTCTTACCACCAGCGGCAGGTACAGGGAGAAGCGCTCCGCATATTCGTCCGCGCCGATGTCGTAGCCGGTGCCGCCGGGACGAGGATCGCCGTCCAGATCCACACTGGGGGCATCGGCAGCAGAACCGGCATCCACCGCTGGCGAACCCGGCTGAAGGTGAAAATCCCCATGGGCCGGGTTCACGAACTGGGGGTCGCCCTCGACATAGTCCTCGCCGTACACCTCGTCTTCGTAGCCCCGATAGCCGTCAATCAGATTGTGGTCCACGGTCACGTTGCCGGCCGGGACATCGGCCGCCACGGCGATCTGAAAGGTCAGGTTCTGGCTGGCGATGTTGTTGCGGATGACCACGTTCTGGGCCTGGGCATTGTCGGCGATGATGCCTCCGCCCCAGCCCACGCCGTTCGCATAGAGCGTGTTGTTGATGAGGACGATGGTATCCATCGGGTGGCTGGCTGAGCAGCAGTACGAGATCTCGATGCCGTAGGTGTGGTTGCGGCAGGCGATGTTGTTCTCCAGGCGGATGTTGGAGAGCAATCCGCCCATCTCGGAGGCGATTGTGAAGCCGCTACTTTCCACCGAATCGAAGACCAGGTTGCGGGAGACGGTGATATCGTGGGTGGGCCTGTCCCAGGCGTCCACATAGATACCCACGGCGCGGGGGCGGCCGACCACGTTGCCGGTGATCAGGCCGTTGGACGAACCATCTTTGGCGTCAATGCCCTCTTTCTGGCAGTCCAGCACTGTGTTGTCCCGCACCTCAAAGTTGCTGGTGCCCGCTATCGTGATGCATTCCTGGCCTCCGCCGAGGCCGGCCTGCTCGACCCTATTGCCCTCGATGATGGCCTGCTGGCTGCCCCACACGCCGATGCCCGATGAGGCGGTATGGAAGGTGGCGCACTTCTCGATCGTGATGTGGTCGGAATCGCTGACCAGGATGGCCGCGTTGTTGGCATAGGGGCCGGCGTTGACGACGCGCAGGCCGGAGACCCGGATGTAGCTCCGGCCGGCGATCTCGAAGAGGCCGGCCAGGTCATCCGGCAGGGCGATGCCGTCCCCGTCTACCGTCGCCGTCTCGCCGGGATAGGCGGCGTAGGTGATGGGCTGCCCGGCGTTGCCGGAATTCTGCGGCACAACCCGCTCGTTATATGTGCCGGCCCGAATATAGACGGTGTCGCCGGCAACCAGTGTGTCAGCGGCGTGCTGGATGGTCTGCCAGGGGAAGTCAACGGTCCCCGCATAGCTATCGTTGCCGTTTGGGGCGACATAGTAGATATTCCCCTGATGGGGAAAAGCGACCGGCAAGTTCGACGCCAAAGAGCATTGGCCCTGTGGGAGGCTGACCGTCACGAGTAACAGAAGGATTGCAATAGCGGAAAGTAAACTACGGTTCATAGGCCGCTCTTTTCTATGGCGAGCGCAGCACACAGGGCAGGTAGTTGCAGCAGCAGGGTGTGCCTGTCCCCGTCGGGCTGGCCGGGCCTGCCAGGCGGTATCCCCCGCCGCTGGCCACACCGCTTGCCTGCCAGGCCGTGCCGGCCAGGCGATAGTGCCCGCCGGAGGCGGTTCCCTTCGCCACGACGTACTGCGCGGGCGGCGGCTGTCCGCCCGATTGGGCAGCCACGACGCCGGCCAGCAACAGCGCACAGACCAGGGTGGCAATAGTGATGAGAATCGTGTATCTTCTCATTATTCACCCTCCTGCCAGGCCGTCTTCTCCAGGCGCACGTCCTCGTAGCCCAGCCGTTTGGCGGCGACGCGGTAGTCAAAATCGCAACTGGACGGCTGATTGTCCAGCGTCACACCCTGCACCGTAAAGCCCACGCCGGTCTTGGCCGTGACGAACAAGAGCACCGGCTCCTGGCACAACGGAGTCACGAAAACGTGATAGTCCTCCTCCAGGTTGACCGTCTCGGCAAAGATAGGCTCGAAGGTGACGGTGGCCTTTCCGTCCACGAGCGATGCGGTGCCCAGCTCCTCGAACCAGACCTCGGGACTCTCCACAGTGTAGAGCCGGCGCCAGCCATAGTCGGCCGTCTCGACGACAGCCGACTTGCCGGCGGCGCAGACCAGCCCTCCCACCTCACTGATCGTGCATAGGTCGGCGCCCCCCGAGCTCCAGACGCGGAACACGTTGTCCCCACCGCTGTCGTTGTCCAGTTTGACGATCACGTCGGCGTTGCTGGAGAGGTACAGTTCGCTGTCAGCCTCCTCGTTCGCGTTGATCCGGCCCACGGCACCGCCGAGCAACAGGTCGTTGTGCTCATTGCCACCGGCAAAGCCGCCAGCGTAACCAGTCTCGCTGCGCCCGAATACGCCATAGTTGCTATCTGAGCTACCATAGACGCCGATATTGGTGGGACTCTCGCCCCGCACGCCATTGCCGCCGCCGCTGTTATATCCCCAGAGAGCGGGGCCATTGGCGCTGTTATTGATTCTCAGGCCCGCGTTTGACCATCCTATGTTCGCATCCCATACCTCTCCGAGGTGAGTGTGCGCGCAGGAGAGACCGTTTGCCGGAGCCGTCAGGTCGGACGGCGCCACGGATGCCGCGCTCAACTCCTGGCGTGGGGAAAGCAGCGTAAACTCAGCCTCCCCCGGCCCACGCACGGCTACTTCCAGCCAGCGCGCGCCGCCGTCCAGCGCCTCTTTCGGGAGCAGGGCCGCGCTGCCCAGCAGAGTGGTGAACGCACCCCCTTGTACCACTACACTTTCTTGCGCCTCCGTCCACACGGCCTCTCCGCCTGCCCCGGTCGCATACAGTGCGAAGGCAAAGTCGTAGGCCCCATCCGCCACCGGCTGGCCCGCCTGGTCGGTCAGGCTGCCGGTATACGGGACGGTCATGCCGGCCTGGACCGGCGGCAGCGCGTGGGTACTTCCATTGAACCGTGGACCGATGCCCACGGCCAGCAACAAGGCACTGGCAGCAAGAACGATAGACAACACTCTTTTGACAGACATTTTTCCCTCCTGGAAACATACAGATTGAAAACCCGGTACCGTCGGTAGAATGTTCACGCTCTATCAGTTGTTCACATCACCTCCTTCACAAGGGTCAGTCACTGACTGCGCGCCATCAGCCCTTCAGTTCTTCAGGACAAGCGGCAGGTAGATGCGGTGCTGCCCTCCGGTGCGGAAGATGACGCCATAGGTATCGCCGCTGGCGGCGTAGATGGCGCCGCCGGAGGCGAGCAGGAAGCCGTGCACGGCGTCGGCCATGTACAGATAGCCCCCATCCTGCCAGGCATCCCCTCCGTCCTCTGACACGTACACGTAACTGGTGAACCGGCCAGCCCCCATGTCCAGACCGGCGTACAGTTGCCCTGCCGGGTCGGCCAGCAGCGCGCGCACTGCACGGCTCTCCCCCAGCGGCTGCGACGGCTGCCAGGTCTGCCCGCCGTTGAGGGAGCGGAACACCCGCCCGGCGCCGTCGGTGGAGGCGACCCCGGCATAGAGCGCCCCGCCGGGGCCTTCCAGCAGCGCATAGACACTCGTGACGTTATCGAGCGCGCCGGTGCTCTCCCAGGCCCCACCGCTGCCGAGGCGATAGACGACGCCGCTGCCGTCGGTGCACCTGCCGCCGGCATACAGCGCGCCCGCGTCCGTCTCCAGGAGCGCATAGACGTGGAAGCCGTTCGGTGGCAGACCCGGCGATTGCCAGTGCTCGCCGTCATCAGATGAGCGCAGGACGACGGCGCCCGGCCCGGTTCCGGCCACGATGTCGCCGTTCGCTCGCTGCAGCAGGGTATGCACGATGGTAGCGGGCCATTCGCCTGTCGGCGACCAACTCTCGCCTCCGTTGGTAGAGCGATAGACAACGCCCTGGGCCCCCGCGCCCGGATTCTCCGGGTCATATTTCATCCCGCCCACCAGGAGCGTCCCGGCGCGCGTCACCAGGATGCTATCCAGCCACCAGGCCAGCGGCAGAGGCCCGGTCGGCTCCCAGGTCACGCCGCCGTCGCCGGAGCGAAAGACGCGGCCCATATTGGCCTCATCCACCTCGCCGGTGGTGGCGGCAGCGTAGAGGGTGCCGCCCGCATCCTGGGCCAGGCCGGCGACACGAAACGCCTGGCCTGCCTGGCCGGTAAACGCCCAGCCGGGCGCGCTTGCCTGAGCCACGGCGGCAGGCTGCACGGACTCAGCCCGGCGCGGCGCCCAGGCATGGCCTGCCGGGCTGCTGCGGAGCGCCTGGGGGAGCGACGCCGCGCCGGTGGTCGCGCTGAGCCAGGGCGCGGCGACCCGGCAGCACGATCCGTTGCCCCGACGAGCGCGGCGGCCCGGCCGGCCGAAGACGCAGGCGAAGCAGGGTGTCTCGCCGGGCACGACGTTCATGAGCAGCCTGTATCCTTCCAGGACTGCGCGTCATTGCCGGCGGGAGACACATAGTAGACGGCGCCGGCGAGACCCTTTGGGTTTTCCAAACCCGAAGGGTCCTGGCCGGCGGCCACCGGGCTGGCGCGGCTGTAGGTACCGTCGGCGACGTGGATCTCGTCGCCGGGCTGGGCCACGTCCACCCCGTGCTGGATCGTGGCGCAGGGGGCCGTCTTGGACGTGCAGTCGTTCCCGGCATCGGCGCCGGCCGGGGGCGGGGCCATGTAGCGCCTGCCGGGGTTGTCGTGGGGCTGGTCGTAGGTGGGTGTCAGGGATGCGCCGGCGGGCCGGGCGGCCTGAGCCGGCGGCGTGGCCGCGCAGAAGCCGACGAGCAGCAGGGCCAAGGCCAGGCCCGCGCCGCCCCATGCCGCCAGCTTGATGATTTGATGGTTCATCCTCTGGCTCCTAATCAGTAGTTCTTGAACACTGCTGGCAAGTATACTTTTCCCAGACCTAGTCTGATCGGCGTCTCGGTAAAGAAGTCTATCCCTCGACGCGCGATGAGCTCTCCTGACTGCCACGCTTCCAAAGTCGTTGGTTGATTGTAGTTGGTCTCATCGAAGATTATATCAAACTTGGTCTTGCCCGTGTCATCGGTCACGTAAGCTTGCCCGCCAACCTCTATCACGACCCCACCCAGCGGATCCCCGTGCACATCTGTAACAACCAGATCGAATTCCCGTGTTACCCGGGCGTTTTTCCACCGCAGGTTTTCTCGAAGTCCCTCCATCTTCAAGCTTCCCTCTATGACAAAGTCATTCGTCATGGAGTGGTAGGGCACCCCTCCGATAATCTCTCCAGCATTGGTCCATAGCCCGTTCTCAAAGATCATCGTCCCAAAGAAGTTTCGCGGTATGAACTCCACCATATGGGAATTGATTAGTCTTACTGTGGAGGAACCGCTCGGCTGAAGGAAGAGATAATCCGAGTCGGTGATCGTTAGGTCGGAGTCCGTTATCGTGAACGGCCACTGACCCTTTACAACGATATTGGTCAGTACAATGTCTCGATACGTGAGGCTCGCAGGAACTCCTACCCGCAGGCCCTGGAATGCCGCTGTCGCGTTCCTCAGATCAAGGAAGACCTTCCGCAGTTCGGAATCGGAAAGTCTAACGTGAGCATCCGGATCAAGAAAGAAGATCCAACCCCGCTCGTAAGGTCCATGCTCGAGTTCCCCGGTGAAGTTGTCTTTCAGAATGGTTGTTCTCTCAAGGACAAGGTCGTAATCAGCCTCAGGGATCATGTCATGGACGTCCCAGGAATCGAAGTACACCCCCGACTGAAGGCCAGTCACGTTGAGGTGTGCACCTCCAGGAACGCCCAGCGCCAGCGCCCCAAGCGTGGAATCGGTAACGGTCGTGCTCCCTCCTATTACCTGCAAGAGTCCCCCTATGGTGTAGACCATTTCCGAGTTCGCCATCGTGAACCGAGCTCCGGCAGACATGTCAAAATAGTGGATCTGGGTGGGGGAACCGGTCATGCTCACCTCGCCGTGGTTGATCACACAGACCAAACCTCCCTCGGGCGGTGGATAGACGGGGGAATGATCGATGATCAACGTGGCCATTGGATCAACGAAAATATAAACATGGACCGTTGGCACATCGCCTTGGCCCACCACAAGTTCACTGTTCCTGACGATGAGCGTCGCCGTATCGCGAACATAGATGTTGCCCTTCTGAAAGAACTTAGCATTCTCGATCAGGCGTGTCTCTGTCCCTTCTACAACCAAATCCCCCTCGTGAACCATCCACTCGGACGGGCACTCTTTGGTAGAACCGGTCGCGCAACCAAAATCGCGAAGATTAAATTGGTAGACATTGGTAAGGCCCTCGCCGGGGATGTAGAACTGGATCGTCCCGCAACAAGGGAAATCAACGTTATCTAAACCTGTGGCCCAGGGTAGTGTCCCAACGATGAGACCCGTTGGCGGCTGATCCAAAGGCGCATCAGGGCGAACAACCGGTTCTCCCTCTCCCCCTTCCATAGGCATCTCTACGCCGTCAACGTACATCGTCCAGCCAGGCCAGGTAGCTGGCCATGAATCGAGGCTGATATGAATGACGTGCATACCGGGATCCCACGTCACAGCAGTGATTTCGGTCACGTCTGTTGCTCTCAAAGGAACCGATGAGACCAGTAAGGCTAACAAGAGGATCAGGCCACAGCCCCGTATTATGGTCTTCTGTGCCCGGTCACCTCTTCTCGACCTGCCTGGATCTCGGGAATCCGCTATCTCTCCGGTTCCAATGGTCACTGTTCCCTTTTCAACGGGATGAACCGGGCGATGAAGGAGAGCAGGTCGCCTACATCGTAAAACGATTTTCCCTCACCGCTCTGCACATGCTCAGCGCGCCCGCGCCAGCCCCTCCCCGGCTCTGAGCCTTCTTCCCGCCATTCCCACCAGAAGCGAACGACAAAGGTGTTCTGCGGCGGTTCTGCGTGGTCAGGCATTCGCCCTCCAAAAATGAAAAAGACTGTTCTTGCAAAGAACAGTCTATCATGTGGGTGTCAAAAAACTATCAAAAGGCAAGGGGGCTTCAGATCACGGCCCGCGGCTCATGGCTTCCAGGTAACGCTGTCGCTGCTGCGGGTCAGGGATGCGGCCGGCTTTGGCCGCGAGGATGGCGTCGGCCAGCCGAAGCTGCTCCTCCATCTCCTGAGTGCGGCCCAGAGCCTGCAGAACCCGGGCGTGGGCCTGATGGGCCTGCCCGGTGCCGATCCAGCTCTCGTCGCTCTGCGGCACCAGGTCAACACCGCGCCCGGTGTGTTCCAGGGCCTCTTCGGGCGCACCCTGGGCCAACAGGGTCAGGCCCGCTTCCAGCTCGCCCCACATCTCGCCGACCGGCACGGCGATCTCGCGGGCGACCTGCACGGCCTCGGCGGCGTGGGTGAGGGCCACCGTGAGGTCGCCCAAGGCTCGCTCGGTGCGCGCCAGCGCCGCCAGCCCCACGGCCAGGTTGCCTCGAGACTCGCTGTCACGCGCTACGGCCACGGCTTCGGTCAGGCAAGTCTGCGCGGCCAGGGGCTGACCCGCCGCGATCTCCGCCAGGCCCAGCCCGATGAGCGCTTCCGTCAGGCGTCTGCGGTGCCCGATCCGGCGCGCCTGTTCCACCGCCTGCCCCAGCCAACGGCGCGCTTCTGCCAGTTCGCCCAGGTGGTACAGGGCCAGGCCGATCCCCAACCAGGCTGCCACACGCCCATGCTCGGTGCGCAACCCCTGCTGCGCAGGGAGCGCCTGCTGAAAGAAATCGGCGGCGACCGCATAGTGGCCCCGGCCCAGTGCCCAGGAACCGCACTGGATCAGGCCATAGGCCTCGGCGGACCGCGCCCCGATGCGCCGGGCCAGGCTCAGATGGTCGGTCAGGTATTGCTCCGCCTCAGCCATGCGCCCCATCTCTCCCAAAGTGGCCCCAATATCCAGGCCGGCCCAGGCCACGCCGTTATAGTCGCCAGATGCCTGGTGGCTGGCGTAGGATTCTTGCTGGCAGGCAAGGGAGCGAGCATAGTCTCCCCGATGAAAGTGCACATAGCCCAGAACGTGGGTGATGTGCCGGCGTGTCTCGCGGTCGGCCTGGGGGGTGAGCGCCAGGGCCGATTCGAGGGCGGCCAATGCCGGACCCGGCTGCCCCAGGAAGTAGTGGGCAAAGCCGACCTGGCTCAGCAGGTAGCCGCGAGCCGCCCTATCCTGCAGGTCGTCGGCCAGAGCCAGGCCCGCCTCCGCCGTGGCGATAGCCTGCTCGTACTGCGCATCCAGGTTCAGATAGCGGGCCTGGAGGATGCGGGTTTGCAGGCGCAGATGATCATCGCCACCGGCCTCGGCCAGCGTCGCCAGCGCCGTCAGATCGGCGTCCCGTTCGGCCAGGCGGGCCTGGAGATAGCGCGATTCGGCGCGGTCGGCCAGGACCTGGCCACGGCGACGCCGGTAATCCGGCCGTGTGCAGTCGGGGTCCAGTTGCTCCAGCAGTTGCAGCATCTGGCCTTGATGTTCCTCCGCCTCCTGCCAGGCAAACACCGCCGTTGCCCGCTGCGCTGCCAGGTCATGGTAATGCAACGCCTTCTCCGCCTCACCCCCGGCCGCAAAGTGATAAGCCAGGGCGCCAGCGACGGCGGGTTGATCCCCATACAGGCCCTCCATCGCCTGGCCGATCAGACGATGCAGTCGCCGTCGCCGCCGATGGTGGATGCCCGTGTACACCACTTCCTGCACCAGGTGGTGCACGAACTCATAGTCGCGCCCGCCGAGGCCGCTGTCCTCGCGCAGGAATCCCTGCCGCAGCAGTTCCTCCACCGCTTCCAGGGCTGCGTCTTCGCCCAGGCCCTGGGCATGGCGGACGAGGTCGAAATCGAAGGTGCGCCCGGCCACCGCTGCGCAGGCGATCCATTCGTGGGCCGGTGCCGAGAGACGCCCCAGCCGTGCTCCGATGAGCGCACGCACATCGCGGGGTATCGGCAGCGGGCCTTCCATCAACGGGGCCTCCATCAGCGCACGCAGGGTCTCGATTGCAAAGAAGGCATTCCCTTCAGTATGGGCGTACAGGCGCTTTGCCAACCCGGCCTCGGCCTCAACCCCGGTTGTGCGCCGGACCAACTCAGAGATCGCCTCCTCCGAGAGCCGATCCAGCGCCAGGTGCCAGGCCAGGCCGTCGCGTGCCAGTCGGGCTACCATCGCCGTCAGCGTATTGGTCTCCCGGACCTGCTCTGGACGGAACGTGCCCAGGCATAACACGCGCAGGGTGGCTATCTGGCGCGCCAGGTAATGGATCACAGCGAGTGTCGAATCGGTGGCCCAGTGCAAATCTTCCAGCACGATCAGCAGCGGGGTATGTGCCGCGAAATGGTGGATGAAAGTGAGCGTGGCGTGAAACAGGATGGCCTGCCGTTCTGGCTGGAGAAGGCTGGCGAGGGTCCCGCGCCACCTCGGCGGGGCGCCCAGTTCGGGGACAAGCCGGGCGAGTTCTGCGCGCGCCCACGCCGGGAGCGCCAGCGCCGCGCCCCCTTCTTGCGCCGTCAGGTCGCGCAGCACCTCTGCCAGCGGCTGGTAGGGCAGCACGCGTTCCGGCTCGTAACAGCGGCCGCGCGCGACCATTCCACCACGCCAGCGCACCGTGGCGGCAAATTCTTCAACCAGGCGCGTTTTCCCGACACCGGCCTCGCCGCCGATCAGGACTGTGCCTCCCTGCCCCTGCATCGTCTGTTCCCACCGCGCCCGCAGCGCGTCTAACTCGCGCGCACGTCCGACGAACGGTGGTCGCTCCAGGCTTCCCCGTCGCGGCGACGGCTTCAGCGGGGCCGGGGCAACCGGCAGGGGGATGGTGAACTGGGCGCCGAGGATACATTCGGCCTGTTCGCGCATTTCGGAGGAGGGGAGTGCATGGAGTTCCTGCTGTCGCGTTTCGCAGCAGAGTTGCCACTGGCGCCGCGCCCCGGCCAGATCACCCAGGGCGACGAGGGCGCGCATCGCCACCAGGTGCATGGCCTCCGTCAGCGGATCGCAGGCGAGATATTTCTGCGCACAGGCCAGCACAGCCCGCGCGTCGCCCTGCTCTTCGTACCAGGCGACAAGCCGATTCAGCGTGTCGAGGTAGAGGGATTCCAGACGATAGCGCTCCTCGATACACCAATCGTCGTAAAATCCATCGAGGAGGTCACCGCGATACAGTTCGACGGCTGTGGCCCAATCCTCTGGATTGTCGGTGCGCCTGCCGACCTGCCTCTCGAATTCAGCCACGTCAAGCCAGAATGAGCCGGCCGGATTGAATTGCACGGAGGTAGAATCGGCCAGGAGATAGCCTTCGCCCAGCAGGCGGCGGATGCGCCACAGCGCCGTGGAGAGGGAACGGCGGGCATGGAGGTCGTCGCGGTCGCCCCAGAAGAGCGCAGCGAGTTCGTCGCGCGAATGAGACCGCTGGCGGTGCAGGATGAGATAGGCCAGGAGCGACAAAGTCTTGTGCGTGGCGAGGGGGGGTAGCACTTGATTGCCACGCCGAAACTCCGGGGTTCCCAGGAGACAGATGACCAGTCCAACAGCGGGTCTTACGACGAACCTGTCATTTATATCCATGGGAGTTCACCTTAGCCCAACGGCACTCCGCTTCGCTGCGGGCCTGATGACGAACGAACGGCACTCCACGTGGGGGCAACCCGCCGGGTCGTCCCCATACGCATCAAGTTAAGGATGACAAGAGGGAGATTTTGTGGTATGATTGCAGGTAGCAAACCAAATCAGGCCGGAGGTCTTCCTCATGAGTACTATACCACAGGTAGCCCAGGCG
>DAOTXL010000048.1:0-50563 GCA_034435455.1 Anaerolineae bacterium
CGGGCACCTCCTTGATTGCCTCTATAAACGTACTATACGTGTGTTGGTCCATCGGGTACCTCCCTCCTCTGTTGATCGCCAGGAGGAATTATACCCCATAGACCGCCAGACCGCGACTTTGACAGGGCCCTACACCGCAAGCCCACGGCTTGCATTGCCGGCTACTTTGTGCTACTATGGAAACGTTCCACAAGCGAAGGAGCAGGAAAGGCATGGGAGAATGGAAAAGCACCGCCGAAGTGGCCATCGTCGGCGGCGGGATTATGGGGCTCAGCACCGCTTATCACCTGGCGCAGCGCGGCTGCCGCGATCTCGTCCTCCTGGAACGGGACCTGCTGGCTCAGGGCTCCACCGGCCTGAGCGCCGGCGGCATCCGTCAGCAGTTTTCTCACCCGGCCAACATCCGCCTGTCGCAAGAAGCCGTCCGCGTGTTTGAGCAGTTTGAAGAACTGTTCGGCGTAGATGTCGGATTTCGGCAGGTGGGCTATCTCTTCCTGGCGCAGAGTGAGGAGATGTGGCAGGAATTCCTGGCCAACGTCGAGGTCCAGCGCCAATATGACGTGCCGGTGGAGGTGCTATCGCCGGAGGAGATCAAGCACCGCTGGCCCTACCTGAATGTGGAAGACCTGCGAGGGGGCACTTTTTGCGCCGAGGATGGCTATGCCGACCCCTACATGGCGGCGATGGGGTTCGCCAACGCCGCCCGGCGGCTGGGCGTGCGCCTTGAGGAGCGGACAAAGGTGACCGGCATCCGCATCGAAGGGGGCCGGGTGCGGGGCGTGGAAACGACCCGGGGGCCGGTCTCGGCACCGGTGGTGGTCAACGTGGCCGGAGCATGGGGCGCGGAGGTGGCAGCCATGGCCGGCTTTGACCTGCCGGTCAGGCCCTATCGCCGCCAGGTCTTTGTCACCAAAGCCTTTAACCCCATCCCCAAGCCGGTGCCGATGATCCTCGACATTGAACCGGCCTTCTATTTCCGCGGTGAAGGGCCGGGCGTGCTGATGGGCATGAGCGATCCCGACGAACCGCCCTCGTTCAACACCCACTGGGATTACTCTTTTATGGAGAAGGTCATCGAGAAGGCCGTCCACCGCGCCCCCATCCTGGAACAGGCCGAGATCAGCCGCGGTTGGGGCGGGCTCTACGACATCACCCCCGACGACAACCCGATCATCGGCCCCTTGCCCGGCATTGAGGGGTTCTTTTGTGCCATCGGCTTTTCGGGGCACGGCTTCCAACAGGGGCCGACGGTGGGCCGCATCCTGGCCGAACTGATCCTGGATGGCCACACCGACTTGGATCTGAGCCCCTTTGCCCATGACCGGTTTGGCCGGGGGACGGGCAAGGGGGAGACGAGGGTGGTGTAAGATGAAACTGCAGATCCTTTCTGGCGCGGATGTGCGCCGCGCGGTGACGATGGCCGAGGCCATCCAGGCCGTCCGCGAAGCCTACGTGCAGCTTTCGGCAGGGCAGGCCGAGGTGCCGTTGCGGACCCCCGTGCCGGTCGAAAAGCGGGGTGCGGTGACCTTGTTCATGCCCGCCTATCTGGCCGCCAGCGATGCCCTGGGGGCCAAGATCGTATCGGTCTTTCCGGGCAACCCGGCGTGGGGGTTGCCCCTCATCCACGCCGTGGTCCTGGTCCTGGACGCCGAAACGGGCTGCCCCGTGGCCCTCATGGACGGCACCTACCTGACCGCCCTGCGCACCGGGGCGGCCTCGGGGGTGGCCACCGACCTGCTGGCCCGTCCTGATGTGGCCGTGGCAGCCATCTTGGGCGCGGGGGCGCAGGCCCGCACCCAACTGGAGGCGGTCTGCACGGTCCGCAAGATCGAACAGGCGTGGGTCTACGACGTGGACCGCCGGGCAGCGGATGCCTATGTGGCAGAGATGAAGGCGCGGGGGAAACCGATCCCCGCCGACATTGCGGTGGCCGAATCGCCGGCCCAGGCGGTCCGCCATGCCGACGTCATCTGCACGGCCACCACCTCCCGCACGCCGGTGTTCGCCGATGCCGACCTGAAGCCGGGCGTCCACATCAACGGCATCGGCTCCTACACCCCGGACATGCAGGAGGTCCCGGTCGAGACGGTGGTCCGCGCCCGGGTATTCGTAGATTCGCGCCTGGCCAGCCTGGCCGAAGCAGGCGACCTGCTCATCCCGCTCCGGCAGGGCCTCCTGACTGAAACCAACATCTGTGGCGAGATCGGGCAGGTAGCGGCGGGCCTCCTGCCCGGCCGCACGTCGCCCGAGGAGATCACCTTCTTCAAATCGGTGGGGGTGGCCGTGCAGGATGTGGCCGTCGCCAGCCTCATCCTGCGCCGCGCCGCCGAGAGGGGCCTGGGCGCCGAAGTGGAGCTGTAAGGTTTGCCGGGAGCGGAAGGGATCTCCCGTTCCCCCCGACTGGGTCTGAGTGTACAAGGAGGAGATTATGATTTTGCAGGGCAAATTGATCGCGGAAACGCCGATCTACCGTGGCAACGCGCGGAAGACGCTCTTTACGCGGGATGAGGATGGCACTCATCGCCTGGTTTCACTGGCCGGGGAGATCGGGGGCACGGCCCAATCGTTGATGGATGCCTTTATTGGCCAGTCACGCGACGGCCGCAACACTGGCCTGTTGAACCGGTTGTGGTTGCGGCTGTACGGCACCCCGCTGCCTGAGAAGCTCATTACCCGTGTCGAGTGTAAGCTGCGGCCGGAATCCTATCCCCCCGGCAACCTGTTCGACCTGCGGATGGGCCTCAGGCTGGATGAGGATCGCTGGGCCGCCGAGGCCAATGCCAACTACAAGATGGAGACCGTGTACCGCTATTCGGCCTTTGACCTGGTCCTGACGGTCAACGACTCACTTTTGCAGCAGAACGACAACCAGGCGCGGCTCTACTACCTGCTGCGCGAGCTGCAGGAAGGGCGTTTTTGGTTCGGCGCGGGTAAAAGCAAAGGGTTAGGGCGCGTCCAACTGGAAATGGAACCCCCTTTTCCCCCGCCTGACAGGGCTCCGGCCCTGAACCCTGCTGCCAACCACCTGCGCCTGACCCTGACCTTCAATGCCGTCAACCCGGTCTTGGTGGGTTGGAATTGGGGCAAGGTAGACCCCGATGTCCCCTCCTTTGCTGCCATAGATGGGCAGGTGTTGGTGCAGGCCATGCGCGACCTTCCTGGCCCCATCCGCCAGCGGTTGGAGATGGGGCTGGCCGGGCCGATCCTCAGCCCGGAGGACTGGAAAGCCAGGTTCGCCCAGCTCTTGCCACGCGTCATCGCCATCTGGCTCATGGAGCAATCTGCCGCCGAGGTGGAGAGCTGGACCCTGCCGGCGGCCGGGTTGGCCAGGCTGAGCAAGGGAAAATATGCCCTCTCGAAAAGCATCCTGGATGACGTTCAACCCCTGGTCGGCAAGGTGTTCCCCAGCCAGCAGGCCGCCGAAACCGCCCTCAAAGAGGCGCTGGGCAAAAAAGCCAACATGGCCAAACGGATTCTGGAAGTCATGGTCCAGGAAAAACAGAAGGGCCAACAGCTCAATCGCGATGCCTGGCAGGAAGTGGCCGAGAGCCTGGGGCTGGATCGCGCCCTGGAAGAGCCGCTGGCCGCGCGCATCCAGGAGGAAGCAGCCCTGGTCGGCATCCTGGCCCCGGCCTGCCAGAAGGTTCTCGCCGGCCTCTTTCAGCAGGTAGATCAGCAGATCACCCTGATCCGCAGCGACTCGTGGGTGGATGTCGAGCTGGCCACCCGTGAAGAGCACCTGCGCATCAAAACCATGCTGTTGGAGGGCAAGATTTCGGAGGAACAGTGGAGCGATCCCACCCGGGTGCCGGAGGGGGTCAGCCGGGCCGTGTGGCGCGAGTTTGTCAACGAGCACCGGCGCGTGCGCTACCAGCACATGCTCCACCCCGGCAACCTGCGCAAGAGCATCGCCAACGATCAGAATTTCATTGCCTTCCTCAAAACCTACCGGGATCGGGTGCGGCAGGAGCTGGTCCAGCCCTACCACATTGACTTTCGGGCGGGCGGTCCCTTTAACCGCGAGGTTTCGCGCAAATATGGCAAGCCCTACGATACCATGTTTATGCGGATGTTGTCCTGGGGCCCCTCTGCCCAGGAGCAGGGGTCGTGGGAGATCTATATCCCCGGCAGCACCCTCAAAGGTGCGTTCCGCAAACGGGCCACCCAGGTGCTGCGCACGGTGTGGGGGGACACAGATGAGACCCGCCAGGTGCTGGACCGGCTTTTTGGTGCCCAGGGGAAGCGGGGCCTGATCCTGTTCTCCGATGCCTACCTGACCGACCCGTATGACCCGGAGCGGGCCTGGTGCTCGATGGATGGGGTGCGGATGGACCCCCAGACCGGCCGGCCGCTGGAAACCGCCAAACGGGACTATCTGTATGCCTATGGGACCCACCTGACCTTCCGTTTCCAGCTCGATCTGCAGGACATTCACGAACGGGACCGGGAGGCCCTTGCCCTGCTGGCCCACCTGCTGGAGGACTTTCGGCAGGGCGACATCCCGCTGGGAGGGGAAAAGACCAGTGGTTTTGGCTGGGTGCAGGGGATACCGGACAGCCTCACCTGGCTGACAGCCGACCCGGCCGGGGTGAGTGAAATGCTGTTTGGCGAGCGGTTCCTGGCGCGAGATGGCCTGTGGCAGCGGCTGGACCTGGAAGGAGAAGCAGTCGGTGCTGCCCTGGAATTCATCCGGCCCCTCGTCCCACCCAAGGCGCGGGTGGCGACAGCGCCGCCGCGGGCCGAGGCCGGCTTTGTCTCGCACCGGGCTTTTGGCGGCTACTGTGGCAAACTGATGGTAGAGGCCGAGGTGCTGACCCCTCTCCACGTGCGGGAGAGTGGCGAGCCTTCGCAGCGGGCCAGGCTGGCCGATGGGCCGGTGAACGGCTGGGACTTTTTCTCCATGTCGCCGCCCGAGGCTGCCCATCGCGCCGACCACCGGCTCTATGCCCTGCCCAGCCGTAGCCTGAAGGGCCTGATCCGCCACCTCTATGCCATCGCCAGCGATTCTCGCGATCCCAGCCCCGATATCGGTCGCCTGAACCCCGCCGACCGGCTGTTTGGCTGGGTGGGGCAGGGGCCTAATCAGGCGCTGGCCGGGCGGCTGTCGTTCGGCTTTGCTCTGTTCCAGGACCCGGAACTGGCCTGGTTCAAGGTGCCCTACCCCTACGGCCAGTGGCAATACCGGAACGGTCGCTGGGAGGAGGTCCGGGGTGGCTCCGTCACTCCGGTGCAGATCGCCAGGACCTGGCGGCTCTTCCCCCACACCCCGCTGGCCCCCATCGTCCGGCAGGTGGATGACTTTCGGCCCGATACGGTCCAGGCCAGCTATTTCCGGGCGATCCTGCCTGGAGCCCGCGCCCGGTTCACCCTCCGCTTCTGGAACCTGGAGGAGGAGGAGCTGCAGCGGTTGCTGTGGTGTGTGGCCCTGGAGGAGGGGCTGGCCCACAAACTGGGAAAGCACCGCTATCTGGGCCTGGGCAGCCTCCGCCTGCACATCCTGCCGGAGAGCTACCTGATCGATTGGGCCATGCGCTACGCCGGTGAGCCGGAGGAGCAATGGCGACAGCCGGTGCCGGCCTGGACCCAGGTCGCCGTCATAGAGCATTACGCCGACCTGCAGAGGGTGTTGTGTGCTGAGCAGCTTTGATTGGCTGCGCCGCTGCCGGACCGGTGCCGAACTGCTGGCTACCATCCGCATTCTGAAGGAAAGGCCCGATCTCTTTGATACGGAGGAGATCGGGCCTCCTCCATCGGCCCTTGATGGCCCCTGTTTGCGCTGTTGGGTGTACCGCCGGGCCCCTTCTCGTCGGGGCAAGGCGCGCTATTGCCGGGCCTGTCGGGCCATCTTGCACGAAGCCGACCTGATCGGCCATGTCTCGCAGCGGTCTATTGCCATCTGGGGGATGGTGAGCCGGCTGCCCAGGCAACTGCAAGAGGGCCAGGGCTTTTCCGACAGCCGGATCCTCGGCGCCTACGTCTACCCGCCGGACCACTTTTTGCTGATGATGTACCGTCAGGAACTGAAACCCTGGCTCCAGGAACTGGTCCTTTATCATGGCCCGGCGCTGAAAGGGCTGCTCCAGGTGCTGCCAACCACCGGGGGCGGGCCAGGCATCGGCATGGGCGACCTCCTCTGTCGGGCTCATTACCACGAGGGGCGCTTTGCTCTGGACCGGTTGTGGGTGCGTTTCTTTTCTGCGCCCCATCAGATCCTGGTTGCCCACGAACGGGACCGGCGGGGGTTGCTTACCTTCGAGGTGACAGACTTTATCGGATTGTTGGAGATGGCGGCTGTCTTTCGCACCCTGTTGCGCCCTGAGGCCCAGCAGGCGCTCCACGAGTTGTTAACTCTCGACAATGTCAGCGAGGAGCAGTTCTACTGGGGGCGTTTCCTGGGTTACCTCAGTGCGGAGGCGAAGGACATGCTTCACGCCTGGCGCATCCGCCAATGGCCCAGGGAGCGGATTCAACTGTTGTACGAACTGATCGAATATGTATCCTTTTACCAGTCAAATTAGCCTGATCCGCTACCTGATCGTCTGGCGGGTGAACGGCTTGCTGGTGTGGTTGCCGGCCTGCCTGGCGGCCGAAATCTCGCAGGTGTTGGGGACGCTCATTGCCAACCGCCTGCCAACCTCCCAGGCGGCCCCCTGGCGCAAGGCGCTGGCTCTGTGGGAAGAGGCCAGGGGAACAGGAAAAAAGCCTCCTCTTCCTGAGCTAAGGTGGCCTATCGAGGCGGTGCTCCTGGTCTATCCCGGCAAACGGACCTGCGGCCAGGGCGAGGTGATCCTGTGGGAACTCAAGCTCCTGGGCGAAAGCGCCGACCACGGCCTTTTCCTGGAGGTAATCCTGCCGGCTATGGAGGAAGCGGCGACGACGACCGACAGCCGGTGGCGCCGGCCCAACAGCCTGTGGGGCCGCTTTGACCTGCAGGCCCTCTATGCCGCCCGGGGCAACCGTTGGGAGCCGTTTGCAGAGGGCGGAAGGCTGAACCTGGCCTGCTCTGTCACCCCCGGCCAGTGGGCTGACCGGCCGGCGTCTCAGGAAGCGGAGCGCCTGTTTGAACGCCTGATCTGGTTGACGCCGTTTGACCTCTCACCGCCGGATGGCAAAGGGGTCGGGAGTCCTCAGCCGCCCACCCTGCAGGAAATCCTGGAGGGGCTGATCCAACGGATGGCCCTTTTCCTGCCGGGAAAACACCGCACCGCCGACGACGTGTGGGCCAGCCTGGACGCGAAGGCGCGGACCGCCCTTCAGGCGGCAGTGGAGGATGCGGGCCGTATTCCTGTCCGGCAGCACCGCCTCGGCCCGGCCCCCAAAGGCTGGCCGAGGGGGTGGCAGGGCAGCCAACGCTTCCCCTTTATCCCCCCCACGCTCCTTCCCTATCTGGAACTGGCCTCCATCCTGCACGTCGGCCGGCAGACGCACCTGGGGTATGGGACCTTTGTGCTGGCCTGATGGGGAACCCGCTCAGTCCAGCGCCTTATCCAGCAACTCCCACAGGTCGAGCACGTCTACAAAGTAGCCCAGTTCGTTAGCCAGCCGGCCGGCCGCCCGCAGCAGGGTGGGGTGGCAGGTGGGGCAGGCGGTAACGATGGTGTTCACCCCCACGGCCACCGCATCGCGCACTCGGTTTTTAGCTACCTCGATGGCCAGGTTGCGATCCACGTCCAGGACGCCGCCCCCCCCGCCGCAGCAGGTGGAAAAGATGCCGTGGTGCTGCATTTCCACCAGCTCGATGCCCAGCGCCTTGAGGATGCGCCGGGGCTCCTCGATCACCCCTAACATCCGCCCCAGATGGCAGGGATCGTGGTAGGTCACACGCATCTTCAACGGCTCTGGTTCCATCGCTTCCAGCTTTTCGGCCACGGCCACCAGGGCGTGTCTGGCCTTCAGGCCGTACTCATCGCGCAGGGTGGCGGTGCAGGTGGGGCACACCGTCAGGATCTCCCCCTCCAGGTACGGCCCATACACCTGGCGGAAGCGGGCCTGGGCGCTCTCGAACTCCTCGGCAAAGCCGGTAGCGCCGACGATATAGCTGCAGCACACCTCATCGGTCACCAGCGGGTCCAGCCCCACCTTTTCCAGCACCGAGACGATGGTCTGGACCTGCGAGGGGTTGCTCTGGTAGGCGCAGCCCAGGTAGAGGGGGAGGGTCCCGGCCCGGCGGTAGGGCGTGGGCCGGTCGAACAGCGTGCCTTCCTCCAGGATGCGGGCCGCCGTCTTTTCGTGTTTGGGGGAGGCATAACCGGCCTGCCGCAACTCCCGGCGCACGGCGCTAAAGATATCCAGGTTGCGCAGGGCGCAGCGGGCCTGGCAGTAGCCACACATCAGGCAGGCATCCATCACCTCCTGGATTTCCGGCGAGGGTTCCAGGATGCCTTCCAGCAGGCCACGGGCCACCAGCATCCGCCCCCGGCTGGCATAGGTTTCCAGGCGTTTCACCCGGAAGACAGGGCATTCGACACTGCAGAAGCCGCAGCGGGTGCGGTTGCAGGTATAGATGTCGTCCACGTACTCTTGTAAAGAGGGATATTCCGCCATGATCGTCCTCATCTCCAGGCTCTAGGATTCGGCAACTATCCACCGCGACTCGAACTTTTTGCCCGGGTTCATGATGTTGTGGGGGTCAAAGAGCGCCTTTAGCTCCTTCATATATGAATAGCTCGGGCCGTGTTCCAGGGCGTTGAACCCGCCCAGCCGGTCGCCGTCGCCGATGTAAGTGCTCATGGTGCCTTCCAGTTCTATCGCCTTCAGGCTCATGGCCCGCACATAGCGGTAGAATTTGCGCACATTTTCCTCGGTCGAATCGTCCACAAAGACGGCAAAGCTGATGCTGGGGCTCACCTTGTTGGGCGACTCGTTGTACACGGTCATGCCCAGGATCTCCTGGTCGTATTGGGCCGAATATTCCAGGAAGGCCTGGTACATCTCTTCCAGGCGGCCCATCGGCACCCCTACGTCGGCGGCGCCAAACTTTTTCTCGCGCTGGCTATCGGGCCACTTTTGTTTGAAGGGGATAAAGGCCAACCGGTGCTTGCTATCCCAATAGCCCTCGACCATCTCCTGCTCGCGGACCAGTTCGGCCCCGAACTCTCCCTCCAGGATCCGCCGCGCCTTATCCAGGCTGAAATTTACCACGTCTTCGTCCCCGGCGAAGGACAGGAACAGGATGGACTCGGCCCAGGGGGGGATTTCTGGCTCCCTGCCATATTTTTGCCGGTAAGAATGGGTATAGAAGTGGAGCCGCCGCCGGCAGTTGAGGTGGGCGCTTTCCACGCTCAGGCCGCTGGCCAGCGTCCGTTCCAGTGCCCGCGCCCCGTCAATCAGCGTGCGGAACACCCAGGCCCGGATTTCCCGCGTTTTGGGCAGGGTGACTACCCGCAGCGTGGCCTCGGTGACCACGCCCAACGTTCCCTCGGCGGCCACCAGCAGGTGCATCAGGTTGTAGCCGGTGGAAGAAAAGGATGCCTTGCGATGCCCCAGCCGCACCGCCTCTCCCCGGCCGGTGACCACCACCGCGTTGGTCAGGCAGTCCAGGATCTTGCCATAACGCACCCCAAAGGTCGAGTCGTTGTCCACGCCGATGGATGCGCCGATGGTGCAGGCCCGCTTGCTCTCCGGCTGGTGGGGCAGCCAGAGCCCGTAGGGGGCCAGGTGCTCGTTCAGTTCCCAGATGGTAATGCCGGCCTGGACCGTCACCGACATGTTGGCCGGGTCGATCTCCAGCACCCGGTTCATCCCTTTGGTTTCGAGCGTGATGCCGCCCTTCCAGGCCACGGCGCTGCCGCCCATGCCGGTCCCCCCGGCGAAGGGGACCACCGGCAGTTCATATTTAAGGGCCACCTGGACGATCTTGACTACTTCTTCTGTATCGTGCGGCACGACCACGATGTCCGGCAGGTCGGTCATATCCTTGTAGCGGGGGCTCCAGTCCCGGCTGTAGGCCATGCGGTGCATGGCGGCATCGGTCGCCCGATCCCCCAGAAACGCCTGCAATTCGGCCAGGGCCGCTGCCACTTTTTCTTTGTCGGCCATTCCTTCCTCCCATCAGGTCTTGGATATTATCCACCATACAACAGCCGGTCGCAGACCGGACAGGAATGCATTCCCTCTCCCCGCTCCACGGCCCGCGCCACGCTGACCGGCACATCTACCCCGCAGGCCTGGCAGATCCCTTTTTTGAGGAGCGCCACCGCAACGCCGCCACACCGCTGGCGCAGTTCGTTGTATTCGGCCAGGTCTGCCGCTCCCAGCCGCGCCTGCATCTGCGCGCGTTCCTGTTCCAGTTCCCCCAGGCGCTGCTGGAGTTGCTCTTTTTCGGCCAGCAACTCTGTCTGCTCCTGGCGCCAGGTCGCCTCGATCTGGCGCAGCCGGGCCTGGCGTTCGGCCAGTTCGGCCTCCTGCTCTTCGATGGCGATCATCAGCTCCAGTTGGCTATCTTCCAGTTCAGAACGGCGGCGGCGGAGGGCGGAGGCCTCTTCCTGCAAACTGCTCAGTTCTTTCGGGTTCCGCACCTTGCCGCCGTAGAGCCGCTCCTGATTCGCCTTGAGTTTGTCGTTCAGAGCAGCGACATCCAGTTCGAGGGCGCGTAACCGCTTTCGCTGGTGGGCCAGGCTGTCCTCGGCCTCGGCTACAGAGTCGCGGGCGCGGATCAGATCGGCCGATTCCCCCAGGCTGGCGATCACTTCGGCCAGCCGCTGTTTTCGCTCCTCTGTCTCGCTGTCTACCCGTTGCAACCGATACAACTGGGCTACTACACCCATTGCTGCCTCCTCTACCGGCCGCTGCCGACAAAAAAGGGCCTTATGCGCAATGCATCAGGCCCCTGGTTGCCGTTTCACAGGTCCAGGGACGGGCCGCTGCCCGCCCTTGCGGTGCTCCATCTGTCCCATTCGATCCAACGTCGTCGTTGCCATCGCGCCAGCCCCTCTGTTCACCCGGGGCTATTATATCATACCCTGCGTCCCTGACAAAATATCGGGTATGAATGGGGCCACGAATGGGGCCACGAATGGGGCCACGAATGGACACGAATGCACGAATCACGAATGCAGGGGTGAATGAGGGTGGGGAGCCGGTTGCCCGGTTCCGGCTGCCTGGAGGCTATGGGGTAGGGGTGGGTGGGGATTCGGTTGGCCCGGCCGGCAGGGTGGAGGTGGGCGGAGGGGCGGTTGGCTCGACCGTCGGGGTGGAGGTGGGGACCGTCCCGGTGGGGGTGGGGGGCGAAACGGTCGGCCTGACCGTCAGGGTTGGTGTCAGGCCGGGGGTGGCCTGGGGTGTGACCGTGGATTCGGCTACCTGCTCGCCTACCTTCTCAAAGACGCGGTCCACCACTTCACCTGGCCCTCCCAGTTTGCCCAATTTCTGGCCGTTGACCGTGATCTCGACCACGCCGGCGTTGCCGATGCGCAGTTCGATGCGCTCCTCGCCGTACCACGAGCGGTAGGTTCCGGCTCCCAACTCCCCCTGGAACTGGCGCACGCCATCCACGGAGATCTGAATCCAGGAGGTGTCGGTAAAGACCAGCTCCAGGAAGATGCCAGTGTAGATCGGTGGCGTGGGCGTGGGCGGCGGCGAAGGGGTAAAGGTCGCCTGCGCCGGGGTCGCAAGCACAGGCGGCGTGAAGGTGGGCGTCAGGGTAGGTGTCGTGGGGGGTAAGGGAGAGGTGGTTGGCGTTGAGGCTTTGACGGCAGTGGCGGGGCGGGTGGCGGTGGGCAGGCTGGTGGGTTGTCGTGTGGGCGTGGCAGCGGGGGCGGGCTGTCTCCTGGCCAGCCAGGAGGAGACATAATCAGACAGATAGGGATATTCCTGCCAGGCCAGCACGGCCAGGGCCACCAGCAGAACGATCACCAGCCCGGCTATCCACACCCATCGCGGGCGCCGGGGCGGCGTGGCGTGGAGCGGTACCGGGCGGAACGGCCCTGAAGAAAAGGGGGAGGTCGCCTTGTCTACGGTCGGCTCCGGCTGGGGTGGGGCGACCCGTTGTGAATAGCGGTCTGAGGCGTCCCTGGGATCGAGGCCCAGATAGGCGGCATAGTTTCGCACAAAGCCCCGCCCCACCACCGGGTCAGGCAGCGCCTGGAACTCTTCTTTCTCCAGAGCTTCCAGGTAGCGGGCACGGATGCGGGTCTCTGCTTCGGCCTGCTGCAGGCTGATGCCCAGCTCTTCTCGACGTCGCCGCAGCCATTCGCCCAGAGGGCGGGTACTATCCTCACTCATAGGCCTCAACTATACCCGCACAAAGGGCAAATGTCAAATTTCTCGCGCCCTCGGTCCAGGGGTCAAGGGGCATAGAGGTTCACCACGTCGCGCAGCATTGCGGCGGCGGTGGGCAGCGGCGTCTCTTCGACGATGGACGCCGACAGGATGCCGCAGACGTCGGTGTAGTAGACGATGCCCATCTGTTTGGCGCCGAGCCGGGCCAGGGGGTGATCGGCCTCCAGCCATGCCGGTCCCACGCTGAGGTGGTACCCGTCGCCCTGTGGCCGGGCGGTCGCCATCAGCCTGATCCGTTTGCCCGCCGCGGCAGCCTGGGCCAGCATCTCGGCGGTGATGCCCAGGATGCCTTCGACGGCCACGTCGGCCAGGGTGGCCGGAAAGGCCAACACACTGTGGGCCAGGATGACCAGCTTGTTGGCCGTATCCCAGCCCTCTACATCCAGGCGGGGGTCGGCTTCGGCATGGCCGGCTGCCTGGGCCTCGGCCAGTGCTTCGGCGTAGCTCAGGCCGTCGTCGGCCATGCGGGCCAGGATGTAGTTGGCCGTCAGGTTGAGGATCCCCTCCAGCCGGTAAATGGTGGCGAACCCCAGGTCGCGCTGGCCCAGGTTGACCGCCGGCAGGCCGCCGGCCACGGTGGCATCAAAGCGCAGTTGGACGCCGTGGGCCTGGGCCAGGGCCAGCAGCCGGGGAAAGGCCAGCACCAGCGGGGCTTTGTTGGCCGTGACGACATGCATCCCCCTGGCCAGCGCCGCCTCGATGCAGCCCAGCCCTGGCTGGCCGTCCTCCAGATTCACCGGCGAGGCCTCCAGCAACAACCCGGCCGGCGTGGCCTGCACCATTTCCAGGGCCGAGACGCCGGGCCGCCCCCACGGCGAGAGCCTGGCCACCCCCTGGCCGGCCCTCTTGAGGTTCACCACCTGTTGCACCTCCAGCCCATCCGGGCAGATGGCCACGCCAGACCGGTCGGCCACACCGACCAGGACCAGCTCCAATCCCAGCCGCCGGCGCAGGAGGTCGCGCTTGTGGGCGATCAGCTCCAGGAAGCGGCAGCCGACGTTGCCCACACCAACCAGCAACAGACGGATTTGTCGGGTGGGGCAGGTCATGGCCTCTTTTCCTCGTCGTGAATGCGCCAGAGCCGTTCCAGCCAGTCGGGTGCCGTAGCCTCGGGGATCAGGTCGCCCCGGCGCAGGTAGGGCTTGAGGTCGAGCACCGGCGTGCCCTGACAGGCATCCAGCCCTGCCACCCGCAGCCGCGCCCCTTGCCGTTCCAGCAGGCGCACGGCAGTGAGGGCGATGGGGTTGGGCCGCTGCGGCGAGCGGGTGGCCAGGATGCCCACCAGGGGCATCTCTGCCCGCCGTTCCGGGCGCACCTGCAGTTCATCGGGCGGCCCCTCCGACCGATCCAGCCACCACACCACCCAGATATGGGAAAACCCCTCGATTCCATCCAACGCCCCGGCCCAGGCGGGGTCGATCTCGATCTCGGCCTCGGCCTCTTCCCAGCGGTCGTTGCCGGGCGGCCAGGGGCGGCCTTTTACCACCCAACCGATAGGCCGTAATGTCAGGCTGTCTTTTTTCATACTCCGTGGTGCTCCCAAGAGAAAAGCAGGCTGTAAACCTGCCCTATGCCCCTTTACCGGCAGGCCATCGGCCCCTGATCGCTGCTTCCAGGCACTGTTCCATAGGCCCCAGGTGCACCGATAGCCCGCTGTGGGATGGGGCGTAAAGGGCCATCTTGGCCGAGTTGGTGGCCAGGGAACGGAAGCCGAGGTCCGCCACCGGGGCCACCACCAGGCAGGTATCGGCCACCACCCGGCCCCCGGCGGCGACGATGCGGGCGACCAGGCCCCTTTCCTCCGCTGCCTGCCGCGTGGCCCGCGCGGTGGTGATCCACAGCGCCGCTTTCACCCGGCGCCCGGCCAGGTAGCTGGCCACTGCTTCGATCTCTTCCAGTGAGGCGTGGGGGCAGCCGATGCTCACCAGATCGATCTCTTCCGCTGGCCCGTTGAGGGCGGTATAGCCGGGCGACAGGTCCTCCACGACCGGGGTTGGGGCGGCAGGGGCGATCCCGACGCCGGCCCTGGCCTCCGGCGTCACCCCCTCCACGTGGTAGAGGGCCACCGCGCCGCTGGCGGCCATCGCCGCGCCCAGAATCTTCCAGGACCAATGGCCGATGGCCGGTGGCCGGTGGCTGAAGCGGAAGTAGGGGATACCGTTCCTGACCCGTTGGCCGACCAGGTAGCCCAACGCCCCCAGGTCGGCTTCGGTGGTCACCGGGCAGCGTACCTCCACCACTGCTGTCGCCCGGCGGTTTTCCTCCAGGTGCAGGCCATAGCGGGCCGTCCGACCGGTGATGGCCGCTGCCAGGGCGCTGGGGCCTCCCTCGCGGTTGGTGCGCGCCCCCAGCACCGAGTTGGCGTAGCTCACGGCCGATGATTCGGCCCAGGCGACATGCTGGCCAAAGGCCGGGGTGTGGCCCACCAGATAGGGGGTGCAGGTGCAGGTCGGGGTGATGCCCAGGGCCGCATAGGCGGCAATGATCCGCTGTTGCTGCCGGGCAAACGGCTCTGCAAAGCCCAACTCGCGCCAGGCCAGCAGGTCCATGCCCGCCGGGTTGAGGGTTGCCGGCACCCGCGCCCGTGCGCCCTGGGCTGCCCATGCTTCCAGGAATTCGAGGCCGGCCTCGCCCAGGTTCTTGTAGCTCACGCCGGAAACCTGGACGCCGGACACCGGCACCAGATCGGCTGCGCCATAGATCCGCCCCAGAGCGACGACGATTTCCATCGCCTTCTGGACGCCCGGCCCGGCCTCACCGGCCAGCATGGCCTGTTCCTCAGCGGTCAGCCGCAGCTTTTTCTCCGTGCCCATCCCTTTGTGGCGAGGGTTCATTTGACCCACACCGGGTCCCAATCGTTGGCAGGGCTGTTGCTCAGGTTGGTCTGGCCCGTGCCATCGGCGTTCATGACCCAGATTTGACGGCGCCCCTCCTGCCGATCGGACCAGAAGGCTATGTGCCTTCCATCGGGCGACCAGGTGGGGTGTTTGTCGTATCCGTCGTAATAGGTCAGGCGCCGGTCGTCCTGGCCGTTGGCATCCATGATGAAAATATCGTCGCTGCCAAAGCGGCCGGACACAAAGGCAATGAGCCAGCCATCGGGCGACCAGGCGGGGTCATAGTCGGCTGCCCCGTTGCTGGTCAGTTGCCGCTCATCCCCTTCTCCCAGCCGCCAGACCTCCAGATTGCCCTCATGGTTGCGCACGACCAGCCGCCATGAGCCGTTGGGCCGCACCGTCTCGGCGGCGGCCGCCTGGTCGTATAACCGTCGGTCGGGCAGGCGCTGTACGGCACTGCCGTCGGCCTTCATGGCAAAGACGGCCTCCTTCCCCTCCCGATCCGACAGGAAGAGGATCCAGCCCCGCAGCGCGGCCAGTGTCCGGGGGGCTGCGGTCGTCTGCGTCGCCTGTGGCGGCGCCCCCGGCGCGGGCGAGGTCGCTGGCGCAGGCGATGTGGCGGTGGGAGAAGGAGTCGGGGTGGCGGTGGCGGTTGGCTATGGCGTGGCGGTAGGAGGAGGAGTCGGGGTGGCGGTGGCGGTTGGCGATGGCGTGGCCGTCCAGGTCGCAGACACGGTCGGGGTTGCCGGCCTGGTCGGGCTGGAGGGTAGAGGATGGGTGGCCGACGGAGAGGGCAGCGGCAGGCTGATGATCGTTGCCGGGGGGGTGGTTGCTGTAGGCAGGGCGAACCGGCCACTCCCTTTTACCAATCCCAGCCAGCCGCCGGCACACGCCAGGAGCAGGAACAGGGCGGGCAGGAGCCAGGACCGGATCCGTGGCCTGGCCGATTGCCGTTTGACCGGAGGTGGCTGAGGTTGAGGGCGCTCTTGGGCGATGTTTTGCAGGTCAAAGATGCGGCCGTCGGGTGCGCGCATAAACAGCACCGGCGCCCCAAACTCCACCGATTCAGAGGCGACGGCATAGAGGGTCTTGCGGGCCTCGGCCAGGGCGGCGTCCACCGAATACCCCAAAGCCAGGTGAAAATAGAATTCGCCCGACAGCACCCTGGCGGCCCGGTCGGTGATGGCAAACTGCATGGCAACGACCGCCGGCACCCCGCTGCGCACCAGGGCGGTAGCCACATCGGCGAAGGGGTTGTCGCTTTCGGTGCGGGCGCTCTCACAGGCGTTGATCACCGCCAGCCGGACAGAGGGATGATCGCGGAGGAGGTTTCCCAGCTTTTCGCCGCTGTAGGGTTCGCTCAACCTGGCCTCATTTTCCAGGAGCAGGTAGCCGGTCCCCGGGCCCTCGCCGTGGGATACATACTGGCCGTGGCCGATAAAATGGAGGATGTGGAACGGCTGCCCGGTGGCGTATGCCTCGCTCAGACAATGGTGCAGTGCCTGGTAAGTTAGCGGCCGGTCGGGGTGTGTGCCCAGAAACCGGACCTCGACCATGTCGCCCAGCTTGCCCAACCCCTCCTCGATTTTGCGGCGCTCGCTTTCTCCATCCAGCTCTGGTTGATCGCGGGGGGTGGCCACCGCCACCAGAATGCGCAGCGGCGGCTGAACCGCCAGGGGGCGACACAACTGGCGGGGATAAGGCTCCACATACCGGACCAGGGGAGTCCGATTCGAGATGGCTAAAAAGGTCTCGCCGTCGTGCAGGAACTCCCAGGGCAACACCCGCAGCAAGGGATCGTGGACAACCAGCCGCAGGCGCAACCCCCGATCCTCGTGGACCTGCATCATGCCCCGGGCCTGCTCGTAACAGGCGCGAACCTCGGTAGAAGCCAGAAGCGCATCGAAAAGCTTTTGTCCAAAGCCAACCAGGCGCTGGCGTTCGCTGGAGCCCTGGCGCAAAATGCCACCCGATTTGCTCAGCCGGGCGTCCACCATGCCCAGGATGCGGCCGATCTCGAAGGTGGAAAAAGGCAGAATAAATTCGCCACGGGCTTCTCCCACCGCTTCACCGCTTATCCGAACCGGGAAACGGTTCTGGCCAATCCGCTCCCCGATTTCGATTCTGAGGTCAATATATTGGATCAACGACTTTCTCCCTCGAATGGCCGGCTTTCCTCCGGCCAGGCCCTGACAGGATCGCTCACCGGAATTCTAGCATCATCTCTTGGATTTGTAAAGTTCCATTGTCGGCAAGGGGTTATCCTGCGCTTTTGCAGTCGGTGTATTGGGACAGGTCCAGGCTGTCATACGGCACCTTGTGGAATCCATCCCGCTCGGCCTGGGACAAAAGATGGCCGGAGTGGTCGGTCCAGGGGATGGTGGCGTCCAGCCCCATCTTGGCCGAGCGGGCCTTTTGCCCCGGCACGAGCCTGGCCGAAGGGTCGAGGCTGCTGCTGGGCTGATCGGGGAAGACCAGCAGGTCGCGGTCGGCCTGGAAGCGGGTGGCGATGGCCCACTCTACCGCTGCCGGGTCAAAGGGGTCCACATCGTCATCCACCACCACCACATGTTTGAGCGAGCCGTGGCCATGGAAGGCGGCTTCGACCGCCCGCCGTCCATCGTCGGGGTTGTGTTTGGCGATCTGCACCACGGCGTGGAGCCAGCTCATGCCGCCGGGGGTGATGTGCACAGCCCGGCAGTCGGCCACCTCCGACACAGCCTGGAAGATGGTCGGTTCGCGGGGCAGGCCCATCAGCAGCTTGTGTTCCAGGCCGCCCGGCAGCAGGGCGTGGTAGATCGGCTCGCGGCGGTGGGTGAGGCAATCGATCTCGACCACCGGCTGCTGCCGGACGATGTCCCACGTCTCGGTCAGGTCAATGAACGGCCCCTCATCGGCCAGGCGGCCAGTGATGCGCCCCTCCAACACGGCCTCGCAGCTGGCCGGGACCTCCAGGTCCACGGTCAGGCAGCGGACCAGTGGCGTGGGGGCCAGGGCGTGGGCGATGGCCAGTTCGTCCACCCCTCTGGCCGGGCTCATGGCGGCTGCCAGCAACACGTGAATCGGCGCGCCCAGGCAGATGGCCACCTCCAGATCGCGGCCCCGGGCCAGCGCCTTGCGCCAGGCGGTGTCGGTACCCCGGCCCTCGACGAGGCGGGCGGTGAAGCTGCGCGGGCCGACCTGCATCAGCCGGTGAAAGCTGGCGTTGCGCCCATAGTCCGGATCGCGGATGATGGCCACGCCGGCGGTGATGTACGGCCCGCCATCCCCCGGCAGATGCCGGAGGATTGGCAGGGTGTTCAGGTCAGGCGAGCGGTTGACAACCTCCTGACAGGGGGCGGTGGCGGCCAGCGGTGGCTCGACCGGTCGGTTCAACGCTTCCACCAGGCGGGGGACGATGCCCAGCACGGGGGAGCCCAACGCCCAGGCAAAATGCTCCCGCCGGGCACAGACGCCGGTCACCACCCGCCAGCCGGGCCGCTGTGGGTCGGTGAACAGCACCGGCCGGCCCTCCAGGGCGTGGATGACGCGGGCCATCTCCAGATGTGGGTCCACTGGCCGGTCAATGGTGACGAGATGCCCTTCTCTTTGGGCCCAGGATAGGAACTCTCTCTGGCTCATATTTCTTCCCCCCAGCGCCTATACAGGTCGTGCTCCAGGCCCAACAGGTCGAGCACTTTGCCCACGAAAAAGTCGGTCACTTCCTCGATGGTTTGAGGGCGCGGATAGTAGGCCACGACCGGCGGCAGGAGAATGGCCCCGGCCAGCCTGGCCAGGCGCATGTTTTCGATGGCCGGCAGCGAAAGGGGGGTCTCGCGGGGCATGAGCACCAGCGGCCGGTTGAGGCGCAGCATCATTTCGGCGACGCGGACGATCAGGTCGTTGGCGTAGCCATGGGCAATGGCCGCCAGCGTCTTCATCGAGCAGGGGGCAATGGCCATCGCCTGCGGCGCGCGAGAGGAGCTGGCGATGGGGGCCGTCCAGTCATCCACTTCCCAGCGGTGGGTCGCCGGCAGGTGCACCTCCGGGCCGAGTTCGTGGGCCATGACCTCCTGCCCGCTCCGGGATAAGAGCAGGTGAACCTGGTGCCCGCCTTGCGCAGCCAGGACCTGTACCAGACGCACGCCGATCACCGCCCCCGAAGCGCCGGTGATGGCCACCACGATCTCCAACGCCCCTCCTCCCGAAAGACAAAAAAAGGATCACGCCCCGACGGCCTGAACGTGATCCCCCATGTAGCCCGAGGCGGTATCGGACGGACTAGTCTTCTTCCTGGGCCTCGGGCGGTGCAGCTTTTGCCTCTTCCGCTTCAGCGATGAGGGCCATGCGGGTCGGGGCCAGGCTGACCACGACCTCGTCCGGATTGGCCAGGATCGTCACCCCCGGTGGGACCGGCAGGTCGCGGATGTGGATCACATCCTCCATCCGCTCCAGGCCCGACACATCCACATGGATGGAGCCGATCAGGTCGGTCGGCAGGCATTCCACTTCCAGGTGGCTCACCGCCGGGTTGACGATCGCCATGCCCGTCCTGGCCAGGGGGCTTTCGCCCACGATCTCCAGGGCAAGGGTTGTCCTGATCTTTTCGTACAGCCGAACCTGGTAGAAATCCACATGGTGTACGCGGCCGGTAAGGATGTTCCGTTGTATGCCGCGGGCCAGGACGGCGTATGGCTCCTGGCTCTGGTCCACCACCAGGTTGATCAGCGCCGATCCGCCGGCCTGCTGCAGGACCTTGTTCAGCCGCCGCTCCTCCACCTGGATGGCCCTGGAGGGCGTGTCCGGCCCGTAGAGGACGGCCGGAATCCACCCCTGGTTCCGCAGTTGCCGCACCTGCTTGCCGCGAACAGTCCGGCTTTGGGCTTGTAACTCCAAACGTTCCATCATCCGTCTCCCATCCGTTACAAAATGCTACCGCCGCGGGGTTGCCATCCCGCGCGAACCGCCCTATTCTAATCCAGAACCGGCCTGTCGTCAAAAACAGGGGGGGCACTGACCAGAAGCTCATCCGATTCCCCATTCGTGCATTCGTGGAGTCGTGCTCCTTCGGGGTCGGCATTCGTGGAGTCGTGCTCCTTCGGGGTCGGCATTCGTGGCCCCGTTTGCCTCAACTCTGCTTTTCAGGTATAATATTCAGCGGCATAGAGGCCACAAACAGCTTGGGACAGAGTGGAGATCGGCGAGGGGGCCAGGCCCCCATATTTTTGTCAGTAGTGAGAAGGACCATGTCGTGGAATCGAAACTTGCGCTTTTTTCTGATCATCTTTCTGGTGACGACGGCCGTCCTCGGCGCCTATGGGGCCGGCATCGGCACCGCCTGGCTGCTGATGCACGACAAAATGGCCAATACCGAGGAGACAGCCGGCTTTGCCATCTTTTGGGAGGCATGGCACCTGGTCAGGGACAACTTTTATGGTGAGTTGCCCGATACCCAACACCTGGCCTGGGGGGCCATCCGCGGGGCCCTGTCTACCTTGAACGACCCCTATACCTCCTTCCTCGAACCCCAGCCCAGACAGCGGGAGAAGGAGGACCTGAGCGGCCGCTTTGGCGGCATCGGCGCCTACGTCACCCAGGCCGAGGATGGCCGCATCGTCCTGGACCCCATGCCCGGTCAACCGGCCGAACAGGCCGGCATTCAGAAGGGCGACGTGGTGATCAAGGTGGATGACACCGAAATCACCCCCCAGATGACCGTGGACGAGGTGGTGAACCTGGTCCGCGGTCAGGTGGGGACCGTCGTCCGCCTGACGCTGCGCCGCGAGGGCCTGGCCGAACCGTTCGTGGTCGAGATTGTGCGCCAGGAGATCCTCAGCCCCAGCGTCGAGTGGAAAATGCTGGAAGGGGTGGCCGGGGCCGGCTATATCCGCATCACCATCTTTAGCGATCGGACCGCCCAGGAGTTGAGGCAGGCTATCCAGGAGCTGCAGGATCAGGGGATGGAACGGCTGGTGCTCGACCTGCGGGGCAACGGCGGCGGCCTGCTCAAGGCGGCTGTTGATGTGGCCGACGAGTTCCTGGATGGTGGTGTGGTGCTGTTCCAGATGGAGAAAGGGGATAAAGAGACGGCCTTCGATGCCGGTGGAGGGGGCCGGTGGCAAACCGGCCCCCTGGTGGTGCTGGTGGATGGTGGCACGGCCAGCGCCTCAGAGATCGTGGTCGGCGCACTCCAGGACCGGAACCGGGCCACCATCGTCGGGCAAAAGACGTATGGCAAGGGATCGGTCCAGTCGGTGTTCGACCTGAGCGATGGCTCCTCGGTGCACATTACCTCGGCCCAGTGGTTCACCCCCAACCGCCGCCAGATCAGCGGGGCCGGGCTGGTGCCCGACGTGGAGGTGGCCATCAGCGGCGAGGACCGCAACCAGGGGCGCGACCCCCAGCTCGAGCGGGCGATCGAACTTCTGACCGCTGGCCAATGAGCCACCCAATATCTGGAAAGTGGATGGAGACAGAACCATGTCGAATTCAACAGGATGCAAAGTTGCCATCACAGCTCTGATTGTGGCCGTTATCATGGGGGGGCTGGGTTTTGCCGCCGGCTTCCTGACGCACACCGTCCTGGTCGTCGCCAGGCCCCCCACCCCCCAGACCATTGTCGTCCAGGTTACCGTCACCCCGGCGCCGAACCTGCCGATGCCGGGGCCCACCGGAACCCCGTCTGTGCCTGCCGCCCCGGCGACACCGTTGCCCAGCCCCACCCCCTCGCCGGAAAGCGGCTCTTTCGACCTGTTTTGGGAGGTGTGGGACCTGGTCCAACAGGAGTATTACGGCTCCGTGCCCGACGAGGAAGAGATGACCTATGGCGCAATCCGCGGCGCCCTGAATACCCTGGATGACCCGTTCACCGGCTTTCTCGAGCCCAGGGTAGCCGCCATCAACCGCGAGGATGACAGCGGCTCTTTTGAGGGGATCGGGGCCTATGTGACGATGCGGGAAGGACAGCTGGTGATCGTCAGCACGTTCAAGGATCAGCCGGCCGAAAAGGCCGGCCTCCGAGAAGGGGATGTGGTGCTCAAGGTGGATGATACGCCCATCGAAAATATGAGCATCTACGAGGCGATCACCCTTATCCGGGGGCCGGCCGGCACCCAGGTGCGCCTGACCATCCTGCGCGGAGGGGAAAAGACGTTCGAGGTGACGATCACCCGCGCCCGCATTGACATCCCGGTGGTCGAATCGGAGATGCGGGAGGATGGCATCGCCTACGTCAGCCTGTTCGACTTTAGCACCGATGCCAGCGTCAAGTTGGGGGATGCCGTTCAGGAGCTGCTGGCCCAAAAGCCCAAGGGCCTTATCCTCGACCTGCGGGGCAACCCCGGCGGCTGGTTGAACGAGGCGGTGTTGACCGCCGGCCTGTTCCTGCCCCGAAATGAACTGGTGCTTATCGAACGCTTCAAAGATGGCACGCAGCGGCCTTATCGGACGACGGAAAAGCCGGTCGCCTCGGACATTCCCCTGGTCGTGCTGGTGGATGGCGGCTCGGCCAGCGCCTCGGAGATCGTGGCCGGGGCCTTGCAGGACCACGGCCGGGCGGTGTTGATCGGCGAAAAGACCTTTGGCAAGGGATCGGTGCAGTTTGCCCATGAACTGAGCAACGGTGCCGAACTGCGGGTGACGGTAGCCCGCTGGTTCACGCCCAACGACCGGGCCATCCACGGCCAGGGCCTGGAGCCGGATATTGTCGTCGAGATCGCTCCCGAAGATGTCGAAGCCGGCCGGGATCCCCAGTTGGATCGCGCCGTCGAGTATCTGTTGACCGGAGAGTAACCGTTATGGCCATCAAGGTCGTGGCCACCAACCGCAAGGCCTACCACGAGTACTCGATCCAGGACACGGTGGAGGCCGGCCTGGTGCTGGTGGGCAGCGAGATCAAGTCGATCCGCGCCGGGCGGGTAAGCCTGCAGGAGGGGTTTGTGCTCTTTGAAAACGGCGAGGCCTGGCTGGTCAACGTCCACATCGCCCCCTATGACCCGGCCAGCCGGCAGAACCACGAGCCCAAACGCAAGCGCAAACTCCTCCTCCACCGCCGTGAGATCGAACGGTTGCAGGGCCGCGTCCAGGAAAAGGGGTACACCCTGGTGCCCACCCGGCTGTACCTGAAGGATGGCCGGGCCAAGGTGGAGCTGGGCCTGGGCCGGGGCAAAAAGCTCTACGACAAGCGCGAGACCATCGCCAAACAGGATTCCAAACGCCAGATCGAGCGCGCGCTGAAGGAACGCTACGGATGAACGACCAGACCGAACAGTTTGTCGTGGATGGGGTGCGGCTCTACTCCCTCCGTCAGATCAACGATCTGCCTGAGCCGATCAAAGAGGGGATCTATCGCCATCTGTTGCCGACCCGGCTGCTGGAGGAATATGGGATCGACCCCACCACCCTGTGCGATGCCCAGGGCAACCGGCTGGTGACCTTTACCTGCCCTGCCGGCAGCGGCGTGGTCGAAGTGGACATCCGCCCGAAGGTCCACTTTCCCGACCCGCTGCTCTACCTGGAGCTGGCCGACACGCGCCTGAACCAGATCGAGGTCATGTTGTTTGTGGTCAACGACCCCAACTCGGAACGGTTTGAGACCGACCGGGACTGGCGAGGGGAGCGGACCAAGTTCGGCACGGTGCAGCGCAACATCCCGGAGGAGATCCGGGCCATGCAGGCCGGGCTGGCCCCTGGCCAGGTGCGGCGGGGGCTGCGCCTGACCCGCACCCTGATCTACCTGTTCGAGCAGTTCGTCAGCCGCCTGGGTCACGATTACTATCTGATGGAGCCGTTGGGCTATCACAACGCCATCCTCTTTGAACGGTTGGGGTGCAACTATGTGCAGGGCCTGCGACGGATGCAGTGGATCCACGCTTCCTTTCAGCCAGGCGGCCCCCTCCACCAAAAGCTGGATGGCTCCACGCCGTTCCGCGCGCCCGATGCCTGGCGCACCGTCCGTGGGCGGAGTTGGGCCATCCACGACGGCATCCTGGACGAGCCGTGGCACGGTATCCGGATGTACAAGCAGGTGGGCAAACACGCCGGAGTGGATACCTTTCCCAATGGCCCCTACTAAGCCCTGGCCGGCGGTATGGCTCCTCATCGCCATCCTGGTCCTTCTGCCCGGCTGTCAGGCCGGTCCGACGCCGGTGGCCGGGGGGACGGCTCAGGCGATGGCCTCGGCCACGTCTCGCCCGACCGCCACGCCGACCGCGACCCCTCCCCCTCCCACCTCCACCGCCACCCCTACCCCCACGGCCACCCCTACTCCTACGCCGCCGGGGCCGCAGGCGACCCCTACCGCCACGCCTGGGGCGGACCTCATTGCCTTTGAGACCACCCGCGACGGAAACGCCGAGATCTATCTGCTCAATGCCGAGACCGGCGAAACGCTCAATTTTACCCGCCATCCTGCCGACGACCGTGCCCCGGCCTGGAGCCCTGACGGGGCCAGGATCGCCTTCGAGTCGCGCCGCGACGGCAATTGGGAGATCTATATCCTGGACCTGAACGATGGCTCGTTGGCGCGGGTGACCGAGAACCTGGCCTACGATGGCGCCCCGGCCTGGAGCCCCGACGGCGCCTGGCTGGCCTTTGAGAGCTACCGCGACGGCAACCTCGAAATCTATGTCGTGGCGGCAACCGGCGGGCAGCCCCGCCGCCTGACCGAGAATGAGGCCGGAGACTATGGCCCGGCCTGGAGCCCTGACGGTCGCCTCCTGGCCTTTACCTCCTGGCGCGATGGCAACAAGGAGGTGTACGTCGTCTCGCCGGGTGGAGGTGAAACCTACAATGTCACCCACCATCCGGCCGACGACGAGGACCCGGCCTGGACGGCAGACGGTTCGGCTTTGGCCTTTGTCTCGTGGCGGGAGGTGGATGGGGAGACCGGCAACCGCAACGCCGAGGTCTATCGGGTGGCCCTGGCCGACGGCGCTGTCGGATGCCTGACCGACAACCCCTGGCCCGACCTCGACCCGGCCTGGGATGCCGGTGGGCGGTTGGTGTGGGCCGCCTATGACCCCGGCCCGCCGTTTGAGACCTACGACCCTTACCGCCCCGGTGACTATCACCTTTACCGGGCGGACCGGGCAGGGGAGGCGCGCCGCCTGACCGACACCGACGGGGATGACCGCCGTCCGGCCCCGGCCCCGCGCCGGGTTCTCTCTTGGGACCGGTTGGCCGGGCTGCTGCCGCCCGTCCCTGTGACGCCTGCGCCTCAACCCACGCTGGCCGCTGGCACCCTGGCCCAGGTGGTCCAGGTGCCGGGCATTCTGGTCGGTGGCCAGCCGATCCAGGTCAACGAACAGGTTGTGCCCTCGCTGCTGGCCTGGAAGCAGGCCATACTGGACGCCAGCGGATACGACCTGCTGCACGACACCCTCGGTTCGTGGCGCAATATTGACCAGGTGCGCCGCCGAAAGCTGTACACTTACGATTATGGCTACCTGAGCTGGCACAAGGCCGGGCGTGCCCTGGACCTGCCCCTTGAGTACAAAGTGGAGGGCGTGGACCAGATGCTGGTAGCCCGCGAGGACCTGGGCGAGGATGTCTATTGGCGGATGTATCTGCGCACCGCCCGGCAGGATGGCAGCCAGGGGGAGCCGCTCAAGGACAACCCCTGGTTGTACTGGTGGCACATTGTCCCCCGTGAGGATCCAGAAGCCTATGATGCGGGCGGCAAACGCCTGCCCATCCCTGCCGGTTACTATGTGGATGTGACCGCCCTGGCGAAACAGTATGGCTGGGAGCGGATCGCCTCCTACTGCATCCCGGGCGACTACCACTGGCACACCGATAGCAACGGCACCGAATACTGGCATTACGAGCGCACCGACGGGCTGACCTGGTGGGAAGCCATGCGCCAGATCTACCCCCTCGAAACCCTGGAGGAACATGTCGGCTGGCAGGCCGGGTTGAAGCACGCCCAGAGCGAAGCCATGATGCGCAGCAAGGGCATCCCCACCCCCTCTCCTGGGCCATAGGTTCCGCGGATAGGGGCCTCTGCGCCAGGCCCGCCAGGGGCGTTGAGTCAGGTTGGCGCCTGCGGGGCCAGGGGCAGGAGAGGTCCCATCCGCCTCACTGCGGGGCCTGGCCATTTTTCCCCCTGGGCCGAGTTGTGTTATAATTTGAACTATGGGGCGCATGATGCAAGGGGTAGCCTTCCTGAGCCTGATATTGGGCTATTTGCTGTTGCTGGCCCTGGCCGTCCGTCACCGGGTCGGCCGTGGGCGGCTACACCATCTCCTCGAGGTGCAACTGATCCTGACACCGGTCTGGACGGCGGGCCTGGGCCTGCTGGCCATCCTGGCCTGGGGGAGCTGGTGGGCTTTTGCGCAGCGCCGGCTGGCCCAGCTCGGGTTGGTGGTTCTGGCTGCCTGGGTGGTTGAATTCGGCGATGCCTTCCTGGGGCGCCCTTCCCGCCGCCGGTTTCGCCTGGGCCTGGTTGCCCTGCTGACGGCAGCCGCCATTACCCTGGACCTCCTGCCGGGCCGCCTCCTCGTCCGGCTGGCGCCGGGCCTGTTGGGCCAGATCGGTTCCATCCGGCTGAGCGGCTGGCTTCTGGGAGGGGGCTGGCTCTTTTCCAGTGGGATGGCCTGGTGGGCTGCCGTGGTGGCTTTGCGCCGGACCACGGGAGCCAGGCATCGCAACCGGCTGCGCTACCTTTTGCTCGCGCTGTTTGCCTGGGGGATCGGCGACCTGCTGATCCTCCTGGATGGGATGCCGGACCTCTACATCGGCCTGGCCGCCCGCCTGTTGGGGTTTGGCCTGGCCACCCTGGCCGTGCTCCGTTACCATCTGCCCGACGTCAGACGCCTGGGCCTGCTGACCATCCGCCTGCTGTTGCTCTGCGGCCTGACGGCTGCCGTGTACCTGGCGGCGGTGCTGATCGGCGCTTACCTGGCCGGCACGCTCCCGGCCCTGTTTCGGTCGGCTGCGGCGGGGGGGATCCTCGGCCTGGCGCTGTTGATCGGGGTCCTGGCCGATGTGACCCTCAGCCCACACCTGCGCCGGCTGCTTGACCGTGCCTTCCTGGACCAGGAGCGGGATATGCAGAAGGCTCTGCGCGCCTACAGCCAGCAGGTCGGCCTGATCCTGGATGTGGAGCGGTTGGCCGATGTCACCCTGGAGTGGCTGGGGACGGCCATGCGGGTAAGACGTTCGGCTCTGGTTCTGTTCACCCCTCAGGCCGACGGTCGGGTCGAGCTAAAGGTCCTGCGCGGGCGGGCCATCTCCCTGCCCCCTGCCAGGCTGTTCAGTGCCGACAACCGCTTTATCGTCCACTTTCGCAACATCCGCCGGCCGCTGAACCAGTACGATGTGGACATGCTGGCCTGGTTCCAGACCATGCCCGCCGACGAACGGCAGTGGCTCCAGGAACTGGCCGTAGACCTGTGGGTTCCGGTCCTGGTAGCCAACCAACCGGCGGTGCTGCTGGCCCTGGGCCCCAAAGCCGGTGGGCAGCCTTACTCCGATGAGGATCTGGAGACGCTTACCATTTTGGCTGCTCAGGTCGGCACGGCGCTGCAGAACGCCTGGCTGGTGGATGACCTGCGGGGCGTGCAGGATGAGATCCATCGCCTCAACACCGAACTGGGCGAGACAAACCGCCAGTTGAAGCAGCTGGAGCAGACCAAGGCCGATTTTATCACCATCGCTTCCCACGAGTTGCGCACCCCCCTGTCACAGATCTATGGCTACTCCGACATTCTGGCCAGCCTGCCCAGCGAGGAGCTGAGCGATGCCGAGGTCGTACACCAGTTTGTCGAGGGCATTTCGCGGGGCGCTGGCCGCCTGAAACGGGTGGTGGACGCCATGGTGGACCTGTCCCTCATCGAGAGCGGCTCTCTGGTCCTCCGCCCGGTGAGTATGTCGGTGAAGGTCATTGTCCAAAATGCGGTGGGGACGGTCCAGCCCGCTGCCGAGCGACGGAATCAGACCATCGTCGTGCACGATCTGTCCAGGTTGCCTTACATCGAGGTGGACGGGCCGCGGCTGGAACAGGTCCTCACCAGCCTGCTGAACAACGCCGTCAAGTTCACCCCCGATGGCGGTCAGATCACCGTCTCCGGCCGCACCGGGTATTCACCCACCGGCGAGGCCTATATCGAGCTGCTGGTGGCCGACAACGGCATCGGCATAGACCCCGACCAGCGCGATCTGATCTTTGACAAATTTTACCGGGCCGAGAACCCCATGCAGCATAGCAGCGACGATGTCGGTTTCAAGGGGGCCGGGCCGGGCCTGGGGCTGGCCATTGCCAAAGGCATTGTCGAAGCCCATGGCGGTCGCATCTGGGTGGAAAGCCCTGGCCGCAACGAAGCGACCTGCCCGGGCAGCACGTTTCACGTCCGCCTGCCGGTGAGCAGACCGGCCAGGGGACTGGCCGGTGCATAGCGGGGGGGTATGAGCAACCGTTATACCGACTGCCGCCCCTGCCCCGGCGCTACGCTGGAAGACCTGGACCCGGCCCAGATCGAAGCCTACCGCCAGGAACTGGGCCGGCGGCGGCCCGGTTCGCCCCTGCTGCGCCTGCCGACGGAAAAGCTGTTGGTCGAGGTAGGGGCCGCCGTGGAGGAAGGCCGGTTGCAGCCCACCCTCAGCGGGATCCTCTTCTTTGGCCGCCATCCCCAACGGTTCTACCCATCGTTTACCATCACCTTCCTGCACTTTGCCGGCACCTCCCCGGCCCAGGCCGAACCGGGGGCCCCTCTCTATCTGGACAACCGTGAATTTCAGGGTACCCTGCCGGCGATGATTGATGCGGTGCGGGCAGCCATCTTTGAAAAGCTGAGCAAGCAGGCGCTGGTCGTTGGCTTTGTGCGACAGGATGTGCCCGAATATCCAGAGTTTGCCTACCGCGAAGCCATCGTCAATGCGGTAGGCCACCGCGACTATGCTCTGGAAGGCAGCTTTATCCAGGTGCGCCTCTTTGCCGACCGGCTGGAGGTGCAGAGCCCCGGTGGCCTGGGCGGCCACCTGACGGTGGACAACATCGCCTACGAACAGTACACCCGCAACCCTCACATCATGCGTCTGCTGGAGGATTTCGGCTACGTCGAGCGGCGTGGGTTGGGCGTGGACCAGATGATCCGGGCCATGACCGCTGCCGGCCTGGAGCCCCCGCTGTTCGAGAACCGGAGCTCGTCGTTCTGGGTGACGCTCAAGGGGCGGCCACCGGCCCGTCCCCTGCCCGATCTGGCCCGGCTGGGGCTGGGCGACCGCCAGATCCGGGCGGTGGAGCATCTGCGCCGCCAGGGGCGGATCACCAACCGCGAGTACCAGCAGCTCTTTGGCGTGTCGGAGCGGACGGCGCTCTATGACCTGCAGGGGCTGGTGGAGATGGGGTTGGCCCTGCCGGTGAGCAGCGGCCGGGGCCGGTACTATATCCTGCGCGACAGTTTTTGAAGCCTGCTAGAACATTTGTTCTAGGTTTTCAGGCGGTTTGCGGGTTTCGTTGCGGGTTTTTGCGGGTTTATTGCGGGATAGCGCCTCAGACCGGTCCAATCCTCACGATTGGACCGGTCTGCATCTGGCTAGTCCAGCACGGTGGTGCAGTAGGCGCAACGCCGTGCCTCAAGCGGGATCTCGGACAGGCATTCCGGGCATTTTTTGGTCGTCGGCGCAGCAGGCGGGGCCTCTTTCTTCTCGGCCATTTCTCTCATGCGGTTGACGGCCTTGACGATCATAAAGACGGCAAAGGCAACGATGAGGAAGGTGATGAGGTTGTTCAGGAACAGGCCATAGCGGATCGTGGCTGCCCCTGCCGCCTGGGCCGCTGCCAGGCTGTCGTAGCGGCCTGGCCCCAGGTTGATGAACAGGTTGGAGAAATCCAGTCCCCCCAGCAGCCGGCCGATGGGGGGCATGATGATATCTTCCACCAGCGACTTGACGACGGTGCCAAAGGCCGCGCCGATGATGATGCCCACGGCCATGTCCAGGACGTTGCCGCGCATGATGAACTTTTTAAATTCTTGCCACATTTCTCCCCTCCTTCGAAAATAAACGGCAGACGGTAGGGGCAGGGCTTGCCCCTGCCCCCCGGGCAGCTGCGAGGGCTGCCCCTACCATTTTCATCTCTCGTGGCGCCCCACCGGGCATGTTGACTCCTTTGAAAATTAACAGTAGATGGTATCCTTCAGGTGCCAGGCACTTTTTGCGCACCTTTTCATTAAAAATAGGATGGGCTGAGGGCGATGAGCAGTTGGCCGCCGTAGTACAGGTACAGGCCCAGGCGGTTCAGGGCAAAGGGGTGGCGGAAGCGGTTGATGGCCAGCACCAGGTCTGAGAGCCAGAAGAGCACCGCGCCGCCGGTCAGCAACCAGGCCTGGGTCGGGGTGAAGGCCTGGCCGAAAAAGGCGGAAACGGCCCGGTTGACCATGAAGCAGATGACGAGGATGTACAGCATGACCGGGCCCTGCATCTTTCCCAGGCCGGGCCGCAGGTAGAGAAAAACGCCCACCGCCAGCACCAGGAGCACCGCTGCCGAAATCAGGTCCTGCGGGTGGAAACCGTTGTGCAGCGTAAAGCCGATGGCATAGACGATGTGGGCCAGCAAAAAGAACACCAGCCCGATCAGGAAAGCGCGATTCGATTCGAACATCAGCGCCACGTCGCCGCCCAGCGACAGCACCAACCCGGCGGTGACCCACAGGGTAAAGGGCAGTTGGACCCCCGGCGTGGCCAACGACAGCAGGGCCACAATGATGAGCAACAGGGTCGAATAGGGCTTGAACAGGTAGATATAGCGCCGGGTGGCCTTGAATTCGGCCCAGACCAGCAAAGTCACGGTCACGGCCAGGAACGGGATCGGGATCAGGTGAACCATTGCTTTCCTCCTTGGCTGCCTGTCTCCTGTGTGCTCTTTTTCTCCGGTTCACGAAAAGGGCGCTCAGATTTCCCGCCCTTCGGCGGGCGGTACAGCCGAGACCTCTGTACCGGCGCCGGCCCATCGTCCAACCGGGACCGCCGGGGCTTTCGGGGGCAGGTTTTTGGTCCGGCGGCTCTGGCCCCTCCCCCGGCGGCCGGGGGGGGCGGTTTGCGCCGAAAAACCTCCCCTGGTGAGGACCCCAGGGACAGTATATCATAAAACAGTTAATCTGCCAAACCCGGCATACAGGGTGATCTTGTTTGTCGGGTCTGGGAAAATGGGGTATAATACGCCGCGTTAAGCGACCAGACAGGAGAACGAAAACCGATATGAGAGTTTCAACCGAACGGCTGGAGAACTGCCAGGTAAACGTCATCATCGAACTGGATGCGGCCGAACTGGACGCCCGGTTGCGGGAGACCGCCCGCAAAATCTCGCGTGGGTTTACCGTGCCGGGCTATCGCCGGGGCAAGGCACCGTTCCACGCCGTGCTCCGCACCTTTGGCCGGGAGGCCATCCAACAACAGACATTGGAAGATTTTGGAAACGAGTGGTATGAGCAGGCTCTGAAAGAGATCGAGTATGAACCGTATCAGGCCGGCACGTTGCAAGATGTGCAGTGGGACCCGTTCCGGATGACCGTGTTACTGCCCATCATGCCAGAGGTGGACCTGGGCGACTACCGGGGTGTGCGGGTTCCCCTCGAACCGGAACCGGTTAGCGACGAGCAGATCGCCGGGCGCCTGGCCGAACTGCAACGCCGGCATACCCAATGGGTGCCTGTAGAACGGCCGGCCGCCTTGGGCGACAAGGTGGTGGTGGACCTGAAGGGCCGGGTGGGCGACGAGGTGATCCTGGACGAGGAAGAGCGGGAGATGCTTCTGGAAGCGGGGGCTGCCGATCCCCTGCCCGGCCTGCATGAACAGGTGGTGGGGATGTCACCCGGCGAGGAGAAGCACCTGACCCTGACCATCCCCGGCGGGGGGGATAAGCCCCAAACGCTCGGCCGGGAGGCGTTCGTCACGGTGCGTTTGCACACGGTACGCCGGGCGGATGTGCCGCCGCTGGATGATGAACTGGCCATGATGGTCGGTGACTATGATACGCTGGAGGCGCTAAAGGCTGCCCTGCGGGAGGAGATGGAGGCGGCGGCCTTCCAGAAGGCGGAAGCAGAGTATCTGGACAGGATCGTCGAGGCGATGATAAAAGCGGCCCCCAAAATCGAATATCCACCCCAGGCCGTTGACCGTGAGGTCGAACTGACCCTTGAGCGCATCCAGGAAAACCTCAAGTCCTCCGGGTTGGAGATGGACCGCTTCCTGACCATGATCGGGAAAACCCTCGACTCTTACAAGCAAGAACTCCGCCCCTCGGCCGAGGCCCGCCTGCGCAAGCGGCTGGTGGTGAGAGAAATCGTCCGCCGCGAAGGGCTGTCGGTCGAGGCACAGGAGGTGGAAGCCGAGATTGACCGCATGGTAGAGGCAGCCGGGGATCAGGCCGAACAGATCCGGGAAGCGCTCGACACACCCCAGGGGCACATGATGGTGACGGATGATCTGCTGCTGGCCCGAGTCCGAGAACGGCTGATCCAGATTGCCCGCGGCGAGGCCCCGCCCCTGCCAGAAGCAGAATCCAGAGAGGAACCGGCCCCTGAGGGTCAGGCCGAGGGTGGCGCGGAAGCCGAACCGGCCCCTGCCGGGGTCACGGCAGAGCCGGCACAGGCAGAAGCCCTTTAGCCCGGCGATGTGGCATTGGGATGGCGACGAGCACAACACGGATTCTGACACGGATACACGGAACAGCAGCCTGCCTTCCGTGTAATCTGTGGCCATCCGTGTCGTGCTTGCGCTTCAGTTTAACGGGGACCGCCTGGAAAGGCTGTCCATGCAGTCCGGCCTGAGAGCCTGGCGGCGGGGAGGCATCTTACAGACGGCGACCGCGTGAAGGTGTACACTTGCAGGTGGCCGAAGGGACAGGTCAGCCCGGTCCGGCGGGTTGAACGGCCCTTTGGCCCTTTGACATCCAGAACCAGGAGGCGTGACGATGCAAAATAGCTTGATCCCGATGGTGATTGAGACGACCGGGCGCGGTGAGCGGGCCTACGACATCTACTCCCTGTTGCTCAAAGAGCGGATTGTCTTCCTGGGCACCCCCATTGACGACCAGGTGGCCAACCTGGTGGTGGCCCAGTTGCTCTTCCTGGAGCGGGAAAATCCCGACAAAGAGATCCAGCTCTACATAAACTGTCCCGGCGGCGAGATCTATCCCGGTCTGGCCATTTATGATACCATGCAGATGATCCGGGCTCCGGTTTCGACCATCGCCGTGGGCTGGACGGCCAGCCTGGGCACAGTGTTGCTGGCGGCGGGCCGTAAGGGACGGCGCTTTGCCCTGCCCCATGCCACCATTCACATGCACCCGGCCGGCGGCAGCACACGGGGGTATGCCCCGGATGTTGAGATCCAGTACAAGGAATTGAAACGGATGCAAGACCTGCTGCACAATATCCTGTCCAGGCACACCGGCCAGCCGGTGGACAAGATCGCCGATGACTTTGACCGGGACTATTTCATGGATGCCCACCGGGCGGTGGAGTACGGCATCATAGATGAAGTGCTCACCCCGGCTGGGGAACAGGAAGAGAAAAAAGGGTAGGGCGGGATGCCAGAAGGACGTATGGGACAGCAGGGGATGCCCAGGCAGGCCTGCTCCTTTTGCCACAGGGGCGAAAGCGAGGTGGCCCGGCTGATCGCCGGTGCCGATGGCGTCTATATTTGTGACGAATGCGTCGGTTTGTGTGTCGAGATTCTGGAGGAGGAGCGACAAAAGGAGCAGAAACAGCGGGCGATGGAAAGCATCCCTAACCTGCCCTCACCCCGTGAGATCTATCAGCGCCTGGAAGAGTATGTCGTCGGCCAGGAGCGGGCCAAAAAAGTCCTGTCGGTAGCGGTCTATAACCACTACAAGCGGATCTATGCCGGTCCAACCACCGACGATGTCGAGTTGCAAAAGAGCAACATCCTCCTCGTCGGCCCTACCGGCTGCGGCAAGACGCTGCTGGCCCAAACGCTGGCCCGCATCCTGGACGTGCCCTTTTCCATCGCCGACGCCACGGCCCTGACTGAGGCTGGTTACGTGGGCGAGGATGTGGAGACGATCCTGTTGGGGCTGATTCAGGCAGCCGACTATGACCTGCGGCGGGCCGAAAAGGGGATCATCTACATAGACGAAATCGACAAGACCGGGCGCAAATCGGGCGATAACCCCAGCATCACCCGCGACGTGTCGGGCGAGGGGGTGCAGCAGGCGCTGCTCAAGATCGTAGAGGGGGCGGAGGTCCACGTGCCGCCCCACGGCGGGCGGAAACACCCCCAGCAAGAGTTCATCGAGATTGATACCACGAATATCCTGTTCATCTGTGGCGGAACCTTCGAGGGGCTGGACAAGATCATCGCCCAGCGGATCGGGGCCAGGGGGCAGGTGGGCTTTGCTGCCGGGCGCGAGGGGCGCCAACGCCGGGAGATGACCGCCGCCGGGCTGCTCCGCGAGATCACCCCCGATGATCTGATGGCCTTTGGTCTGATCCCGGAGCTGGTAGGGCGGCTGCCGGTTGTGGTCAGCGTCGAACCGCTGGACAAGGCGGCCATGATCGCCATCCTCACCGAGCCCAAAAACGCCCTGGTCCGGCAGTTCAAGCGGATGTTGGAGCTGGATGGTGTGGAGTTGATCCTGACCGGGGATGCCCTGGAGGCCATTGCCGAGGAGGCGCTGGGCCGCAAGACAGGGGCGCGGGGGCTGCGCACCATCCTGGAAGAGACGCTGCTGGATGTCATGTACGAAGTTCCCTCCCGTTCCGATGTGGTCCGCTGCGTAATCAACGGCGAGACCATCCGCCGTAAGCTGCGGCCTCTCCTTTTGACCCGCTCGGAGAAGCCGGTGGTCTGGGGGGAGGAGGAAAGGCTGCGCGAAACGGCGTAAAAGCCCGGCAGGGATAGAGCCCCTTCGCGTCCCTGGCGGTTCGACGTACATCCTCGGAGTCGCTCTGAAAAGCGTCCTATAAAGGCCAAGGGCGCAACAGAGGTTTTCAGGCAGTGCGCAGCACCTGGCGCTGGAGTTCCAGCAACTGCTCAATGCCCCGCTGGGCCAGGTCCAGCACCGCGTCCATGATCTGCCGGGGGAACGGCTCCTCCTCGGCTGTGCCCTGCACCTCCACCAGGCGGCCGTCGCCGCTCATCACGACGTTAAAGTCGGCCGTCGCCGCCGAATCTTCTGCATAACACAGGTCCAGCAGCAGCTCGCCGCCCACCAGCCCGAGGCTGATGGCGGCTACCGGGGTGAGGGGGATATCCGGTGGGATGGCTCCCTGCGCCACCAGATGCCTGACGGCCAGCGCCAGGGCCACATATCCGCCGGTGATGGCAGCGGTCCGGGTGCCACCGTCGGCCTGAAGCACGTCGCAGTCGAGGATGATCGTCCGTTCCCCCAGCCGGGCCAGGTCCACGGCCGCCCGCAGGCTGCGGCCGATGAGCCGCCGGATTTCCTGGGTGCGGCCGCCCGGCCCCCATGTCTCCCGTTGGGTGCGCTGATGGGTGGCGCGGGGCAGCAGGGCATACTCGGCTGTCACCCAGCCGGCGCCGCTGCCGGCACGCCAGCGGGGCACCGATTCCTCGACGGAGGCGTTGCACAGCACCCGGGTATGGCCCACCTCGATCAGCACCGACCCCTCGGCATAGCTCACAAAGCCCGGCGTCATCCGCACCGGGCGGACCTGATCCCATCTGCGCCCATCGGCCCGCATCGGCAACCTCCTCCCCTCTCCCTTCGGGGAAAGGGTGTGGACATTATATCATCTTCTCCGGCTATGGCAAATGGGGTGTTGGTTGCTACACCGGCGGGAGTTGCAAGAAATTTCTATTACCTGTATAATAGATGACAATCCGGTCGGAAGAGTGGCAAACGATGAGCCAGCTAGACACCCGCAGGATCACAACGGAAGAGCGGCCTGCCGCCGTTCAACCGGAAGGGACGTTGCCGCCCCACACCATCCTGCAAGAACGGTACGAGATCCTGGCGGTGCAGGGTGTGGGAGGGATGGGGGCGGTCTATCGGGCGCGGGACCTGCGCTTCAGTGCGGTGGCCAAAATTGTCGCCGTCAAGGAGATGAGCAACGTCGCGCCCGACCCGCGCCTGCGCCGCATCAGCATCCAGAACTTTGAGCGGGAGGCCAATATCCTGGCCAGCCTTTCTCATCCGGCCATCCCCAAAATCTTTGATTACTTTTCCGAAGGGAACCGCAGCTACCTGGTCCTGGAGTTTATCGAAGGCCAGGCGTTGGATGACCTGCTGGAGGAACGCCGTCAGCCATACGGCCAGGAGGAGGTGGTGGATTGGGCGTTGCAGATCTGCGACGTCCTGGCTTACCTGCACAACCAGAAGCCGCCGATCATCTTCCGGGATATGAAACCGGGCAACCTGATGCTCCGCTACGATGGCCGCATCATGGTGATTGACTTTGGCATCGCCAAGGTGTTCGAGCATGGCCAGCGGGGGACGATGATCGGCACCGAGGGGTATTCCCCCCCGGAGCAGTACCGGGGGGTGGCCGAACCCCGGGGCGACCTGTATGCTCTGGCGGCCACGATGCACCATCTGCTCACCGCCCGCGACCCCCGTCTGGAACCCCCCTTTACCTTCCACGAGCGGCCGATCCGCCTGTTCAACCCCAACGTCGCCCCCGAGGTCGAAGCCGTCATCATGAAGGCGTTGTCCTACGACATCCAGGAACGGTTTGCTTCGGCGGCCGAGATGGCCCAGGCGCTGGCCAATGCTCTGCCCCGGCGTCGCTTGTCCACAGCCGGCCTGGCTACGGCCGGTTTGGGTGGGGCGACCTCTTTCGTGCCCCAGGATGTGACCCCCCGGTGGGTCTTTACCTGCGAAGACGAGGTCCGCTCTTCGCCGCGCATCGCCGACGGGGTGTTGTACATCGGCTGTTACGACAATAACCTCTACGCCCTGGACGCCCGGGATGGCTCGTTTCTCTGGAAGTTCGCCACGGAGGGGGGGATCGCCTCTACCCCCTGTATTCACGAGGACCTGGTCCTGATCGGTTCGGAGGATGGGGTGCTCTATGCCATCTCGCGGCGCCTGGGGCGCAAGACCTGGACCTGCACGACGGGCGGCTGCATCCGCTCTTCGCCCCGCGTGGAGCTGGGGCATGTGTTCATCGGATCGGACGACGCTTGCCTGTATGCTGTGAACGTGCAGTCGGGCCGGGTGGTCTGGAAATTCCAGTCGGCGGGGCCGATCCGGTCCACCCCCTATATTGCCCACGAGATGGTCTTTGTCGGTTCCGACGACGGCTATATCTATGCATTGGACCTGCGCACCGGGGCCGTCAAATGGAAGTACACCACCCATCGCCGCGTCACTTCTTCGGCCCTTGTGAACGACCATATGCTCTACATCGGCTCTGCAGATGGGCACCTCTATGGGCTGAACGCCCGGTCCGGCTGGCCGGTGTGGCGCTTTCGCACCGGTGGATATGTCCTTTCCTCGCCGGCCCTGGAGGGCGAGACGGTGTACGTGGGTTCTGTGGATGGATTCTTGTACGCGGTAGATGCCGCCACCGGTCGGCAGCGGTGGAAATATGAGGCGGGCGGGCCTGTCACCTCCTCGCCGGCGGTGGCTAACGGGGTGGTCTATGTCGGGTCGAACGACGGGGCCATCCATGCCATAGAAACCAGGCAGGGACATGGGCTGTGGCGTTACGTGACCGGCGGGCCGGTGCCTTCTTCCCCGATTGTGGTGGATGGCATCCTGTACGTTGGCTCGGTTGATCACCGCGTCTATGCGTTGCCGGTGTGACACCCTTGCGGGAGGCACTGATGTTTCTGAATCGAACTGGGGATACCGTGCGCCGGTTTTTCAAGCGCCGTGGTGGGCGGGGCAGGTTGGCCGAAGACACCGAAGAGGTGCCGGCCCTGGCTGCGGCTACCCCGGACGAGGCCGATCGTCGGGCCAGCCCTTCCGGCTTTCAAGTGGGGATGGCCTCCGATCCGGGCTGTGTCCGGGACCACAACGAAGATGCCAGCCTGGCCTGGCAATGCCTGATCGCCCAGCAGGGGCAGCCCCCTGAACCGTTGGGCCTGTTTATCATCGCCGATGGCATGGGAGGGCATGCCCGGGGGGAGCAAGCCAGCGCTTTCGCCGTGCGGCTTGTCGCCGGCTATGTCATCCGTCATATCTGCCTGCCCTTGTTGGACGAAGAGGAGGACCTGACGGAGCGGGTACCGATCAACGAGATCCTGGAGACAGGCATCCGCCTGGCGCACCAGACGGTAAGCCGCCGCCTGCCGGAGGCCGGGACGACGCTGACGATGGCTCTGGTGCTGGATAAAGGGGTGTACATTGCCCACGTGGGGGATAGCCGCGTCTATCTGGGCCAAAAGGGATCTCTTCGCTGCCTGACCCAGGACCATTCCATTGCGGCCCGGTTGGTAGAGCTGGGCCAGGCCAGCCCGCAGGAGGCGGCCTTCCAGCGCAATATTTTGTACAAAGCCCTGGGCCAGGGGCCCCAAATCGAACCCGACATCCTCTACCACGATCTGGACAGGGAACAGTATCTGTTGCTTTGCTGCGACGGCTTATGGGGCAAGGTGCCCGAGGCGGAGATGGCCGCGATCATCGAGGCGGCTCCTACCCCCGATGTTGCCTGCCAGAACCTGGTCGCCCGGGCCAATGAATATGGAGGGGAAGACAACATCTCGGTCATCCTGGTGGCCAGGAACTGGCCGGTGTCGGCCTGTTAGGTGCGGTGCACCCTGGAGCAGGTGTGTTTATGGAATTTCAGCGCGATTATTACGCCATTCTGGGCATCCCAACCGATGCTGATGAGCGGACCATCAAGCAGGCTTACCGCCAGTTGGCCCGCCGTTTCCACCCCGATACCAGCGAAGAAGAGCAGGCGGTCGAGCGGTTCCGCGAGATTCAGGAAGCGTACGAGTGCCTGAGCGACCCCCTCCAGCGGGAGGTCTATGACCATTGGCGGCGCCAACAGGGGTGGGATCGGCCGCTCCCCCTCACCTTGCGCCTCACGGCCAGCCAGAGCACGCTGGCCTGTCTGGGGGAACCGCAGCTTCTATATGTCCTGGTGGAGCTGTGCGTTTCGGATCAGGTGGAGGGTAAGCGGCTGCCCCTCAACCTGGGCCTGGTGCTGGACCGGAGCACCTCGATGAAGGGGGCGCGGCTCCAACAGGCCAGGGAGGCAGCCCAATATATCCTCGACCAGGCAGGGCCGGAGGATATTTTGTCGCTGGTAGCCTTTAGCGACTATGCCGAGCTGATCCTGCCGGGGCGGCGGGGCGTGGATAAAGCGGCGGCCCGGTCGGCCATCAACAGCCTGCGGGCCGGAGGGGGTACGGAGATCTTGCGGGGGCTGAAGCTGGGCCTCCAGGAGGTGGAGCGCTGGCACACCGATAACGCGGGCAACCAGATCAGCCACCTGATCCTGCTGACCGATGGCCAGACCTACGGGGATGAGGCCGGCTGCCTGGAGCTGGCCCGGTACGCCGGCGAACGGTATATCCCCATCACGACGATGGGTGTCGGCTCCGACTGGAATGAGAAGCTGCTGGATCAGATCGCCACCCTGAGCGGTTCGCCCGGGGGGGCTTTTTACATCGATTCGGCCGCCAAGATCGCCCGGGTGTTCCATGACCGGGTCCAGGCCCTGGGGAGCACTTTTGCCCACGGCGTGGTCCTGTCTGTCCACGTCGGGGACCGGGTCACGCTCAAAGAGGCGTTCCTGGTTTCCCCCCAGATCAATCCGCTGCACTTTACCGACGACCGGGTCCTCCTGGGCTCGTTGGAGCGGAAATACCCCCAGGCGGTCATATTGGAGCTGCTGATCGGCAGCCATAGTCCGGGCCTCTACCGGTTGCTTCAGGTGGATGTGGAAGCCCAGGTGCCAGCCGTGGGCTCCCAGCCGGTACGTGCCCGCCAGGAACTGACGCTGGCCTTTGAGGCCAAACCGGATCGGCGGGAAGCGGTCCCGCCGGATATTGTCTCGGCAATGGGCAAGCTGATCATTTTCAAGATGCAGGAACGGGCCATGGCTGAAATCGAGATAGGGCTGATCGACTCAGCCGTGGATCGGCTCAAGACGATGGCAACGCGGTTGCTCAACCTGGGTGAGACAGAGTTGGCCCGGGCCGCCTTGCTCGAGGCCGGGCGCCTGGCTCATACCGGTTCGCTGTCATCGGAGGGGCGAAAAAAGCTCCACTATGGGACGCGGGGCCTGTCCATTTTGCCCAAGGAGGTGCATCGTGATTAAATGCCCCTTTTGCAACAACGTCTATCCCGAGGGCACCCTTTTTTGCGAGGAGTGTGGCTCCTACCTGGCGCCCAGCAGGGCCCAGGCCACCGATCCTCTGTCAGGTCAGACGGCGGCCGAGACGGAACGGGGCCGGGCCGGCCCGCCCAACTTTATCACCCTGGTGTTGTCTATCGAGGGAGGGGGGACGGTCGAACTGCCCCTGTCGAAAGAGGTGGTGTTGGGCCGCCTCGATGCCGGCCGGGCCATCTTTCCCGACATAGATCTGACGTCGGAACAGGGCATTGAGAAAGGGATTTCACGCCGGCATGCCCGGATCTCTCGCCGCGGGGATCAGGTGTTTGTCGAGGACCTGAACAGCCTGAACGGCACGTTTCTGAACGCCACCCGCCTGATCCCGGAGTTGCCCTACCCCCTCCAGGATGGCGACCGGGTCCAGTTGGGCAAGTTGATCCTGACCGTCCATCTGAAATAGGCCGCGGGGTTGCTGCTGATATAGGGAGGCAACGAACATGGCTTTGGAAGTGGTGATCCATGTTTTCAACGAAGATCCCATTCTGGCCGAGATCGAGAAGCTGCCCGATCCGAAGGACCAGGCCTTGATCCTCACCAATCCGCGCCGTCGCGATGGCCGGCCTCTGCACTATGTCACCGAGGGGGCCACCGCCTTTATCTTTCCCTGGACCCGCATCAGTTTCGTTGAGATCATGGAGACCGAAGAGGCCAAAGAGGTGGTCGAGTTCTTCCGGGAATAGTCACTTGACCGTGGTGATCAGGACCCGGGCTGCGCCGGCCAGGCGCAACAACATATCCACGCGGCCTCGTATCTCCTCGCTGATCAGGGCCACCATGTGGCCGCCCCATCCTGCCCCGGAAAGCTTGGCGCCCAAGGCCCCTGCCTGGCGGGCGGCTGCCACCAGGCGGTCCAGTTCGGGGCAACTGACCCCTATCTCCTGCAACAGGGTGTGGTTTTCGTCCATCAACCGGCCCAGTTCGGCGTGTTGCCCGTGGGCGATGGCCGGGCGGGCTGCCACAGCGATCTCTCCGATCCGGTCCAAGAGCGGCTCGTAGCGGGCCGGGTCGGCCTGGTAGCGGCGGCGCAGGTCCCCCACCACCTCCCGGGTCGGGCTGGCAATGCCCGTGTCGGCCACCGCCAGCAGGAAGGGCTGCCCCACCCAAAAGATCTCCCGCGTCACCCCTTTGACGAAATAGACCGGTTTCTCAAAGGCGATCACGGTGTTGTCAATGCCTGACGGCGTGCCGTGATAGAGCACCTCTGTCTGATACACCAGGTCGGAGATGGCCTGCGAGGAGAACCAATGGTCAAAATGCCGGGCCAGGGCCCGGACAATGGCCGTGGATACGGCAGTGCCGCTGCCCATCCCCCGGGCGATGGGGATGGTGGAGGTAACGGTGATGGTCAGGTCCGGGTCGTGGCCCCGGCCGATGGCGTTCAGCGCCCCGCGGACGATGTGGGCCAGCGGTTCGTCGGCGGGCGCCTCGCGGACGACGACGCGGCGGTCCAGGTCGGGGGCGATGACCACCACCCCTTGCCCGGCCGGCCCTGGCTCGACATAAGCCTGCGCCTGCACTTCGGTGACCGGGACGGCGATGGCCGGCCGGCCATAGACAACCGCATGTTCGCCAAAGAGGATCACTTTGCCACAAGCGTTCGCCCACGTCATCTGTCACTCCCGGTAGAAAAGCAGGGCTATTGTACCACATCCCCTCCGATCGGTCCAATCCGGCGCTACTCTTCTCGCCCTGATCTCCCCTCATCCCCTCAACCCTCCTGGTCGGATGCCCTGGCCTGAATTCTTGCCTTGAAGCGGTCTGATCGGCTCCTTGACAAATCGAGTTTCCTTTGCTATACTTATCGGGCCTTGGGCAGGGTCGGTGGCCTGCCTGTCCTGCCCGGGCAGGAAGCCGGGAACAGCACCTGAACAAAGGACGGTCTATGCATCTTTGGCCTGATTTCTTGCAGAGAGGAGGTGAGGTGCATCGGGCATGCAAAATCGATCTCGGAAAAAGGTAGGGAACATTCCAGACTAGCGAAAAATGAAAAATGGGAGGAGAAAAAGATGACTGATAAATGTGCAGTATGGAGTATCCTGCTGGTTGTGAGCCTGGTGGCGACTTTGCTGGCCGCGTGCGGCCCCACGGCTGCGCCCACCACCGCTCCCACGGTGGCTCCTACCAAAGCACCGGAAAAGCCGACCGAAGCGGCCAAACCTGCGGAAGACCTGTTGGACCAGGTCCTGGCTGCCGGCAAGCTGGTGGTTTCTACCGACCCCAACTATGCCCCTCAGAGCTTTTTGAATGACAAGGGCGAGCTGGACGGCTTTGACGTGGATGTGGCCAAGGAGGTGGCCAAGCGGCTGGGTGTCCAGGTCGAGTTCGTTACCCCTGACTGGGACATCATCACTGCCGGCAACTGGGGTGGCCGTTGGGACCTGAGCATCGGCTCGATGACCCCCACCGAGGACCGCGCCCAGGTCCTGTGGTTTACCGATCCATACTATTATACCCCCGCTTCCTTTGCCGTTCACAAGGACAACACCACCATCCGGACCCCCAACGACCTGACGGGCAAGACGGTGGGGCTGGGGACGGCCACCACCTATGAGGCCTACCTGGGCGGGACGCTCAAGATGCTCGGCGGCGAAGTGATCTATGATCCGCCGGCCGGGGTCAAGGTCAAGCCCTACACCACCGATGCCGAGGCGATCCAGGACCTGGCTTTGGGCGATGGCGTCCGCCTGGATGCGGTGATGTCGGCCCAGCCGACCATCCAGCAGGCGATTGACAGTGGCGTGCCGCTCAAGTATGTGGGCACCCCGGCCTACTATGAGCCGCTGGCCTTTGCCCTGGACAAGAGCCGCGGGCCGTCGGACAAGATGCTCCAGAAGCTGAACGAGATCGTCAAGGCCATGCATGAAGATGGCACCCTCACCGAGCTATCGCTCAAGTGGTACGGCATTGACCTGACGACGATCATCAGGCCGAGTGCCGGTGGCACCTTTATCTTTGGCCGTGGCGGCGACTCGGTGCAGTTGGACCCGGCCATCGTCACCGACGGCGAGAGCTTCCGCGTCACCGGCCAGTGCCTGGAGCCGCTCTATCAGTACGAGCCCGGCTCCACCACGCCCATCCCGGCCCTGGCCACCGAGTGCACCCCCAACGCCGAGGCGACCGAGTGGGTCTGCAAGCTGCGGCAGGGGGTCAAGTTCCACGATGGCACCGACTTTAACGCCGATGCCGTGGTCTGGAACTTTGAGCGCTGGCGCTTCACCACCCATCCTCAGCACTATGCCAGCCAGGTGTTCGAGTATTACGAGTATATGTGGGGTGGGTTCGATGATGCCAGCCTCATCACCGCCGTGGAGAAGGTGGACGACTATACCGTCAAGTTCACCCTGGCGCAGCCCCTGGCTCCCTTCCTGGCCAACCTGGCCATGGATATGTTTGCCATCTCCAGCCCGGCAGCCGTCGAAAAGTGCGGTGAGCAGTACGGCCAGCCCGATTGCGGCTGCGTGGGCACCGGGCCGTTCATCTTCAAAGAATGGGTAGAAGGCGACCATATCACCGTGGTGGCCAATCCCGACTACTGGGGCGGCAAGCCGGGCATTGACCAGATCATCTGGAAGGTGATCCCCGACGACTCGGCCCGCTTCCTGGCCCTCAAGTCGGGCGACATCCACGCCACCGAGCAGGCGACGGTGGAAGACCTGGCCGCGGCCGAGGCCGACCCCAACCTGTATGTCATGGCCCGCCCGGCGCTGAACACTGCTTACCTGGCCTTCAACTTCAAGATCAAAGAGTTTCAGGACAGGCGGGTGCGCGAGGCGGTGGCCCATGCCATCAACAAGCCGGCCCTGGTGGAGAACTTTTACGGCAAGTACGGCCAGGTGGCCAAGACCTTCCTGCCGCCGCTGGTGTGGGGCCACAACGACGCCATCGAGGACTGGAGCTACGATCCCGAACTGTCGAAGAAGCTCCTGGCCGACGCCGGCTTCCCCAATGGCTTGAGTGAAGTGACCATCGCCGAGGACATTACCGACGCCGATGGCAATGTCACCTACAAGGCTGGCGACAAGATCCCGCTCCGCTTCTACTACATGCCGGTGACCCGCTTCTACTACCCCAGCCCCAAGGAGATCGGTGAGGCGATGGCTGCCGACCTGGCCAAGGCGGGCATCAACGTCACCATGGAGCTGGCCGGCGACTGGCCGACCTACCTGGGCCTGCGGCGTACCGGGCAACTGGTCGGGCTGTACATGCTCGGCTGGGGCGGCGACAACGGCGACCCGGACAACTTCTTGAACTACTTCTTTGGCGGGTTGAGCAAAGCCGGTGAGACGAAAGAGCCGGACAAACGTGAAGGCTGGTACGCCAACCAGCAGGTGGCCGATCTGTGCTACCAGGCGCTGGTCACGCCGGGGCAGGACAAGCGCGAGCCGCTGTACAAGCAGGCTGAGCAGTTGCTGCATGATGACGTGGCCCGCATCTGGATCGCCCACAACCAGACGCCGCTGATCTTCTCCAAGAAGGTACAGGGCTATGTGCCGCAGCCGGTGGGCGCCGACTACTATGAGTGGGTCACGCTCCAGCCTTAGCCGGCAAAGGGGACCATCTCACGGGCGATTCGGAACGATGTAGCTGACGGGTGGGGGGTGCAGAAAGGCGCTGCACCCCCCATGTTCTACCTTGCCCACCTCTCTATCCCCCCTGGTCGCGGGGAGGAGAGAGGGCCGGGGCGGGGTCGGCAGGGCGGGGTTGCACCCGCCAAAGGAGAGTCTGGTGACCCGATATACGATCCGTCGGCTTGTTTCCCTGATACCCACCTTGTTGGGGGTAACGCTGGTCGTCTTTTTCTTCCTGCGCCTGATCCCCGGCGACCCGGCCGTAGCGATGTTAGGGGAACATGCTGCCCAGGAAAACGTCGAACGGATCCGCGAGCAGCTTGGGCTGAACCGGCCGGTGTTCCTGGACCTCGAAGCCCTGAAGCAGGGCGACGTCAAGGGGTTTTTCGACAGCCAGTACATCCGCTTTCTGGGCCGGTTGCTGCGGGGTGACCTGGGCAACTCGATCCACCGCCGCATCCCCATCGCCAATGAATTAAAGCTGCGCTTTCCGGCCACGGTGGAGCTGGCCCTGTCTGCCATGGTCATTGCCGTATTGGTGGGCATCCCGGCCGGCATCATCTCGGCGGCGCGGCGCAATTCGGTGTGGGACGGCGTCAGTATGCTCGGCTCCCTGATCGGCGTCTCGATGCCCATCTTTTGGCTGGGCCTGATGGAGATCATGCTCTTTGCCGTGTTCTTGAAGTGGCTGCCCATCGGGGGACGCCTGGACGCCGTTCGTGAGTTGCAGACCAGCACCAATTTCTACCTGATTGACAGCCTGATCCAGAGGGACACGGCAGCTTTTGTGGATGCCTTGAAACACCTGGCCATGCCGGCTGTAGCCCTGGCCACGATCCCGATGGCCATCATCGCCCGCATGACCCGCTCCAGCGTGTTGGAGGTGTTGCAGGAAGACTATATTCGGACGGCTCACGCCAAGGGGTTGCGTGAGCGGGTGGTCCTGCTGCGGCATGCCCTCAAGAACGCCTTCCTGCCGGTCATCACCATCATCGGCCTGCAAACCGGCAACCTGTTGGCCGGCGCGGTCATCACCGAGACGATCTTTGCCTGGCCGGGCATCGGCAAATGGGTCTACGATGCTATCCTGGGGCGGGACTACCCGGTTGTCCAGGGGGGTACCTTGCTCATCGCCGTCATCTTTGTCGTCGTGAACCTGCTCGTAGACCTGTCGTATGCCTTCCTGGATCCGCGCATTCACTACGAGTGAGGGGGAGCATGGTTGATCAGCCGGGGGTTCCAGAGGAAGGGAGAGAGAGGCGGGCGGCGGCCCCCGCCCGTCGGGAGGTGGTGGTTACCGATTTTGCCGTTCGCCAGCACCGCTCACTGTGGGGCGATGCCTGGCGGCGGCTGGTCTCCAGCAATATGGCGCGGCTGGGGATGGCCATTGTCCTCTTTTTCTTTCTGTCTACGACGCTGGCCCATTTTTTCTGGGAGTATAACCCCAAAACCGACTCTGACTATTCCTTAAAGCTGAAACCTCCCAATCTGAGGCCGACGGAAAAGATTCCGACGGTCCATCCTTTCGGCACCGACAAGGTGGGGCGGGATATTTTCCGACGCGTGGTTCATGGGGGGTGGAACTCGCTGCGGGTAGGGATCGTGGCCGTCGGCATTTCTCTGACGATCGGCGGCCTCCTGGGCCTGCTGGCCGGTTTTTACGAGACGATGCCCCTTGGCCTGCCGGGGCGGGGGTTTATATCGGGGGCGATCGGGTTGTGCCTGGGGGCCGTGTCGGCCTGGATTTCCGGCCAGGGCTTTCAGATGATCCTGTTTGTGGCCCTGGGGTTGGCGGCAGTGGTCCTGGGTGACCTGTGGGCCGGCCAGGTGGCCCGTATCGGCCTGTTCGCCGGGGTGGGCCTGCTGGTGGGGGGGCTGCCGGCGCTGTCGGTGAACCCCTACCTGGCGGTGGCCTGTGGGCTGCTGGGCCTGCTCACCGGGGCGATTGTGGCCTTGCCGCTGGGAGGCCCCCTGGTATCCAACCTCATCATGCGGCTGATGGATATCATCCTGGCCTTCCCCAGCATCTTGCTGGCCATCGCCATTGTCGCCATGTTGGGGCCGGGCCTGGATAAAGGGATGATCGCCATCGGCTTTGTCGGCATCCCGGTGTACGCCCGGCTGGTGCGCTCTACGGTGCTGTCGGTGGTGGAAAAGGAATACATCCTGGCTGCCCGCTCGGTTGGGGTGGGGCAGGCGCGGCTCCTCTTTCGCCACATCGTGCCCAACAGCCTGTCGCCGATCATCGTCCAGGCCACGATGGGCCTGGCTAACGCCATCTTGTGGGCCGGCGCCCTGGGCTTTCTGGGGCTGGGGGCGATCCCGCCGGAACCGGAATGGGGAGCGATGCTGGGCGAGAGCTACAAATATCTGTCCAGCGGAGCCTGGTGGGCGGTGCTTTTCCCCGGCCTGGCGATCATGCTCAGCGTCTTGGGCTTTAACCTGCTGGGCGATGGCCTCCGCGACGCGCTGGACCCCCGGCTGCGGATTTGAGAGGGGCGGGGGGTCGGCACCCGCCGGCCTCGACCTGACGAAAAACGGGAGGTGATGGCCTTGCAACTACTAACCGGTTTCCGATCCCGGCCCAGGGCGGTGAGGCTGTTCCTGCTCCTCGTCGCCCTGACCGCTGCCTTGAGCCTGCTGTACGCGCTTCAATACTATGCCGGCGGCCCTCTCCGCTTGCCGGTGACGGTCAAGAGCAACGCCCTGGCCCTCAGCCCTGACGGGGTCCTGGTCGCGGCTGCGTTGGAAGACGGGACGATCCACCTGTGGGATACCGGCCAGAATTGGGCCGGGCGCACTCTGGCCGGCCACACCGGACCGGCCATCGCCGTGGCCTTTCTTCCCGACAACTCGATCCTGATCTCCGCCGGCCGCGACGGGATGGTGCGGGTCTGGGATGTGGCGACCGGCCAGAGCAGGCCGCCCCTGGATGCCAGGAGTGGGCCGCTGAACGGCATCGCCCTGTCGGCCGACGGCTCCCTGCTGGCCACGGTTGGCGACGAGAGGGTCGTCCGGCTGTGGGACCTGGCCACGGGGCAGGAGGTGCGGTCTTTTGGCCCTGTGGCGGGCCCGGCCCGGGCTGTGGCCCTCAGCCCCGATGGGGCGCTGGTGGCGGCCGGCGATGGCCCCAACATCCAGATATGGGATGCCCGCACCGGCGCGGCGCTCCGCCGGCTGGAAGGCCGTTGGGAAGATGAAAAGGAAGCGGTATGGCTGGGACACCAGGGGACGGTGCTCTCCCTGGCCTTCCCGGACCTGAAGGTCTGGACAGGCAGCTCCGAGGGCCATATCCTGGCCTCAGGGGCCCAAGATGCCTCCTGTGCCTTTTGGGATGTGGAAACGGGCCAGGTGAAATGGATGGCCGAGGGCCACTATGGGGCGGTGACCAGCCTGGCCTTCAACCCCGATGGCAAAAGCCTCCTTTCCGGCAGCGCCGATACCAAACTACGCCTCTGGCGGATCCCGGGTGGCAAGTTTACCTCCGTTTTTGAGGGTCACCTGAGCGCCGTGACCGGTGTGCTGTTCGGCGTTCAGGAGAACACCATCCTCTCAGGTGGGGATGATGGGACCATCCGGGTGTGGGAAACGACAAACCAGAAAATGACCTACCTGATGTGGACCGGGTATGGGTTCCTGCCCATTTGGGGCAAGTCCTTTGCCGTTTGGATGTTGATCAGCGGGCTGCTGGGGTTGCTCTGTCTAGGGGGGTTGTGGCGCGGCCAGACCTGGGGCCACCTGCTGGCCCTGGCCCTCTTTTTGTTGGGGCCGATTGTGGTGTTGGGCCTTCCCCTTCTGGAGGCCCTGGCCTACCCTGTTTCCTGGAGGACCCGGCTCCAGGTTGTCTGGCCGGCGCTTGCCCTCGCCGTCTGGTATATGGGGTTACTCATCGTCCTGACGCGGGAGGCGGTTTCCATCCACTACGAGGCGCCGGAGAAGCTGCCCCTGGCCCAGCGGTTGATGGCCAGCCGGCGGACGTTCCAGGTCCGCCTGGGGGTGTACGGCGCGGCTGTCTGGATCGGGTTGCTGGTGGTCCTGTACTCGGTGTTGCGCCGTTTTAACCTCGATGTGGCGTTTATGGGCCACTTTTTCAATTTCATCATGCGCGGTGCCTGGACCACCCTCTACATCTCGGCGGTCTCGATCTCTCTGGCGGTGGTGCTGGCCCTGTTGGGGGCCCTGGGGCGGTTGTCCAGAAACCCGATTGCCAACGGGATCGCCAGCTTTTACGTCTCCCTCATCCGGGGCACCCCCCTGCTGGTGCAGATCTATATCTGGTACCTGGGTCTGCCCCGGTTGAACGTGGTCCTGCCCGCCGAGGTCGCCGGGGTCCTGGCCCTGGGCGTCAACTATGGCGCGTACATGACCGAGATCTTTCGCGCCGGCATCCAGGCCATCGGCAAGGGCCAGCACGAGGCGGCCCACGCCTTGGGCATGTCGGCCACCCAGACGTTGCGCCGCATCGTCCTGCCCCAGGCGTTCCGCATCGTCATCCCGCCCATCGGCAACGAGTTTATCGCCATGATGAAAGACTCGGCGCTGGTGTCGGTGATGGCCGTCTGGGAACTGAGCTACCGGGCCCAAAAGATCGGCCGTCAATATTTTCGGGCGCTGGAAACCTTTATCATCGCCGCTGCCTTCTACTGGGTTCTAACGGTGATATTCCAGTTTTTGCAAGGCAAGCTGGAGACCTATATGGCCCGTAGCGAGAGGAGATAGATAAATGGTCGAACCCATCATCAAGGTGAAGGGGTTGCACAAATATTTCGGTCCTCTGCATGTCATCCGGGGGGTGGACCTGGAGGTGATGCCGGGCGAGGTGGTGGTGATTATCGGGCCGTCGGGGGGGGGCAAGAGCACCTTTCTGCGCTGCCTGAACTACCTGGAGCAGCCCTCGGCGGGCACCATCGAGATTGACAAGGTGGTGATAGATGCCCGGGGTCCAAGCCGCGAGCAGCGCCATCACATCCGCGAGCTGCGCCAGAAGGCGGGGATGGTTTTCCAGCAGTTCAACCTCTTTCCGCACATGACCGCCCTGGGCAACATCATCGAAGCGCCGGTGACCGTCAAAAAGATGCCCAGGGAGCAGGCCATCGCCAAGGCCGAGGAGCTTCTGGCCTGGGTGGGCCTGTCGGACAAACGGGATGAGTACCCCTCCCGGTTGTCGGGCGGGCAGCAACAGCGGGTGGCCATCGCCCGTGCCCTGGCCATGGAACCCAAGATCATGCTCTTTGACGAGCCGACCTCGGCGCTGGACCCGGAGCTGATCGGCGAGGTGGTGGAGGTGATGGAGCGGCTGGCCAACCAGGGCATGACGATGGTCGTCGTTACCCATGAGCTGCATTTCGCCCGCGACGTGGCCGACCGTGTCATTCTGATGGCCGATGGGGTGTGGGCCGAGATGGGGCCGCCGGCGGAGCTGTTTACCAACCCGAAAGAGGAGCGGACCCGGCAGTTCCTGGCGCACATCTTGTAAGCGGCTGCTTTCGACCTGACAGAGTGCGGTAAAAGTCAAGACCCAATTTGAGCCGCACAACGGACCTTAACAGGCAATTTGGAGACGTACTCAACTAAACCTACCCTTGTCGATTTTTTCGAAAAGGGAGGCGGATCAGTGAGCTATGGC
>DAOTXL010000049.1:0-45391 GCA_034435455.1 Anaerolineae bacterium
TCTCCAGTTCGGACGGCAGCGACAGCAACGACGGTCTCTCCGAGTCAACGCCGTTCAAGACGGTTGCCAAAGTCAACTCGCTGAACCTCCAGCCCGGCGACCGGGTGCTGTTCAAGTGCGGCGATACCTGGCGTGCCGAACAATTGATCATCCGCTGGGCCGGCACAGAGAGCAACCCGATCACTTTCAGTTCGTACCCGGCGGGATGTGCCAACAAACCGATCCTCTCCGGCTCGCTGCCGATCACCGGCTGGGCCGTCCACGCGGGCCCAATCTATTGGGCCGATGTCCCGGAGAGCACGTTCCCGCTGGGCATCAACCAGTTGTTCCGCAATGGTCAACGCTTGACGCTGGGCCGCTGGCCCAACCTGGGCACGGCCAACGGCGGCTATTCTTTCGTGGACGGCCACAGCGCCGGCGGCAACCAGATTGTAGATAACGAACTGCCGTCCGGCATAAACTGGACCGGCGCCATCGTGCACATCAAGAACATCCGCTGGTCTATGCTCGAACGCCAGGTCACCGGCTCCGGCGGCACCACGCTGACGCTGAACAAAGGGCTATCCTGCCTGATCTCCGATTGGGGCGACTGCATCGGCTGGGGGTATTTCATCAACAACCATCTGTTCACGCTGGACCGGGACGGCGAGTGGTACTATGACGCCGGAACGCGGCGGGTCTACCTGTACTCGGACTCGGGCACGCCGGCCAACATCGAAGGGTCGGTGGTGTTCACCACAGACCCCGACCCCAACCGGATCAGGGATGGGGGCATCATGCTCAGCGACGGCTCGGAAACCGCCTATATCATCATTGATAATTTCGAGATCAAGAACTGGTTCAATCACGGCATCGGCACGCCAGGCGGGATGAGCCGAGATATTTATCATCACATTACGGTGCGCAACGTTACCATCCGCGACGTGAATTCCGCCGGCGTCCGGCTGAGCAGTTGGCTGGAGCGGCCCTCCAACGGTCGAAAGGGGTTGCGCGGCGGACATCATATGACGTTCACGAACAACCTCATTGATGGGGCCAACCATTTCGGCATCACCGGCTATTTCGCCGAATCCACCTTCGAGGACAATCTTATCCGCAACATCGCGCTCATCCAGAATCTGGGCAAATCCGGCATGGGCTGCGGCCAAACCAGCGACGAGTGCACCGAGAACGGCGACGGAATCCGGATCCAGACGTATGACCCACTCGATTCTGGCTATGGCAACACGCTGCGCTACAACCGTCTGGAGCGGATCGGCTACAACGGCGTAGATGTGTTCGGCCACGACACGACGCTGGAAAAGAATTTCATCACCCAGTCCTGCTATTCCAAAGCCGACTGCGGCGGCGTCAGGACGTTCGGCACTGACAACCTCTCGGCGACCGAACTGTACAACGTCCGATTGCTCAACAACATCATCGTGGACATTCCCGGCAACGTGGACGGCTGTCATCCCTCGCGCGCGGCCTTTGGGATGGGGCTGTACGTAGACCACTATTCCCGCGACGTGGAGGCCACAGGCAACACCGTTATCAGCACGACGATCACCGGCATCAATTACCAGCGCTCGACCGGCACCATCGTCGGCAACACGGTGTACAATGCCTCCTACGGCACCGAGTACGCCGCGCACATCAGCCTGGGTGGCGACGAGACCCGCGTGACCGTGACCAACAACATCCTTTTTGGGCTGAACAGCAAGGCCTGGACACTCTACTCGCGCAGCCTCAGCAACTGGGTGTCCTCGGACTATAACTACCTGTTTCACCCCTATGTGGATGACCACATCGCCTACGGCCCCTCGTGGACGCGCTACACGTTCTCCGGCTGGCAGACGTTCAGCGGTCTGGAGGCCCATTCCAAGACCAACTGGTTCTCCCAGTCCCCCGGCGAGCCGCCGCGCTCGCGTATTTTCTACAACGACACCGCGCAGGTAATGGTCATCCCCCTGGGGACATCGTTGTACCTCGATCTCGATCAGCAGGAGGTCAAGGGCAGCCTCACCTTGCAGCCCTATACCTCGCGTGTGCTCATCTACAACGGCGAGAATCTCACGCCCGATCTCAGCCCTTCGACCAAGACCGTCCAACCCGGCGGTGCGGCGACCGGCGCGCTCGTCACCTATACCATCGTCATCCGCAATCAGGGTGGGCCGGTCACCACGACGGTTCGCCTGACCGATACCGTGCCGGAGGGACTGGCCTACCTGCCGGGCACGTTGACGGTCACGCTGGGTGTGGTGGACGCCGGCCTCGCCCCGACGCTGCGCTGGTCGGGGGTGCTCTCGCGCACGCCGGCGGTCACCGCCACCTACGCCGTAACGGTGACGGCGTCTGCAGCCCAGGCGATCGTCAACACGGCGCGGGTAGATGATGGCCTGGGGAACGTGTTTGATCGCTCGGCGACCTTTATCGCCAACCCGCGTCAAGTTTATCTGCCGCTGATATTGCGAAACGCGCCTTGAGGCAGGAGAGTCAGACTGAGCACCATCTTTGAGTCTATCTCATGAGGGTCGGACATAACATAATCTAGAGTTGACGGAGGGCCGTGAGATGACAAGAAGGGCAACTCCTGGTAAGATAAAGGGACTGTTGCGCAATCCCTTCGATCCTGCCAGGAGGCAGCCCTATGGTACTACAGGTTCCGTCGTTGTCAAGTGGGCAGAACCCTTTGTCCCACCGGCCCCTTTCACTCATGATCCCGTTGCCAATGACTACGACGAATTCTTCAGTGTCCTGGATTTCGAGGTGGTTCCTGAGCGGGACGAGTCCAAACCCTGGCCCGGCTCTCCTCTCCATCCAGAACGCACCTATGGGAAAGCCCAGTTGGTCATGATCCGAGAGAAGATCCTCTATCGCACCGACTTGTGTCGCTTCCTGGTCAAGCATCCCGCCCTGGTGCTGCGCCTGGGATTTCGCCCCGTGGTCGATCCCAGCAGCCCCTGGGGGTTCGACGTCGAGCGGACCGTGCCCTGCGAACGTCATTTGCGGCGCAAGCTGCAATACGCGGACAACGGCGTGCTGAAGGCCATCCTGGCGCGCACGGTGGCGGACCTGCGCGACCAGGTGCCTGGCCTGGGAGAGACCATTGCACAAGATGTCAAACACATCTACGCCTGGGTCAAGGAGAACAACCCCAAAGCAGGAGCACCATGCCAGCAATAGACCTTTCCGAGTTCCTCTGTCTGCATTACGAGGAGGCCAATCCGGGCGGAGCGCCGCCGGTGCTCCTCCTCCACGGCCTGGGCTCAGTCGGCGCGGACTGGCGCTTCCAGTTCGACGCGCTGGCCGGGGCCGGGTATCGCGTACTGGCTCCCGACCTGCGCGGCTTTGGCCGATCCAGCGCCCCGCCGGAAGTGACCGTCCCGGCGATGGCCGGGGATATGGTCCATCTTCTCGCTCGTCTGGAGGCCGTACCGGCTCACGTTGTGGGCCTCTCAATGGGTGGGGTGGTGGCCCTGCAACTGGCCATAGACCATCCGGAAGTGGTCCGCCGCCTGGTCCTGGTCAACACCTTTGCCCGCCTGCGCCCCCAGAGCCTGAGTGGGTGGTTCTACTGGCTTTTGCGGGCCGTTCTGACCCGCTTCATCGGCCCGGAAAAGCAGGCCGCGATGGTGGCGCAGCGGGTGTTCCCCCGCCCTGAGCACGAAGAGATGCGCCGGAACCTCTACCGGCACATTATCCATACTAACCCCTGCGCCTACCGTTCCGCTATGCAGGCGCTGAGACGCTTTGATGTGCGGAGCCGATTGGGGGCATTACAGATGCCGGTGCTGGTTGTGACGGGATCCGAGGATACCACTGTGCCGCCGCCGGTCCAGGCAGAGATGGCCCAGCACATTCCCGGCGCCCGCCACGTCGTCGTGAAGGGCAGCGGCCATGGAGTCATCGCCGACAATCCCGATGCTTTCAATCGTGTCCTCCTCCAGTTCCTGGGAGGATAGCGACCCGGCATCCGGAATCCGTCCTTCAGGAGGAAACCCGGCAGAGCCCATCCCCCCTGCCTGGATGCCCGCGTCAAACTGCTGGTGACCGGAAAGGAGAACGATATGTCCATCCTGTCCAGACCCTCTCACACCGAACTGACCCGCCGACGGGAGGAGCACGCCCGTGCGTTCCGCGCCGGCAACCTCCCGCCGCGCCTCGACCTGACCCTTTCCGAGGCGCTCGTGCTCGGCCTGCTCCGCCAGGGAGTGCGCACCTACTTTGTCGTCCTGGGCCACGGCTCCACCGAGATCGGCGAAGTGTTGCGCATCTACCACCAGGCCGGCCTGGCGCGGGTGTGCGCCGTGCGCAACGAGATCGAGGCCTCCCACGCGGCGACGGCGCTGCGCTGGGTGACCGGCGAAAAGGCCGCCGTGGTGACCTCCATCGGGCCCGGCGCGCTCCAGGCCCTGGCCGCTTCGCTGGCGCCCGCCTCGGACGGCGTCGGCGTCTGGTATCTGCTGGGCGACGAGACGACCGAGGAGGAGGGGTTCAACATGCAGCAGATCCCCAAACACGAGCAGGAGCTGTTCCTGCAACTGGCGGCGACGATGGGGCGCGCCTACTGCCTGCATACGCCCCTGGCCCTGTCTACCGCGCTGGAGCGCGGCATGGTCACGGTGGATCACCCCTATCGCGCCGGTCCGTTCTACCTGCTGTTGCCGATGAACACGCAGCCGGCCTGGCTGCCCGATTTCAACCTGCGCGAATTGCCGGCGCCTCATCCCATCGCTCTGGGCGCGGCGGAAGGGGACTATGACCTGGCGGCACGGTGGATTCGGCAGGCCGAACGAATCCTCGTCAAGGTCGGCGGCGGAGGCCGCCAGGCCGGCCCGGAGTTGCTGGACCTGCTCACGCGCTCCGGCGGCGTGCTGGTCCACACGCCCATCGCCACCGGTTGCATCCCCTATGCCCATCCGCAAAACATGACCGTCGGCGGCTCTAAAGGGTCGCTGTGCGGCAACTATGCGATGGAGCACGCCGACCTGCTGATCGCCGTGGGAACGCGGGCCGTCTGCCAGTCCGATTGTTCGCGCACCGGCTACCCGAACGTCCGGCAGGTCATCAGCATCAACGCCGACCCGGACGACGCCCTGCACTACCGCGACACCCTGGCGCTGGTGGGAGACGTCCGGCGCACCCTGGCCCGACTGAACCAGGCGCTGGGGCCGGCCGACGGCGGCAAGGAGGAATGGCGGCGGGCCTGCGCCGGGCAAAAGCGGGCCTGGCAGGAGTTCAAGCAAGAGCGCATTCTGAACCCCGTCCTGCCCGACGACTACTGGGGCGGCCCGGTGCTGACCCAACCGGCGGCGATCTGGATTGCCACCGAATGGGCCAGAGCGCAGGGCGCGGTCTGCTTCTTCGATGCCGGCGACGTGCAGGCCAACGGCTTCCAGATGGTGGAGGATGACCGTCCCGACCAGACCTTTACGGAAGCCGGCGCCAGTTACATGGGGTTTGCCGTTTCCGCGCTCCTGGCGACCGGCGTCGCTTCGCGGCCGTTCTACGGCCTGGCCCTGACCGGCGACGGCTCGTTCACCATGAACCCGCAAATCCTGATTGACGGCGCCGAGCATGGGGCGCGCGGCGGCATCCTCCTGCTGGATAACGGGCGGATGGGCGCGATCACCGGCCTGCAGGAGGCCCAGTACGGAGCCGCCTTCGCCACCTGGAACACGTTTCGGGTTGACTACCTGGCCTGGGCGCGGGCCGTGCCCGGCGTCCTGGCGCTGGACGGCGGGCGCACCCCGGAATCCCTTCGGGCAGCACTGGAGGAGGCGGGTCGGCATCCCGGATTGTCGCTCATCCACGTGCCGGTCTACTATGGGAGCAATCCCCTGGGCGGGATGGGCGTCTATGGCCGCTGGAACGTCGGCAATTGGTGCGAGGAAACGCAGCGGATACGGCACGAGGTGGGGCTATGAACGGACGGGGGATTTTCGCCGGACTGCACGGCGCCTACGCGCGGGCCCTGTATCGGGCCATGGGCTTTCGGGATGCCGACTTTTACCGGCCGCTGATCGGCATCGTCAACTCCTGGAGCCAGGTCAACCCCGGCCACTTTCACCTGTGTCGGCTGGCCGAATGGGTCAAGGAGGGCGTCCGGGAGGCCGGCGGCACGCCGGCCGAGTTCAACACCGTCGCGCCCTGCGACGGCATTGCCCAGGGGCGGGGGATGCACGCCATTCTCCCGCTGCGCGACGTGATTGCGGCGTCCGTGGAACTGATGGCCCGCGCCAACGGTTTCGACGGGCTGGTCATGCTGTGCAGTTGTGATAAGATCGTGCCCGGCATGCTGATGGCCGCCGCGCGCCTGGACCTGCCGACCGTCTTGGTCACCGGCGGGCCGATGGCTTCCGGCAGAGTGGGAGATCGCCCGGTGATGACCAGCGACGTCAAAGAAGGCATGGGCAAACTCCAGGCCGGCCAGATCACCGAGGCCGAATTCTACGCCATAGAGAGCAACGCCTGTCCCGGTCCGGGCGCCTGCAATTTTATGGGCACGGCCAGCACGATGAATTGCGTCACCGAAACCCTCGGCCTGATGCTACCCCGTTGTGCGACGCTGCCGGCCCTGCACCCGGACCGGCGGGAATTGTGCCGGGCCAGCGGCCGGCAGATCGTCCACCTGGTAGAACAGAACCGGACGGCCCGTCAGATGCTGACCCGTCCGGCGCTGGAGAACGCCATCCGCGTCGTGATGGCGCTCGGCGGTTCCACCAACGCCGTGCTGCACATTCCGGCCATCGCCTATGAGGCCGGGATCGAGTTGGGGCTGGACATTTTCGACGAACTGGGCCGCCAGACCCCGCTCATCGCCAGATTCCGCCCGGCCAGCCCGCTCACCATGATTGACCTGGACGAGGCGGGCGGCATCCCGGCCGCACTGCACATCCTGGCCCCGCTGCTGCACCTGGACCTTCCGACCGTCACGGACGAGACCATCCGCGACCGCGCAGTCAACGCGCGGAACCGGCGCCGGGATGTCCTGCATCCCCTGGAGGAGCCGCTGATGCCGGAAGGCGGCATCGCCATCCTGCGCGGCAACCTGGCCCCCGACGGCGCGGTGGTCAAACAGAGCGCCGTGGCGCCGGGCATGCTGCGGCACACCGGACCGGCCCGGGTCTTGGAATCCGAGGAGGAACTGGAACACGCCCTGGCCGCGCAGACCATCCGGCCCGGCGACGTGCTGGTCATCCGCAACGAAGGGCCGCGCGGCGGCCCGGGGATGCGCGAACTCTCCATCCCGGCCGCCGTGCTGACCGGCATGGGGCTGAACGAATCGGTTGCCCTGATCACCGATGGTCGTTTTTCCGGCGCGACACGCGGCCCGTGCATCGGGCATGTGGCTCCGGAGGCCGCCGTGGGTGGCCCGATTGGGCTGATCCAGGACGGCGACCGGATCGAAATTGACATCCCCCGCCGCACGCTGAACGTGCTGGTTCCCCAGGAGGAACTGACGCGCCGTCGGGCCGGCTGGCAACCGCGTCCTCCCGCCGTTGCCACCGGCTTTCTGAACCTGTACAGCCGGATCGTCGCCCAGGCCGACCGGGGCGCGATCCTCCTAATCCCTAATTGAGGAGATGACCATGCAAACCCAACCGGACAAACTATCCAAAAAAACCAAGTTTCTCTACGGCATCGGCGATCTCGGCAACGCCGTGGTCAACTCGGCCATCCAGTTCTTCCTGATGAAGTTCTACACCGACGGCGCGCTGGTCCTGCCGGCGCTGGCCGGCAACGCCCTGCTCATCGGCAAAATCTGGGACGCGGTCAACGATCCGCTCTTCGGCTGGCTAACCGACAAGACCCAGTCCCGCTTCGGCAAGCGGCGGGTGTTCATGATCTTTGGCGCCATCCCGCTGGCTATTGCCATCGCCCTGCTCTGGTTCGTGCCGACGGCAGATCGCTTCTGGACATTCGTCTGGATCGCGGTCACCTTTATCCTCTTCGATACCCTGTGGACGTTGACCAACGTCCCCTACTACGCGCTGACCTCCGAACTGACCGGCGATTATGACGAGCGGTCCAGTCTGACCACGTACCGGATGGTGATGGCCGTCCCCGCCTACCTGGTCGGCGCGGCCCTCACTCCGGCCATCGTCGGCCTGTTTGCCCTGCAGCGGACGGGATACGCCTTCATCGGCATCCTGTACGGCGTGCTGGCCGCCGCGGCGTTGCTCATCTGCGCAGCCGGCATTCGAGAACGCACGGGCGTGGCCGTCTCCCAACCGGAGCCGTCGCCGTTCAAGTCGCTCCGGGTGGCGATGAAGAACAGGCCGTTTGTCTGGCTTTGCGGCGTCTATTTCGTCGTCAACATTTCCTTTGCCTTCATCAAGGTCCTGATGGCCTACTACATTGAATACCACCTGCTGATGAAGGAACAGACTTCGCTGGTGATGGGGCTGATGCTCATCTGCGTCACCCTCTCGCTGCCGTTCTGGCAGTGGCTGGGACGCCGGATGGATAAAGGGCCGGCCTACGGCCTGGGGATGCTAATCGGCAGCGCGGCGATGATGATCACCTTTTTCCTGCCGCATCAGCCGAGCAACCTCGTTTATCTGATCGCCGTCCTGGCCGGCTTTGGCTTTTCGGCACAGTGGATTTTCCCCTGGGCCATGGTGGCCGACGTGGCCGACTATGACCGCCTGGAGACCGGCCAGCAGCGCAGCGGGATGTATTACGGCGTCTGGGGGCTGGCGACCAAAATCTCGGAGGCGCTGGCGATTGCCGCCGTGGGCTGGGTGCTGACCGGCTTTGGCTATGTGCCGAACGTCGAGCAGACGCCGCACGCGCTGCTGGGCATCCGCCTGTTCTTTGGGCTGATTCCGGCAGGTGTCATTGTCGCTTCCCTGCCGTTGCTGTTCAAGTATCCGATCACCCGGCAGCGCCACGCCGAGGTGCGCGCCAGGCTGGAGGCCCTGGACGCTGCGCGCGCCGGCAACCCGATCCCGCAGGAGGAAGGGCGATGAAACCGATCGGGGTGGCCATTGTCGGTTGCGGTCGCATCTCGGACCTGCATCAGATGGGGTATCGCGGCCGGGAGGATGCCCGCATCGTCGCCGTGTGCGACACGAACCGACGCCGCGCGGAGAAAAAGGCCCGGGAGTGGGGCGTGGAAAAAGTGTATAGCGATTACCGGCAGGCGCTGGAGGACAGAGAGGTGGACCTGGTGGAACTGCTCGTCCCCCATCACCTGCACTGTCCGATGACCGTGGAGGCGGCCCGGGCCGGCAAGCACATCTCGGTGCAAAAGCCGATGGCGCTCTCGGCTGCCGAGGCGGACGAGATGATCGCGGCGGCGGCCCGGGCCGGCGTGATGCTGCGCGTCTACGAGAACTTGGTCTACTACGCTCCGGCGGTGCGCGCCCGCGAGATGATCGAGGCCGGCGAGATCGGCGAGGTGCGCGCCGTGCGCCTGCACGTCTCCACCGGAACGGCCGACACCGCCTGGGACGTGCCGCTTTCGGCCTGGCTGTGGCGCTTCGACCAGAAAAAGTGCGGCGGCGGGCCGCTGGTCTTTGACCACGGCTACCACCTGTTCTCGGTGGCCTATTTCCTGGGCGGGCCGGTGGAGCGGGTCTACGCCTGGATTGACCGCACCCCTGTCCGGCAGGCGGCGGGGCTGGTGAGCGTGGACGCGCCGGCGGTTATCATGTTCCAGTACAAAGCGCCGCGACGGTACGGCGTTCTGGATATCGAGCACACGCCGCAGATGCGCATCCACTCCCTGTACTATGCCGACGACGACCGCGTCGAGGTCATCGGCGAGACAGGCATCCTGTTCATCAACCGCTACACGGCCAGAACGGTGGACCTGCCCGAACTGATGCTCTTCAAGGACGGCAAGACCGTTCCCATCCCGGTGGAGGGGGTCGAGTGGCACGACAGTTTTATCGCCGCCACGCAGGACTGCATTGAAAAACTCAAAACCGGTGGACAGCCCCGGCTGGACGGCCCCACCGGTAAGGCCGTGCTCCAGTTTGCGCTGGCCGCTATCCGGTCCGCCGAGACCGGGCGGGAGGTGAGGCCGGAGACGGTGGCGTGACCGCATCGGGCGCAGCGAGGTCTCGGGCGCAGGCGCTGAGCGGGCGTTCCTTTCCTACATTCGATAGCGCAAGAAACGTTCTCGCTCCCTGTCAGCGCCATCCGGGTCGTAGAATCTCAGCCACCAGTCCACCCAAACCATTTGGCACCGCAAAACCATCTTTCCTGCAAAGGTTGCCTCCCCTTTCCTGTTCCCCGCAAGGGCGTAAATTTGGCCGGCCCCGGTGGGCCGCGTCCGGTTGATATCTTTCCCCGGCAGGGGAGACTGGACGCTTTGAGAGCCCTGTGTTAGAATAGAGGCGGTACCCGGTGCGCACGCCGGGAGCAATGCCGCAGGGAGGTGAGAACAACATGCAGGCCGATCTCGTACTCTACAACGCTCCCGTCTACACGATGGACGCCGCCCATCCCCACGCCCAGGCCGTGGCCATTGCCGGCAACCGCTTCCTGGCCGTGGGCGACGACGCCGAGCTCCGCCCCCTGCTCCGCCCCGGCGGTCAGGCGGTGGACCTGGGCGGGCGCTGTGTCATCCCCGGGTTGATGGATGCCCATATCCACCTGGGCTGGTACTGCCTGGGTATCTACCAAAACCAGGTGGACCTGGACAACGTGCCCACCAAAGCCGAAGCCCTGGCCCGCGTCGCAGCGGCAGCGCGCCAGACGCCGGTCGGTCGTTGGATCCAGGGCAGCGGCTGGAACAAGAACCTGTGGACCGAAAGCGACCGGGGGTTCCCCACCGCCGCCGACCTGGATGCGGTGGCCCCGGCCCACCCGGTGGCCCTGAAGGACAAGAGCCACCACGCCCTGTGGGTCAACACCCGCGCCCTGGAGCTGGCCGGGGTCACCGCCGCCACCGCCGACCCACCCGGCGGTGCGATCGTCCGCGACGAGGCGGGCCGGCCCACCGGCATCTTGCTGGAAGCGGCCGAAGAGCTGGTGAGCCGGGCTATCCCCGAACCGGACGTTGAGACGATGGCCGCCGCCCTGCGCCAGGGGATCGCCCAGGTCCAGAGGCTGGGGCTGACCGGCTGCCATGAACCCGGCCATCCTACCGTCCTGGCCGCCCTCCAGGTGCTCCGGGCACGGGGAGAGTTGAAACTGCGGATGCTGGTCCACCTCCCTGCCGATGGGCTGGAAGCAGCGGCCAGGCTGGGCCTCCGTTCCGGCCTGGGAGACGAAATCTTGCGCATCGGCGGGGTCAAACTGTTTGCCGACGGGGCCCTGGGGCCGCAGACCGCCCACCTGCTGGCCCCTTATGAAGGCACGACAGACAAAACCGGCATCCCCACCCTGACCAACCGGGAACTGGAGGACCTGGTAAGCCGCGCTCACCAGGCCGGCCTGTCGGTCGCCGTCCACGCCATCGGCGACGCGGCCAACCGTGCCGTCCTGGATGCCATCGAGAAAGGACAAGAGATCATATCCAAGACCCAACCTCCGATCCCCGACCGGATCGAACACCTGCAGCTCATCCACCCCGATGACCTGCCCCGCCTGGCGCGCCTGGGGGTCGTTGCCTCTATGCAGCCGATCCACGCCACGTCGGACATGGAGATGGCCGGGCGGCACTGGGGCCGTCGCTGTGCCTGGGCCTATGCCTGGCGGAGCGTGCTGGATAGCGGCGCCGTCCTGGCCTTCGGCTCCGACTGTCCGGTCGAGACGCCGGACCCGCTGGCCGGCATCCATGCCGCCGTCACCCGCCGCCGCGCCGACGGCTCCCCCGGCCCTGACGGCTGGATCCCGGACCAGCGGCTGACCGTAGCCGAGGCGGTGCACGCCTATACCCTGGGCGCCGCCTGCGCTTCGGGCGAGGCGCACCTGAAAGGGTCTATTGCCCCCGGCAAACTGGCCGACCTGGTTGTCCTCTCCCAGGACATCTTTCAGATCGAGCCGATGGCGATCCTGGACACCCGCGTCGAAATGACCGTTTTTGACGGGCAGATCGTGGTCGGCAGTAGCCCTGTATTCGACGCTCCCTGAAGGCGCCAGGCACTTCAAGTGCGCACTACCCGCCAAAAGGGACCGGTAACAAACCTGCCCTATCCCATTTCCCGACTTGGTCAGGCCCGGCACTTGTGTTATACTACGTCCAGGAGGTGCGCGGCTGAATGGGGCACAGGGGCCTATTGTCCCCTGTAGCCGAAAGCTGGCGTGAGACAGCCTTCCCAGGCAGTCCGGGCAGGTCAGAGAGCCTGCCCTGTGGGCTTTCAGGTGTGCTTTTGGCAATTTGGTCAGGCGTGGCGGGTTGGCCGGGCACCCAATTCGGCTCAGGTGGGCGGCCACTTGACCACCGGGAACGGCAGGGCGCCCTGCGGGTTGTCCGCACCTGAGTTCGTCTATGTCGGTTTGAGGCCGGGTTTCGCCGGACAGTCAGCAATTCCAGAAAGGAGCAGAAGGAGAACAAAATGACCCTCGACCCCAAGATCCAAAAGCTGCGGGAGATGCGGGCCCAGGCCCAACTGGGCGGCGGGCAGGCCCGGATTGACCGCCAGCACGCCCAGGGCAAGCTCACTGCCCGCGAGCGGGTCCTCAAGCTGTTGGACCCCGGCACCTTTCGCGAGTTGGACCAGTTCGTGACCCACCGTACCGTCGGCTTTGGCATCGAAGAACAGAAATACCTGAGCGACAGCGTGGTCACCGGCTGGGGCCAAATTGATGGCCGCCTGGTATATATCTTTAGCCAGGATTTTACAGTTTTTGGGGGGTCCCTGGGCGAGGTCCACGCCGAAAAGGTGTGCAAGATCATGGACCTGGCCATGAAAAACGGCGCGCCGATCATCGGCCTGAACGATTCAGGCGGGGCGCGCATCCAGGAGGGTGTGGTCAGCCTGGCGGCCTACGCCTACGTCTTTTTGCGCAACGTGCTGGCCTCCGGCGTGGTGCCGCAGATCAGCGCCATTATGGGGCCGTGCGCCGGCGGGGCGGTCTATTCCCCGGCCATGACCGACTTTATCCTGATGGTCAAGAACACCAGCTTTATGCACATCACCGGCCCGGATGTGATCAAAGCTGTGACGCGAGAAGAGGTCACCTCCGAGGAACTGGGCGGGGCGATGGTCCACAACCAGAAGAGCGGCGTGGCCCACTTTGCCGCCGAGGACGAGGAGGACTGCATCTACCAGATCCGCAAGCTGCTCAGCTACCTGCCGCAGAACAACATGGAAGACCCGCCCTTTGTGCCCACCACCGACCCCGCCGACCGGATGGATGAGGCGCTGGACAACCTGGTGCCCGACAACCCCAACAAACCCTACAACATGAAAGAGGTGATCCGCCGGGTTGTGGACGACGGCGACTTTTTCGAGGTGCAGGAGCACTGGGCCCAAAACATCCTGATCGGCTTTGCCCGGCTGGGCGGCTTTTCGGTCGGTATCGTCGCCCAGCAGCCGATGATCCTGGCCGGGGTGCTGGACATTGACTCCAGCATCAAGGCAGCGCGTTTCGTGCGCTTTTGCGATTGCTTCAACATCCCCATCATCACTTTCGAGGATGTGCCCGGCTTTCTGCCGGGGGTCGCTCAGGAACATGGCGGCATCATCCGCAACGGGGCCAAGCTGTTGTACGCCTATTGCGAAGCGACGGTGCCCAAGATCACGATCATCACCCGCAAAGCCTATGGCGGAGCCTACGACGTGATGAGCTCCAAACATATCCGCGGCGACATCAGCTACGCCTGGCCGACCGCTGAAATTGCGGTGATGGGGCCAGAGGGAGCGGTCAACATCATCTTCCGCAAGCAGATCGCCGAGGCCGCCGACCCGGAGGCGGAGCGGGCACGGCTGGTGCAGGAGTACCGCGACACCTTTGCCAACCCCTACGTGGCGGCGGCGCGGGGCTACATAGACGATGTGATCGAGCCGCGAGAGACCCGCCCGCGCCTCATCGAGGCGCTGCAGATGCTGCAGAACAAACGGGACACCAACCCGCCTAAAAAACATGGGAACATCCCGTTGTAACACGGAAAGTGCCAGGTACTTGAGAATTGCGTGCCGTTGCTCATCGGATTCGAGAATCTGCTCGAACGGTTCAGGCCTGGCTATCCGACCCAAGGAGCCCATCTGGAGGAAGCGTAAATCGCCTGGAGAAAGTAGAAATGCCTGAGAAAAAAGTGAGCATTGCCGAAGCTGCCGCGGTGCTGACCCAGCCCTTTACCCACACCGTCCTTGGCCAGGTGGACGACTATTGCGCCTACCTCAGCCGCTTCCTGGGCAGCTACAAGTTCCACGAACACAACCGGGACGAGATGTATATGGTTCTGGAGGGCGAGATTTTCATTGACTATTACGATGGTCCCAGCATCCCGGTTCGTCAGGGAGAGAGCCTGGTGGTCAAGGCTGGCGAGCGCCACCGCTCCCGCGCCGAAGGTGAGGCGCTGGTGTTGCTGTTCAAGGCGGCCCACCTGTTCGCCGAGTAGGGCAGCTTTGGCATCGGCCCCACCCCTTGCGGAAGGAGGCGCCCTCTTCCCTGGCACACCCCCAGGGAGGAACAGGGTAGGGGCAGGGGCAAGCCCTGCCCCTACCGTCCGCCGTTTCTTTTCAAGGCAGACAACCTGGCCCTCTCCCTTTCCGGGCGCGGGTGAATGAGAGATTGCACAAAAAGATCCGAGGTGAATTCGATGGAAAACAGACCGCTTCGCATTTGTGACACTATCTTGCGCGATGCGCATCAAAGCCTGCTGGCGACGCGCATGCGCACCGACGACATGCTGCCCATCGCCGAAAAGCTGGACCAGGTCGGCTACTGGTCGGTAGAGATGTGGGGGGGAGCCACCTTTGACTCGGCCATGCGCTTCCTCAACGAGGACCCCTGGGAGCGCATCCGCAAGCTGAAGGCCAGGATGCCCCATACGCCCTTCCAGATGCTCCTGCGCGGCCAGAATGTGGTGGGCTACAAGCACTATCCCGACGACGTGCTGGAGCGGTTCATCGTCAAGGCCCACGAGAACGGCATTGACGTGTTCCGCATCTTCGACGCCCTCAATGACGTGCGCAACATGCAGAAAGCGATGGAGATCGTCAAGCGGGAGGGAGGGCATGTCCAGGCGGCCATCAGCTATACCATCAGCCCGGTGCACAGCGTTGATGCCTTTGTGCAAATGGCCCACATATTGGAGGACCTGGGGGCCGACACCGTGTGCATCAAGGACATGGCCGGGTTGCTGTCGCCCTACGTCGCCTACGAACTGGTGGGCCGGCTCAAGGCTGCCATCCGGGTGCCCATCCAGCTTCACACCCACTATACCAGCGGCATGGCCATGGGGACGGTGTTGAAAGCGGTGGAGGCCGGGGTGGACATTGTGGACACGGCCATCTCCTCCCTGGCGTTGGTCACTTCCCAACCCCCCACCGAGACGCTGGTGCGCATCCTGCAAGAGTCGCCCCGCGATACCGGGCTGGACCTGAACCTGCTGGCCGAGATCAGCCAATACTTTGCCGAGGTGCGCAAAAAGTATGCGGCTTTCGAGAGCGGCATGACCGGTGTGGATGTCAACGTGTTGCAGTTCCAGATTCCCGGCGGGATGCTTTCCAACCTGGTGTCGCAGCTCCGCGAGCAGGGGGCCGAGGACCGCTATGCCGAGGTGCTGGCCGAGGTGCCCCGTGTGCGCGCCGAGCTGGGCTATCCGCCGCTGGTCACGCCCAGCAGCCAGATCGTGGGCACGCAGGCCACTCTCAATGTCGTGCTGGGCGAACGGTATAAGGTCATCCCGGCCGAGGTCAAAAACTATGTGCGCGGCTACTACGGACGGCCGCCGGCCCCCATTGATCCGGAGGTCAAGAAAAAAGCCATCGGCGAGGAAGAGCCGATTGACTGCCGCCCGGCCGACCTCCTCCCGCCCGGCATGGAGCAGGCCCGGGCCGAGATCGGCGACCTGGCCCAAAGTGAAGAGGATGTGATCAGCTACGCCCTCTTTCCTCAGGTGACCCGCCCCTTCCTGGAACGGCGGGCCAGGGGAGGCAGCGCCCGCGAGGCGATGGTCGCCGCGGTGGCCGCCCTGATCGTCCGGCAACAGGAATCCAAAGCGGTGGCGGCTGTCGAGAAGAGGGGCCTGTCGATCTCGCCGTGGAAGGTGGCCTGGCGGCCCCGGAGCGGGCGTTGGGTCGGGCTGATTGACGGTGCAGGAGGGATGCGATGAAACGCGAGTTCTCGCTGACGTTGGACGGGACCGCCTACAAGGTCGCCGTGGAGGGCAACACCATCCTGGTCAACGGCCAGCCCTTTGTGGTGGGCTTTGACGGCGACAGGGTGCTGGTGGACGGCGCCCCTTACGACGTGAAACTGGAGAGGGATCAGGCCATCGTGGGCGGCATCGCCTACAGCCTGAAGGTGGAGGGCCTGGAAGCAGGCGCAGAGCGGGCCGGCCCCAAGGCCGGTCGCGCTGTGGCCGCCGGCGAGGGGGCGGTGACGGCCATCATGCCCGGCAAGATCCTCCGCGTCCTGGTGAACGTGGGCGATCAGGTGGCCGAGGGAGCGGTGGTCTGCATCCTGGAAGCGATGAAGATGGAAAACGAACTGAAAGCGCCCAAAGCCGGTCAGGTCCGGGCCATCCATGTCCGGCCGGGCCAGGATGTGGAAATAGGAGCGGTTTTGGTCGAGATCGAATAGGAGCAGGGTATGCCAGGCAGCATTCAACAGCTCAAAGAGGAGTGGGCAGCAACGACGCTGCACAAAACGCTGGCCCGGTTCCCGGAGCGCCAACCGGAGTTCAAAACCGAGTCGGGCATCCCGGTCGAACGGTTCTACACCCCCGACGACATAGAGACCGACTATGTTCGTGACCTGGGCTTTCCCGGCGCCTACCCCTTTACCCGCGGCGTCCAGCCGACGATGTACCGGGGCCGTTTCTGGACGATGCGCCAGTATGCCGGTTTTGGCACCGCCGAGGAGACCAACGCCCGCTACAAATATCTGCTGGAGCACGGGCAGACCGGGCTGTCGGTGGCTTTTGACCTGCCCACCCAGATCGGCTACGATTCGGATAACCCTCTGGCTGCCGGCGAGGTGGGCCGGGTCGGCGTGGCCATCTCCTCCCTGGAGGACATGGAGCGGCTGTTCGACGGCATCCCGTTGGACCGGGTGTCTACCTCGATGACGATCAACGCCCCGGCAGCAGTGCTGCTGGCGATGTATATTGCCGTCGGCAAGAAGCAGGGCGTGGCTCCCCGGCAGTTGCGCGGCACCGTCCAGAACGACATTTTGAAAGAGTATATCGCCCGCGGCACCTACATCTACCCGCCCGGCCCGTCGTTGCGGCTGATCACCGACCTGTTTCGCTACTGCAAGGATGAGGTGCCCAACTGGAATACCGTCAGCATCAGCGGCTACCACATCCGAGAGGCCGGTTGCACGGCGGTACAGGAGGTGGCCTTTACCTTTGCCAACGCCATCGCCTACGTGCAGGCCGCCCTGGAGGCCGGGTTGGAGATCGACGAGTTTGCGCCCCAGCTCTCCTTCTTTTTCAACGCCCACAACAACCTGTTGGAAGAGGTGAGCAAGTTCCGCGCCGCGCGGCGGCTGTGGGCGCGGATCATGCGCGAACGGTTTGGGGCCCAGGACCCCCGCTCGTGGATGCTGCGTTTCCACACCCAGACGGCCGGCTCGATGCTCACCGCCCAGCAGCCGGAAAACAATGTCGTACGGGTGACGCTCCAGGCGCTGGCCGCCGTGTTGGGCGGCACCCAGAGCCTGCACACCAACTCCCGCGACGAGGCGCTCAGCCTGCCCACCGAGCAGTCGGTGCAGATTGCCCTGCGCACGCAGCAGATCATCGCCTATGAGAGCGGCGTGGCCGATTCGGTCGATCCGCTGGCCGGCAGCTATCTGGTTGAGGCCTGGACCGATGAGATCGAAGAGCGGGCAATTGACTACATTCACAAGATTGACGCTATGGGCGGGGCGCTGAAAGCCATCGAGCAGGGGTACATTCAGCGCGAGATCCAGGAAAGTGCCTACCGCTGGCAGTTGGCCGTGGACCGTGGTGACAAAGTGATAGTCGGGGTCAACCGGTTTCAGACGGAAGAGGATTTGAAACTTGACATCTTGCGGGTCGATCCGGCGGTGGGTGAGCGTCAAGCAGCCCGGTTGCAGGCCTTGCGCGAGCGGCGTGACGGGGAAGAGGTATCAGCCGCCCTCTCCCGCCTGGAGGTCGCCGCCCGAAGTGACGACAATTTGTTGCCGTTCATCCTGGACGCAGTGGAAAAGTATGCCACACTGGGAGAAATCTGTGACGTAATGCGCCGGGTCTTTGGCGAATACCGGGCCTTTACCCGGTTATAAGCCAAGGCAGCATCGCCATAACCCGGTCAAACGCCCGGAGCCGCCCTGTTCGCTGACACACCACCAGGGATGAAAAGGGGAGGGGCAGCCCTCACGGCAGCCCAAGGGATACCGTTATGTTCAGGGGAGTGTATAGATATGGCAGACGCTTTAGAGACGCTATTCTCATCTACAGCACGGGTCCGTGTCCTCCGCCTGTTCTTGCATAACCCTGGTAGTCAATTCTACCAGCGTGAGATCGAGCGAGAGACCGGCCAACCGATCCGGGCCGTACAACGCGAAGTGGAAAAGTTGGAGGGGATCGGCCTGCTGCTCCGCTCGGAAGAGGGCAACCGGGTGTTCTACCGCCTCAACCCTGACTTCCCCCTGCGGACCGAATTGATGGCCCTATTCCAGGAGGCGGTCGGCCCCGAAGAAGCCAAAACACCCCCGCCCCCCAGGCGGCAGATCCCACCCCAACCGTCCTCTATCCGGCAGCCGTTCCCCTGGATGGAGACGCTGCCCGTCCCGCCCCTGCCGGCTGCGCTGCGGCGCCTCCAGGTCGAAGGGGAATGGGACCGGGCCTATTAGATGTTGCATCCGTTGCCGGACGTGTTGATGGAAAGCAGTGGATGGGAAACGGATAAAATGGTCAGGAGTAGTGGATGATGCTTTGCATGGGCGCATAACAAGGCATCCGGCCAACACGCTCCGCTCGCTTCGCTCGCTCCGCGTGCGGCTGATGCGCCAACCGTTGGACAGACCATCCGTTTATCCGCTTGTATCCGTTGCTACCTCCAAGATAGGAAGATCAACCATGAATACCCAAAAAGTGATCCGAAACGCACCAACGACAGAGCAGCAAACGATTGATCCGAAGGGGGGCCCGTCCGCTTCTCCCCCCCTGCAGATCGACCACATCGGCATCGTTGTCCGCGACATTCAGGAGGCGTTAAAGGTTTACGAAACCGCCCTGGGCCTGCCGCTGAAAGAAGTAGCCGAGGTACCCGACCAGAAGGTCAAGGTGGCCTTTTTACCCGTAGGGGGGAGCAACATCGAACTGGTCCAGCCCCTCAGCGACGACACCGGCATCGCCAGATTCCTGGCCAACCGGGGCGAGGGCATCCACCATATCTGCCTCGAGGTGAGCGACATCGAGGCGGCGCTGGCCCGCCTCAAGGCTCACGGCGTGCAACTCATTGACGAGGTGCCGCGCCAGGGCGCTCATGGGCGGGTGGCTTTTGTCCATCCCAAGGCCATGCACGGTGTCCTCATCGAACTGATCGAGCATGGAATCTGACCCATTTGTGGTATAATAGGGGATGGCAAGAGGTGGAGCCATGACAGCACCCGAAAACCTGGCCGAAAAGGAAAAGATTTTCGAGCAGATTGCCCATCACCTACAAGAATTTGACGTTGTCAAGTTGGAAAGAGGGAGCGATCATGTTTGACCGAGAAAAGCTACAGGCCGCAAGAACCCGATGGGAACAGAATACCCTGCGAAAGACCCTTGACCGCTTTCCGGAGCGGATGGAACAGTTTATCACCACCTCCGGCACGCCGGTGGAGCGGCTCTACACCCCGCTGGATGTGGCCGATCTCGACTATGAGCGCGACCTGGGCTTCCCCGGCGAGTACCCCTTCACGCGGGGCATCCACGCCACCATGCACCGCGGCCGGCTGTGGACGATGCGCATGTTCGCCGGGTTCGGCACGGCGGAAGAGACCAACGCACGGTACAAATACCTGCTGGAACATGGCGAGACCGGCCTGTCGGTGGCCTTTGACATGCCGACCCTCTACGGCTACGACACCGACGATCCTCACGCCCTGGGCGAGTTTGGCAAGTGCGGCGTGGCCGTCTCCAGCCTGGCCGACATGGAGGTCCTGTTCGACGGCATCCCGGTAGACCAGGTCACCACCTCGATGACCATCAACAGCCCGGCGGCCGTCATCTGGGCCATGTACATCGTCATGGCCGAAAAGCGCGGCATCCCGATGGAACTGCTGGGCGGCACGATCCAGAACGACATCCTCAAAGAGTTCATTGCCCAAAAAGAGTTTATCTTTCCGCCCGCGCCCTCGATGCGCCTGGTCGTGGACACCTTTGAGTTCGGCAGCAAATATCTGCCCCGCTGGAACACCATCAGCATCAGCGGCTATCACATCCGCGAGGCGGGGGCCACGGCGGCCCAGGAACTGGCCTTCACCCTGGCCGACGGGCTGGAATATGTGCGCTGGGGCATCAAGCGGGGGCTGGATGTGGACGAGTTTGCGCCCCGGCTCTCCTTCTTTTTCAACTCCCACAACGACTTTTTCGAAGAGATCTGCAAATTCCGGGCAGCGCGGCGCATCTGGGCGCGGGAGATGCGCGAGACGTTCGGGGCCAGGGACCCCCGGAGCTGGCTGCTCCGCTTCCACACCCAGACGGCCGGCTGCAGCCTGACGGCCCAGCAGCCGGAGAACAATATTGTGCGCACCGCCTGGCAGGCGCTGGCGGCGGTGCTGGGCGGGACGCAATCGCTCCACACCAACAGCATGGATGAGGCCCTGGCCCTGCCCAGCGAGTATGCCGTCAAGGTCGCCCTGCGCACCCAACAGCTCATCGCCCATGAAAGCGGCGTGGTCAACACCGTGGACCCGCTGGCCGGCTCCTACTTTGTCGAAGCCCAGACCAACCGCCTGGAACGGGAGGTTTACGACTATTTCCGCCAGATCGAGGCCCTGGGCGGCGTCATCCCGGCCATCGAAAAGGGGTTCTTCCAGCGCGAAATCGCCGAATCGGCCTACCGCTACCAGATGGAGATTGATACCCACAAGCGCACCATCGTTGGCGTCAACGAGTATGTCGAGGATGAGCCGATCCGCATCCCACTGCTGGAGATGGACCCGCAGGGCTATGAGCGGCAGGTGGCCCGCCTGGAGCGGGTTCGCCGCGAGCGGGACAACGAGCGGGTGGGGGTCACCCTGGAGGCGCTGCGCCAGGCCGCGCGGGGCAGCGACAACACCATGCCCTACATCCTGGACTGCGTGCGCGCCTACGCCACCCTGGGCGAGATTATGGGCGTCTTTCGCCAGGTGTTTGGCGAATACCGCGAGCCGACGATTATTTGAGAGGACCAAGATGAGCGACAAAAAGATCCGCGTACTGGTGGCCAAACCCGGCCTGGACGGCCATGACCGGGGGGCCAAAGTGATCGCCCGCGCCTTGCGCGATGCCGGCATGGAGGTCATCTACACCGGCATCCGCCAGACGCCGGAGATGATCGTCGAGGCTGCGCTGCAAGAGGATGTGGACGTGGTAGGCATGTCGATCCTGTCGGGCGCGCATATGGCCCTGTTCCCCAGGGTCATGGAATTGCTGCGTCAGAACGGCATGGACGACGTGCTGGTCGTGGCCGGCGGCATCATCCCCGACGAGGATGTGCCGGCCCTGCAGGCGATGGGGATCCGAGGCATCTTTGGCCCCGGCACCCCCACCAACACCATCGTCCAATTCATCCGGGAGAATGTCCCGTGACCCCGCCCTCGCCTTGGGGAAGAAGGATGGGGCGAGGGGGTGAAAGGCAAGAGGGAGCGTGGGGTTCTATCAACAGTTGACAGAAGCGGCGCAACGGAACGACAGCCTGCTGTGCGTAGGGCTGGACCCCCGGCCGGAGAAACTGCCGCCGGGCGAGGACCTGTTCGCGTTCAACCGGCGGATCCTGGACGCCACGCGGGACCTGGTGTGCGCCTATAAACCCAACGCCGCCTTTTACGAGGCGGCCGGCCCGGCCGGGCTGGAGGCGTTGCGCCGGACGATAGCCTGCATCCACGAGACGGCGGGCGTGCCGGTCATCCTGGACGCCAAACGGAACGACATCGGCTCCACCGCCGAAGCCTATGCCCGCGCCGCCTTTGAGGTGTGGGGCGCCGATGCGGTGACCGTCAACCCCTACCTGGGGTACGATTCAATAGCGCCCTTTACCGCCTACGCCGACCGGGGCGTCCTGGTGCTGTGCCACACCTCGAACCCCGGGGCGACCGATCTCCAGACCCTGCCCTGCCCCAGCCGGCCGCTGTACGAAGTGGTGGCCGAAAAGGCGGCGGCGTGGGGCACCGGGTTGGTCGTCGGCGCCACCTATCCGGAGGCGCTGGCCCGCGTCCGCGCCCTGGTCCCAGAGGCGTGGATCTTGCTGCCGGGTGTCGGGGCGCAGGGGGGGGACCTGGCCGCGGCCGTGGCGGCGGGGCTGCGGGCCGACGGCCTGGGGTTGATCGTCAACATCTCGCGTGATGTCCTCTACGCCGCCGACCCCCGCCAGGCGGCGCTGGATTGGCGGGCCCGGATCAACGCGGCCCGCGCCGGGCGGGGAGTCATCCGGCTCTACGACCGGCGGGTGGCCCTGACGTTGGCCCTGGCCGATGTTGGCGCACTCCAGTTCGGCGAGTTCACCCTGGCTTCGGGCCTCAAGTCCCCCATCTACGTGGATCTGCGACTGCTGGCTTCCTACCCCAACGTCTTGCGCCAGGTGGCCCTGGCCTACGCCGACCTGCTGCGACGCCATCTGGACATCGCTCCTGCCCCGTCGGCCCCTCGCCTGGCGGCGATCCCCTACGCGGCGCTGCCCATCGGCACGGCGGTGGCCCTGGAGCTGGGGTGGCCCCTCCTCTACCCCCGCAAAGAGGTCAAGGCCCACGGCACGGCCCGCCCCATCGAAGGGGAGTTCCGGCCCGGCGACCGGGCCGTCGTGCTCGACGATCTGATCACCACCGGCGGCAGCAAGCTGGAAGCCATTGCCCCGCTGGAGGCGGCCGGCCTAGTCGTGCGCGACGTGGTGGTCCTCATTGACCGGGAACAGGGCGGGCGTGAGGAACTGGAGGCCGCCGGTTATCGGCTCCACGCTGTGCTGGGCCTGAGAGAGATGCTGGATACCCTGGTCGAGGCGGGGCGCATCGGTGCCAGGCAGCGGGACGAGGTGGCTGCCTTCTTGTGGGGCGGTTAGCACCTTGGCCAGCTTGAGCGTCAACCTGTGCGGCGTGCCCCTGCCCAACCCGCTGATCCTGGCCAGCGGCATCCTGGGCACCGAGGCCGAACTGCTGGCCCGGGTGGCCCGCTGCGGCGCAGGAGCGGTCACTGCCAAATCGTGCAGCCTGCAACCCCGCGCCGGGCATCCCAACCCCACGGTATTGGCCTGGGAGCACGGGCTGATCAACGCCGTCGGCCTGGCCAACCCCGGCGTTGAAGTGGAGGTCGAGGAGCTGAAACGGGCCAGGGGCCTGCTCCGGCCCCTGGGCACGGCCCTCATCGCCAGCATTTTCGCCGACACGGTGGACAATTTTGCCCGCGTCGCCGCCCGCATCATCGCAGCCCAGCCCGACCTGCTGGAGGTCAATATCTCCTGCCCCAACGTGCACGACGAGTTCGGCACCCCCTTTGCCGCCGATCCAGGCGCAGCCGCGGAAGTGACCGCCGCCGTCCGGGAGGCGGTGGCCGGGCGGCTGCCGGTCCTGGTCAAGCTCTCGCCCAACGTGGCCGACATCGTCGCGATCGGCCGGGCGGTGGAGGCAGCCGGGGCGGATGGCCTCACCGCCATCAACACCCTGACCGGCATGGTCATTGACCTCCACGCCCGGCGGCCGATCCTGGCCAACCGCACGGGAGGGCTATCGGGGCCGGCCATCCGCCCCCTGGCGGTGCGCTGCGTGTATGAACTCTACCGGACGGTGGGCCTCCCCATCGTCGGCACCGGCGGGGTGAACAGCGGGCGCGATGCGGTGGAGATGATCCTGGCCGGGGCGACGGCGGTGGGCATCGGCTCGGCGGTGTACGGCGAAGGGCCCCAGGTCTTCCGCCGCATCGGCGACGAGATGGCGGCGCTGATGGCCGACCTGGGCTACCAGACGGTGGCCGAGATGCGGGGGGCAGCTCATGGCTGACAGGGCCACCAGCCTGCCCCGCGTTGCCCGCATCCTGGGCATCACCCAGGAAAGCCCCCGGGTGCGGACCCTGGAGCTGGACCTGCACCTGGAGGCCGGGCCGGGCCAGTTCGTCATGGCCTGGCTGCCGGGCCTGGATGAAAAGCCGTTCAGCCTGGTCCGTGCCGACCCGGTGACGCTGACCATCGCCCGCGTCGGGCCGTTCAGCACGGCCATCCATGCCCTGGGCGTGGGCGACCGGCTGTGGCTTCGCGGCCCCCTGGGCAACCCGTTCACCTTGCCGGGAAGCAAGGCCTCCGCCTCCGGCATGCTGCTCATCGCCGGTGGCTACGGGGTGGCTCCCCTGTACTTTCTGGCGGAACGGGCCACGGCGGCCGGCTGGCGGGTGAGCGTCGTCATCGGGGCGCGGACGGCCGCGGAGGTTGTTTTTGTCGGGCGGTTTGCATCGCTGGGCGCCCGGGTGGCCATCACCACCGACGACGGCTCGGCGGGGCAACGGGGGGTGGCCACCGACGCCGCCGCAGAACTGCTGGCCGACGGCGATCTTCAGGCCCTTTATGCCTGTGGCCCGGAGCCGATGCTGGAGGCGGTGGAAGCCCTGGCCCGGGCCCACCACCTGCCCGCCCAACTGAGCTACGAGCGGTATATGCGCTGCGGCTTTGGCGTATGTGGCTCGTGTGCCCGGCGAGGCTGGCTGGTATGCCGCGATGGGCCGGTCAGGCATGTGCCGGCCGACGGGTAGCGAGGGCTGCTGCTGTCACCGGCCTCCCGGAACTTGCCACCTGGGCCTTGTCCCACTATAATGGGCCCGCAAACAGCGTAGAATAACCTGGAGGTCCAAGAGAATGAGATTCCCGCGGCGCAGCGGCATTTTGATGCACCCCACCTCGCTCCCCGGCCGGTTTGGCATCGGCGACCTGGGCGAGGAGGCGTTCCGCCTGGTGGATTTCCTGGCCTCGGCCGGGCAGAGCTTCTGGCAGGTATTGCCCCTCAGCCCCACCGGATACGGCGATTCCCCCTACCAGGGGCTGTCGGCCTTTGCCGGCAACCCGATGCTCATCAGCCCGGAAAAGCTGGTCGAGGTGGGCCACCTGTCGCCGGGAGACCTGGGGGGCACGCCCGATTTCCCCGCCGAGAGGGTGGATTTTGGCCCGGTGATCCGCTACAAAACGGCCCTCCTGGACCGGGCCTTTGTCAATTTTCGCACCCGGGCCCCTGGTGAACAGAGGGCGGAATTTGCCCATTTCTGTGAAGAACAGGCCTTCTGGCTGGACGATTTCGCCCTGTTTATGGCCCTGAAAGAAGCCCACCACCTCCGGCCCTGGCACGAATGGGACCCGGGCGCGGCAGCCCGCGAGCCCCAGGCGTTGGCCCGCTGGCGCGACGACCTGGCCGACCGGATCGAAAGCCACAAATACCGCCAGTGGCAGTTCTTCCGCCAATGGCTGGCCGTCAAACGGTACGCCAACGAGCGGGGAGTGGGCATTATCGGCGACATCCCCATCTTTGTCGCCCTGGACAGCACCGATGTGTGGGCCAACCCTCCCCTCTTCCACCTGGATGAGAACCTGCAGCCGACGGTCGTCTCCGGCGTGCCCCCCGACTATTTCAGCGAGACAGGGCAGTTGTGGGGCCACCCGCTCTACCGCTGGGACGTCATGGCCCAGGATGGATATGCGTGGTGGATCGCCCGCTTTCGCATGGCCTTCACCCAGGCCGACATTGTGCGCATTGACCATTTCCGTGGCTTTTACAACTACTGGGAGGTGCCGGGCGGGGCCACGACGGCGGTCCAGGGGCGCTGGCTCTACGGTCCCGGCGCCCGCCTGTTCCACGCTGTGACCGCGGCCCTGGGCCGGGTGGCCATCATCGCCGAGGATCTGGGCGACTTGGACGACGAATCGCGCGCCGGCGTGGACGCCCTGCAGGCCGAGTTCGGCTATCCGGGCATGAAGGTCTTGCAGTTTGCCTTTGGCGCCGGTCCGGATGACCCGTTCCTGCCCCACAACTTTTCCTCGCCCCACTGGGTGGTCTATACCGGGACCCACGACAACGACACGGTGGTGGGCTGGTACCAGGTCACTTCGACCGAAGAGGAGCGCGACTATGCCCGCAGGTACCTGGGCTGCGACGGCTCGGACATCGCCTGGGACCTGATCCGGCTGGCCTGGTCGTCGGTGGCCCGGACGGCCATGACCACCGTCCAGGACCTGCTGAGCCTGGGGCACGAGGCGCGGATGAACCTGCCGGGCACGGTCGGCCCGCCCAACTGGTGCTGGCGGCTCCTGCCCGGCGCGCTGACCGATGCGGTGGCCCGCCGGCTGTTGGACCTGACGGCGATCTATGGCCGGCTGCCCTGAACCGTGAGCAAACGGGCTTCCGGTTTCTTGCTGGTCTTTGCTGCGGCGACCCTGTGGTCCACATCGGGGTTGTTTATCCGCTGGACGGCGGCCGGCAGCGGCGCCTCGGCCCTGTCTCTGGCCTTCTGGCGCGATCTGGCGACCTTTGTCAGCCTGCTGGTGGGGTTGGCGCTCTTCCGGCCGGCCTGGCTGCGGGTCGCGCGGCGCGATCTGCCCTGGCTGGCGGCCCTCGGTGCGGTGGGGGTGGGCACCTTCCACGTCCTGTGGAATCTGACCATCCTGCGCCTAGGCTACGGGGTGGCGACCATTCTGCTCTACACCTCGCCGGCCTTTGTGGCGGTGATGGCCCGCCTGCTATGGGGCGAACCCCTGACCCGCTTCAAAGGGCTGGCCGTGGCCCTGACCCTGGCCGGCTGCATCCTGATGACGGGCCGGGAGGAACTGGTTGGCTCTGCCCTGACGGTGGGGGGGCTGCTCCTGGGCCTGAGCGCCGCCCTGGCCTATGGCAGCTTTAACCTGTTCGGGCGGCAGGTGGCCCGCCGCTACCCGCCCTGGACCGTGCTGGTCTATGGCTTTGGCTTTGGGGCACTGGCCCTGCTTCCCTTCCAGTTTCGCGCTGCGCTCCCCTGGCCGTTGGCCGCCCAGACGTGGGTCTGGTTTGCCGGGCTGGTCCTGATCGCCACCCTCATCCCCTTTGGCCTGTATATGGCTGCTCTGCGCCGGCTGCCGGTGAGCATTGCCAGTATCCTGGCGACCTCCGAAATCCTCCTCGGCGCGCTTGTGGGCTACTTTTTGTTTGGCGAGCGGTTGGGGGGGTGGCAGATCCTGGGCGGCATACTGGTCGTCAGCGGGGTGGCGATCATCGCCCTGCGGTCCTGACAGGCCGGTCCTGGCCCCCCTGTCCTTTTGCCTGATTGGCCGATCTGTGGTAAAATAAAATTACCGGCCCCCGTAGCTCAGAGGATAGAGCAGCGGCCTCCGGAGCCGTGTGCGGGCGTTCGAGTCGCCCCGGGGGTATTCTATGCAACACTGCATGGGGAACACCGATCTGGAATGTTCCCCTTCTTCTTGGACCGGCCCCCATGACCCAACCAAGGGAGCTCAGCCCACCGCGATCGAGTATAGCACACTCGCTGCAACCTGTCTATCCGGAAAACGTGCGGCTTTCCAGTCAGTGCTCACGACAGCCATGTCCGGAAAAGGGCGGACAGACTCCCATGTTCTGCCGGTCAGGCATCACGGTTGAGGAGCCTGGCGCCAGGCTTCACCGTGCCTGCGTGCCCAGGCGATTTGCACCTCATCCTATCCGTGTGGTATACTAGGCATATGACTAGTATGCCATATGGCCAGGAAGGGGACTGCCATGCTGGATTATATCTACCCTGAAGAGGAGCAACACTTCTTTACCGACCGGGAGCATCACCTGGAGCTGCTGGGGCTGAGCAGGGATCTACTCGTCCAAGGCATCCGCAAGCACCTTGCCCTGAGCGGGTTTCGGCGCGTCGGCAAGACGGTCATTCTCAAGGAGTTCCTGCGGCGCCACCTGCTCCAGGAATCCGAAGCCTCCGTGGCCCTCGCCTTTGTGGACCTGCCACGCCTGGCCTTCACTCCGGAGGCCTTTGCCACGCAGTATATCGGCAGCGTCCTCTACTGGCTGGCTGGGCGCGATGCGAATGCCAGGATTGAGCGTTACTACGATCCCACTTTTCAACTGGTGGTCGCTGGCCGGTGGAACAACCGCTCCCTCTCCGAGTACCTGTACACCTTCCATCAGGAGCTGCAGAAGGAGCGGCCGGACCAGCACCTGCTCCTGGAGATGGCCTTCAACTGGCCCGAGGTTTGGGCCCGGGCGACCGGCGGGCACGTCCTGATCATGCTCGACGAGTTTCCCGAAATCCTGGCTCTGAACAACTATCCCCAGATCGAGAGTGTGGTGGCTCTGTTCCGGGCTGTACTGCAAAGCCAGTCGAGGGTCTGTTACGTGGTGGCCGGCTCGATGCTCAGCCTGATGGAGCGGCTGTTCCTGGGAGCCGAATCGCCGTTGTTCGTCCATTTCCAGCTGGAGACCGTCGGTCCCTTTGGGCAGGACGGCAGCTACGAGCTGACCCGCAAGCGGCTGTCGCCCCTGGATCCCTCGCCGTCCCCCGAAGTGCTGGCCGTGGTGTACCAGGTGACCCGGGGCCATCCCTTCTACATCTACGCGACCACGATGCGGGTGGTGGAGATGGCATCGCTTCTGCACAAGCCCCTCACTCCGCAGACCGTACAGGAGGCCTTTGTGCTGGAGACCCTGGGCACCACCGGCCGCATCTACAATCTGTGCCGCTACGAGCTTGAAACATCGTTGCAGCGGGCGCGGGGCGAGACCATGCTTCAAGCCGTGCTGCGCGTGCTGGCCGGCAGCCCGGAAGGGCTGAGCCTGACCGAGGTGGCCCGCGCCCTGAAGCGCCCGACGGGGGCGATCCGCCAGGTGCTCAACTGGCTGATGGAGGTTGACCTGGTGCAGCGGCAGGCAGACAAGACCTACCTGTTCCGGGACCCGGTGCTCCAGTTGTGGGTGGCCTACTACTACGCCGGGCTGGAACTGACTGGCATGCCACGGCAGAAGGTGCTTGACCAGCTGGTGGCGGAGCTGATGGACAGGTATCAGCGGGCCACAACGGAGCTGGGAATGGCCAAGGAGAGCCAGGTGCGCGAGCTGTTGCACCACTTTTCCGGGGAAGAGGTGGATGGGAACCTGCTTGGGCTGCCGGGCAAGGTGCGGCTGCCCACCTTCGATCGGGTGGCTCCCTACCGGTCGGGCGATGGGCAGGTGGAGCTTGACGCCCTGGCGGAGGGAGATGAACGCTGGGCGGTGGAGATCAAGTGGCGGGGTAGGTTGACAGGGGTGAAGGAGCTGCAGAAACTGCTGACGGCAGCCAGGAGCGTGGCCGCCAGGCCGTGGGCCATCTCGCGAGCGGGCTTCACGCCGGAAGCCCAGGCCTTCGCCCGGGAAAACGGGATCATGACTTCGGGCGAGGCTGAGATCAGGCAGCTGGCCAGGATCGCGCGCCGACCCTGAAGGCCTATCCTGTCCCTCGAGTCCGGCGCGGTCGGCCTATTCGACCGTCGCCCCATACTCCATTGTGCGGGTCTTTACACTGTACCGCCCCGGGGGTACAGTGTATAGACCTGCACAGGCCAGCGGGAAGGTGCATTTCACTTTCCCCTGGCCTTTGCCTATCTCCAGGCTCACAATGAGCTTGCCCAACAGCGCCCGCCCGGCCTGAATGTCGTCACTGGCCAGGGTCTCTCTCATCCTGGCCAGCACTTCACGCACTTCTTCCGGGGATATTGACAGTCGCTGCGCTTCCTGTTGGCGCCTCAGGCGCTCCAGTTCGGCGCAGAGACGGCGCAGTGCTCATCCAGCCACGCCTGGCGCTCGGCAGGGGTCGCGTCGTACCAGGGGTACGTCGGCGGCGGCGGATGGGCAGCCAGGTAGCGCCGCAGCGGGTTTATCCGCACCAGCCAGTAGTGCAGAGGGTCGAGGGTGCATCGCCAGCCGGGACCGCGCGAGCTGTCGAGGTGCCGGTCGGCGACTGTGGGGCAGTCGCAGATGGGGCACAATGGGGGGATGCGCAGCCAACACTCCGGCCAGGTATCCTCGCGCCTCCCCAGCGGGCGCTGGCCGCCGGCAGCCAGGTAGTCCCGGACCAGGGGGATGGCCGGGCAGGGGGATTCGGGAGTCCTGCCACAATCACAGACACGGTCGCGGCGGACGTGGTGGAGGGTGCCGTCCACGCGGACGAGGTAGAATGTCCGGCCCACGGCGACCCGGGGCGAGCATGTAATTGCTTTCATGGGCCACGTTTCCTTTCCATTGGGATGTGATTGGGAGGCAGGAACCCCAATCCATACACCCCGCCGCGGTAGCGGCACTGCGCTGCGAGTCCTGAGTGGGGAGAGGAGCAGCATTGAATTGCCGTGCTGGAGCGACGGCCAGGATGCCTGTGCTCGTTCGCGAAGCGTCAGAACTCGACCCGAACGTGCGGGGCTTATTTTTGGCGGAAAGACCTGCCTGTGGTACAATTTGGAACGCGATCATTGTTCGGTGGGGATCAGTCCACTGAACACGGATTCAGCCAGGGCAAGTTGCGCCAAGGCGATTTGACAGAGGGTGGCCTTCGATGAGCCAGCTCCCTCCCAGCGTAGCCTACACGGCCCGGGTCATCCGCCAGCGCAATCCCGCTCCACGTGCTGATTGCCCAGTTGACCCTGCGGTACGCGCCCGAGGAACTGCAGATGTACCTGGTGGACTTTAAAGAGGGGGGTGAGTTTCAGGACTATCTGCACCTGCCCCATGCTCGCGCAGTGGGCATCGAAAGCGAGCGCGAATTCGGGCTGGCGGTGCTGCGCCACGTGCAAGCCGAGATGCCCAGGCCATCCTGGGTGAGGGGAATGCCGCGGCCGACCAACTGGAGCGGCCCGGCACCTGACCATGGCCGACTTTGCCCGGCCCGAATCGCCCGGCTGTGGTCTGTGGACGCGGCTGGTCGCAACCCCCTCCCATCCGGTGGAGGTTGCCGGCCCCCGTCAGACGGCGGCGCTGTTGGCCCACCTGCCGGCCGCACTGGGCGCGCGGGGCATCGCCGTCCGTGCCGGCCTGCACTGCGCCCCGTGGGCCCATTGCCGGCTGGGGACGCTGGAAGGCGGCGGCGTGGTGCGGGTGAGTGTGGGGTGACTCAACTGGAGGAACACATCGCCGCGCTGAGGGTCGCGCTGGCGTGGTAAATTCTCCAAGGAGGTCAAAATGGATCCGAAACTGTTAGAACTGGCGCAGAAAATCACTTCCTTCCTGCTTCCCCTGCTGCCCCACCTGCTCAAGATCGGCGACAAGGCCGCCGAGGAGGTCGGCAAAAAGATCGGCGGCGAGGGCTGGGAGCGGGCCAAAGCCCTGTGGGAGCGCCTGCGCCGCAAGAAGAACGTGGAGCAGGTGGCGCAGACCGTCGCCGCCCTGCCCGATAACCAGGCGCTGCGCGAGGCCCTGCGGGAGGAAATCGCCCGCGCCCTGCAAGAGGACGGCGCCCTGCGGGAAGAGATCGCCCGCCTGTGGGGTGAGGCCCAAGCTTCCGGTGTGACCGTCACCGCCAGCGGCGACCGCTCTGTCGCCATCGGGGGGAACGTGAGCGGGAGCGTCATCATCACCGGAGATCATAACAAGGTCGAATAGCCCAGGAGCCAACTATGCTGCCAGAAGCCCTCTTCTCCGCCATTGCCGAAGCCGTCTTCGGCTATCTCCTCCAGGAAAGCGGCCTGGCCGAACGAACGCGCGCCGTCCTGGGCCGCGACCCGCAGCGGTTGGCCTTCCAGACTGCGCTGGCGCGCGCTTGCACCGCTTTTGCCCGCCAGTACCCCGAATGGACGACCTCCCTCTTTGACGAAACCTTTCTGAAAAGCGAGGCTGTCCTTCCCCTGCTGGCCGACCTGCTCACCCGTCGTGGCCAACCTGACCCGGCGCAACTGGCCCGCCGCTTCGCCATCCACCTGGGCCATCCCGACCCCGACCGCTGGGAGCGGCTGGACCAGGCCACCCGCGCCGCCGCCGACTTCCTGACCTGGCTGGAGGCCGAACTGGCGGACCAGCCCGCCCTGCAGCCCCTCTACGATAGCCGCGCCCTGGAGCGCACCGCCGAAAACACCGAGGCCATCCGCCGGCAATTGGCTGAGATTCTGAAGCGCATTGGCCGCGGGGAGGAAACGCCAGAGGACATTCGCATCCTGCGCCGCGCGGTGCAGACGGGACAGATTGCTCTGGCCACCGGCGAGCGCGCCGTAGCCCTGGGCGGCAGCGCCGAGGGCGCGCTCATCATCACCGGCGACATTCGCATTGAACTGAATCCCCGCCAGCGCGCTGACCTGGAGCGCCTGCTGGCCGCCCGGCGCTACAACATCCCCTCGCTGCCGGAGCACTATGTCCCCCGCGAAGAATTCCTGGCTCCCCTGCGCCAGGCCCTGCGGAGCGACGGCGCCGCCGCGCTGGGCATCGTCGGCGTGCGGGGCATGGGCGGCATCGGCAAGTCGGTGCTGGCCGCCGCCCTGGCCCACGACCTCCAGGTCCAGGCCGCCTTCCCTGACGGGGTTATCTGGCTGCCCCTTGGCCGCGAGCCGAACCTCCCTGCCCGCCAGGAGGAACTCTACCTCTTCCTGACCGGCCAGCGGGAGAACTTTCGGGATGCCATTCAGGGCCGCGGCTTCCTGGCCAGCGCCCTGGCGGACAAGGCCTGCCTGGTGATCCTGGATGACGTCTGGGACGCCCGTCACGCCGAGGCCTTCCCCCTGCGGGCCAGCCTGTCGGCCCGTTACCTCCTCACCACCCGCAACGCCGAGGTCCTGCAGACCCTGAACGCACAGTCCTTCTCCCTGGACGTGCTCAGCCCGGAGCAGGCCCTGGCCCTGCTGGCCGATTGGGCCGGACAACCGGCAGACAGCCTGCCCGCTGAAGCCCGTGCGGTGGCGCGAGAATGCGGCTACCTGCCCCTGGCCCTGGCCATGGTGGGCGCCTTTGTCCGCCAGAACCCCGAAAGTTGGGCGCGGGCGCTGCACCGCCTGCAGACCGCCGACCTGGAGAAACTCCGCCGCCTCTTCCCCGGCTACGAGCATCCCACCCTGCTGGCCGCGCTGGAGGTGAGCGTGGAGGCGCTGCCGCAGGCCACCCGCCCCCGCTACCTGGACCTGGCCATCTTCCCCGAAGAGGCCGCCATCCCGCTCCCCGTCCTGCAGGCCTTCTGGGGTCCCCTGGGGCTGGACGAGGACGATGTGGCCGACCTGGCGGAGACCTTCGTGAACCGCTCGCTGGCCCGCCGCGACGAGGATGGACGCCTGCGCCTGCACGACCTGCAGCACGACTACCTGCGCGCCCACGCCAGGGACTCCCTGCCCGACCTGCACCGCCGCTTCCTGCTGGCCTGTGCGCACAGCCTCCTGGGCGCTTCCGGCGAGACGCTGGAGGGTCTGCCCTGGCATCGCCTGCCGCCCCAGACCCCCTACCTGTGGGACCACCTGGCCTATCATCACCTCCAGGCCGGAGCCTGGGACGCCCTCTACGCCCTGCTGACCGACTTCCACTTCCTGGAGGCCCGCTGCCGGGCGACCTCCGTCTTTGACCTGGAGGCCGACTACCGCCTGGCCCTGGCGGCCTGGCCGCCGCAGGACGCCGAACGGCGGCGGGTGCTGGCCGCCCTGGAGGAGCGTCTGCGCCTGGAGGAATACCACATCGCTCGGGCTCCCGAATGGCTCTTCCCGGCCCTTTATAACCACCCGCGCTGGCTCGATGCCCCGAACGGCCCCCTGCATCGCCTGTGCGAGGCGGCCGCCGCCCGCCGGCAAGGGCAGACCAATGTTCTGCCCCTCCTGCGCTCTCGCCTGGACCCGCGGCCCGAACCGCCCCTTTGGTTGCGCTCCCTGGAAGGCCATACGGATGGGGTGAACGCGGTGGCGGTCAGCCCCGACGGGCGCTTCATCGTCAGCGGCTCTTCGGACCGCACGGTGAAGGTGTGGGAGGCCGAAAGCGGACGCCTGCTGCGCTCCCTGGAAGGCCATACGGATGGGGTGTGGGCGGTGGCGGTCAGCCCGGATGGGCGCTTTATCGTCAGCGGCTCTTCGGATCACACGGTAAAGGTGTGGGAGCTCGAAAGCGGGCGGCTCCTGCGCTCCCTGGAAGGCCATACGGGTAGGGTGTGGGCGGTGGCGGTCAGCCCCGACGGGCGCACCATCGTCAGCGGCTCTTCGGACGGCACGGTGAAGGTGTGGGAGGCGGAGAGCGGACGCCTCCTGCGCTCCCTGGAAGGCCATACAGGTGGGGTGAACGCGGTGGCGGTCAGCCCCGACGGGCGCTTCCTCGTTAGCGGGTCGAAGGATCGCACGGTGAAGGTGTGGGAGGCCGAAAGCGGACGCCTGCTGCGCTCCCTGGCAGGCCATACGGATGGGGTGTTGGCGGTGGCGGTCAGCCCAGACGGGCGCTTCATCGTCAGCGGCTCCGATGACCGCACGGTGAAGGTGTGGGAGGCCGAAAGCGGGCGGCTGTTGCGCTCCCTGAAAGGCCATACAGGTGGGGTGAACGCGGTGGCGGTCAGCCCCGACGGGCGCTTCATCGTCAGCGGCTCCGATGACCGCACGGTGAAGGTGTGGGAGGCCGAAAGCGGGCGGCTGCTGCGCTCCCTGGAAGGCCATACGGATGAGGTGCGGGCGGTGGCGGTCAGCCCCGACGGGCGCTTCATCGTCAGCGGCTCGGATGACGAGACGGTGAAGGTGTGGGAGGCCGAAAGCGGGCGGCTGCTGCGCTCCCTGGAAGGCCATACGCATTGGGTGAACGCCGTGGCGGTCAGCCCCGACGGGCGCTTTATCGTCAGCGGCTCTTCGGACGGCACGGTGAAGGTGTGGGAGGCCGAAAGCGGGCGGCTGCTGCGCTCCCTGGCAGGCCATACGCATTGGGTGCGGGCGGTGGCGGTCAGCCCCGACGGGCGCTTCATCGTCAGCGGCTCTTTGGACCGCACGGTGAAGGTGTGGGAGGCGGCGAGCGGACGCCTGCTGCGCTCCCTGGAAGGCCATACAGGTGGGGTGAACGCGGTGGCGGTCAGCCCCGACGGGCGCTTCATCGTCAGCGGCTCCGATGACCGCACGGTGAAGGTGTGGGAGGCGGAGAGCGGACGGCTGCTGCGCTCCCTGGAAGGCCATACGGATGAGGTGCGGGCGGTGGCGGTCAGCCCCGACGGGCGCTTCATCGTCAGCGGCTCAGAGGACCGCACGGTGAAGGTGTGGGAGGCCGAAAGCGGACGCCTCCTGCGCTCCCTGGCAGGCCATACGGATGAGGTGCGGGCGGTGGCGGTCAGCCCCGACGGACGCTTACTCGTTAGCGGGTCGAAGGATTGCACGGTGAAGGTGTGGGAGGTCGAAAGCGGACGCCTGCTGCGCTCCCTGGCAGGCCATACGGGTTGGGTGCTGGCGGTGGCGGTCAGCCCTGATGGGCGCTTCATCGTCAGCGGCTTTTCGGACGGCATGGTGAAGGTGTGGGAGGCCGAAAGCGGGCGGCTGCTGCGCTCCCTGGAAGGCCATACGAATTGGGTGCGGGCTGTGGCGGTCAGCCCCGACGGGCGCTTCATCGTCAGCGGCTCCGAGGACCGCACGGTGAAGGTCTGGGAGGCCGAGAGCGGCCGCCTGCTGCGCTCCCTGGAGGGGCATACGGCTTGGGTTCGGGCCGTGGCGGTCAGCCCCGACGGGCGCACCATCGTCAGCGGCTCCGATGACCGCACGGTGAAGGTCTGGGAGGCCGAGAGCGGACGCCTCCTGCGCTCCCTGGAAGGGCATACGTGGGTGGTGGACGCCGTGGCGGTCAGCCCCGACGGGCGCTTTATCGTCAGCGGGTCGTGGGATAACACGGTGAAGGTGTGGGAGGCGGAAAGCGGGCGGCTGCTGCGCTCCCTGGAAGGCCATACGGATTGGGTGAACGCGGTGGCGGTCAGCCCGGACGGACGCTTCATCGTCAGCGGCTCCGAGGACCGCACGGTGAAGGTGTGGGAGCTCGAAAGCGGGCGGCTGCTGCGCTCCCTGGAAGGCCATACGGATGGGGTGCGGGCGGTGGCGGTCAGCCCCGACGGGCGCACCATCGTCAGCGGGTCCGAGGACCACACCATCCGGGCCTGGGACCTGGCAAGCGGGGAGTCGCGCGTGCTCTTCTGGAACGATGCCGCTATCCGCAGCCTGGCCCTTTCCCGCGCTGGCCGCCTGCTGGCCTGCGGCGATGCCGCCGGGCGGGTGTGGATTTTCGATTGGGTGCAGTGACGCAGCGGTGAATTGGATTGCCCCGACAGGGATTTCATTTTGAGAAAAGGAGTATCTCATGGACTATCCACAACTCTCTGCCCAACTCGTTCAATTCCTCGCCCCCTTTTTGCCCTACCTGCTCAAAGGCGCCAAACTCGCCGGGCAGGAGGCGGCCAAGAAACTCGGCGAAAAAGCCAGTGAGCAGGGTTTCGAGCAGGCCAAAGCGCTCTGGGACAAACTGCGCCGCAAGAAGAACGTGGAGCAGGTCGCGCAGACCGTCGCCGCCCTGCCCGATAACCAGGCGCTGCGCGAGGCGTTGCGTGAGGAAATTGCCCGCGCCCTGGCCGAAGACGATTCCCTGGCCCAGGAACTCGCCCGCCTGCTGCCACAATCCGGCCCCGCCGGGCAGACCGTCATCGCCAGCGGCGACCGTTCTGTGGCGATCGGCGGCAGTGTGAGCGGTAGCGTGATCGTCACAGGCGACCGCAACAAAATCAACAAGGGGTAAACAGTTATGGAACTTTCCCCTGAGATCAAACAGGCTTTGGAGCGCTTGCAGGCAGGCGTCACCACCGCCGCCGATTGGGAGACCCTCCGCCGCGCCCTGCAGGCGGGACAGATTGTTCTGGCCACCGGCGAGCGCGCCGTGGCCATTGGCGGCAGCGTGGAAGATACCGTCATCGTGACGGGGGACAACAACATCGTCTCGGTTTTCAAGGGTGCGACAGCGGAATCGGTGCGTGAAGCGCTTCAAAAAGTCCTGGAGCGCATCGCCTCCGATCGCTACGACGCCTCCCTGCAAGCGTACTTCCGCGCCCTGCGCCGCTACTGCGCCGAACTGCCCTACCTGACCCTGACCGACATCCGCCCGCCGAAAAACCTGGATGAGGTCTACGTTCCCCTGCGGGCGCGGCAACGGGAGGAAGAAGCATCGCCGCGCAAGCCCGCCGCACAGGAAGCATCGCTCACGGTGGAGCAGGTCCTGCGCCAGGCGCAAACATCCCACCTGCTGATTCTCGGTCAGCCGGGCGCGGGTAAGTCCACCCTGCTGCGTCAACTGGCCGAGCGTGCCTACAACGACCCGCACTCCATCGGCCTGGATCACCCTCATCTGCCCCTGCTCCTGCCCCTGCGCGCCCTGGCACGTGCGGAAGGCGCTCTGGAAGAACGCCTGAACCAGGCTCTGCAGAACGAACTCCGCCTTACCCGCCCCCTGCCCGATGGCTTCCTGGATGCCTGGCCGCAGCACCTGGATGCTCCCTGGCTCTTCCTGCTGGACGGCCTGGACGAAGTCCCCGCGGACAGGTACCTCTCCCTCAGGCAGTGGATCGGCGACCTGCTCGCCCGTCCCGAGGTTGCCCGCGTTATCCTCACCAGCCGTCCCTCGGCCTATACCGAAAAGGAATGGGAATCCAGCCGCCTCAGCGTCTATGAAATCCAGCCCTTCACCCCCGACCAGACCGCCGAACTGGCTCGCCGCTGGTTTGGAGAAGACGCCCCTGCCTTCCTGCAAGCGCTGGAGACCGTGCGCAGCAGCGTGCTGACCGAGACACCCCTGCTTGTCACCATCGCTGCCAAAGTTTATCTGGAACGCAAGAGACTGCCCGAACGACGCACACAGTTGTACCAGGAATTTGTGGACATCTGGCTGGATGAAGCCAACGAGCGCGGCCTGCGCGACGAACTGGACGCTGCCCTGCTGGACCTGGCCCAACCCGCCCTGGCGCACCTGGCTCTGGCGATGACCGATCACCCCGACTGGACAGACGAGAAATCCCTGATTCCTGTGGTGGTGGAGTACTTGAATGAGCAACTCAACCTGAAAGCCCGCGCCCCTGCGGTTGCCGAACGCTTTTTGCGGGTGATGGCGCGGCGCAGCGGCGTGTTTTTGAAGCGCGAAGAACAATACGAGTGGATGCACCCTAGTTTTCGTGAATATCTTGCTAGTAGGAGTATAATTTTGGAAGCCAGAGGCAACATAGATTACTTATTTGATGAGTCTGTATCAATGCTATTTGGGCGTACAGGGAGTGTACCCATTGTTGCATGGATACTTGACTCAACAGAAAGCGGTCAATATTTATCCTTTATTTCAAAAATATCAAGAAAACTAAATGAATTGTCTTTTACTGATTTCGGCTTTGCCAGAGAAGAAATTTTTTCCCTAGCAATACACATGTCAGAATTTGGAAATATAGAAATAGTAGAATTATTATGTAAAAGCGATTATTTTGATTCCGATTTACGTTTTAGGATGGCTCTTATTCTGGAATTTCGTGGAGAATCTAAAATAGCTCAAGAAATCTTTGAGACACTAGCAAACAATGATAATGCTTACGAAGATACAAGGGTGCAGGCGGCAGAACGCATTGCTGAACATAGTGGGATTGAAAAAGTTATGCACACGCTAATCCAAATGGCGCATACAAATACACTTAGTCGAGATTTTCGCGTGCGTGCTGTTGAATGTTTACAAAATCACGGGTGCTTTGATGAAGCGGCTCTTTGCTGGGTTAACTTAGCAAAAGATCCAAATATCGACCTTGACCCTTGGCATAGTAAACCTTGGGTAAGGCGACGCGCTATTGAATCCCTATTCCACCTAAAAAGAGTAAATGAACTGATAGAACTAGCACAAGACAAAAAACTTGATGGCTTTGCTCGCTTTGAGGCTGCTCGATTTTTGGGAACATTGGGTTACATTGACGAAAGTATTGCTGTTCTCACAGACATGCTTTTTGACACAACAGAATGGTTGGGAACCCGTCGCGAAGTTGCATATTGGCTAGAAAAATTCGCTCAACCCACCCATTTGAATGTTTTGCAAAATTTAGCCATACAAGAACAAGATGATGAAATTCGTCGTACGCTACTACAGGCTATTGCCCGCCTGGCGCAAACTGACCAGCAAGGAGATGAGCGATGATAGCCGACTTTCTCCTCAACCTCCTCGCCTCCTTCGCCTACGACCTCCTCAAATCCCTCCCCTCCCGCTTCCAGGGCCAGCGCGATGACCTGCTGCGCGACCTGCGCGCCGAAATGGCCCGCCAGACCCAGGCGTTGGAGGCGCTGAATGCCGTCCTTGCCCGCCTGGGTGTTGAGCGGGTGGTACGTATTGAGGGCAGCGTCTCTAACAGCATCATCATCACCGGAGACGGCAATACGGTGATCGTGAAGGACGGCGGCGCTCTGGCGCAGCGGTGGCAGGAACTCCAGGTCAGCGATGCTGAAGCCACCGACCTGTACCGCGAACGGATCGCCCAACGCTATGCCCACCTGGTCTTCCCTCTGAGCGGCATTTCGTTTCACGCCCTGCTGGAACAGATCTATCAGCCCTTGCAGGCGGCGCCCGTGAAAGACCTGACTCGCTGGTATCAGGCGGAACGCGCTCCTCTCCACGAGCGCTGTGAGATGGATGAAATCCTGACCGAAGACCGCCCGGTTGCTCTCCTGGGCTTGCTCGGTGGCGGCAAAACGACGACGCTTCACTATCTGACCTGGGCTTACGCCCGCCGTGTAGAAGACCGCCTGCTCTGGCGCGGCGACGAGTTGATCCCCTTTTACGTTACGGCCCGCGACCTGGCTGAAGCCTGGCAGGACGAGACGGATTTCCTCCCCGCCTGTGCCCGCGCCGTGACGCGCGCCCGCCACCATCCCCTCGGCTCCCCCTATCTGGCGTATCGCGTTCTGGAGTCGGCGCTGAAGCAGGGGAATGCCTTCCTGCTGGTAGACGCCCTGGATGAGCACCGCGTCCCCGATTCCACTCGACGCGACTTTCTCCTGGCGCTGCACAGCACCTGGCAGGAGGAGCCGTTCCGCGACAATGTACTGCTGCTGACCTCACGTCCCCACGCCTTTCTGGAGGCTGGTTTCCGACCCTATGCCCTGCAAACCCTGGATGACCCGCGCCTGGAACGGCTGGCTTATCGGCTGGGAAAGGTTTTGCTACAGGAACGGGACGAAGCAGAGCAGGCGGCAAAACTGGAAGCACTTACCCGCCTGGTCGTTTCGCCGCAGATGGCGATGTTCGCCTCCCCCTTCTACGTGACCCTGCTCACCCTGGCCATCTGCCGTTCGGCCCATTTTGCCGACGGCCTGGCACAGGCACAGCGCATCGGACGACTGGCTGACCTGTACCGCTTCTTCCTGCGCCAGACGATCCGCTGGGAGCAGGCTAAACCCGATGCGCCCCCGGTGGATGAAGGCGCAGCCTTGGGGGCGTTGGCCGAACTGGGCTGGCAGACCTTTGCTGAACCGCCCTGGCAGGAGCGGCTTGCGCAAGTCCTGCTTTCCAACTCGGATCGCCGTGCAGCGCTCGCGTTCTGGCAGCGCACTGGCCTGTTTCAGCAGGATGAGTTCACAGGAGAATGGACCTTCTCTCACGGCGGCTTTCAGCTCTTCGGCGCGGCGCTGATGCTGAACGAAGCCTGGAACCGTGGTCAGCAAGAAGCAATCCGCCAACTCCATCGGGAAGTATCGCATCTGACTGACTGGGATACCGTCTGGCAATTGTTCTACGGGTTGCGGGGAGAAGCCGATGAGCGAACCGCCTCCTGACGAAGTCGCCCTGCTGAAGGATTTGCTGGAAGACCTGCCCGATACGGGATGGGATCGGGAGCTGCGCCTGATCCAGGCCGTCCGCTACCTGGCAGAGTTTACGGGCAAAAGCGAACGGCCACTGCCACCGGGGATGGAAGCCATCGCCCTGCGCCTGACGCGCGATGCTCTCTTTGACCTGTATGCGGGATTTCGTCTCGGCACCTTCCGCGGCATTTCCAGCATTCCTCGCCCGCCGGGCGAACCTTCCGCCGCGCAGATCAGGCTGGGCGAACGGCTGAAAGCCCTGCTGCGGATTGAGGCGGCCCGGGCAGAAATGTTCCGCTGGTTCCTGACTGGTCTGCGCCATCAGGTCGGTCGGCTTTTGGATGAACCGTTGCAAACTGCCCCGCCTATCTGGGAGCCTCGCCGCCTGTTCGTTCACTGGCGTGGACGACTCGCCCTGGCGCTGGCGGAAACGTTCCGCACCCCTACCGGTGAGGAAAACCCGGACCACGAGTTCGGACTATACGGCCTGCACCTGCTCTTTTTGGGCAGCAGCGAAATCCGTCCTCACGAGTTCCAGGCGCTCTGTGACCGGATGTCCTGGTGGGCGGAATACTACCCCTACTTTCCCGAACTGGAAATCCGCGACCTGGTTCGCGCTATCGCCCAGGCGTCCCTCTCGCCGAAGCAGATCGGCGAACTGATGCGTCGGCTGCATGCCTGGCACGATCTGGAACGCTATCCAGCGGAACGTTCCTTTGCCAGTTATCGGGAGTTTGTGCGGGCGAATGCCCAGGCTGCAGGATACGGCAAAGCGTTTACCGCGCTGGCAATGCTGCTGGCGCCGTTGTTCCGTCCCCGATCCCTGCCCTTGCTGGGGGAGGAATATCAGCGCTATCGGGAACAGGTCAACCGTCGCTGGGGACTGGCTCCAGCGCTGGCCAGCCTGGCGTTGCAGGACGAGGGATGCATTCCTGCCCTGGCGCAAGAGATAGATGCGTTGCTGGAGATGAAAGCGCCTGAAGCCGAATGGGTTCTGGTCAAAGCATTGCCTGCCTTCCTCAACCGTCCCTCTCACTTGTATCTCTTACAGAGTATTCTGGACCGTCACCATTTTCAGAAGTTTGACGACCTGCAGATTGGCGACCTGCAAAACTTGCGCCTGGAAATCTCCAGCGAAGCGCTGGAGACCCTGCTGGACCTGATGCACCGTTTCCCCGATGCTCGTTGGCCATTGCAAATCCTGGAAAACGCAAGGGAGTTGTCGCACGTAGCCGAAGAGTGGTTAAGCCGACAGGTACCCGATACTGATGACGAGATACTGGTCACGGTAGCCCTGGCATTGTACCAGCGTCTCTCCCTGCTCCGAGAAACGCCACTTTTTCTCCTGGAAAGCGCCTTGCGGCAGCGACTGGAGCAGTCGTTGAAAGAGAATGTGCCCATCCCTGACCCACTGGCGCGCTGGGCGCTTGGGCTACCCAATGAGGCACTGCGCCGCCTGCTCTCTTCCCTGGCCAAAGGGATGGAGAGCGGCTCCCTCCAGGTCACCTTTTCACTTTCCACATTTCTCCGCACGATAGCCGATGAGGTCAGCCACGCAGATCGCCCCAACGCGGTCAAACTGGCAGCCTGCTGGCTGATAGACCCGGACGATGGGCTACACAGCGGGCTTGCTTTAGCCGAACGTATGGCTCAAGCCGCCAGGATGGTGCAGCGCAATCGCTTTGATGAAACCGTCGCCGCCTGGCTGGCTCGCATCATTCCAACCGGGGATTCTTTCCCACCCTCCTTGAAGAGCGCTGATGGCCAGCTTCCCCCACCGGTAGAGAGAGCTTTATCCGTCTCCCCGCGCCTGGCCGCCGTGTTAGACGAACCCATAGGCCATCGCCAGGAGTATCCGATGCGCGCTGGGGCATCCCGTCGTCTGGCGCTGGCACGCGCCCTCAGCCAGGTCCCTTCTCCGGAAATCGCCCTCCCTCTGCTGGCTGACCTTTTCCATCTGGCGGTTGAGATGTTCCTGGCCTGGAGCCGGGCGGGTGGTATGCCCCGCTACTTTCCCGAGCTCTCCTGGGAAGCCAGTGCTCTGGCCCTGGAGGTCCTGAAAGCGGTGGTCCGACTGGAACCTATCCTGCCGCAGGCCGTGGCGTTACTGGAAGAGATTCTTCTGACCGAGTACCAGATGCCCGAAGGTGGTTTTGCAACTACAGAATTTGCGCCAGCCTCAATCACCCGAAACATCCTGCCCTTACTGGTGAACCGTCATCAAATCACTTCCGAGGCCATTTCGTCTCTGGTGGGACTGCTGCAGCGAGAGTACCCTGCAGAAGAAAAGCACCGCCAGCGCATCTGGCAGTGCGCGCTGCAATGGTTGAGCAACGTATCTACGCTGGATGCCGAACAGCAGGGAGTGATCTGGAAGGTAGGCTACGCCTCGCCGCTGATGCTGACCCGCTCGCTGGCACTGCTGGTGCTGGGGCGACAGCGTCCATTGAACGCGCGGACCTGGACAACAGTCATGAGCCTGCTGCGTACGCCCTGGTCTCAACTCTACCAGAACCGTGCCGCAGAGATCAGGCAACTGAATGACCGCGAAGCCTGGTCAATCTTGGGTCCGGGGGATGTGTTTCTGGTTGCAGGAGTGGCGGTAGCGCTGACGGCAGAATGGTCTGGGGAGGCCGGCTTGCTGGGCAATGAACAGCGAGAGGAATTACATCAGGCCTGGCAGCGCGCCGCCTCGGACCTGAACATCACCCTGGAGGGAAAACTGGCGGAAAGCACCCATCCGCTGCTCAGCGCCGAATCGTCCAGCGCCCGTGGCCTTGCCCTCAGCCTGTGTAATGCGGTGAGATACGCTCCCGACGACGACCCCGACTGGCTGATTCGCCCCGCTGACCTGGCGCGCGGACTCCTGCCAGCGCCAGTCTCTTTGCAGAGGGAAGAGTCTGGTGTAAAATCCGTTCATCCACCCCGTCATTCTTTGCATCCGATGGGTCCAATTTCAACCGAGGAGGTGACACAATGAGCAGACGAGTAGATGCCGACCTGGAAAGCATGATCGCATTCCGCGAACATCTGATCCGCTTCAACCGTACCCTGGCTGAAGAGTTCGCCTCAATGGAAGCGCATTGGCGCAGCCTGGGCGAGGTCTGGACCGACATCAAGTACCACGAGTTCGGCGAGGCACTCCACGAGGCCGCCCAGGGCGTGAACCGCTACCTGGCCGCCACTGAAGGCCACGAAGCGCACCTGCTGGGGCTGATTGAGCGGCTGCGCGAGTTTCTGGAATACCGCTGAGGTGGGCGATGACAGAGGCCCACGCCGATGTAGAAGCCCTCAAGGCGCTGCGGGGCGCGCTGCCCGATTTCGCCCGCCGCCAGTACGAGGCTATGGAGATGGCCGAGCAGGAGATCGCCCGCACGCAGCAACTCCTGGAAGAGGCCGAGGCCCGCGCCCGCCTACGGGTGGAAGAGGCACGCGCCGCCCTGGAGGCCTGCTTCTTTCAGGCCATGCTGGCGGCCCAGCAGGGCGAATCGGTGGACTGTTCCTACTACGAGTATGCCCTGCGCCAGGCCGAGGAGCATCTGGTGCGCATCCTGGAATGGCAGAACCGCGTCCGCCAGGAGGCGGAGGTCTTCCGCGCCGTCGCCCAGGCCTACCAGGATGCGCTGGCCGGCCTCCTGCCCCAGGCCACCGGTTACCTGGACCGCCGTATCACCGCTCTGGAGGCTTACCTGTCCACCCGCCTGCAGGCTACCGCTGTGGGGGTCGCCGCCGCCGGCGCACTGGCGTTGATGGGCGGGGTGATTGCCGCGATTCGCCGCAACCGCGGGGAACTGGCGCGCCTCAAGGGTGCGCTGGGCGAAGAAGTCGCCGCCCAGGTGCTCAGTGAGAAATTCGGCCTGCAGCCGCTCCCCTTTGACCAGCCCAAACACGGCTTTGACCGCGTCTTCACCGCGCCGGGGATGCCGCTGATTGTGGCCGAATCCAAAGTGCGCACGGGCGGCGACCTGGCCCTGGGGCAGACCCGCGCTGGCGAGCAGGGCTCCCCCGAATGGATCGCGGCCGAGGCCGCGCAGATGGCCGACCGCTCTTCCGCCCAGTGGAGTCCCGCCAACGAGCGCATCGCCCGCTTGGTGCAGGAACTGGGGCCGGAAAACGTCCCTGCCATCACCGTCGTCATCAACCCGGAGACCGGCCAGAGCCAGGCCTATATCCGCAGCGATGCGGGCGACTGGCAATCCCTGGGCAGCGCGGTTTCCCTGGACAGCCTGGGACAGGCGTCCTCGCCGGGGCCGGTCACCCCACCCGAATTCAAAGAGGGTGCCCCCGGCGGCCCCGAACGCGCCGGGTAGGGGCGACCCGCCGGGTCGTCCCCATACGCATCAAGTTAAGGATGACAAGAGGGAGATTTTGTGGTATGATTGCAGGTAGCAAACCAAATCAGGCCGGAGGTCTTCCTCATGAGTACTATACCACAGGTAGCCCAGGCG
>DAOTXL010000050.1:0-2254 GCA_034435455.1 Anaerolineae bacterium
GGCCATCAACTCGGTAAAGTAAAAGATCGGCAGCGGCTCATAGCCCGGCTTGGGTTTGCGCGGCAGCGGGGCACCCCCCCGATACTTCTGCCGCCCATCCACATTGGCCATGCACATCGGACAGGCGGTCACCAGCGCCTCCGCCCCCGCTTCGTGCGCCCCCGCCACCAGCCTGTCCACCAACTCCACTACCACATCGCTGCGGTTCAGGGTCAGGCTCCCCCCACAACAGTCCACCCCGTAGCTCCACCCCCTCACCTCCGCTCCCAACAACCCCAGCAGATAGTCCATGCTCCGCGGATGCTCCGGGTCATCCCAGCGTCCCGTGTACCGCGGCGGACGGATCAGCAGGCAGCCGTAGTAGCTCACCACCCGCAACCCCTGCAACCCCTGGCGGACCGGCGCGGCCAACTGCGCCTCCGAAAAGTCGCGGGTCACCACCTCCAGCAGGCTCCGGGGCCGCACCCGCCCCTGATACTCAAACCCCAACGCCGCCTCCATCTCGACCCGAAAGGCCACGTCCTCCCGCAACGCCAGGTCGGCGGCGGCCAGCCGCGAGTAGCAGGCGGCACAGGGAATGGCCAGACTGTCCAGCCCCACCTCCTGCGCTTTGGCCAGGTTGCGGGCGGGCAGGGCCAGAAACAGACGATGGTCCAGGCTGTGGGCCGAGGAGGCCCCGCAGCAGTTCCAGTCGGGAATCTCGACCAGTTCCAGCCCCAGGGCCCGGCACACCAGGTCGGTGCTGACCCCAAACTCGACACCGGTGGAATGCAACGTACAGCCGGGGTAGAAGGCGTAGCTATGCTTCATTGTCATCTCCGTATTCAACCATCAGACGGCGGCATTGTTCCAGGACAGAGCGGGCCTGGGCTACTGCCTGCTCACCATCATACCGGCTGAATATCTGTTCCGGTGGCTGGCCCAGGTCCTCATCGCCGTAGAAACTTAGTTCTCGATCCCGGCGCAATCCCCGCGAGATAGAAGCCAATCGGTCCACGTCGGCCTGGAACCAGGCGGGGAAGCGTTCCTGCTCTGCCCGGAGCAGGGTGCCCACGTCATGGAGCCGTGGGATCTCGATGCCTACCAGGCGCAATGCCGCCTTGAGGGCCATCTCGACACTCTCCTGTGCACGCCGCACTGCCAGGTGCCAGGCCTGTTGTTGCAGGGCGTGTTCTGCTTCCTGCAAAATCAGCCCGGCCGTCCGCCCATAGCTGCGAGCCATCTCTTCGCCGGTCATACCGTGATCCGATCTCCCCATCGGTAATCCGGCTTCAGGTCCCAATACCGCAGCCGGCCCAGTTGGAGCCGCCTGGCCCCCAACCCTTCCAACCGACCCCGCAGTTGGTCCAAGATCGTTGCAAAAAAGTGGTCCCGGTCGTACAGGAGGATGGCATCTTCTACCAGGTCCAGGTACAAGGGCCGCAATTTCCTTGCCTCGGCCAGTGTAAAGAGCAACACCGACAGATCCACATAGCGCTTTTGTCTGTGCAACCTGGCCAGGACCGGCAGAAAGGATCGGTCAATTTCGTCCAAAATTGCATTTCGTGCCTGACGACCTTCGGGCAACAACTCGGCCACAACCAGCAGGTCTATATCTGACACGGGAGTAGCCTCCCCGCGGGCCACCGACCCATACAGGACCACCGAGATCAGCCGGGAACCGAAATGTTGGTGCAGGGCATCCGCATAACTCTCGGCCAGGGCGCGGAGGTCAGGAACCGCTTCGACGCTCATCTGTTACCTCAAACAACCTCTTGACCTCCCCAATGCCCTTGATCCGCGTGGGCAGGAGGTGGATCTTGCCCTTGACAAACATCTCCAGCCCCATGTCCAGGTCAGACAGCAGGTCACGGCCGGTCAGCTTGTATTGCATCAGCATCGTCAGTTCGTGCAGCCGCCCCCAGGTGCGGATGCTGTCCAGGAACGCCTCATGAAGCTTGAACACCCGCCGCTCCCCCACCGGCACCCCCTCCGCCACGGCCATCTGCCGCAGCGCATCAATCACCGCCCCGGCGTGTATCTCGTTCGGACACCGGGTGCCGCAGGTCTCGCAGCCGATGCACAGCCAGATGGCCGAGGAGCGCAGCAGCATCTCCTTCTGCCCCAACTGCACCAGCCGCAGAAGCTGGGCCGGAGTGTAGTCCATAAAGGGAGCCGCCGGACAGCCGGCGCTGCACCGCAGGCAGTAGTAGCAGCGCCGCACATTCTGCCGGCTCAGGGCGCTGACCCGCTCGACAAAGGTCAAATCCGGTTG
>DAOTXL010000051.1:0-3610 GCA_034435455.1 Anaerolineae bacterium
TCCCCCGCCGGTGCTGCGGGCGATGACCGGCCGGCCATCCGCGGCATAGTTGTTGTCGCCCCCCACCAAGACCAGGTTCGGGTCGGCGGCAGAAGCGGCGGCGCACGTTGCTCTGTAAGGATGGCCCCAGGAATCTTCGGCATACCACACCAGCTCCCAGCTCTGGCCGTGGTCGAGGCTGCGGTACAGGCCGTATTGGTTGGACAGCCCGGCCGAGCGGGCAGCAAAGACCACCTCCGGGTCGGTGGGGTGCAGGGCGATGTCTGCCCAGGCGTTGCCGGTCAGGATCAACGTCCACGACAGGCCGCCGTCGCCGCTGCGCCGGCCGTTGCTGCCGCCGATGGCGTACAGGTAGGGCATCCCCCGCCGGCCCACCAGCCGGGTCACGGTGCCCAAGGTCTGGCTGCTGATTTCGGTCCAGGTCAGGCCCCCATCGTCGGAGCGGAGGAGGCGGTCCGGCGCCTGGGGGTCGCCCGGTACCCCGGCGGCGTAGAGGGGGCTGCCGGGCGGCAGGGTGGTGTCGATCGTCACCGTGCCGGTCACCACCTCCGCCCCGGCCTGCACCTGATAGTTGTACGGTCCATCCTGCGGCACCCCCCAGTCGGGCGGGCAGGCGGCCAGGAGGCGGGTGGGGCAGGGATGGGGGGGATGGGGGTTGCGCGGCAGGCAGCCATCCCAGGCGACGAACTGCTCGCCGGGGGGTTGCTCGCCCGACCGGAGGGTTCTGCTCAGGTAGCAGGCATCCGAACTGGAGAGGATCACCTGCACGGTGGCCGTCTGGTTCAGGGTGTAATGGAGGAAGGTCTGGTCCTGCCAGCCGTCGTCGTCCGGGGAGAAGGGGTCGGGGTAGTCGTAGACGCCGGTCAGGAGGGGGGTAGGGATGGGGGTGGGGGTGTACGTCGGCGTGGGGGTGGAGGTCGGCGTGGGGGTGTGGGTCGGCGTGGGGGTGGCGGGGCAGTCAGGGGTGCCGGTCCACCAGGCCTTGAACCAGGGGCGCTCCCGGTTGCCTTCCTCGTTGCGGTAGGCTTCGTGCCAGTTCTGCTCTTCGTCATCCCCGGAGACGTTGAGGTTCCAGACGGCGGCCGAGTCGGCCAGCTTTTCTGCGTTGTAGAAGGCGATGAGCGAGCAGGCGGCTTCCTGGCCCTCCCGTTCGTCTTTGTCTGTCAACGGGTTGCCAAACCCTTGCAGAGGCGAGGCCAGGTCGGCTTCGGTGATGAGGCCCCCTTTGGCGGCGACGCGGGTTTGCATGGGGGTCGGGAAGTATCGCGCCACGTGTTGGCCGGCAGGCTCACTCTCTGCACAATGCAACCAGCTTTCATAACCCCGCGCCCAGTAGTTGTTCCAGGCGTAGCCGTCGTTGGCGGTGCCATACAGGAAAGTTTGGGCCATCACTTGATAGCCGCTTTGTGGAGGGTCGGTGTCACGCAAGAATTGCTCCTCGCACACGTCGTGGTTCACCTTGTATCCTTCAGCCCACAGGTTCTGGGCCATGGGCGGGGTCAACACGTTGGCGCCGCACCTTTCTTTGACATAGTTGTAGACCGCAGTAAAGTAAGCATCCATATCTTGCCATGCCTGTTGATTCCGAACCCCGATTGGGTAGGGGGTAGCCGTCGGTTCGTTGACGTACCACTCCAGGTTCGGCTCATTGGCTGGCAGAAACCCTACCCACCTGCCGCCGAGACCGTTTTCGTCGTTAAACTTCTGGATGGCGCAGATTTCATCCGCTATATCGTCAATGCTCCGCTTGCTTGGCCAGGAGCAGTGGTCGTCCACGGGCCGGGACACAAGACGGTGGCCGGCAGTAAAGTACCCTGGAGATGGGTAAATGCGGATGACGATTTTGGTTTCGGGTGGGAGGCTTTGCAAGTATTCCCAGGCGATCTGTTTGTCGTTGCTTTCGACGGACACCTGCTCTATGTGACAGGAAGAACCCGCGCGCTTTATGTCATACACCTGGTTGCTCATGAACACCACCGCGCCTGGCCAGGCCCCTCCTTCGCCATTGATCTTGGAAAAGTACGTCTCATTCCAGCCTTTTCCATCCGAGACATTGCCCAGATGGATGCCGCGCCCTGTGCTCTCTACGACCGCAAGAGAGGATATCGCTCCCTGGGCCACGCCTGCCAAAAGCACAGCACTGCCGAAGGCCAATAGCAGCCCCAACCAGCCAAGCCGTGATATCTTGAGCATTTTCATCGCCCTTGTTCTCCTCTCTGGTTGAGACTACTGCTCGATCGTCGCAATATACAGCCTATATGACCATTTTTCACTGCCGTCTTGAGCCGGCAACGTCTCCTCCCACACCGCTCGGTTGTCGGAAATGATCACAGTGTCCGCCTGCTCCAGAACTGCCAGTTGCTCCCTGCGTTGCAGGTCGTACAGTGTCCTTCCCCAACCTCTGTGGTAAACCAGGATATCGTCAAAGAGGTGTAGGGACTCAGGGGCAAAGTCGCCAGGGGACATCACCACCGAGGGTTGGTCCTGAGGGTTGTCCAGATCGAGGCTCAACACCTGGAATGTATAGTCCGCGCCCATTGGCGTCGTCCACACCACCCGGCTGCCGCTGAGGGCGTGATAGGTTCCCGCCGAAGACATGGCAGGATGATACACCTGCCCCACAAGCCGGTCCTCGCCGCTCTCCAGGTTGTAGGCCCACAGGGCGATACTTCCCGGCTGATCGAACGGGATTGCATAGTCCAGATAGATGACCCACTGGCCTGAAATGTGCGGATACAGTTGCCCATTGGAGCGAGCGGTAACCGCCCATCTCTGCCCCGTTCTCAGGTTATGGGCATACACATCAAAGTTGTTTTCCCCCTCGCGCCACTCTTCCCACACCACCACGTCTCCCGACAGATCCAGCGCAGAAGGAGCAGCCGCTTCCAGCGTGAACTCGCGTTGTTTCTTCCGGTCGTAAACCCAAAGTTTCATCTCGTCAGGCTGTTCCTCGCCCGCCTCAAAGCCCTCAATCCACACCACCCACGACTCCGAGATGCGGGCAAAGTATCGGGTCTTGAACTGCCTCGTGCTGCTGATCGGTTTCACCTCCCCCGTCACCAGGTCCCAGGTCACGATCTTGTAGTCGCCGTTGATGATCAGGCTGCCGACCATCACATCTCCGGCCAGGTCCATCGGCCAAAACCCTTCTGGTGTCTGCACCTCCACCGCCGCGCTCAGGTGCCGGGGGGGCGGGGTGCCGGTCGGCGCCGGGGTCGGCGTCGCTGCGCTTACCGGGGTCGTCGTGGGCGCAGGCGTGCAGGTCGTTGTCACGGTTGCCGTCGGCTCCGTCGCCCCCGGCGTCGGGCGCTGCCCCCGGAACAGCAATCCCAGGCCCACGGCCACCACGGCCAGCACGGCCAGGCCGGCTGTTGCTGTCCACCAGTCACTTCGCTCTTTCATCGTTTTCACTTCCTGTTCCGCAAACTACCCAAAGGATAGCACGAAATGGCACTCTCGTCCAGAGGGTGGTGTGGCCTCACGGCATCAGCAGCGCCGTGATAGCGATCGTTTCCCCACCGTATTCCGGCAACCCGCCGCTGAGGTCGTCCCAGGTAGCCCCCCGGTTCGCGGAACGGTACAGGCGGTAGGGTTGGTCGTAGCAGGCCTC
>DAOTXL010000052.1:0-8379 GCA_034435455.1 Anaerolineae bacterium
AGTCAAAGCCAGGAATAACTTGGGGTCATCTTTGACAGCCGCATACGTAAACATGGAGTAGCCTCCTGTTGCAGATAAGATTGACAGCACTTGCTGATGGTACAATTATATCTCTTATTTCCGATAACGTCTATTTTACACTTTGGAGGTATCTCATGAATAAACGCACGATTCTTGTTTTCAATGCCCTGACCGCCGCTTTGCTGGGCGCACTGGGCGCGCAAATACTCCACGAAGCCTGCCATGGCTTAACCGCTGTGCTGGTCGGCGCAGAGTGGCAGGCATTCAACCTGTTTGCAGTACTGTGGGACTGGCCCGGCGCGCCGGACGAAACCGGCACGGTGCTGGTCGAGGCGCTTCCTGCCTTGTTGAATATCCTGCTTGGTTTCCTGGGCGTCTTCCTGTTCCGCCAAAGCGCCCGCCAGCAACGCGCCATGGCGGCCCTGTTTTGGATGTACTTTGCCGGATATAACCTGTTCATGGGCTTTGGCTACCTGTTCGTTGACCCCCTGTTCTACCAACCGGGAAGTGAACAGCTTGGCGACTGGCAAAAGGTGATTCAGATATTGGGCGGCTCATGGGCGGTTCGCCTGCCTATCCTGCTCGTCGGCGTGGTTGGTATCCTATGGGGATTCTTCTGGCTGGCGCGCTCGGCCCTGCGCTTTGCAGGTGACGCCAGCAACAAGGCCGAACGGCTGCGGGTTGCCCTGCCCTTGCTTCTGGTTCCCTATCTTGCCATCAACATTTTATTCACCGTCCTGGCGATCTGGCATCCGCTTGGCGGGCAGGGGACTTTTATTGTGGCTTTCCAGCACTGGTTTGGCTATGTCGGCTTCTTGTGGGGCTTTTTCCTAACAGCCTATTGGCTGGATGTCCGCAAGCCATTGGCCAACCCGGTTGCCCTGCCTGAGCAACCGCAACTCACCTGGTGGGTTGCCGCCGGGTTGATTTTCCTGCTGGCTGTTGCTGTTTTGCTGCCGACGATATGGTTTGTGTAACGCTCGTAGGAAATCTATAACGGTAGATGAAGCCGCATCTCGTCGCCGCGCAACGGGAACCATACCGACAGCGCCCGAAACTGACTGCCGAAAACCTGGCCGCCGACCTGGGCGCGATGCAGTCGCCGGAAGGGGGGGAGGTAGGGGGAGGAGTGAGGGCCCCGGGCGGAAATTTGAACGCCTGTAAAAAGTGTCAACATATTGGGTTGGGGGCTTTGGGCTTTTACCACTCGCTCTCGTCGTCACTGCCAAAGGCCAGCGCCGGGGCTTTGCGGACCACGACGGCGTGCACGGCTCCCCCCAGCGCCCCCAGCGCGGTTCCGACCACGCAAAAGGCCGACCCGCCGAGCACACAGATGAGCGCGGTCAGCCTGATCAAGAACACCTGAAACTGAAACGGGTCCCCGCCAAGCTCCTGGATACGCTGCCAGTCGGCCGGGTCCATCATGGCCGTCAATTCGCCGGTGAGATGCAGGAGCGTGAGGCCCAGGGCCGCCGAGAGCGCCAGCGTGAAGCCCTGGGCCAGGCCGACAATAAAGCCGGCCACGCCGCCGGCGCCCAGCCCGCGGCGCATGGCGGGCCGGCCCAGCATCTGCCCGGCCCACGCCCCGGCCCCCACACAGACCAGCAGGGTGATGATGAAAAAGCAGCCCCCGAACGACAGGCCCAGAGAGCGCGGCAGCAGCGACAAGAAGAACGACAGCAGTTGCACCAGGACGATGACCAGCGCGCCCCCCAGACCTGCTTTCAAACCGGCACGAAACATGATTTTGCTCCTTGCTGTCAATTTCTTTGTGCTCCTCGGCGGTCTGTGGCCGCCGAGAAACGCGTGTCACAGACCCGCCTGCCAGGCCTGGTCCGCGAACTGCTTCTGGTAGAGCCGGGCATACAGCCCGTCCCGGGCCAGCAGTTGCGCGTGGGTCCCATACTCGGCGAGGCGGCCCTCCTCCAGGCAAAAGATCACGTCGGCTGAGCGGATGGTGGACAGGCGATGGGCGATGACCAGCCTGGTGCGGCCCTGGAACAGCCGCTCCAGCGCCGCCTGCACCGCCAGCTCGGATTCCGTGTCCAGGGCCGAGGTGGCCTCATCCAGGATGAGGATGCGCGGGTTTTTGAGGATGGCCCGGGCAATGGACAACCGTTGCCGCTGGCCGCCGGACATGCGAAAGCCGCGCTGCCCTACGACGGTGTCCAGCCCATCGGGCAGGTCGTCCAGCACCTCTTGCAGATAGGCGGCCTCGATGGCGGCTTCCAACTGAGCCGGCGTGGCGCGAGGCTGGGCGTAGAGCAGGTTGGCGCGGATGGTGTCGTTGAACAGATAGGTTTCCTGCGTGACCATGCCGATCTGGTGGGCCAGGGAGGCCAGAGTCACATCCCGCACGTCGTGGCCATCAATGGTCACGGTACCCTTCTGGGGGTCAAAGAGACGCGGTACCAGGTAGGTGAGGGTGGTCTTGCCGGAGCCGCTGGGGCCGACAAAGGCCGCCACCTGGCCGGGCTGGATTTCCAGGTTGATGTCTTCCAGCACCCATTCGCGCTCCGGTTGCGGCTTGTCTGGCGGCGGGGGACCGGCGTAGCGAAAGTACACGTGGTCAAAGCGGATGTGGCCCTGGATACGCCGCAGGGGCTGCGCGCCGGGCCTGTCGGCGATGTCTACCGGCAGATCCAGCGACTCGAACAGCCGCTCCAGGGAGGCCAGCGACGAGGCCAGGTTCACCGGCACGTCCAGCAGGTTGGAGAAAGGTGCATACACCCGCCACAGGTAGATGGTAAAGGCCACCACCGTGCCGATGGTCAACTCGTCGCCGATGACCAGGTAGCCGCCCAGCCAGTAGACCAAGGCCAGGCCCAACGCTCCCACCAGGCTGGTGCTCAGCCCGAACAAGTGCCCTACCACGGCCTGGCGCACGGCCAGATCGCGCACCTGGCTGGTCAGGCCGGCGTAGCGGCGGCACTCGTACTCCTGGCGGCCAAAGGCCTTGACCAGCAGTGCACCGCTCACCCCCAGGGTCTCGGTGTTGAACGTGAGCAGCTCGTTGGACAGACGCATGGTCTCTTTGGTGATCCCCTGGGCGAAACGGGCCGCAAAGCGGGTGGGCAGCACGTACAGCGGCAGCATCGCCAGCCCCAGCAGGGCCAGTCGGGTGTCCAGGCCGAACATGACGCCCAGGGCGGTGGTCAGGGTGATGAGGTTGATGATGATCTGCGGCAGGACGCGGGTGAGGAGGCCCCGGGCCGCGTTCACGTCGCCCAGGCGACTCATGATCTCGCCGGTGGGCGTGGTGGTGTAATAGCCCAGGCTCATACGCTGAAAATGACGGAACAGGGCCAGGCGCAGGTCATACACCAGCCCCTCGCCGATGCGGGCCGAGAGATAATCCTGCCAGATGTTGACCAGGCCCCGCATCAGGGGCAGGGCGATCAGGCCCAGGGCATACAGGTTGAGGAGGGCCACGTCTTTGTGGGGCAGGGCCTTGTCAATGAGGCCCCGGGTGAGCAGAGGCGAGATCTGGTCCAGCAGCACCGCGCCCAGCATGGCGGCGAACATGAGGGTTTCCAGGCCCAGATAGGGCCGGGTATAAGGCAGCAACCGCCACAACAGACCCAGGTTCAGGTTCTGGACGTAGCGGCGCACGGCGTCCAGCGGTCTCCCACGTGGTGCGGAGGGCGCGCTTGCTGTAGCAGTTGGTTGATTGCTCATCTTGTTCTCCCAGAACGAGTGGTGCGCCCCAGGTGGGCGACTGGGACGCACACGCTTCAGGTCGGTCTATCGGTCAATCGTAACGGCGGTCAGCAAACAGAGCTCTCCCAGGTGCACTGGCCGCACCAGGCCCACTTGTTGTCGGTGCACTTGGAGGCCCGGATGCCGGCCGGCGGCTCGCCGGCGCCGATCTCGATCTCGACGCCGTCCGGGATTTTGGTGGTGTACTCGTTGATCGCCTGTTCGGTCCAGCCCATGGTGGGCCGCCCTTTTTCCTCGGTCATGGTTCACCTCCTGGCATAATAGTCACTGCCTGAGGCATCCCGGTCGCCCACGCCCGGCACGCCCACGCAGCGCGAAAGAAGATCCGTTCGTCCATTCGTCCATTCGTTCATTCCTACGTAGCCGATAGCCGCACGTAATACGCCTGGCGGCGGCGCTCGTCGCACGCTGGCTGGAGCATATTGCCCGTCACCGTCTCGTTGTGGATGCGACAGCCGCCGGCGCAGATATAGCGCAGGTCACAGTCGGCGCACAGGGGGATGTGGTCCACGGCGGTGCGCCGGTGTTCCGCCAGTACTCGCTCATGGAGGGCGGCGAACGGCGTCTGGCGCACGTTGCCCACCGGCCGGTGGGCGGCGGCGCACAGGTGGACACCGCCATCGGCGCTCAGGGTGACGCCGGGGCCATAGCCGCAGTTGACGGCCCGGCGCCGGGGCAGGGAGTAGCGCTCGGCCCACAGTTCTGGCCCCACCAGTTGCTGGAGGATGCGCTTGCTGGCCTGTTCCAGCTCCAGGTCGCTCAGCTCGGCCAGGTCTCTGGCCCGGCCTCGCCGCTCCAGACGGGCGATGCGAAAGGTCACCCGGTCTGGCCCCAGGCGTTCGGCCAGGGCCACCACATGGGCCTCCAGGTCCTGGATGTTTTGCGGCATGGCGGTCATGGCGATATAGACCCTGGCCCCGGCCGCGATGAGCAGGTCCAGGCCCCGCAGCGCCCGGCGATAGCTACCCGGCCCGCGGATGGCGTCGTTCACCGCTTCCGTCGCTCCGTCCAGGCTGACCTGCACCTCGTCCGTCAGCGCGGCGATGACCCGCGCCGTCTCGGCGTCCCCGATGAGGGTGGCGTTGGTCAGCAGCGAGCAAGAGAGACCCACGGCGTTGGCGTGCTCCAGGATGGCGACCCAGTCTGGGTGGCAGAGGGGTTCGCCCCCGCTGAGGCTGAATCGCCGAAAACCACACTGCACACAAGCGTCCAGCACGGCCAGGATCTCGGGCGTGCGCAACTCGTTCAGCAGGGGGTCGCCGCCCTCGATGTAGCAGTGGATGCAGCGCAAGTTGCAGCGCATGGAGGCATAGAGGTGCAGCCCGTAGCCGGTGAACACATCGGATAGATCGCGCTCGGGGCGCTCGTAGAACTGGTTGGCCTCGATGGCCCGCAGGGTGGGGGAGACCCGGTCCAACGCCTCGTCAAACGAGGTCCCCTCCTGGCTTGCCAGGGCGTCCAGGGTCTGGCGCAGGGTGAGGCCCTGGTGCAGCAACTGGACAAAATCCAGCCCCGGGCGATCCGTGGTGATCCAGTTGCCTTTTTGCGGGGCGATGATCAGGTACCGGCCGTCTATCGAGTGTACGGACAGATCCAGCGGCAGTTCTATTGGCTCGTCAAAGAGGAATTTCTTGCGCCGGGTTGGCGCTTCTGGCACAGAGCGGGTCATTTGATTCTCCTTTCGGCGCTAGAGCCGAACGTGCAGCCGGGTCTCACAGCCCAGGGCGCTCAGCCGGTCCCAGCGCGTCGCCAGCAATGCCTGCCGCGTCTCGGCCCAATAGGGATGCGTCTCGGCAAAGGCGATCTCACGATAAGCTGCCGTCAGGTGGGGGAAATGCCGGTCCAGCACGGCCCGCAGACCCTGCCAGCTCCGGTCCTGCTCGGCGGCAAAGCCCAGGCGCTGGACCCAGATGTCGTCCACGTGGGGCGCGACAAGCTCCACCAGGGCCGGCACGTCGGTGAGGAAGGGCATCACCGGCGTGATGAGCGCGTAGGTGCGCACACCGGCCTGGCGCAGCGTGTGGAGGGCCGCGATGCGTTCCGCATTGGGGGGCGCGGCCGGCTCGAACAGCCGGCGCACGTCCTCATCCTGGAAGGACAGCGATACGCCCACCGCGGCCTCGGGCATGGCGGACAGCAGATCGGCGTCGCGGGCCACCAGGCCGGACTTGGTCAGGATGATGGCGGAAAAGCCGCGGGCGGCGAGGATCTCGAGCGCCCGGCGCGTCTGCTGGTGCGTCTCCTCGGCTGGCTGGTAGGCGTCGGAGAGCGAACCGACATAGATGGACTGGGGTTCGAGCTCGGCCAGGTCGTGGGTCAACTGGCCGGCCAGGTCTGGGTGCAGGAGCACGCCGGCCGGCCGGTCCGGCTCGTCCAGGGCAAAGCAGTAGACGCAGCGGTGCGTGCAACCGATGTAGGGGTCCAGACATTTGACCGGCCGATCCGGGGCGATAAGTGGCCGCGGCGGCCCCCGGCCCACGCTCATCTGGGCACCAACGTAACGGTCGGCGCAATCTGGGCAGTGCGTTTCCTCTGCGGTTGTCTCTGCGCCGGCGCACGCCGCGCAGAACGCCTTGCCGCAGCCCTGGCACTTGCAGATGCGCCCCTCGGCGCCGCAGAGATCGCAGCGGCCGATGGTGATCCCCGCGTCTCTCACCCCCACCGCGTTTCACCTCTTTCCCGGTCACGTTGGTGGATGCTGCCAGCTCACACGATACGCGATTGGCCCAGCCTTGTCTATGAGCGGGTCCACATCTGGCTCTAAAACGCTGTGGCCAGGCTCAGAGGGCCCGGTCCGATTCCTGCTGCCGGAGATAGAGGCTCATGACGAGGAAGAGCGTGCCCAGCAGGATGACCACGATGACCGCTGTTTCCTGAACCCCTTCGCCGCCGGTGACCGGCAGGGCGGTTTGGGCTTTGAGGATCCGCCCTTCCACAGCCGGGCTCAGCGGCGAGTGGGCCGTGATATATTCGGCCACCGCATCGGCCAGCACTGCTCCGGCGTCGTAGGGGTCTATGGCGTTGTGGGCCAGCACCTCGTAGCCATCCCCGCCCCGGCGCATAAAGTCGTTGGCGGCCACCCGGTAGACGGCCTCTGGATCGAGGGGGCTGTAGCTCCCGTCCGGGTTTCTGATCTCGACGCTGAGGATGCGGGACCCCACCGGCCTGTTCGGATCGAAGGTGAAGCGGAGTCCTCCTACCTGGGGGAATTGACCCTTTTGCTCCTCATATTTGCTGACGCCATGTTCCAGGGCGGCCCACAGGTCTGAGCCTTTCAGGCCAAAGGTGGAGATCAGGTTGCCAAAGGGCAACACCTCCAGCACCTGGCCCAGGCTCACGTCGCCGGCGGGGATGCTGGCCCGGATGCCGCCGCCGTTCTGGAGGCAGACCTGGGTCTTTTCTGCGGCCGTCTTCCACAGCATGGCGTCGCAGATCAGGTTGCCCAGGTTGGTTTCCTGGCTGCGCACCAGTTCCCTGGTCCCTTCCAGGTTGACCGTGGTCTGGCCGATGAGGGTGGCCTTGAGCTGTTCGATGGGCTGGCCGTAGCGGGCCACATCGGCGGCGATGGCGGCATCCTCGGCGAAGGTCTCGTCTATGAAGATCGGGGCGCCGCTATAGCTATCCACCTGGCCCTCGGCCGTAAAGGTGACCTGGAGGTGGCCCAGGTATTTGCCCCACTCGTAGGCGCTGACGACCAGGACGGTGTCGCCGGCCGGCGAGGTGACCACGGTGGGATAGGGGCCGCTGGCCCCTTCCATCCTGCCCAACAGGGTATGGCTGTGGCCGCCGACGATGACATCAATCCCATCCACCGCCGCCGCCAGGGCCAGGTCCTGCTGGTAGCCCAGATGGGTCAGGGCGATGATCTTGTTGATCCCCTGGCTTTCTAACTGAGCCACCGTCGTCCTGGCGGACTGGATGGCGTCCCGGAAGAGGATGTTGGGGCCGGGGCTGGAGATGAGAGGCACCTCTTCGGTGGTCAGGCCAAAGACCCCGATCTTTTCCCCGCCCACCTCCAGGATGGTGTAGGCTTTGACCAGGCCGGCCAGGGCCGGTTCGGCCGAAGCATCCACATTGGCGCTCAGCACCGGGAAGCCGGCCTGTTTGATGAAGGCGGCCAGCGCCGCCGGGCCGGCATCGAACTCGTGGTTGCCGAGGGCCATGGCCTGATAGCCCAGGGCGTTCATAAAGTGGGCCTCTTCTTCCCCCTTCCACCGGTTGAAAAAGAGGGTGCCCTGGAAGGCATCGCCTGCGTCCAGCAGGATGATGTTGCCGCCGCCTGCCTTCACCTGCTGGATGGCCGTGTAGCGACGGGCCACACCTCCTTGCAGCGGCTCACCGAACGGCTGGAACGATTCCAGGTGGGCGTGGGTGTCGTTGGTGTGCAGGATGGTGAGGGTGAATGAGGTTTCGGCTCCGGCTATGGGCACGCAGGTCAGGATCAGGATTGTCAGCATCACACCGGACAGAAGAAACTTTTTCGCCATGTTGGAACTCCTCCTAAACCTGTTTTCGACAGTTACTTCCGGTTTTGAGCAGCACAAAGCTGACCTCTCGCCGGTGGCAATTTGCACATTAACAATCGAGCCACCCTCAAGGCCAAAAGGTTCGGTTATCAGTCAAGGCTGATACCAAACG
>DAOTXL010000053.1:0-12283 GCA_034435455.1 Anaerolineae bacterium
AGACGTCGCGCGGGGTTGCTGAGGGAGCAACAGGATGGTCGTGTTGCGCCTCGTGGACGATGAGGCCGGGCCACCCGCGGCAGGATGTGGTCGCCGCACTCCGCCTGGGCTGCGGAAAGGAGGTGCGATGAACGTGGGATGAGTTGTTAAGGCGCGCTTACGCCGGGAGAGGGGAGAAGATGACCATTTTTTCAAGACTCTCTATACTGGACTTGATCAGGGTGGTCCACTTTTCGATGATCACTCTCAAGATCAGATGGGCCACTTTTAGTATATCATTCATATGGGCGTGGCGGTGGAAGTGGCCGTGGGTGTGCTGGTGAGCGTAGCGGTAGCGGTGGGCAACGGCGTGGCGCTGGGCGCGGGTGTTGGCGTTGGCGCGGACGCAGGCGCGCAGGCGGATACAATCAGGTTGACCAGCAAGAGCACAATCAACGTGTGTTTCATCGTTCGTGTTCTCCTGTGGCGGTCAAGCCGCCCGCGAGCGAGGGAGCAAGGCGACCGGGGGAAAGTGGGACGGTCGCGTGCGCCCCAAAGCCGGAAAATCTTGCAGCGGACTCCGTTGTTTCGGTTGCTTCAGGATTCACTTTTCAGGGTGTAAAAGTCGAGTTATTAGTTGTTATTTGAAGATACTGATCTACAATTTCATAATAAAAGGCTTTTGGTTGAAAGGAATTATTATCAAAGATTTCTGGGTTGGGAAGGGTTGATCGATTTTCGTTGCTTCTACCAAATCCAAAATATAAAATACTATACACTTTCTTAGGGTTATTTTTAATAAATTTTAGTATACCTTTATTGTATTGAAGATATAATTCTATAATTATGCTTGGATCAAAATTAGAACTATTTATTTCAAATTCTCTAATATGTATTATTCCCAATTGTGAAAATAATTGTAAAGCTGACATGATCCCCTCTTCAGGGTTTGTCAATGGACTATAGCATCCTTTCTCATCTATATAAAGTAAGCTATTAGGAGATCGAGGTGGCAAATCTGCGCTTATTCTTAGTTGTAGAGCAATGTCTAATTGAACTTTTTCAGGCTTAATTCCAAGCTCATTAGCTACCCTTTCTTTTGCTAATTTTATTTGATTATAAGCAAAACGAGCTTTTGCATTATTTGTGTATACTCCATCTAAACTTATTGTTAATCTATAATCTTTTCCTATTTCTAATCCTTTTTGGGTTGCGGCTCTGTAGTAATCAAGATAAGCTTGGGTTAACATTTCTACACCATCTCCATTAAAAGCTCTCCAATAAGGTCCGCTAGTTATCCAATTTACATATCCAGAGTCTGCGGCTCCAACAAAAGGTTCACTAAAGAAATTAACAATTGTGGGTAATTCTCCCTCCCCTTTTGGCGTTACATATTGAAAGATTCTTTCTGGATACCTCTTCATAAAACCACGAATTTCCTCATTACTCAAATTTTCGATCCCTTGCTGCGCCCAGTGGGTAAATCCCCATCCTATGAAAAGAGAGAGATCATTATTTTCTGAAAATTCTTTAATATAAGCTAAGTCATTACTCTGCGGTTTAGTTCTTAATCCGTAATCCATGGTTGCATCAACTGCCATAAAATTTTCTGCTAAAAATTTTCTATATTCACTATTAAGTCTAAGGGCGGTCATATCCCAACCATCTATATTAGTACCAATTATTATTCCTACTAGCTGACCCAAGTTTTTGAATCCTTTAACTTCCCTCCATCTCCACTCTCCCTTTTCATCCTGTTCTGCAATCAAACCCATTGAATAGCGATCACCATTCTTACCTTCGACAGTATAAGTGGTAAGAATATAAGTTTTCCCGTCAGAGCCTTTGCGGACCTGATAATTCTCTGCCAATTCTGAAGCCGCTTGATTGGGATCAACAGTGATTCCTATCCCTTTCATCGCATTCACAAACTGTGGAATCGGCGCATTGGGATTGCGCAGGTCAAACAGTTCGGGATTGGTGACGCGGGGGTCGGGCACAGACAGGTTGCCCACCTGGATGGTGGGGATGGGCGTTGGCGTGGCGGTAGGCGTTGCTGTGGGCGTGCTGGTCGGCGTGGCGGTAGGCGTTGCTGTGGGCGTGCTGGTCGGCGTGGCGGTGCTTGTTGGCGCGGTGGTGGCGGTGGGCAACGGTGTCGCGCTGGGCACGGGTGTGGGCGTTGGCGCAGACACGGGCGCGCAAGCGGATACAATCAGGTTGACCAGCAAGAACACAATCAACGTGCGTTTCATCTTTCGCATTCTCCTTCGGCGGTCAGGCCGCCCAACGGACGCGAGATAAGCCGCCGTGCGGGTCTGGCAAATCACGTTTCAACCGCCACAACCTTCACGGGCCAGTCATCGTGGTTTGGCACGCGCGTAGCACGGTCGGCTTCATTGAGCAGTTATGCGGAAAGCGCCCCCTCGCCTGGATGGTGCATCGGACCCGCTACCATCCCCTGGGGCGGCGCTGCGCTTTCCGTATAACGGAAAAGCTCACCCGCGGCGCGCCCCATTCTGCGGCAAAACCCAACGCGGCCTTCAAACCACGTTCTGGCGGGTGATTCCGCCCTGCTTGCGCCGTCGGGTGCAGCGGGTGTTGGGCGGCGGATCCGCCGAAAGGACGACCACGCCGCACACGAACCCCCAACGCAGGCCAACCCCCGCCGACCGGACGCAAACCCGCCCTCGTGCACCCGCACAATGCGGGGACAATCCGCCGTTTGTCGACCTCGCCTGCGTGGCCAACCTTGCTCGCTCACCGCACCCCGCCGACGCCTGAACCTCGCGCCGGTTTTCTGCGCCCACGATCAACAACCACACCTGACATTTTTAACGATGCGCGGCAGTTTTCCGCTCTGCTTTTCCCGCCGCCCAACGGCCTGCGCTTCACCTGCGCCGCGAAGCGCAGCGGAGCGGCGTCAAGTGCAACACCTCATGATGGCGCGGCCATCATTTTCCCTGGGGAAACAGCGGCGCAGGAATGGTTGTCGAAGCGTAAAGAGCTATTTCCCAGGAAGCCTATGTTGGGCGGTACTCAGCCTCGGCCTTTGAACCATTCTTTCACCTGGCCGAGCCATACTTCCGCCGGCAGCCCATACGGCCGGAACTTTTCCAGCCGGCCCTCTTCCTCGTCGTAAAACAGCGCCCGGTAGGGTCCCAACTTGCTCGCCAGCGGCGAATCCAGCAGGTTGGCCGAGTCCTCGGCGCTCATCTGGAAGGCGACCCGCATAGCAAACTCGCGCAGGGCGCGGCGATCCAGGCTGCGGTTGAGGTTGGTCATCATGTCGCACCAGACCAGGGTGTGGATGCCCAGGTCCGGCCCCTCGCGTAAAACGGTGGCAAATTGTTGAGCCGGGTTGGGCGCAGCCGACTCCTCGCCGAAGCCGCCAAAACCGCCAAAGCCCATTTCCTCCTGACGCAGGTCACGCGCCCGCTGCAGGCCGTAGAGGAAAAGATAGCGCGCAGGCGCGCCGGGTTGTTCGTTGTCCAGTCGCTGCTGGACCTCGGCAGCCAGCTCGGCGATGAAATCGGGCAACTGACGGCGCTGTCCCACGTTGACCGTGTGGGGCAGGAGGCCGGCCACCGTCTCCCACAGCCCGGCGTAGGGAGCATCCACCGCGCCGAAATCCAGCACATAGAAGGTGACGCCACCCTCACCCCCAGCCCCTCTCCCGACATCGGGCGAGGGGAGTTGCGCCGCCAGGCTGACGAGCGCTACGGACATCATCCCCAGCGCCGCCTCGTCGTTCTGACCAACAATCAGCAGGTTGCTCCCGCTCTGCCGACGGAAGGCAGCGGCGATGGGGTCGCGGATGGCGATGGGGTCGCCCAGCCAGGCAAGCGTGCGGCGCGTCGGCGCCGGCCATGCCGAGGCCGTCAGCAGGTCGTGGAGTGGGCGGTTCTTCTCCACCTCGGCCGGGGCATTGCCCTCAAAGACGATCTGCGGACGGGGCGGGCGGTACTTCCTCTGTTGCGCCAGTTCCGCCACCTGCGCCAGGTAATCATCCCGCTTATCGTCCGGTAGCCAGGCCACCTGGAAACGGCTATTGCCCTCCACCAGCCCGTTGGCGTCGTTGTAGATGGCTTCGCCGGGGCGGGAAAGCAGGCGGGCAGCGGGGTTGTCGTCCGCCAGGATCAGGCGCGAGTCGGCCTCCGAGCACTGCAGGGCGATGCGCACCGCCATCTGGTCAATCGTGCTGCGCGCCAGCGTGTAGGCGCCGGCCAGCGTCTGTGAGCCGAGCAGCACGTGCAGACCAAAGGCGCGGCCCTGACGCACCAATCGGTCCAGGATTTGGGAGGCCTGGGAAGAGATGGGGTCGTCTTCGGTGAAGAACTCCTGGAATTCGTCCACCAGCAACAGGATGCGCGGCATACGGCCCTCACCCACGGCCCCTCTCCCGACGTCGGGAGAGGGGAGTTTACGGCGGTAGTCGGCAATGTTGTCCACGCCGGCAGCGCGGAAGAGGTCGCCGCGGCGCTTGAGTTCGGCATCCAGCCCCTGCAGCACACTCAGCCCGAACTCGCGCTCGCTCTCGATCGCCACGACGCGGGCATGGGGCAGTTGATGGGCGGCGTAGGTCTTGAACTCCACGCCTTTCTTAAAGTCAATCAGGTAGAGTTCCACTTCATCGGGACTGTAGGCAAGCGCCAGGTTGGTGATGAGGGTGTGGAGCAGGGTGGATTTGCCGGAGCCGGTCTTGCCAGCCACCAGGACGTGCTGCGCCGTGCCCTGACCCAGCGCCAGTTCCTGCACCTTGCGGGCGCCGGCCGGCCCCAGGGGGACGCGGATGCCGCTGCGGCTGTCGCCGCACCACCACTGCTCTTTGGGCGGAGCGATGCGCTCAAAGGGCACTTCCACCTTGCTGGAGGCTTTCGCCGCTTCGCCCACGGCATTCACGATGCGGTTGAAGAGTTCCGCCTCCGGCGGCGTGTCCAGTTCCAGCGCGCAGTCATTGAAGTCCTCATCCTGCCAGACCCAGCGGCCATCCTGCCAGGCGATGACTTCAGCGTTCTGCTCCAGGTCGGCGGGGTTGAAGCCGTAGGGCAGGGACGAATGATTATTCGTCCCTACCTTGTCGGTGTCCATCAGGATAATGGCATAGATGCCGCAGCGGGGGCCGTTCTGGGCGATGCTCACCAGCCGTCGCGCCGCCGTCTCGCTGAAGTTGACCGGGAAATCAAAGACGACCAGCACGCGGTAGGCTTCGGCGATCTCGCCGGCCTGGGCGTTGTAGTCCTCAATCGTGGCGTACTGGTTGCGCAGGTACTGCTGGATGACGTTCTCCATGTGTTCGGTCAGGTCGGCCAGGCGCTGCTCAATGTGCTGCGGCTCCGACCAAGCTTTGCCGGTGACCAGTTGCTCGTCATAGTCGGCCAGGTGCATAAAGGGCGCGGCATTCTGCCCCAGGCCGACGGGATCAATGAAGGTAAAGCGCAGTTTGCCGGGCGGGAGAGAGGCGAGGAGACGGAGGAGGAAGGATTGAACAGCGCGGGCGGCGGTGGCGCGGGAAGCGGCCGCCGTTTTGAAGAGCAGAGAGCGAGAGGTGGGGAAAGCCAGCAAAGCGGGCATTTCCATTCGCACCTCGGCAGGCAACACCATATTCCCGAAGCGCAACACATCCTGCTCCGTCTTACTGCTCGCCGCCCAACCCTGCCAGCGCGGGTCTTGCCAGGGGAACGGCGCGGGCCGGTCGTAGCGGTTGAGATTGTCCTGCCATTGGCGGTAAGCGACTAGGATTTGCTCCTGAAGAGTATGGCGGTAATCGGCAGCGGCTTGCTCTCGGAGGCGATTGTAACAGAATTGGGCTTCGGCCATCGCCTGCGCCAGTGCGGCGGCGCGCTGGGGGAGTTCCGGCCAGGTTCCCCGAAATAGCGTAATCTGGGTTCCCCGCCCGATAGCGAGCCAAAGACCATTAGGAGAGAATTGAACACTAGGGCACCTTTCTTGTGTGACTATTGTCTGGAGAAGATGTCCAGATTCAGCATCCCATATCCTCACCGTTTTGTCCCAGCTCCCCGAAGCCAGCAGGCGGCCATCGGGCGAGAAGGCGACGCCGAACACCCAATCGCTGTGCCCGCTGAGGGTGTGGAGCAGGCGGGCGGAGGCGACCTCCCAGATTTTCACCGTCGTGTCCCTGCTCCCCGAAGCCAGCAGGCGGCCGTCGGGCGAGAAGGCGACGCCGAGCACCCAATGGCTGTGCCCGCTGAAGGTGTGGAGCAGGCGGGCGGAGGCGACCTCCCAGATTTTCACTGTGTTGTCACCGCTCCCCGAAGCCAGCAGCCGGCCGTCGGGCGAGAAGGCGACGCCGATCACCCCATTGCCGTGCCCGCTGAGGGTGTGGAGCAGGCGGGCGGAGGCGACCTCCCAGATTTTCACCGTGTTGTCAGTGCTCCCCGAAGCCAGCAGGCGGCCGTCGGGCGAGAAGGCGACGCTGAACACCAAATCACTGTGTCCGCTGAGGGTGTGGAGCAGGCGGCCGGAGGACACCTCCCGCACCATCACCGTCTTGTGCCAGGTCCCCGAGGCCAGCAGGCGGCCGTCGGGGGAGAAGGCCGCGCTGCGCACCCAGTTCTTGTGCCCGCTGAGGGTGTTGAGCAGGCGGCCGGAGGCGGCTTCCCATATCTTCACCTTGCCGTCAATCCCCCCCGAGGCCAGCAGGCGGCCATCGGGCGAGAAATTCATAAAAATATCGCCCCTGCCTAAACCTAGCACAGCTCTGTCATGTGCTCGCCAAGTGGCAGATTGCTGCCAGGCAGTTGGGGTCTGAAGGAGAATGCGAAGGTCTTGGACAACCCGGAGAGCATGTTCAGCACTGTGGCGGAGGCCTTCAGCAGGATCGGCGCCGGGAAGGACGGTGGGCGAGCGCGTGGCTGCGCTGCGCAGGACTTGCTCTTCCCCAACCTCTGCCAGCCGCGCTCGCACTTCCTCATAGGCACGCTGGACCTCCTGCCATTGAGCATCAGCCTCGGTGGTAAGTTGGGTATGCTGCGCCGTCGTCTGGCGCAGGCGGCGCAGGATGGCACGCTGTTCTTGAATCAGGGTGGGTTCGGACATCGAAACACCTCCAGAGTTTTTTGCACCGCAGAGGCGCGGAGGACGCAGAGTTGTTTGGTTTTCTCCGCGCTCTCGGCGTCTCGGCGGTGAAAATTTTTCCATTCTACTTCTGTCAGGACGGACATCTACACGCCGACAATGTGATCAAAGATCAGAATGGCATAATGCACGCATACAGCTTTGACCGCCTGCCAGTCGTGCCAGCGCGGGTCCAGATTCTTGTATTCCGCCAGGTTGAGTTCCTCCAGGTCATAGGGCAACGGATTGGCCAGTTGAATCTGCAACTGCTGCAAAGCCGATTCTCCGCTGGGTTGAGGGTACAGATGGTCAAAAGATCGCAAAGCTTCTACTACTTTCTCATCGCCCATATGATAGGCCAGGGCGACGAAATCAAGATAATCACGGGTCGCGTTCCGTTGCAGGATCAACACCGCTTTGATGCGCAATATCTCGGCTTCGGTGGGAAGGGTGATCTTCTCGCCGCGATACTCGATCTGGGTGGTTTCCAGCGGCTCCTCGCGGATCAGTTGTCGTACACCGGTTTCAATGCCATCCAGATTGCCGAGAATCTGGACCGGGCGCCGGATGCGGGCCGTTTTCCAGCCGGCCACCGCTTCCAGGTCAGCCAACACCTGGTCGAAACGCTCGCGGAGGTCGGTCAGCACGTGGTCCGCGTCGGTGGACAGGCGGTGTCCCGCATACACTGCCGCGGCGCTCCCCCCAACCAGGACAGCTCCCGGCAGGATCCGTTGCAGGTGTGCGGCAGCGGAAAGTACCTGTTCCCACTCAGGCAAGGTATCGTTCGGCATAGGCTTTCCAAAAGTGATAACGCTGAGCATAGGGGTCAGCCACGTGCGCCTGACAGACACGCAGGATTTTCTCCAGTACGGCGCGATCAGCCAGCGCCGCCCTGCGCAACTCGGCCCAATCCTGCCGCCTGCCGCGGGCGATGGTGTCATCAATGGCGGCCAGGGTGAACTGCTGATGGGTAAGATGACGGTGCCACATCGTGAGTCTCCCTTCCATCAGGTGTGCTATCCTCATCCGCCTTCCGCGGCCAGAATCTGCCGAATCCGATCGAGAAGTACGGGAATCCGATGCTGAATCACATCCCACAAAATGTCTTCGTCCAGGCCAAAGTATTCGTGGGCCACGATGTCCCGCAAGCCAGCGATCTTGTTCCATTCAACATCTGGATAGCGTGCTCGCATCTCAGGTGGAATGTGCTTGGCTGCTTCGCCAATGATCTCAAGATTGCGCACGACAGCATCGAAGGTCTTTTCGTCCTGCACAAACTGGTCCAGGTCTAACCCCTGCGAGTAGCGCACGATCTTTTCACAGGCTTCACGGATGTCATCCAGGTACAGTCGCGGGTCACGTGACATACAGCGCCTCCTTTTCCACCATGGGGCGCAAACGCGGCTTGAGGGCTTTGCGCGTGACCAGGTCCACCCGGCAGCCGAGCAACTGCTCCAGATAGAATTTGAGATCCATGTATCGGTCAAATGTTGCCTGACCTTCAAATTCCACCAGGAGGTCCACGTCGCTGGTCGGCCCGGCTTCATCCCTGACCACCGAACCGAACAGGGCCAGAGATTTGACACCGAATCGGACGAGCTCCTGCTGATGCTCGGTTAATCGCCGAATGACCTCCTCTTTTCTCATTGCGGCATCCATCACTTTACACTCCTCTTCGCCCCGGCAATGACCTGGGCCAGGCGTTCCATCTCGCGCTGGACGGCGGGCGGCTGGGGCGCCAGTGCTTCCCAGTATTCCTTCTCGAAATCATAGCGCACCAGGTCGGTCCAGACCTTCTTGGTCTCCTCCCAGCGCAAAGCCAGGGCTTTCCATTCGCTCTCCAGTTGAGAGATGGCAGTGTTCAGGTTGGGCATAGTTCTCCTCTGTTCTGACGAGTGGTTCTCATCCTCGCTCCGGGCTGCCCATTGTTCCTTCAATGGATTCGGGGCTACGCTCCCGCTCCGGGCTGCCTGCGACTTCCGGATAACCGCCTGTGCTACTCGCATCAGACAGCGCCTCAGCCAGCGAAACGCCCTCTCGCAGCGGTTGCCAGGCATCGCTGCCAGCGGGACGCACGTACACGTCAGCCAACCCTGTCTCGCTCTGGATAACTACCGCCACGGCGGGGACGTTCTCCGGCTCCAACTCTTTCACCAGCGCGGCGATGCGCTCGTTTGTGGGGCTCCATTGGGATGAAGTTGGGTCAGCCATTTTCTCTGTCTGGGCCGCAATCCACTCCGGGGAGCCTTGCTCACCGTGTTGGGTCTGGCCGGGATGGAATTGCCCGGTGGAGGAGACTTTGGATTCCAGCACGATCAACGGCAATCCCGGCGCGGTGAAGACGCGGTCAAAGCCGTGCTTGGGCTGGTCAAAGGGAAGTTCTTGGAAGCCGGGCTGCTCGCGCATTAGGCGCGCCGAGAGTTCTTCGCCCACGGCGCCCAAAGCGTGGCGCACGTCAGCAGCCAGCCAGCGGGTGACGGCAATGGCAGCAGCGGTCAGGCCCACGCCCAGCGCCGCCAATCCCGCGGCGGCAGCAAAGGTCTCGCCCGCAGCTTGCACCGGAGGGGTGGTCACATAGCCGCCGGAGGAAATGCCCATTGCCACATAGGATTGCAGCGTGGTAATCTTGCGTTCCAGGAAAGCATTGGCTTTGGGCAGTTCGCTATCCAGCCAGGCTTTCAGTCGCCGCGCCTGACGGTGATACTCTTCGGCCTGTCTTTCCACCAGGCGGGTCCACTCCTGGACGGTGCGCAGTTCGGCCTCCGCTTCGGCCAGATAGGTACGGGCACGACGCACCGCTTCCCATTGGGCCGTGCAGGGTGGCTCATGGTAGTAACCGTTCTTGTCGTACCACCCGCACGCACGACACGCCGCCAACGCTCTCTCGGCCTGGGCAAGGATCTCCTGCCGGCGGCGCACCTCGTTACGCCAGTAGTTCAGCCGCTCGTGAAGCCAATCCAGCGTGCGGCGGATTTCAATTTCGGTGGCGTTGAGAATTTCCTGTGCCTGGGCATTGAAGCGGGTCAGGTGCCCCTTGAATTCTTCCAGTGCCTGGATGGAGAGCACATGAGCCGAAGGCATTGCCCCTCCTTATCGCTGTTGCAAGTAGTCCTCGATCCGCTGGGCTTTGCGCAGCAGGAAGGGGATATGCTCGTCGGCGGTGCGCATAAAGTGCGCCAATACGCGCATTGTCTGCTCGAACTCCTGGGCGAACTTTTGATGTTCCTGATCGCGCCAGGTATCGCCCAGACGGACAAATTGCGCCTGCAGACGCGAGGTACTTTCGCGTAACTGGTTGTTGAACTGCTTGAGTTCGGCAGAAAAACGGCGCAGGTCTTCAGGATTGGCAATGGCTTGGGGCATAGATAACCTCCAAACGGCTGTAAATGTGATAGGGCTGTGCTGCCCAACGGGTTGCGCTTCACCTGCGCCGCGAAGCGCAGCGGAGCGGCGTCAGGTGCAAGCGCGTGTTGGACGGCGACTCAAAGTCCAATCATTGCTGATAAAACAGCATAATAATCTGCATCAGGCCGAGCATGCCCATTTTCAAACGAAAACAATTCATTTTCATTTTGATTTTCTGGAAGCACCTTATCAAATTGTATTCCTAAACACATTGGATTCTCTTGACAGGCTCTTGTAGCATTGATAAATCCTTGCGTAACAGAAGATTGAGGCGCATTTTCAAATCCTAACTCAGTTATCATTACAGGCACGCCCGTTTCTCCAGAAAATTTGTCTATTAAATCAGATAGTTCTTTTGCCGTTAGAGGTCTGTTGGGGTTAAGGTTAGGTCCATATCTAATTTGTAAATGAAAAACATCGATCAGGCCCTCTTGTTTTAGAGTTTTCAAGATTTTAATGATTTGGGGTATATGAGGATCGTTGAGGCCTGTTATGAAATCGGAGTAAGCTAATCTGTCCGCGTTATTATTCCTTTGTCGCCCAAATTGATCCATTACATTTTGAGCGACGCGATAGGCTTGAATAACAAATGATCGATCAGGATTGTCTAAATTCAAACCGAGTTTTTTAGGAAACAAATTAGGACTTGTTGCCTCAGCTACCACCGTCCAATCGTATTTCTTATTAGGAAATTTTGTATAGAAATTGCGCATAACCATTTCCAAATGGCTTAAACCATACTGTAATAACTGTTCATTGTTAGTCTTGATGAGATAATCTGGTAAAATTTGATGTCCTGGAGGTCCTTCATATCCCCATACCAGATGTCCTGCAATGACTCTTCCTGGCGTCCTTTGAACATAGTTTTCTGCAATGCTTAAATAAGAGCGACCATTTTTCCATTCCTTTACAATTGAATTAGGATCAGTTGGATTATAGGTTGCTTCTTCTGTAGTGGTTGTGATTACCCAATCAGGAAAGTAGCGTAATCCTTCAGTTTGTTTTCCGCCTCCAGGTTCAGCTCTTACTGAAATTTCTTTTCCATAGACGGCGAAAGCTTTGGAAATATCTAGATTTCTCCATATCCATTCTCCCTTTTCACCCTGTTCTGCAATCAAACCCATTGAATAGCGGGCATTGTTGTCTCCTTTGACGGTATACGTAGTAAGAACACAGGTTTTTCCATCGGCGCTTTGGCGGACTTGATAATTCTTTGCCAATTCTGAAGACACTTGGTTGGGGTCAACAGTGATTCCTATCCCTTTCATCGCATTCACAAACTGGGGAATCGGCGCATCGGGGTTGCGCAGGTCAAACAGTTCGGGGTTGGTGACGCGGGGGTCGGGCACAGACAGGTTGCCCACCTGGATGGTGGGGATGGGCGTTGGCGTGGCAGTGGGCGTTGCCGTGGGCGTGCGGGTGGGCGTGGCGGTGCTTGTTGGCATAGCGGTAGCAGTGGGCAAGGGTGTCGCGCTGGGCGTAGCCGTGGGCGTGCTGGTCGGCGTGGCGGTGTTTGTTGGCGCGGGCGTGGGCGTCGGCGCGGATGCAGGCGCGCAGGCGGACAACATCAGGTTGACCAGCAGGAATACAATTAGTGTGCGTCTCATCATTTGCGTTCTCCTATGGCGGTCAAGCCGCCCAACATATAGTTGAGCCGCCGCCCAAGCTGACAGAAGAACCAACGCCGCCGAGCGACCCTCTTCGATAGAGGGACCACCTGCAACCCGCAACCCAGCTTGGGCGGTCGGCTCCAACGGCTAGTTGCACGGAAATCGCCGGCGACCCCCTGACGCCTTGCTATGGAGTTCTTACCCTGGCACCCTCC
>DAOTXL010000054.1:0-18407 GCA_034435455.1 Anaerolineae bacterium
CCCCCCGCCCCCCCCGGACGCCCACCCCCCTGCCTACCCTCACCCCCACCCCCCATGCGACGGCCCGCCCATCCCCTACACCTGTGCCGACCCATCCCACCCCCACCCCATCGCCCTCCCCCACGCCAACCCCCGACCCCGGCCAGGTCATCGGCCACTCGGTGCAGGGGCGGCCTCTCATCGCCTATCGCCTCGGGCAGGGGCCGATCAAGGTCGTCCTGGTCGGCGACATCCACGGCGGCCCGGAGGCCAACACCTACTATCTGGCCCGGCAACTCCTGGCCCACTTCCAGGCCCATCCCGACGAGGTGCCGACCGAGGTCAGCCTGTGGATCCTGCCCACCATGAATCCCGACGGCCTGGCCCCTGCCCTGAGCACGGCCACAGGGACCGGCCACCGGTGGAACGCCCACGACGTGGACCTGAACCGCAACGCCGACACCGACCTGGACGGCTGCGCCGGCAACGACTGGTCGCCGGACACCTTTGGCCTGGAGGGGGAACATCCCGGTGCCGGGGGGGCTTATCCTTTCTCCGAGCCGGAGACGGTGGCCGTGCGCGACTTTATGGAGGATGCCTGGGTAGCCGTCTTTTACCACAGCGCCGCCGGGGCCATCTTTGCCGATGCCTGCCAACGCCACCTCCCCAGCCTCCGCCTGGCGCAAGTCCTGTCGGCGGCGACCGGCTATCCGGTGCCGGAGGAGGGCTGGACCGGCTATCCCGTCACCGGCGAATTCGGCGACTATCTGGCCGGAGAAGGAGTGGCAGCCGTTACCTTGGAGTTGACCGACCACCAGACAATCGAGCTGGAGCGCAACCTGGCCGGCGTGCGGGCACTCCTGGCCGCCGTGGACGAGATCGTAGGGGCCGAGGCCACCCAGGTTGGCGCCAGGGTCGTGTGGCTGGACGCCGACAACACCGGCACCTGGCGCTATGCCGAGAACAGCTTCCTCCACCCCATCGCCCTGGAGGTCGTGGGAGACACCGCCTACCTGCTCGACGGTGGGCGCGTGCTGGCCCTCGACCTGGCTGCACCGGCCGCCCCCCGCCAACTGCTGGCCCCCGGCGATGACATAGAGGGCGTGCGCGTGCTGGAACCCCTCGATCTGGCCGCCGCTGCCGGGGCGCTCCTGGCCCTGGACCGCGCCGGTGACGTCTATCGCTACGACCCGGCAGCAGACACCTGGACCGTCGAACGCTACGACCGCCCGGTGCGCGACACCTACGACCACTATTTCGTCGCTCTGGCCGCCGAGGGCCGGGCCCGCTACCTGCTGGACACCACCCATGAGCAGGTGTGGCGCTACACCGAGGGGCAAACGGGCACGACCTGGGCCAGATTGCCCCGCAGCCGCGACGTGGATCTGAGCGCCGACGGCGACGGCCTCTATGTGTTGACCCGCGCCATGAACGGGCCGCAGGGCAACCTCTTGCGCTACCACGGTGCCGGGCCGTCCTCTCTGTTCCAGCCGAACATCGATCTGCTGCGCCCCCGTCAGGTGGTGGCCACCACCACCGCCGTCTATGTCCTGGACCGGGCCGGCCGCCGCCTGCTGGCCCTCGACCCCCAAAGCGGGGCATTGCTGGCCCTGTACCAGTTCACCGACCGCCGCCCGGTGAGCGCCTTCTGGGCCGATCCGGCCGGCGAGCGCCTGATCGCAGCCGGGCGCGACACCCTCTACTTCTACGGCCGGCCGGAGCGCCAGGCGACGGCGGAGGGCGGGCCGGTGCTCCAGGGCCCCCAGCCCCACGACCCGGCCCTGCTGGAGGGGTTGCGCGGCCTGCAAATCCCCATCGAGGGGGCGCACCTGACCGACCGCGATTTCCAACTGCCCGGCGCACCGCGCCACTACCGGCTGGGGATGCATGAGGGGATCGACTTTTACGGGAACACCGTCGGCGTGGCGGTGAACCGCCTCACGCCGGTCCGTGCCGTGGCCGATGGCGTGGTGCTCCGGGCTATGGTGGACTATCGGCCGCTCACCGCCGCCCAGGCCGACGCCTGGGCCGCCGAGTGCCGCCGCCTGGGTTACACCCCGGAAGAGGTGCTGGACGGCTACCGGGGGATGCAGGTCTGGGTTGATCACGGCGGCGGCCTCGTGTCGCGCTACGCCCACCTGAGCAGCATCGCCCCCGGCATGGCCGTGGGGGCCAGGGTGACACAGGGGCAGATCATCGGCACCGTGGGCAATTCGGGCACCCCTGCCTCGATCCGCAGCCAGACCGAGGATGTACACCTGCACCTGGAGCTATGGGTGAATGGTCACTTTATCGGCCGGTTCCTGCGCCCCATCGAGGCACGAGAATGGCTGGAGAGGATCATGCGATGAAGGTCTTGAGGATAGTTCTTCTCATTTTGCTGATAGCCCTCCTCGCCGGGGGTGTGGTCGGCTGGACCCAATACCGCCGTATCCGCGCCGACTATGACGCCTACCGGACGTTGATCCAGCAGGGGATCACGGTGGCGGGGGTAGAAGTGGGCTGGCTCACCCCCGAACAGGCCCGCCAGAAGGTGGAGGAATGGGTCGCCGGGCCGTACTACCGCGATTTTGTGCTCCACTACCGGGACCAGGTGGTGACCCTGTCGCCGGGCAAAGACCTGGGGTTGAGCATCCCCGTGGACGAGATGGTGGCCGAGGCGGTGGCCGCCGGCCACCACTACGACTACTGGGAGGGGTTCAAGCGGTGGCTCCAGGGGCAGGCGCTCACCCTGAAGCTGGACGTGCCGTTCCGCATGACGTTCGACGAGTCGGCTGCGGCGCGCTTTTTGCGCAAGGTAGCCCAGACGCACGACATCGCCGCCGTCGAGCCGATGGTGGATGTCAAGACGGCGACCTTTTTCCCCGGTCGGCCGGGCCGCCGCCTGGAGATCGAGCTGGCAGCAGCGAGGATCAATGCCATGGTGCCCGACCCGACGCAGCGCGAGGTCATCCTGCCGGTCAGCCCCATCGAGCCGGATCAGAGCCTGGCCCGCATCGAAGCGATGCTCAGCACCCTGGTACCGGTGATGGAGCGGCCCCCCACCCCCCCCAGCTTTTACACCGCCACCCTGCCCATCAGCACCACCGGCGGCATCGAGGGCACGCCCACGGTCAGCTACACCGGTCCGCTGACCTGGACCTTCCCCCACTTTGCCGGCTACCAGGGCACGCTGACCACCACCTACGGCTACTTTTTCGACCCAGGCCAGCCCGGTTATACCTTCAACCTCACCCGGGCCACCAGCCTGGTCGAACTGTCGCTGCGGGCCGGTATCACCCACCCCATCACCTTCGAGCCGGACCTGGTGCCGCCGCCGCCCATCACGCCGGGGCTGCTCCTCCCCCCGCTAAAAGCGCGCCTGGCCCAGTTCCCCGGTGTGAGCAGCATCCTGGTCAAAAACCTGAACACGGGCGAGGTGATCTATGATTCGAACTCGGATTATATCCTGTCGGGCATGAGCATCGTCAAGATCGGCATCATGGTCGAGGTGTATCGCTACTATGGCGGCCAGGTGGATGCACAAACCCATCAGGAGATGCTGGACATGCTGGGCAGCTCCTCGTGCAACCCGTGCGCCAACCGCCTGCTGGCTGCCGTAGGGGATGGATCGGCTTATGAGGGGGCCAGGCGGGTGACCAACACTATGCGCCGCCTGGGGCTGGATAACTTTTACCTCTGCGCTCCCTTCCGGCTGGAAGCGCGCCGGCAGGAGGAGGGAAGCGAAGGCCGGATCGTATGGACGGCCAGCCCGGCCGTTTCACCGTTCGGCGGGTTCTGGCTGGCCCGGTCCGAAATCCCGCGCTACGACCGCTGCGTGCGGGCCACGCCCCGTGAGATGGCCAACCTGATCGAAATGATCTACCGCTGTAGCCAGGACGAAGGGCCCCTGCGCAGGCTCTATCCCAACATCATCACCCCCTCGGCCTGCCAGGAGATGATTGACATCATGGCCGCCAACGAACTGCGCAACATGCTGGGCGCCGGCATCCCGCCCGACGTCAGGCTGGCCCACAAACATGGCTTTGCCGGCTATGACGTGCCGTGGGGTGATACGCGCGGCGAGGTGGGGATTGTCTTTCCCCGCGAGGGGGCAGCGTCCTCAGGGGTTACCTGGCTCATCAGTTTCTACATCTGGCAGGATTCCCCCTGGATCGATTTTGGGATCGTCCAGCCGCTCTACCGCGACGTGAGCAACCTGCTCTACAACTATTTCAACCCCACGGCCCCCTTCTGGCCCCGGCCGCCCTGGACGCCTCCACCGCCGGAGAAAAGCGGCGAGGGCAACTCCTGAGATCCCCCCCGATCTTCCCAGATCACCGTGCCGTCGTCCGGCAGGAGCAGGGGCACTACCCCTTCCTGGCCATCGTCACCAGCCGCACCCCACGCATCTGGCGAAAGATGGCCCCTTGGCCGGCCGTCGCCAGGGCGGCAGCCGGGTCCACCACCCGCGTCCCGGCGATCAGGTCCACCCCGTAATCGAACAGCAGCGGCGACAGGGGTGTCGTCGGGCCGAGCACCAGCACATAGGCTCCCGGCCGGCAGAGCCGGATCAGCCCATCGAAGGTCCGGTTGAGGAGCGAGGTGCCGGTGATGGCCACCACATCGGCCTGGGGGATCACCTCGGCAGCGGCCTCAGGGGGCAGTTCGCCCGGGCCGGGATCGAGTTCCAGCACATCCAGGTGGGCGGCTACCTGCCGCACGGTGGGGATAAAGGGAAAGTGCCCGACGATGACCACCCGCTTTCCCGCGCCCCGACCGACGATCTCCTCGGCGGCGTTCCGGTCGGTCAGCGCCGTTTCGTCCACCTCCAACAGGGCGTTCACCGCCGCCATCCCCAACCCGGCCTCCATCGGGCTGTCGGAACGCAGCAACCCGGCCAGCTCCTGCGCGCTGCAGGCCAGCAGGTCGCCGGCCCGGCGGACCAGGCTCTGGCCATGCGGGGTTTGTGTATCGCGCTGTGTCGAAGCCAGGCCCGCCCCCCGCCCGGTCCAGACCACCGTCCAGAACGCCCCGATCCGCACGTCGTGCACTACGACCGACTCTTTCGGCAACAGGGCCAACAGATCGTCAATGATCCCCATCATCGCTCCTCCTGGGTCAGATTGTACCCGAATGGGCAGGAAAGGCAAATTGCCCCCCTCCGGCTGGTGCAAAGGGTCCGGCACCAACAAAGGTGCCAGGCATCTGTCACCGGCAATTTTCTCTCCTGGCCGGCGTTGCCACCTCCTCCGGCCTGTGTTATAATAGCGGCAGATTCGGGGAGGAAGCAACATGGCCTATACCGTGCAAATAGGAAAGCGACTGTTCTACGGCCTGCGGGGCAACCTGCACATGCACACCACCCTGTCGGACGGGACCAGGACCCACCAGGAACTGGCCCGGATCGCCGCCGAGGTCGGGCTGGACCTGATCATCGTCACCGACCACAACACCTACCGACCCGGTCTCGATGGCTGGATGGGCAAGGCGCTGCTGCTGGTGGGCGAGGAGGTCCACGATCCACAGCGCCAGCCCCAGTCGAGCCATGCCCTGTGCTTCAACATCGGCCAGGATGTGGCCCGATACGGGTCCGATCCCCAACAACTCATCGAGGCGGTGGCCGCCCAGGGCGGTTTCACCTTTCTGGCTCACCCCTTTGAGCGCGACGTGGCCAGCTTTTTGCCGGAACCCAACATCTCCTGGCGCGACTGGGAAGTGGCCGGCTACGAGGGCATTGAGCTGTGGAACTATATGTCCGAGTTCAAGGCGGTGCTCAAGAACAGGGCCCTGGCCCTGCTCTATGCCTACCTGCCGGCGCTGGCGATCTCTGGCCCCTACCCGGAGACGCTGCAAAAATGGGACGAACTGCTCAAGTCCCGCCCCGTAGCGGCCGTAGGCGGCTCCGACGCCCACGGCACGGTCTATCACCTCGGGCCGTTGTCGCGGCCGGTGCAGCCCTACGACTATCTGTTCCGCTGCATCAACACCCACCTGCTGAGCCAGGAGCCGCTCACGGGCGACCTGGAGCATGATGCGGCCATCGTGTATCGCGCCCTGCGGGCCGGGCATAGCTTCCTGGGCTATGAACGGGCAGGGGCTATCGCCGGGTTCACCTTCTGGGCCAGATCGGGTGACGCCGAGGCAACGATGGGCGAAACGCTGACCCTGCACGGCACCCTCGAACTCCAGGTGACGACGCCGGCCCCGGCCCGGCTGCGGCTGCTGCGCAACGGACAACTGGTGACCCAAAGCAGGGGCCGCAACCTGACGCTCATCAGCCACCAGCCCGGCGTCTATCGCGTCGAGGCCTACCGCCGTTTTGCCGGTCGGCAACGGGGATGGATTTTCAGCAATCCCATCTATGTGCAGTGATGGGCCCCGTCCAAAATTGCCCCCTATCTGATATTGAGGTACAATGTCGGTTGACGCAGAAGGACAGCATTGCACACCTTTTCCGTGGCCTTAGCGGTGCTTCCACTCAGGACAATCGGTCTGATCGTGCGTGACAGACCAACAGGCGCGTATGGGAGGGCGCATCATGGATGAATGGGATTTTGGCGAAGAATGGTTTTTTGAAGATGACGAGGATTTTCTGGACCACCTGACAGAAGAACTGGCCGACCGCTTTTTCCTCAGCGACAACGAATATACGCCCGAGGCCGGGGAGGACTATAACCTGGGCTACCTGGAGCCGGAGGATTGGTGGCCGCTGGTGAATCAATTGGACGAGATGGTGGACCTGGAAGAGATCATGGACATCCTGGATGAACTGGAGGACCTGCTGCAGTTGCCCGGCCTGCCCACCGGGCTTTTGGAAGATCCTCTCCGCTTCCTGGAAAGCGCCCTGGCCGGCCACCTGCCCCCAGAGCACTCCGGGCGGAAGGTGGGCAGCCGCAAACTGGTCAAGATCGCCCAGGCTGTGATCTTCCTGGCTCGGGAACTGCCGGAGACGGCCCAGGCTGCCATCCGGGCCTGGGCCGGTGTGCACCGCCACATGATGCGCCCCAGCTATGAAGATCTGGATAAAGAGGACCTGACCGACCTGCTCTTCGATTCCAATCTGCCCCCGGCCATCAGCGGCTTTAGCATGATGGTCGCCCTGACGCTGATGCGCTGGCCGGAGCGAGCAGCCGGATTGCCGTTGCCTGCCGATTTCTCCGATCCGGCGCTGTACCAGCAGGTGCTGGCCCGGTGGCAGGCCCTGCCCAACAGCCCGGCCGTCACCGCCGAGGAAGAGGGAGAGGCCGAAGCCCTCTTTGCGCAGGCCCATCTGGCCCATCTGCTGGCCCAGGCAGGTTCGATGGAAGACCTGTCGCCCGACGAGGTGGACGAAGAGGAGATGGCCATGGCCTACTCCCGCCTGAGCCGGGCCATCCTGTGGGTGCACAACCAATGCCGCCGCTGCTCGGAGCGACAAGAGATCACCTGCCGGGTCGCTACCAACTGGCCGGAGCAGCCGGTGCCTTTGCTGGATGTGGCCGCCGAAATCGCCAATACCAGCCGGATCGGAGGGTGTATCAGAATGTGAAGATGGGGAAATGAGGAGAAAGGGAAATGAGCAGGGTGAGATTGGGTTCCTGTCTGTTCAGCTTGCTCTTTGCCACCGTGGCCTGTCTGGTGTTCGTCGCCCTGGGCGGGGCGATGATCCTCAGCGGCCAGGTGCCGCTCTACGCGCCCCGGGTCATCGCCTGTGAGCCAGGGCCAGGCTACCCCTTCCGCCCCACCACCCCCCTCACCCTCACCTTCGACCAGCCGATGGACCCGGCCTCCGTCGAGGCAGCCTTTTCTCTGGAGCCGCCGGCTCAGGGCCAGTTGCGCTGGAACGCCGACCGCACCCGGCTCACTTTTGTGCCCACCGGCCCAGGCTATGAAACCGACAGCGTGCAGACCGTCCGCCTGGCGGCCGGAGCCCGGGCCGGGACCCTCCCCCGCCAGATGGCCCAAAGCTGGCAGGGGCAGTTTGCCCTGCCCCCTCTGGTGGAGGCCCTCACCCCCTCTGCCCCCCAAAAAGATGCCGGCCCGTGGCCCACGCTCCAAGCTACCTTCAACTACCCCCTGGACTGCCAGGCCACCCTCTCCACCTTCACCATCACCCCCGAAGCCGCCGGCAGGCTGACCTGCGATGGCCACACGCTGACCTTCAGCCCCACCCTGCCGCTGCTGCCCGGCACAGCCTACACCGCCAGGTTGGGCAACCTCTTCCTGGCGGGCGACGGCTGGGCCAGGCCCGGCGTCCGCTGGGAGATCGAAACCGCCGCCCCCCTGATCGTCATCAGCGCCTCACCGGCTCCAGGAGCATCCCTGACCGACCTGTGGACACCGGTGCGCATCACCTTCAACCGGCCCGTCCTCCCCGAATCGGCCGTGGAGCGCCTGACCCTGGCCCCAGAAGGGGGCGAACCCCTGACCGGGCAGGTCACCTGGCAAGACAACGGCTCCATCCTCCTCTTCCGGCCGGAGAAACCTCTGGCACCTGATACCCAATATCACCTTACCCTCCAGGCCGGCGTCCGCGACCGGTTGGGCTTCAAGCTGGACCAGGCGTTGACCCTCTTTTTTGCCACCGCGCCGATGCTGGCCCAGGTCTCACCCGCCGACAAAGCCCAGGGCGTGTTGCTGGACGAGACGATCCGCATCACCTTCACCCGGCCCATGGACCAGGCCTCCGTCGAGGCGGGGCTGGCCTTCAGCCCGACCCTGGACGGGAAGGTGACCTGGGAGGGGAATACCCTGACCTTCACCCCCCGCACCGGCCTGCTCCCCAACACCCACTACCAGGTTCTCCTCGGCGCCGAGGTCCGCGACCGGAGCGGCGCGCCCCTGGCCATGTCCTACCTTTGGTCGTTCACCACCCAACCGTTCCTGCTCGGCGCCAGGCCAACCCCGGCCAGGGAGCTGCTCGAGCTCCAGACCCCTGTCGAGTTCACCTTTGCCCTGCCGATGGACCGCGCCAGCCTCAGGGCGGCGCTGACCATCTCCCCGACGACACCGGGCCACCTGCTCTGGAGCAACGGCGACCGAACCATCGCCTTCCAGCCCGACCCCGCCTGGCAACCCGGTACCGCCTACCAGGTGACCCTCTCCGGCAAGGCGCGCACGGCCAACGGCTGGCAGACGCTGGGCCAGGACTACCCGCTGCACTTCACCACCGGCGTGGCCGAGGTCCAGTTCGGCGAAGGCCCCAACATCCAGGTGGTGGATGCCGCCGGCGAGCGGGCTTTCCAGTTCCTCACCCGCGGCGCCGACCTGGCCGATTTTCGCCTCTACCCCATTACCCCCCCCCAATTCCTGGACCTGTACAGCTCCGGCTTCCGGGGCATCGGCCCTCAGGAGCCGCAGATCGTGGACACAACCAGCCTGACGCCGACGGTGCAGTGGTATGAGGCGCCGACGCCGTTGGAAAGGCAAAGCTACTATTACGAGAACTGGCAGGCAGCCCAAGCCCACATCCCCGCTGACGTGCCCCCCGGCCTCTACATCCTGTCCGCCGAACCGCCCGCGGAGGTGCAGGGCCAGCTTCTCGTCGTCCTCACCCGCCACGCCCTGATGCTCAAGCGGACGCTGGCCGGGACGGGCAGCCGGGCGCAGGCCCAGGTCGTCGCCTGGGACATCGAACTGAGCAGCGGCTCCCCGGTGGTCAGCGCCACGCTGCGCCTCTATGACCGCGATGGCACCTTCCTGGCCGAAGGCCAGACCGATGCCGACGGCCTGCTGACCCTTGAGGTGCCGGGCGATCCCGGCCCCCTGCTGGCTCTGTCGGACCGGGATGGCGATGTGACCACCTGCGGCTTCAGCAACGAATGGAGCCAGGCGGGCTGGTGGGGGTGGTGGACCCAGCCGGCCAGCCGCCCGCTGTATACCGCCTACTCCTACACCGACCGGCCGATCTACCGCCCCGGCCAGACCATCTATTTCAAAGATTTCGTCCGCGCCGATGACGATGTGAGCTATACCCTGCCCGCACCCGATCTGCCGGTCACCCTCCGGCTGCGCGACGCCCGCGACAATGTGGTTGCCACCCAGGTGCTCACCCCCACGCAGTTCGGCACGGTCCACGGTGCGTTCCATCTGGCCGATGAGACGATGCTGGGGACCTGGCACCTGGAGACCGAGGTAGAAGGTACTCTCACCCGCCGGCCGCTCCAGGTGGAGGAATACCGCAAACCGGAATATGAGGTCACGGTCCACATCCCGCAAAAAGCCTGCGTGGCGGGCGAGAGGATCAGCGTGACGGTGGAGGCCGCCTACTATTTCGGCCAACCGGTCGCCGGGGCCAACGCATCTCTGGTTGTCTATGCCAATTTCGATGAGGATTCCCCCTACGACGATGAGGAAAGACCTTACCTGGGCTACCCCATCCTGGAGAGGCAAGGGCAGACCGATGCTCAGGGCCGCTGGCAGATTGTCGTGCCGACCGCCGACCTGTTCCAGAGCGGGGGCCGCCGCGCTGTGCTGGCCGTGGAGGCCACCGTCGCCGACGAGTCGGGCCAGAGCGTCAGCAGCTACCAGACCGTCGTCGTGCAGCGAACCTCCCAGGGCATCAGCCTGCTGCTGGAGCAGCACGGCTACGAGCCGAACGAGGAGATCGCCTTCACCGCCACCGTGCGCGACCGCGATAACAGGCCGGTGGCCGGGGCTGAGCTGACCGCTCGGGTGTTGGGGTGGGACGAACGGGAAGTGGCTCGCACCGAGGCGACCACCGATGACGCCGGAAACGCCGGCTTTTCCTTGAGACTGACCGAACAGGGCTGGTATCACCTGGCCGTGCAGGGCACCGACGAGGGGGGGCGCCAGATGCTGGCCGAGGAGTGGCTGTGGGTTTACGATCCCGGCGGCCAGGCCCCCTGGTACAGGGGGCAGTCGGGCACGGAGCCGACCCTGGCAGTCAGCGCCGACCGCGAGACCTATGCCGTCGGCGATGTAGCGCGACTGATGGTCTATGCCCAGGGTGCCGGCCCGGCGCTGCTCACCTTCGAGCGGGGGGAAACCCACGGCGCCAGGCCGGTCACCCTCCTTTCCGGTACCAACCTGATCACCGTGCCGGTCCTCGCCGACTATGCGCCCAACATCTATGTCATGGTCAGCCGGTTCGGCCCGCCGATTGCCGGCGACGAGGGGTGGGGATACGGGCAGACCCAGCCCGAAGCCCAACTGCACACCGCCGGCACCCAGCTCCTGGTGCCCCTGGCCGACCGACAGTTGACCGTAACCCTGACCACCGACAGCCAGACCTGCCGGCCCGGCGACCCGGTCACCTTCCACGTGCGCGTTACCGACCAGGCGGGGCAGCCGGCCGTGGCCGAGGTCAGCCTGGCGGTGGTGGATGAAGCTATTTACGCCCTGGCCGAAGAGAGGTCCGGCGACCCTTTCGAGGTCTTTTACGCGCCCCGGCCCAACCTGGTGGATACCTTTGACTCGCTGCGGCCGACGCGCTGGCTGATCCCCCAGGGTGGCATGGGGGGGGGCGGCGGCGAAGGGGGCAGTGCCCCCCGCCGCACCTTCCTCGACACCGCCCATTGGGCGCCGACAGTCGTCACCGACGAGAACGGCGAAGCAACCATTACCTTCCAACTGCCCGACAATCTGACCGAGTGGCGGGCGCTGGCCCGTGCCGTGACCACCGACACCCGGGTCGGCCAGGCCACGGCCCGCCTGGTGGTGAGCCAGGAGATCATCCTCCGCCCCGCCCTGCCCCGCTTCCTGGTCCAGGGCGACGCCATCACTCTGACGGCGACGGTCCACAACTTTACCGCCCAACCGGTCTCGGCCACCATGGAACTGAACCTCTCCGCCCTCCGACTCTTAGCGCCCAACCTCCAAAAGCAGGTGGTACACGTGCCGGCGGGCGGATCGGCCTCGGTGGGCTGGCCGGTGACGGCAGAGGAGCCGGGACAGGCACAGGTCACCGTCCGGGCTACAGCCACCTACCGGGGTGCCCGGCTGGCCGGCCGCGATGCGGTGGAGCTCCCCCTGCCGGTCTACCCGCGGGCCATCTCCGAGGTGGCCACCTGGGCCGGGGACCTGACCCCCTCGCGGCCCGGCGGGACGGTTACCATCACCCTGCCGGCCGATGTCATGGAGGGCCTCAGCCGCGTGGAGATCCATCTGGCCCCGACGGTTGCCCCCGGCCTGCTGCAAGGCCTGGAATACCTGATTGATTACCCCTTTGGTTGAGTGGAACAGACGATGAGCCGTGTGCTCCCCAATGCGATGGTGGCCCAGGCGTTCCGCAAGCTTGGCCTCCACAGTGAGCTTCTGGAGGCAGACCTTCCGCCGATGGTAGACCTGGGCCTGCAAAAGCTGTATGGCTTTCAGCACAACGATGGCGGTTGGGGCTGGTGGTACGACGACCGCACCGACGCCCACCAGACGGCCTACGTGCTCCTGGGCCTGGCCATGACCAGGCAGGCCGGGTTCGATGTGGACGACGGGGTGATGCAGCGCGGAGCCGACGCACTGCGGGCCCTGCTGCCCAAGGCCGACCCCGGTCTCCAGGCCTACGGAGCCTACGTCCTGGCCATGGCCGCCCGGCCCTTCTCCGTCACCCTGACCCTGACCGAGGCCCTGAAGCTGGACCTGTTTTCCCAGGCAGCACTGGCCATCGCCCTGGATGAGGCCGGCGACCCGACGACGGCCAACACCCTGCTGGACAACCTGCGCGAAGCCGCCATCCAGGACGCCACCACCGCCTACTGGTCGGACAAAGGGGACAACACCCTCTACAGCCACAAGGTGATGGGCTCCACGATACGGACCACGGCCATGGTCGCCGACGCCCTGGCCCGGCTGGACCCGGGAAGCCCCATGTTGCCCAAAGCGGTCCGCTGGCTGATGGGCCGGCGCGCGGGGCAGGGGTGGGGCGATACGCAAAGGACCAGCTTTGCCATCCTGGCCCTGAGCGACTACCTGCTCGCCATCCGCGAGCTGGCCGGCAGCGCCGGTTATCAGGTTTATGTCAATGACCGGCTATGGCAAGAGGGCCGGTTGGAACAGGCCGAGGCCGGGCAGACGTTGACCGTGCCATTAGCAGCCCTGGTGCCGGGCGAAAACCATCTGCGGCTGGTGCTGGGCGCGCCCGGCGAGGAGCCGCAGGGCCGGCTGTATTACGCCGTGACGCTGAACGCCTGGCGCGCTCCTGGCCAGGGCGCCATCCCTGCCCTGCAGACCTCGACGCGGAGCATCGGCGTGCGGCGCGCCTATTTCCGGCATGGCAGCCAGGAACCGGCGACCGAATTCCACCGTGGCGACCTGGTACAGGTGCGCCTGACACTCGACGTGCCGGAGGAGAGCTGGTATGTCGTAGTGGACGATCCCCTGCCTGCCGGGTTCGAGGCGCTCAACGAGCGGCTGGGCACCACCAGCCATGTGGCGGCCTCCTACGAGGAGCCGGTCTATTTCTGGGAGACATACGGCTACAACCGTAAACAGGTGCGCGACGAGCGGGTTACCTTCTTTATCACCCACCTGGAGCCGGGACAACGCACCCTCACCTATCTGATGCGCGTCACGGCCACCGGTGAGTTCACCGCCCTGCCGACGCAGGTCTATCCGATGTACGAACCGGAAGTGTGGAGCCGCTCCGACAGCACCCGCATAGGGGTCAGGTGAAAAATGTCCACCCTGCTACTGAAAAACGCGACCCTGTTGATCACCATGGACGACGCCCGCCGCCGCATCCCCGATGGCGGACTGTACGTTGAGGATAACGTCATCCGCCAGGTCGGGCCGACGGCAGAGCTGCCCCCCACCGCCGACCGGGTGCTCGATGCCCAGGGCATGGTCGTGCTGCCGGGGCTGGTCAACACCCATCACCACCTGTACCAGAGCCTGACCCGGGCGCTGCCCGCCGCCCAGGACGCGGAACTGTTCGATTGGCTGCGGACCCTGTACCCCATCTGGGCCGGGCTGACGGGCGAGGCGGTGTATGTCAGCACCCTGATCGCCCTCAGCGAACTGGTGCTCTCCGGCTGCACCACCACCGCCGATCATCTGTACCTGTATCCCAACAACAGCCGCATTGACGACGAAATCCACGCGGCGCAGGAGCTCGGCGTGCGCTTTCACCCCGGCCGGGGGAGCATGTCGTTGGGCCGGTCCAGGGGAGGGCTGCCCCCCGATGCGGTCGTCGAGGAGGAAGAGGCCATCCTGGCCGACTGCCGCCGGGCCTTTGAGCGGTTCCACGACCCGGCCCCCTATTCGATGTGTCGCCTGGTCATCGCCCCCTGCTCGCCCTTCTCGGTCACGCCCGAGTTGATGCGCGCCTCGGCGGCCTTTGCCCGAGAGCGGCAGCTCACCCTCCACACCCATGTGGCCGAGACCTTGGACGAGGAACAGTACTGCCGGCGCAAGTTTGGGGTGCGACCCGTGGAGCTGATGCGCCAGCTCGATTGGGTGGGGCCGGATGTGTGGTGGGCGCACTGCGTCCACCTGAACGAGGCCGAGATCGCGCTGCTGGCCGCTACCGGCACCGGCGTGGCCCATTGCCCCACCTCCAACATGCGCCTGGGATCGGGCATCGCTCCGGTGCGGGCGATGGTGGACGCCGGGGTAAAGGTGGGGCTGGCCGTGGATGGCAGCGCCAGCAACGACAGCGGCCACCTGCTGGCCGAGGCGCGTCAGGCCATGCTTTTGCAGCGGGTCAGGCTGGGAGCCTCGGCGATGAGCGCCGAGGAGGCGCTGTGGCTGGGGACGCGGGGCGGGGCCGCGGTGCTGGGCCGGGACGATATCGGCGCGTTGGCCCCCGGCCTGGCTGCCGATTTCATCGGAGTCCGGCTGGACCGCCTGGCCTTTGCCGGCGCCCAGGCCGATCCGCAGGCCGCGTTGCTCTTTTGCGCCCCCCCCACCGTGGACCTGTCGGTCATCAATGGCCGGGGGGTGGTGGAAGGGGGCCGGCTCCTGGGCGTGGACCTGCCGGCCCTGATCGCCCGGCACAACGAACTGGCGCGAGAGCTGCTCCAGGCAGCCGGGGGGTGAGAGGCGCGCCGCACCTTATTCGTGTCCCTGGTGTCCTTCGTGGTCCAGAGAGAGCTACGGGGGACCATCCCCTGCATCGCGTTACGGCTGCGAAAAGGCTTTGAGCGTCTCCAGATAATACTCCGGTAGCCCGATGTCGTAGCGTTGCCCGTCAACCATCAACCCCAGGAAGCCATCCTCCTGTCGCAGCCGGTCCAGCGCCGAGGTCAACTGGAACTCGCCCCGCTCCCGCACATTATTCCTGATGTGCTCTTCCAGGTAGTCGAAAATCTGCGGTTTGATGATGTACTGCCCGAATACAGTCAGGTATTCGTCCTCCGGCATCCCGGCAATGCGGAGGCTGGTGCGGGCATAGTCCAGTGTGGGCTTTTCGGCAAACTCGGTGATGCTCAGCAGGCGGCCCTCTTGAAGCCAGATGCCGGTCACCGTGCCAAAGTTGGCGATCTGCGATTCGGGCGTGCGGCGTAACCCCAGCACGCTGACGCCGTGGGTGTTGTACGCCTCGATCAACTGTTGGGCACACGATTGGCCGCTATCCGAGCGATAAATGTGATCGCCCAGCATCAGCAGGAACGGCTCATTGCTCACCGCCTCGCGCGCGCAGTAAACGGCATGCCCAAAGCCTTCCTGCATCGGCTGGACGACCAGGCGGACATGCCGTCCGATCTCCAGGATGCGCCGGGCATATTCCTGGAACCGGCGGGACAGTTTGTTATAGTTCTCGATCGAGACCTGCACGTTAAAGAAGGAACGAAAAGCCTCCAGGTCGTGCTCCTGAACGATGAGGACGACCTCATCTATGCCGGCTTCCAGCGCCTCCTCGACGATCAACAGGATGGCGGGCTTGGCGACACCATCGCGGTCTATGATGGGGAACAGTTCCTTCTTGGTCGCCTTGGAGGCAGGGAAGAGGCGGGTGCCAAAGCCGGCAGCCGGGATAACGGCCTTGCGCACCTTTTGCCCAACGTGCAGGGTGAGAGGCAGGCATGACATCCCCAGGTCGCGCTCGATAATCTCCATGACCGCCTGTTGATCGGCCTGGCTGCGGGCGATGAACTGGGCGCTGCCATCGCCCTGCGAGCCGACGCCCTTCCCGCCCCAGATGTGGGGCGTGAGCGGCTTGTAGTTGAGCACGCGGTGCAACACCGGCGCGGTGAGTTCCTCCGGGCAGGCGGGGGTGGCGTAGCGGTCAAAGAACGCCTGCGCCTCGCCCATGAGGGTGCCGAGCCGCTCCGCATCGCCGGCCTGCAACGCCTCAACGGCCTGGTGTACGATCCGTTTGTTGATCGGCCCCAGCAGTTCCTGGACCCCGCGCTCGATCTCGTTGTCGGCAAAGGGGTAGGCCCGGTTGAGGCGGGCCAGGATCTCCATCGTGTCTTTCTGAGCGTTCAGATCTACGATGACCAGATAGAGGTCGCGCGGCACGCGCAGTTCGGTGACCTCCAGGCGGTCGCCGTCATAGGTCATCAGAATGGGGCGGTTGCCAAAGGCACACCCCTGGTCCATCCGCCCACAACGCGAGGGGGTGGTGATCTCGCCCTGGTAGGCCAGTTCCATCTCACCGCGTGTGGTCAGTTTGAGATCGTAGATGCGATTGAAGGCGCGGGCGGTCAAGACGCAGATGGCGGCGCTCGAGGAAAGCCCCTTTTTCATCGGCAGATCGGTCTTGTAGTTGTCAATCACCAGGCCCCGCACGTGATAGTTGGTGAGAACCTGGTAGGCAACGCCGGCGATGTAACTCCAAAAGCCGCCCTGCTGGGCCTCCTCCAAAAGCGCCCTGGGCTCCATCGGGATTTCGTAGGGGCCACGCCGCTCCCCCTCCGGCGTGATAGAGGTAAGGACCAGAGAGGTGGGATGGGGCTCGACCTCGGCATAGATGCCCTGATCGGTGCCGGTGAGCAGGGTGTAGCCCTTTTCGATCTCGGAGTTGATGCGGCGATACCCGCCGGCCCAGTCGGAATGTTCACCGAACAGGCAGACACGACCGGGGACAAAGATTTTCATGGGCCAGGCTCCTTTCCTCCCAGAATCGGCGGGTTGGCGGTTGAGGACCGGGCATCCGATAGCAACAGCGATCCCTTGCAAATGGCGGAGCGATCCGATCGGCAGGGGCGTGGGCCGCCGGCTACTGATATCTGCTCAACAGCGCTTTCATCGCCGGGTCGTCGGCGATCTGCCCGGTCATCGGCTCGACCTTCCATGAGGGTTCACTCAACGTCCCGTCCGCTCCGACCGTCACCACCAGGCGGCCCACCTGCCGGCCGGTATGCCTGGCGACCGGTTGCTCGGCCACAACGACCATCGTCCCGGTACCCGGCGCTGTGGTCACCTGACCGGGGAGTTTATCCGGCAAGGCGGCGACCACCAGGTCAATGCCCGGCACGGCGCCGGCCAGTGTCAGCGCCGTCTGATAGGTCATGTTGGTCAGGATGATGATCACATCGGCCCACCCGGCGACCTCAGGCAGGTAGCGGGCCACCGCCCGCTGCGGGTCGAGCACCTGAAAACCGGCCGGGGACCTGTCTGGGACCCGCGTCAAGCCGATGATCCCCAGGTGATGGCCGCCGACCTCCAGGATGACGTAAGGTTGGGCGATCAGCTCCTGGGTGCCACTCACCACCACGTTGGCCGAGAGGATCGGGAATTCGGCCTCCTCCATCCGTTGGCGAAGGAGGTTCGGCCCCAGCGACAGCTCTTTGGGACCCAGGGCCATAGCATCGTAGGCCATCAGGTTCATGCCGGCGACGATGGCCTGGCCGCGGGTTTTCTCGCCGAGAACCCCCCCGCCGATCAGCGCATCGCCGGTGTCCAACAGCAAGACGTAGCTGTGGTTCTGCCGCTGCTGATTGATGTAGGTTGCCCGCCGGCGGAACCCGCCGGTCGCACTGGCTCCTCAGCCACAGGGTTCGGTTTCGCCCCAATTGTCGTTGGTGTGCAGCACCACCAGTTGGATCGGCTGCGGCGCCGGCGTGGGGCTGGGAGCAGGCGTAGGGGAGGGCGTTGGCGTAGGAACGGCGGTGTCTGTGGGCAGCGGAGAAACCGCGACCGATGAGGAGGGTGCGGCCAGGGGGGAGGTGTAGGTCTCCGGCGTGGGGGTAACCGTCCCACAGCCCACCAGCAGCGCCACCCCGACCACCCAATGCACGAATCGAATCCATCTGGAAACCATGGAAACCCTCACTGTTTCGGACTCTGGGCCGCTTTGCGGCCATACAGCCATAACCACAGGGCCAACCCGGCCAGCAGAGCCGCTCCGGCCAGGGCACCTGCCCCGACATAGAGCAGCACCCTTGCCGGCGATCCGTTCTGCCCGGCGGGGCGCTCCCGGGGGGGCACCGACCTGGCTGCCGACGTGCTGACGATCCGGGCCACAGGCAAGGGGGTGCGGGTGGGGGTCAGGGTGGGCGGGGGTGTGTCGGTGGGCGGCAGGGGGGAAGGGGTCACGGTCCAGTTGGCGGTGGGGTCTGGGGTAG
>DAOTXL010000055.1:0-19390 GCA_034435455.1 Anaerolineae bacterium
CCCACGCCCAGGGCCAGGTCGAGGGCCAGGGAGCCGGTGGGGATGACCTCGACCTGGAGGTGGTCGGCCTGCCCCAGACGCATGATAGCCCCCTCGCCATACCGCTTTTGAATCGTGGCCAGGGTCGTTTCCAACGCTCGAAACCGCCCATCCTCTTTCATCTCTCCCTCCTGTCCTCTCGTTGCCGATCATCAGGATAGCACAAATGTTCCAGGCTGTCAATTTGAGCCAGGCCCGATGGGCGGTGTGCGCGATGGGGCTTTCTGTGGTATACTCGGCAGATGGAAAGTTGCGGGGCGACGCACCCCGGCGAGCAGCCTGGGGTTGGGGAGGGGTTTCCCCGGCCCCAATCGCGTGGCAGGGGCGTCGCGCCCGGGCCTGGCTTTGGCCGATGAGGATAGATGGGGAGGCTGACAACTCGGACGATGAGCGTTGAACACACCCAAGCAAAGCGCAACCGGGTCCTGTCGTGGGGCATCAATCTGGCGGGCCTGCTGGTCCTGGTTCTGATCCTCTACCTGGGGGGCGTCGAGGCCTGGCGGCAGATCCTGGGGGGCGACTGGCGGTACGTTCTGGCTGCCTTTGCCATGACGCTGTTGTGGAACCTGGTCGCTGCCTGCCGGTGGGCCCTTATCACCACCCGGGTCATGGGCGCTGCGGACAGATGTCCGTACCGCTACTATTTTACCTACCACATGATCGGCATGGTCACCGGCCAGGTGGTGCCTGTCAGTGTGGGGATGTTGGGGGGGCGGCCGGCGGCCCTCAGCCTGTCGCGGGGGGTTTCGGTGCGCCGGGCACTGCTGTCGGTCTTGCTCGACAAGCTGTTTGACCTTCTGTTGGCCCTGCTCCTGGTGGTCCCCGTGGCCTTTTATCTCGTCGGCTGGCTCGACCTGGCGCCGGCCCTGGGGGTGATGGGGGGGCTGGTGGCGGTCGGGGCTGTGCTGCTCGGCTGGCAATATGAGCGGGCGATCCGCCTGGTGGGGCGGGTGGCGTCGCGCCTGGCGCGGCCGCTGACCCACGTACCGGTGATCGGCCGCAAGCTGGTGCGCCGTCTGCCGCAGCAACTGGACCGCCTGGCCGGCGAGACCTTTCTGCCCAACCGCCCGGCGGTGCAGGCTTTTTTGCTGACGCTGGTCATGTATGGCCTTCTGGCGGCCCGGCTCTACTACATCTCCCAGGCGCTACGCCTGGACATCCCCTGGCATCTGCTGTTGATGGGGGTGTGTGTCACCCAGTTGACCCTGGTGTTTTCGGTGACTCCAGGGTCGCTCGGCTTTCTGGAAGGGGGCTGGGGGGCGGTCTTGAGCCTGGGAGGGATAACCCTGGATCAGTTCGCCGTCTTTGTCCTGGGCCGGCGGGCCTACGTGCTGGTCTTTACCCTGGTTGATGCGCTGCTGGCCTTTGCCTGGATCCGCGAGAGCCCGGCCCGCCTCTTCCGCGCCGTGCTCACGGCTGCCCGTCACCCGGCCGACGAGGAGAATCAGAACGGCAGGTCCAACGCGATGGTCAGATAGGCCCGCACCAGGGCCATAGCCATGACCTCCAGGATGGCCAGCCCGGCCCCGACGGTGAGGGAGGGCAGGGCCTGCCACAGGGTCCCGGCCATTCCCTCCCGGCGGAGCACCACGGCGGCGATCATCCCGTTGATGAGGGTCAGCAGCAGCAGCACCCCCAGGCTGCTGAGGAGGGCGACCGGATAGAGCAGGAAGCCGATCTCGGCCTGGATCGCCACGATGAGCAGGGCGAATACCGGCAGGATGGCCACCAGTTCCCCGACATTTTTGATGACCTGCTCCGGGGTTGGCTCGCGCCACACGGTAAAGTTAAAGATAGGAAAGGCCAGGCTGAGGAGCGTCAGCCCGTTGAGCAGCCCCGTGGTCAGGCGTAGCCAGTTCTGCGGCTCGTAGAGGTGGGGGGCGCCGGGGAACAGGGTCAGGTACGAATTCAGCCCGTCGAATGCCCAGAAGCCGGTGAAGGCGATCAAGACCCCCAGGACGGGAACCGGCGGCAGGGCATAGGCCCGGCCCCGCCGCCGCAACAACAGGGCCACCAGGCCCACCACCGCGCCCAGGAAGGTGCCGGTACAGCGGGCGCAGAGGGGCAACTGCCGCCCGTTCAGAAAAAAGGAGCGTTCCGGGATGCGGTGGCAGATGCCATAGCCCACCAGGTCGGCCTTGCCCAGCAGGCTCGACGGGGGGAGTTCGAGAAAGAGGAGGAGGAGCATGGCCGACAACGCCACGGCGACAACCGTCAGCCGGGGTCGCCGGGTCGGGGTCTGTTGCACTTTTAGCTCTGGCTTCAAAGAAGGATCCCTTTCCCCAGATTGGGCGGCTCGCAAATCCACCCTGCCGATTATACACCCAGGGGCCGGATTTGGGCAACTGGACATTTCTGGCTGGCGGAAAAGCGTGGTACAATGCCGCTGACGTTTGTCAGACCGACGAGGAGGATCGGACGCGCGACCGATGCCGATTCTACGCGACATCCCGATTGTCTTGAACCCGGAAGCGGTGGTGGCTGCGCCCCGGCCCGAACTGCTCCGCGCCGCCGAGGCCGCCATCGCCCTGGGGCAAACCCTGTGGCAGCCGATGGCCCTGTACGACCGGTTCGAACTGCGGGCCGTGGAGGGCGAGCGGGTGGCTCTGGCCTATCCCTCCGGCGCAGAGGCGATCCTGCAGGTCGGCCCCCACGCCGACCTGTTGATCCCTGCCGTGCAGGTGCTGGTGAGTGTGATGACCATCGGCCCGGCGTTGGAGCGGCGGGTCCACGAACTGCAGGCCGCCGGCCAGGGGCTCCAGTCGTACCTGCTGGATAATGTCGGGGTCCTGGCGCTGGGGGCCGTGGGCGAGGCGATCCGCTGCCTGGCCGAGGAGGCCGCCGCGGCGCAGGGGTGGGGGGTGAGCCCGGCGCTCAGCCCCGGCTCGCTGGTTGGCTGGCCGGTGCAGGGTCAGCGGGAGCTGTGCGCCCTGCTGCCCCTGGCGGAGATCGGCGTGCACCTCAACGAATATTGCGTCCTGGTGCCCCACAAGTCGGTCTCGGTGCTCATCGGCCTGGGGCCGGGCTATCAGGCCAGGCATGTGGGTTCGCTGTGCCGATACTGCGCCCTGCAAGACACCTGCTGGCGGCGGCGGGAGGATGCCGGCCAGAACCCCCTTCCTCTCTCCCACCTGGGGGGAGAAGGGAGGGGCAAGGGGTGGGGTGAGGGCCTGACCGGCGAAAAACCCGCCTCTGCCGGGCAGCCGGGAGGGCGGCCATGACCGTGGCGCTGGGCATTGACACCGGCGGCACCTACACCGACGCGGCCCTGGTGGACTATGGCACCGGCCGGGTGATAGGGGCGGCCAAGGCGCTGACCACGCGCCGGGACCTGTCTATCGGCATCGGTGAGGCGATGGATGCCGTCTTCCGGCGGCCGGCGGCCCCCACCCCCGGCGAGGTGGACCTGGTGGGCCTGTCTACCACGCTGGCGACCAACGCCATTGTCGAGGGGCAGGGCAGCCCGGTGTGTCTGATCCTGATTGGATATGACCCGGAACTCATCCGGCAGTACGGTCTGGCCCGCGAACTGGTCACCGACGACGTGGTCTATGTGGCCGGTGGGCACGATGTCCACGGCGACGAGGTGGCGCCGCTGGATGAAGTCGCTCTGCGGCAGGCGGTTGGGGCCCGGCGTGGCCGGGTGGAAGCCTTTGCCGTATCGGGCTATTTCAGCGTGCGCAACCCGGCCCACGAACTGCGGGCCAGGGCGATCATCGAAGGGCTGACGGGGCTGCCGGTCACCTGTGGCCACGAGCTGACGACACACCTCAACTCGGTGCGGCGGGCGACGACGGTGGCGCTGAATGCCCGGCTGGTGCCGCTCCTGCGCGACTTGATCGCCACCCTGCGCCACGCCCTGCTCGAACGGGGCATCCATGCGCCGTTGATGGTGGTCCGGGGCGATGGCTCGCTGGTGCGGGCCGAATGGGCCATGCAACGGCCCATCGAGACGATCCTCTCCGGCCCGGCAGCCAGTGCGGTGGGCGGCTGGTACCTGGCCGGCCAGGCCGGGGCCGCCCCGGCCAACGGTCCCCTCTGGGTGGTGGATATCGGCGGCACGACGACCGACATCGCAGCCCTGCGCGATGGGCGTCCCCGGCTCAACCCCGAAGGGGCGCAGGTGGGCCGCTGGCGGACGATGGTGGAGGCGGTGGATGTCCACACGGTGGGCCTGGGTGGCGACAGCCATGTCCGTCTGGATGGGAACCGGCGGCTGACCATCGGGCCGCAACGGGTGGTGCCCCTCAGCCTGCTGGCCACCCAGCACCCGGAGGTCCTGACCGAACTGCGCAGCCAGGCGGCAGCGCCGCCCCGCGACGACGTGGCGGCCCAGTTCCTGTTGCTGCGCCGCCCCCCCACCCACCCGCCGGAGGAGGAGGAAGCGGCCATCCTGGAGCGGCTGGCCCACGGCCCGGTGTCGCTGGCGGCGTTGGTGCGCCAGGGCCGCTCCGGGGCGCTGAGGTTGCGCCGCATCGAGTCGCTGGTTGCCGGGCGGTTGGTGCTGCGCGCCGGATTCACCCCGACCGATGCCCTGCACGCCCTGGGCCGCCTGGACCTGTGGGATGCCGAGGCGGCCGCGCTGGGGGCGCAGATCCTGGCGGCGGAGGGGGGGTGCGCCGCTGCCGATCTCTGTCGCCAGGCGGTGGAGGGGGTCTCAGACCGGGCAGCGATGGCCCTGGTCAGCAAGGTCCTGGCCGACGAGGCTCGCCTGCCCACCTGGGAAGCCGAGCCCACGGCCGCCCTGCTGGTGGAGCGGGCCTTGAGGGGCGGCCACGAGGAGGGCCTGGCCTGTGCGCTGACGCTCCGGCATCCGGTGGTGGCCATCGGGGCGCCGGTGGCGGCCTACATGCCCCGCGTCGCCGGGCAGTTGCACACCCGCCTGATCATCCCGCCGCACGCCGAGGTGGCCAATGCGGTGGGGGCGGTGGCCGGCGGCGTGGTCCTGCGCCACCGGGTGCTCATTACGCCGTTGGAGGGGGGCGTGGCGGTGCGCCTTCACCTGCCGGAGGAGGTGCGGGACCTGAGCGATGTGGAGGAGGCGGTGGCCTGCGCCCGGGAGCAGGTCCCCCCCTGGCTGGCAGCCCGAGCCCGGCAGGCCGGCGCGGCCCAGGTGGAGATCGAAATGGTGCGTGAGGATCGAGAGGTGCCGATCAAGACCGGCTGGGGGGATCGGCTCTATCTGGGCACCGAATTGACCTTCATCGCCGCCGGTCGGCCCCGCCAGGGAGGGGGAGGATGAAAAAGTTTATCGCCGTGGCCGGCAACGTAGGGGTGGGGAAATCTACGCTGACCCGCCTGCTGAGCGAGTACCTGTGCTGGGAGCCGTTTTACGAAGCGGTGGAGGACAATCCCTACCTGCCCGACTTTTACCGGGACATGCGCACCTGGAGCTTTCACTCGCAGATCTATTTCCTGTCGCGGCGGCTGAGCCACCACCGGCAGATCATCGAGCGGCCGGGAACGGTGGTCCAGGACCGCACGGTGTACGAGGATGCCGAGATTTTCGCCCGCAACCTCTATCTCCAGGGGCATATGGATGAGCGCGACTGGCGCAGCTACTGGGATCTGTACCAGACGGTCATCACCATTTTGCCGCCGCCCGACCTGGTGATCTATCTCCAGGCATCGGTGCCGGTGTTGCAGGAGCGGATCCGGCAGCGGGGCCGGGACTATGAGCAAGAGATCCCGGTGGACTATTTGACGCGGCTCAACGAGCTGTACGACGCCTGGGTGGAGGGGTTTGCCCTCTGCCCGGTGCTGACCGTGCCGACCGACCATCTGAACTTTGTGGCGGTCAACAGCCATCTGGAATTGATTGCCGGCCGGGTGCTGGACAAGCTGCACGGCAAGGAAGTGGTGGTGTTCGAGTAGGAGCAGGCTGCGCGCCCCCCTACCGGCTGAGCAGGCTGCGCCTCACCACCGGCAGGTACACCCGAAACAGGGTAACGTCAAAGGGGTTGCTGGTTGCCGTTGGGCCGCCGGGTACGGTGGCCGTGATGACCCCCGAATCTACCGGCACGGCGATCGCCACCTCCCCGGTGGCCACGCCATCGCAAAAAAGGATCTCCTGCGGCCGGATGGTGCCGGTGGTGTCGGTGAGCGCCGCGGTGCCGTCAAAGCCGCCGGCGGCCAGGGTCTGGGCCAGGGCCGGATCGGCCTCGGCCAGAGCCGCAAGTTCCCCCTGCGACGGCCCGGTGAGGGGAAAGCCCAGCTCATCCCGGGCGGTGACGGTGATGGGGAAAGGGCGGTTGACGTGCTGCGGGCTGGCAATGGGGTCTATGGTCAGGTGGTCCAGCGTGCTGCCGCGAAAGACGCCGTGGTTGGAGGTGGCGGCATAGAGGACGCTGGGGGCGGTCGGGTGGATCAGCACGCTGTAGACGTAGCCCAGGTAACTCAACCCCTCCCACGAGTCGCCGCTATCGGTGGTGCGGTAGACCTGTCCATCCCAGGTGCCGGCGTAGAGGATGGTGGGGGTGAGGGGGTGGATCGCCAGCGAGGTGACCCAGGCGTCTGCCGGCAGGCCGTTGGTCAGTTGGCTCCAGGTGGCCCCGGAATCTGTGCTGCGGCTCAGGCCGTGGTTGAAGGTGCCGGCGTAGACCAGGCTGGAGGTGACCGGGTGGACGGCGAGGGCCTGGACGGTGGAGGATAGAACCCCCCTGACCGTCCAGGTCTGCCCGGCATCTGTGCTGCGGAAGAGGAACTGCGACGCCCCGGCATAGACCACATTGGGCGTGGCGGGGGCGAAGGCCAACGCCCGCACATGGAGGTCAGTGAGGCCCTGGGTGGCCGAGATGGGCGTCCAGGTGTCTCCGCCGTCCGCGCTGCGATAGATCCCCTGCTCCCGGTCCCCGACCAGGACGATGGTGGGGGTGAGCGGGTGGACGGCGACGGCCCGCACCGCCGCACCCGGCAGGACAAGGCTCCACGAGTCCCCGCCGTTGGTGCTGCGATACAGCCCGCCGCCGTAATAGTCCCCCGCATAGAGGACCGTGGGGGTGATGGGATTCACGGCCAGCCCGCCCTGGACCGACAGGGGCAGGGTGATGCCGGTGCTGGCCGGCTGCCAGGTGGCGCCGTGGTCCACGCTGCGGTAGACCCCCTGGCCCCAGGCGCCGGCGTAGAGGATGGCGGGCGAGAGCGGCGCGGCGGCCAGGGTCTCCACATCCGAGGGCAGGCCGCTGCCCGTGGCGTGCCAGTAGACCGTAGGGCCGGCCGCCGCTGCCACAAGCAGGAATAGCAGCCACAGAATGCCGACAGACGCCCCAAGGCCGACAGCTTGCAGAGGCGAACCGGCTTGGGATCGGGTGTTCATAGTTTGTTTAGTTCCTCTCGCAGCCAGATTTGCCATCGGGAACTGATGCGGACTCCCCTGGCCAGCAGCCGTTGCAAATCCTCCAACGCCTCATCCCTGGACAACAATCCGGCCAACACGGCTGCCAGGAGCAGGCCCAAGGTCCCTTTTACCGGCAATCCTATCGCCCTGGCTATACGCCGGCCCTGCCGTTCATCAATCAGCACCCAATCTGGCCGGCGCTCCTGGGCCAGGAGCAAAACCTGCACCTCTCCTTCGCCCAAGCCCATCAGCAGTGGTTCGATGGTGGGAACTGCCTGGGGAGCTATCACCTGGAGCCAATCGGCCTGGGCAATCGCAGCAGCACCGGGCCGTCCACTTCCGCAAGCGACTACCTCGCTGTACACGGCAGCGGGAACCAGGACCTCGTCAAACATCTGTCGCAAGAGGTCGAGCTTTTCCAACGAGGCCAGGGCGATTAGCGGCGTGGCGTTGACGATGGCCCTCACCGGGACCTGATCCTCTCTGCAAGTTCGTGGCTGGTCCGGGCTTCGTACGCCTGTTCGTCTTGGGCATAGTCTATTACAGAGAAGCCATGTTCGGAGAGCAGATGGTAGAACTCCCAGCGGTCGCAGCCCAGGATCCGGGCGCCAAGGCCGGATGAAATCTTGCCCTGCTCGTACAAACTTCCCAGTGTGCAGATCATGGCCCGCCGGGCGAATTGCTCCCGGTCCTCTTTGGAAGCCACCAGCAATTCATCAGGGAAGACAACGCTCACCCCCATATCTATGCCCTCCGCTGTTGGTGCGCTGTGGACGTACCCTGGCGAATTGTACCCTATTTCTGGTCCCCGATCAAGTTGCGATCTGGGTGGGATCGCCGGGTGGCGACCTGTCTGGACCGATGCTGTACTACCCACCCCCGCCCCAGGTGCCGGCGTAGAGGGTGGTGGGCGCAGCCGCCAGCGCCTCCACGTCTGAGGGCAGGCCGGTGCTGGCGGCGTGCCAGTAGATGGCCGGACCGGCTGCTGCCGCCACAAGGATGAATAGCAGCCACAGGATAGCGACAGACAGGCCCAGGCTGATGGCTTGCAGGGGTGAACCGACCTTGAATCGGGAGCGCATGGCTTTACAGTTCCTTTTTGCAGGTCAGCAACTCGACAAACTCGTCTTGCTCGAGGCCGGCGCTTCTGATGAGGCGTAAGGTCAACCCCCGGCTCAGATCACGGTTATGCCAGGGGACCACCACACGGCGGCCGTCGCTGACGCGCAGAAGGACAACGTGGCTGCCGGTCTGGTGATCAACCTCAAAGCCGATCCGCTGCAGGGCCTGGATGACCTGCCGGGGCTTGACGGTGGGCAGACGTGGCATTATGCCGGTTCCAGGACCACATTCAGGCGGCCGATGAACTGCTCTGTTCCGGCTTCGACAGGAATGGGTTCGCCATGTTTCATCAAGCTGGCGCAGTAAGCGCGGATGGCGTCGGCGGCCATCTGCCGGGCCTCTTCCAGAGTACGTCCTTCGGTGTAACAACCTGGCAGGGCCGGAACCGAGACCAGATACTCACCTTCCGGCTGGTGCTCGATGATCACAGTGAACTGGTATTCGCTCATCACTCTGTCCTTTGGCTCAGGATCCCATCGGCTCCAGTATACTCCCGACGCGCCAGGCAGTCAAATCCACAGGAAACCTGGCGCCAGCCCGCCCTGGACCGACAGGGGCAGGGTGATGCCCGCGCTGGCCGGCTGCCAGGTGGCGCCGTGGTCCACGCTGCGATAGACCCCCTGGCCCCAGGCGCCGGCGTAGAGGACGGCCGGGGAGAGTGGCGCGGCCGCCAACGCCTCCACATCGTCCGCGGGAAGGCCGGCGCTGGATGTATGCCAGTACATAACTGGATCGGCTGCCAATGCAAGCAAAGACCCCAGCAACAGGGGGAGCGCTGCACCAGTCACAAAGGCAGCAGCCCGCACGAGCCAAGAAGTTGGAAACTGTGATGGAGTCTCCATCGCCTTTTTCCCCCACTATGGCTAGTCCTGCGAGAGCTCAGCACCCTCGCAGGACTCAGCCATTTAGCGGCGATAGAGACGAAACCAGTCGGGTCGCGCTGGTACCGGCCAATCGGAAGGCCAACTGAAGCCCGTCTGCCATTTCCCATTCTGCTGATATGGCCACAGCGTGTTGTGAGAGAGCCAGAATGGTCCGCTCAGTTCCCACTTGCTTGTGTCCGTTGGATCCACGCCATCGGGGAGATCGAATTCAACATAGTGATGCGGCCGTCCATTCTCATCGTATCTTATCCCAAACCGCTGTCCGTAGAAGCTTGGCTGGCGTAGGCTTGCCGACGGTTCGTAGACGGGACTATCAAGATCGATGCCAAGCAGAGACTTTCGGGCCTCTGGGCCGCTCAGTTGGGGTAAGGAACTTTGAGTGGTCAGAGCTTCTCGGAAGAAGGCTTGTACTCCCAGCCCTACCCCATTCCCCAAGAGCTCTTCCCAGAGCATTCGCTGTGCATGCTTGCCCACGAAGAAGCTCCGGGTAAGAAGGTTAGGCCATCTGCCGCGCACCAGAGTGGGAAACACTAGCTTACCGACAGCCTGCCCCAAGGCTGTAGTCACGACACCTTCAACGGCACCACCGAGCAGATTCAGCTGTAGCGGTGACTCCCCGTTCAGTACATTCCTGGTAGCTTGTTCAGCCATTCCACCTACGCTGCCGCCAACCAGAACGCAGCCCCCCATCGTTAGCCCACAGATACCCCCCGTTACTGCTCCACCAACAGCAGTTGCGATCACTTCATTTCGATTTATTGTACCAGTCGTAAGGAGCTGAACAGCAGCGTTTACACCACCGCTGACGGCACCTCCGATGACAAGTCCCATGGCACCAGCCACCACATTGATGACGTAGCCGTGTTCGTCAGCGTACAAGATTGGGTTGTTCTGAACATAGCCGTACCGATGCAGTGTCGCCGGCTGAGATGGCAACCCCCGATACAGGTCCTGCTGCAACCACACCCCCACCACCGGGTCATACTCCCGCGCATAGAAGTGGTAGAGCCAGGTGTACTCCTCCCACTCCTGGCCGGTGAAGGTGTAGTGGTTGTGCGGGTCGGTGAAGTTGCTGGAATCGGCGGCGCGGTCGTTCTTGTCCAGGGCCATGCCATAGTCCCAGTAGCGGTAGGTGTGGGCGGACTGTCCCCGGTGCTTGGTGATGGCGCTCACGCTGCCCAGCCCGTCGTGGTGGAAGTAGTATGCCGTACCGGGCGGACTCCCCTGGCTCTTGAAGTCGTGCAGGGACAGGATGCGCCCCAGGCCCCGGTAGTAGTTGGTGTACTGCGGGCTGGGCTCCACGTACTCGGCGATGGGATCCAGGCCGTCATAGACGAACTCGGTCCACTTTTGCCCGCCGCCGCCCTGGTGCTGGTCGTGGGTGCGGCGGAAGAGCCGGCCGTAGCCGTCGTACTGCATGGCGGTCTCGTCGCGCACCTGCCAGCGGCCGTTGCCGGAGTCGAAGAAGTTGCCGGCCCAGGTGAGGCGGTTCTCGTAGTCGTAGGTATAGTCCGTGCGCAACTGGTCGTGGGGATTGCCGATCCACACGTCCGGCCCCTGGCGACGGATGCGGTTGCCGTTGGCGTCATAGGTGTAGTTCGTCACGCCAAAGAGGCTGTGGTTCGTCGTCAGCAGCTGGTTGGCCGCGTTGTAGGTGTAGTCCACCGTGTAGGGATCCACATCCGTCGGCGTGCGCAGTGGGTCGTAGTTGGAGTTCATCTGCAGCCGGTTGCCCACGGCGTCGTAGGCGTAGACGGTGAAGCGGCCCTCGCTGTCCTGCGAGCGCGTCAGCCGGTAGAGCGGGTCGTAGGTGTAGTCGTGGCTCAGCGTCTCCGGCTGGCGCCAACTGTAGTACTCGTCCGAGTGCGTCCGGTTGCCCACCGGGTCCAGGGTGTAGGCGAAGGTGCTGATCGGGACAATCTTGCCGCCGCTCGACACCTGCTCGTTGACCACGCTCTGCAGCCGGTCGGCGGCGTCGTAGGTCATCAGCGCGCGCGTCTGGTTCGGGTAGAGGATGCGGGTGACGTTGTGGGTGGGGTCGTAATCCGCCGTGAAGGTGTTGCCGTCGGGGTCAATGACCCGGATCGGATAGTTGGTGGGGTCATACTCGGTGCGGACCACGCGCCCGTCGGGATAGGTGACGGCGACGCGGTTGCTGGCCGGGTCGTAGGCATAGCCCACCCGTTGCCCCAGGTGGTTGGTGGACGAGGTCAGCCGGTTGAGCGGGTCGTAGGTGTTGCGGGTGACGCCCAGCGCGTCGGTCATCGTCACCTGGTTGTGGGTCTCGTCGTAGGCGAAGGTCACCTGGCTGTTGTCCGGATAATGGATGCCCACCAGCAGGTCGTCGGCGTCGTAGGTATAGTCGGTGACGGCTCCGTTGGCGTCAATACGGCGCTTCAGGTTGCCCACCGGGTCGTACTCGTAGCGCCAGGTGCTCTCGATGGGGTTGACCTCGCGGATCAGCCGGTCCAGCAGGTCGTACTCGAAGTTGGTGGCATGCCCGTTGGCATCGGTGATGGTCAGCAGGTTGCCCACCGGGTCGTAGGTGTATGCGGTGCGGACGTTGGTCTGGTGGTCGGACGGCTGGCCGGGCCGGTAATTTTGCACCACGGCTGTCAGCCGGTCCAGCGGGTCATATTCGTAGCGTGTGACGATCTGGTTGGCATCGGTCACGGCGATCAGGCGGCTCAATGGGTCGTACTCATAGGCCGTCGGGTTGCCCAACGGGTCGGTGCCGACGATCAACCGGTTCAGTTCGTCGTACTCAAAGACCGTGGCGTTCCCTTTGGCGTTGACCAGCCGGGTCAGGTTGTGGGCCGCATCATACTCAAAGCGGGATACCTGGTCGCCGGCCTCGGTCAGTTGCACCAGCAGGCCATCCCGGTTGTAGCCGAAGCGGGTCGTGTGGTTGTTCGGGTCGGTGACGGAGGTGCGGGCGTCCTCCTCATCGTAGGTGTAGACTGTCTGGCCGCCCAGCGCATCGGTGACGCGCACCAGGTTGTCGTTCTCGTCGTACTCGAAGGTCGTTGGGTTGTTCCGGGCGTCCACCAGGCGGACCAGGTTGCCCACGCCGTCGTGCTGGTAGGCGGTGACGTGGCCCGCCGGGTCTCGCCGCTCGATCAGCCGGTCGTCGGCGTCATAGCGGAAGTGGGTGGTGTGCTCGTTGGCATCGGTGACGGCGATCAGGTTGCCGGCGTCGTCGTAGTCATAGTCGGTCTCGCCGTTCAAGGCGTCGGTGACGCGGATCAACTGGTCCACATCGTCGTAGGCGTAGTGTGTCTCGGCGTCACGCGGGTTGACCAGGCGCACCAGGCGGCCCACCGCGTCGTAGTGGTATTCGGTCTCGCCGTTCAGCGCATCGGTCACTTTCACCAGGCGGTTCAGTTCATCATATTCCAGCCGGGTTGTCTGTTCCAGGGCGTCAATCACCCTGGTCAGGTTGTCGTTGGGGTCGTATTCGTAGCGGGTGACGCCGCCCAGGGCGTCCTCGACCCGGACCAGGCGGTACAGCTCGTCGTAGCCGAAGGTCGTGGTGTAGCCGCGCGGGTCGGTGGTGCTGACGCGGTTGTACATCTGGTCGTAGGTGTGGGTGGTCCGGTGGCCTTCCGGGTCGGTCTCGGCGGTCAGCTTCAGGTTCCGGTCATACCCGTAGGTCCAGACGCCGCCGCGTCGGTCCACCATCTTTACCAGGCAGTCGTTGCCGTCGTACTCGAACCGGGTGTCATGCTGGCGTGGGTCCACGATGCGGGTGATGTTGTCGTTGCCATCGTACTCGAACCGGGCGGTGTGGTTGTTGCTGTCGGTCATGCTCGTCATCCGGCCCACCCCGTCATAGTCGTAGCGGGTGATGTGGCCCAGGGGCGAGCGCACCTCTTTCAGATTGCCGTACTCGTCGTAGGTGAAGTGGGTCGTGTGCCCGTTGGGGTCGGTGGCGGTGAGACGTTGGCCGTGGCCGTCGTAGGTATAGACAAAGGCCGTGTCGTCGGGCCGTTCGACGCGCACCAGGTTGCCGTTCTCCCAGACGTAGGTGGTCGTGCGGTCCAGGGCGTCGGTCATGCTGGTCCGGTCGTTGGTGTCGTTGTAGGTGTAGGTCAGGTGCCACTTCAGGGGGCCGCTCTCCGTGAGCTGATTGCCCCGGTCGTCGTAGGTGTATTCCCAGCGGCGGCCCATCTTGTCCACCCGGGCGGTCAGGTTATAGTCCTCGTCGTATTCGTAAAAGATGCTCTTCCCCAAGGCATCTCGTTCCTCCACCAGGCGATGCTGGTCGTCATAGATAAGTGTCAGGCGGTTTCCCAGGTTATCTGTGATGATCCGCTCGGTCTCGCCGTTGTAGATGATGGTAGAGCGGCTATGATAGGCATCGTATTGCTCAATGACCCGTCCCCGATCATCGTACACATTGACCAGGAAGGTGATACCCTCCGGATCGTTGATGCGTGTCATCTGGTGCTCGTCATTGTATTCGTAATGCCAGACGCCGCCCCTGGCATCGGTAAAGGTGCGCAGATTAGCCTGATCATCATAGCTGTAGCGGAGCGTTCGGCCCAGGGGATCGGTCAATCGGACGATGCGGCCATCCTCGTATTCCAGTGTGAACGTGCGCCCAACCGTGTCCACGATGCGGGTCAGATCACCGCCGGTATATTCGAACGTGAGGGTGTTGCTATGGCGATCCTGGATGCGTGCCAGGCGTCCCTCTGAGTTGAAATAGTAGGCGGTCTGATCTGGCCGCAGGAGTTTATACCCACTGCCCTGGCGTGTTAACAGATCGTGAAGGTCGGGCGGAGGTTCAAAGCCATGGCCGGTGTCGGTGAACTTGGCCGTGCGGCCATCTGGATAATGCACCAGCACCCCGTGGAGCAGGGGATTGTCCTTTTCTTCCAGCCACATATTGTAGTTGTGGGTCCATCCCAGGCCGAGAGGCCCTTCATAGGGGAATACCGAATAGTAGCTGCGCGTGAAGATAAAATCCAGACCCCGACCGGGCACGGTCAGGTCCTCGTTCTGGTAGAAGAACGGGCCTAACCCACTGCTGACCGGTTCCAAGACCGGCTTATCGTATGGATGCTTGCCCATCCAGTTGGTGTAGGCGATCCGGAATTGCTCGGGGTTGCCGTTTGTCGGCCAGTAGGCCACGTTGCCTGATGTGTCGGTGGCAAAGATGTAGTAACTAACCTTCGTTCCATGTAGAACACCCCTGACAACGGCGCGGTATCTATCGCCGCCTATGGGGACCATGGGTACGATATTGCCATTGTAGTACAAATCTACCGTTGCCACCGCGACGTTGTCTGTGACTGTAGCCTCGACGACAAATCCCCCTTCACCGTCTGGCCAGTCTGACACATCGGTGATCACAGGGGGAACGAGGTCTATCGGTGAATCCGAAACGATGAGATAGTACGGGTCCGAGCCGTAGCACGGAATCTGAACATCCTCCAGTTCAAGGGTAACATGATTTGTCCCTGTCTGGAACTCTGCGGTCAGATCCTGAGGGGGCATGGACTTGAATCCGCCATGTTGGAAATCGCGATAGTCCCACCAGTGCCCATGGTCTGTGCCATCCGGGTTGATAATATGCAATTCGGCAAAGTCATCCGTTACCAGGTAGCCAGTCCCGTCCGGGGTCGAGGACAGGCATATGAACTCCCCCAGGTAAGAAACATCCACGGCGGTCTGATAGAAGGTTTCCTTCGGCATGGGATCCGGGTAGCACTGCCCATCGATCTTGGGAGCCAGTGGGATGACTGTTCCCTCACCCGTATACTCCACCAGGCCGAACTCGCTAAAGTGCGAGACATAGACCGTCGCGATGTTGTTTTGGATGTCGAGGCGCGTGGGGACAGAGATCCAGGGGGTTGAGGAGGAAAACCGCTGCCGCACAACCAGGCGATGCTCTTGGGTGACTTGACCATCTTGATAGCGAATCTCGATCTGGGCAGGGTGGCGGAAAAGGGTGACAGGAGTCCCATCCAGGAAGGTAGCTCTGAGCACAAAATTTGGCTCTACCGCCCTGTATTTGCCTGTCTCCTGTGATGGGGCAGGCTGTGAATAGGAAACGAGGGCAGGTCTGTCCACAGCACCTGGAGCGAAAATGACTCTGACCTGGTCCCCTGGAGCAGAAAGCACTCCGCCGGTCTCTGGTTGTATGACTAAGCCGATTTCAGGCAATGGCTTAAAGTTTCTAAATATCGCCGGCAGAAACACCTGATACGGTTGGTCCCCGGCCCCAGCGGACGCAGTTGCCGTGCGCACGCCGGCCGACGACGTTTCTGCGGCGGCCGGGCTGGAGACACGCGAAAAGTCATCCACGGCCGCGGAGTTGGACGGCAGGGACCGGCTCACCGGGTTGCTGGCGGGGACAACGGGCAGGCCCACTGTCGGATCCGGGACCGTTGGCCTGTTCCCTCTGCTACTCTGAGCAGCGAGCAGCCCATTCCGCGAGCCGGGCGACAGCGGCACCTGGACCTGCCGCCGGCCGACGGCAAGGGATACGGATTCGGCAGGATCCTCCCCGGTGAAAGACCGGAAAACCGGCAATGATGGCAGCTCATCGGGGGTCTCCGCCTGTACGGCTGGAGAATATTGGGGCAAAAGACCGGCGACGATTGCCAGAATGGTCAAGCTATACAGGCACTTGCGTAGGGGAGAGATAAGCATGGCCAACCTCCTTGCTTTGCAAACAAGACCCTCTTAAAGGTTTCAACCGCAGAGACGCGGCAGGCGCAAAGATTCTAAAGCCACTGCTGTCGGATTCTCTGCGTTCTCTGCGTCTCAGCAGTGAAACTTCGGGACTTTTTCAGCAATCTCCTGGCAATGGGTCTACCTGGGAGGAACAGCCATTTGACCAGGGGATGCTGTTCCCTCTCTTTCTATTATATTGTATTGCGTGCTCTTTTTCAATAGTACCCTGATCCTACTTTCTACTACGGGGCCATGTTTGCTTCTGGGCGGTTGTCGGGCAGACCGGCGCTTGGCGATCTGCACCGGTTGTGCTATAATCCCCCCATGCACGAACTGGCGGTCACGCAAAGTATCCTCGACATCAGCCTGCGCCACGCCCGGCGGGCCGGGGCGCAGCGCATCCTGACCATCCACCTGGTCATCGGCGACCTGACCGGCTTTGTGGACGACTCGATTCAGTTCTACTTTGACTTTTTGTCCCAAGATACCCTGGCCCAAGGGGCGCGGCTGCATTTCGAGCGGATCGCTCCCTGCGCCCGGTGCCACGCCTGCGGCGTCGAGTACGCCCCGCCTGATAGCCGCCTGTGGACCTGCCCAGCCTGTGGCGCGCTGGGTGGAGAGGTGATCGCCGGGCGAGAATTCTCGGTTGCCGCCATCGAGATCGAATAGGGGCAGGGCCTCTGGAGCGGAGGAGGGGACGGAGATGTCTGTGGAACTACCGGTTGTCGAAGGGATCCTGAGCGCCAATGACCGGATCGCATCGGAAAACCGCAGTCAGATGGACCGGTACGGCGTTCTGGCCGTCAACATCATGGCCTCGCCCGGGGCGGGCAAGACCAGCGTCATCCTGCACACCATCGCGGCGCTGCGCGGACGGCTGCGGGTGGCGGTCATCGAGGGGGACGTGGCCGGTCGGGTGGACGCCGACAGGGTGGCCGAGACCGGTACGCCGGTGGTCCAGATCAACACCGGCGGCGGCTGCCACCTGGATGCACCCCAGGTGCAAAAGGCCCTGGGGCAACTGCCCCTCCACGAGATCGACCTGCTGCTCATCGAAAATGTGGGCAATCTGGTGTGTCCGGCCGGCTTTGCCCTGGGTGAACATCGGAAGGTGATGGTTGCCAGTGTGCCGGAGGGCCACGACAAGCCGATCAAATATCCCGGCATGTTTACCGTCGTGGATGCCCTGCTGCTGAACAAGACCGACCTGCTGCCCTACATGGACTTTGACCTGCCCACCTTTCGTACGGCCCTCCGCGCCCTCAACGCCGGCGCGCCGCTCTTTGAGGTCTCGTGCCGGACCGGGGAAGGGATCGAAGCATGGGTGGAGTGGTTGATCCGGCAGTGCGGCTGAAAAGGATCAACGTGCAGGGTAGGGCCCTGTCAAAGTCAGCCAGAGACAGCGCCAATCAGCTCCAGGACACGGGGGACAGACGCCCCCTAGTACCGGAGGCCATCGGCGATGTTGGACCATCCTTTCTACGCAACAAGCCCAGGATGCCATTGCGTAAGGCCGCCAAAGCGTGCGGTGCCTTCCCCGTGTGGATTTGACAGGCATCCTCACCCATCGTCACATCGCGAACATAATGGGTCCGGTTTTCGATCGTCCAATGCCCCCGCCACAGGGTCTCGAGTTCCGCAGCCCCCGCCTCGCCCGGTCGCAGACCGGTGATGCCATAGGTCGTCTCGGTGGTGACTTTGGTCTTTACGGTCACCCGCTTGCAGCGGCGGCGCATCACCTGGCCCACGCCAGGCCAGTCCAGGTAGTCCGACAGCGTGAGGCTGCTCTCCTCCCGAAGCTCCGTCGCATGCAATATAATCCAGTGAGCGATGGCGTGAGCAGTCTGCCGGCGGCGAGAATGAAAAGACCCTGCTAGGGATTAGGAACTGCTTGACGAAAAGCGGAACGCCTGGTATAATAACCGGCGACCAGGGACCGATGGGAAATCAAGGTGCAAAGCACCCCGGCGAGCAACTTGTTTTCTCGGCCGGAATCACGTTGCTGGTGCATTGCACCCGGGTCTCAAACCCAAATTCTCATCTACCGATAACCGGTGGCCAACGGTTACTACGCAGGTGCAACGCACTTTCGTCACAGAATCAAGTTGATTCAAGGTAAAATCCACGCAAGAAAGCTGCTGAAATTGCATGAAAAAGTGCGTTGCACCTTATAGCTGAGCAGTTATGGCCAACGACCGATAGGGGGTGACGGCCCCCCCTATGGGCAGAACGGCTCCAGGTCCTGCCGGGCGGGGAGGCGCTCCCCGATGGGGAGGATTTGAATCGAGGATGACGGCGCACGTCAGTCCCCGGTGCCACCGGGAGGCGCCGGACATCTTGGCCCTGAATCGGGCTTTCGGGTGCCGGGCGTGGAGAGGCGGCACCACCTCAGACGATGAGTTTCTGCCACCAACAGGCGACCGGCTCAAGCCAGAAAGGAACATTCGTGAAGCGTTCGATCTTGTCCCTGGGCCGGAATTTGAGTTTGCTCGTCCTCCTGTTCTTGCCGGCCTGCACCTCCCCAACCGCTCTACCGCCCACGGCCACGCTCCTCCCTCCCCCGGCGACCGCTACCCTCCCCCCGCCACGGTGTGGCGATGGCCTGTGCGAGGGCCCGGAGACGGCCGTCAGTTGGCCTACCTCCAGAGCCACGGCGTGCCGCTCGACTTTTTCTCCTGGCACCTCTACTCCAACAAGCCGGAAGACTATCGGGACGCGGCCCGCTTTTACCGCCAACAACTGGACGCCCACGGCTACACCGAGGCCGAGAGCCACATCACCGAGTGGAACTTTATTTTCAGGGGGGCGTCAGGAAATGGCCTCTGGCCGTGATTGCCGACGGAGAGGTTTTATGAGCGATACAAAACCGTGCCCCCTCTGCGGCCGGCCCATTCCGGTCGTGGCCCGTTATCCCAACTATCTCTGCCGGGCATGCGCCGACCGTGCCGCCTCGGCCGAGGGCCGTCCCCTCCGGTTCTACAACGAGACGCCCCTGGGCGGTGGCATCCTGGCCTTTTACGCCGATACCGGGGAGCCGTATCATCCGGGCGAGGTTCATATCCCCTGTTTCGTGGACGGTGTGCCCTGCCTGGCCGAAGAAGCCCGCCTGGGCGGCATCGTGGTCCGCAAATTATCGTAAAGGGTCTGGTGGGGAGGGCGAACCGGGCCGAGGGGGGGGTAGGGGCGGGGTCATCCCGCCCGGGGTCATCCCGCCCGGGGTCATCCCGCCCGGGGTCATCCCGCCCGGGGTCATCCCGCCCGGGGTCATCCCGCCCGGGGTCATCCCGCCCGGGGTCCCCCCGCCCGGGGTGACCTCGCCCGTCCC
>DAOTXL010000056.1:0-7449 GCA_034435455.1 Anaerolineae bacterium
CCCACGCCCAGGGCCAGGTCGAGGGCCAGGGAGCCGGTGGGGATGACCTCGACCTGGAGGTGGTCGGCCTGCCCCAGACGCATGATAGCCCCCTCGCCATACCGCTTTTGAATCGTGGCCAGGGTCGTTTCCAGAGCTTTTACTTTACCGCTTGCGGCCATTTCCACTCTCCACTACCCGTTTCCAAGGCGGAGGTTGCCGCCAGAGCCGACGGGTACACCTGAGCCTGCTGAGATAGCCCGAAATTTGTCCAGGCCGTTTCTATTATACCTCAGGATGCGGTACAATGCAAACCGATGGGCGCACGGAAAGGGGATCGTCGCCGGCGCCTTTTCCGGCTTCCAGTTTGTGACGGAGCCGTTCCCGCCGGTGGTGCAGGTCTGCCAGGGCCTGGCGGCGCTGCGGGCCGGGCGGCTGTGTTTCGGCCAGGGTGATGCCCCGCTGCGTCCAGGCCAGGGCCTGGGCCAGGTCCTCCTCGTGCCATTCGTAATGCTTGGCCAGTTCCTCGCAGGCGTACAACGCCCCATCCAGTTCGGCCAGTTGTTGCCACCAGGGCAGCGCCTCCCGGCGGCGTTCCTGCCGCTTGAGGAGGTAGGCCAGATCGCGCCTGGCCATCTCCCGCACCTGGGCCAGGCAGCAGGTCTGGGCCGCCCGGATGTAGGCGGCCTCGGCCTCGGCCCACCGTTCCGTTTCCTGGAAAAAGCGGGCCAGGCCGTACAGGTCCTCGCCGGGCAAGCCATCCTCCGGCGGCAGCGGCGAGGTCCATAGATCGCACAAATGGGCCGCCAGGGTCACCAGCGACAGGATGTCCTGGGCGTTGTGGTAAAAGATGCGCGGCATTTGGGTGGCGTCGCCGGTGCGGGCATAGTCCATGTACAGGCCGGGGATGAGCCAGCCGGGTACGTCCTCCTGGGTGCGTTGGACCCCCAGCACCTCGGCCTCCAGCGAGGATAGGGCGCAGGAGTCGAGGCGATATTTCCAGAGACGACGGGCGACAGGCAACAGGTCCAGATGCGGGAGGGTGGTCAGGCGGGGCATCTGGCGGGCCATAAGGAAGCGCGTCTCCAGCAGCGGCAGGTCAAAGCTCTTGCCGTTGAAACTGACCACCGCCTCTACCCGGTCCAGCAGCTCGCCCAGGGCAAGGAGGAGGGCAGGTTCTTCGCCGTAATCGCGCATGAAGAACTGGTGGACGGTGAACTGTTCCCCCTCGAAAACGCCGACGCCTACCAGGAAGGTGTAGGTGCCGGTGCCGCCGGCCAGGCCGGTGGTTTCGGTATCCACAAAAGCCAGACGGGGCAGCTCTACCCGGGCCAGCCGCTCATCGCGGGCCAGGCGGGCCGGGACCGCCATCGGGTAGGCCAGCAGGTCGGCCAGGGTGTGATGGCCGTGGCGGTGGGCCAGGCCGTAGCCCTGGCGGTGCAGGAAAAAGGGGCCGTGGTCGGTGTCCACGATCTCGCCCGGCAGCAGGTCTTCGATAGACCGGGCCCGGCGGCGGGGCTGTGGCGTCAGGGGGCGTGCACCCTGGCGCAGGCCCAGGCGCCTGAGGCGTTCATAGAGGTCGGCGTTCTCCATTCGGTCTCCCCGGCCCAGATTATACCACCCTTTGGGGGTTGGTGCAACGGCATTTGCCCTTTGCGACAAGTTGTGGTAGAATAGCGCCGTGAGGGAGGAGATGTCCAACGGGATTCGATGCCGGCCACTGCAGATCGCCCGTCAGTCGTCGGCGGCCAAGGGCTTTATGGGGGCCTTGCCCCCGATGGATATGGTCTGTCCGGCCTGAATCCCTTGCCGTCTGAGGTTGTGCGTTCTGAAAGCACCCATCCGAGCGAGGGAACTCCCTCGCTCGTTGTGTTAAGGAGAAAAAGATCGTGGAAAAGATCCTCATCGGTGTAGCCTGGCCCTACGCCAACGGCTATCAACATCTGGGGCACCTGGCAGGAGCCTATCTGCCACCTGATATCTTTGCCCGCTATCACCGCCTGGTCGGGAACGATGTGCTCATGGTCTCCGGCTCCGATGCCCATGGCACCCCCATCACCGTCCGCGCCGACGCGGAGGGGGTATCGCCGCGCGAGATCTTTGAGCGTTACCACCGGGCCTTTCTGGAGACCTACCAACAGATCGGCCTGACCTTCGACCTGTTCACCCACACCGATACCGAGAACCATCATCGCGTCGCCCAGGACATCTTTCTCAAAATTCTGGAGAACGGCTACCTGTACAAAGAGGTCCAGCAGCAACTGTACAGCCCCCAGGAGGGCCGCTTTCTGCCCGACCGCTATGTGGAAGGGACCTGCCCCCACTGCGGCTATCCCGACGCCCGGGGCGACCAGTGTGACCACTGTGGCAAATTGCTGGAACCGACGGAGCTCATCCATCCGCGCAGCAAGGCCAGCGGCGACACCAACCTGGAACTGCGGGAGACGGAACATTATTTCCTCGACCTGGCGGCGCTGGGGGGCGAGTTGGAAAAGTACCTCAGCACCGGCAAGGAGCACTGGCGGCCCAACGTGCTCAACTTTGCCCGCAACTATATCAAAGACCTGCGGGGGCGGCCCATCACCCGCGACATTGATTGGGGCATCCCCCTGCCGTTGCCCGGTTACGAGGGCAAGTGCCTTTATGTGTGGTTCGAGGCGGTGATCGGCTATTTTTCGGCCAGCATCGAGTGGGCCAGGAATCGCGGGACGCCTGAGGCCTGGCAGGAATGGTGGTACAATCCTGACGCCCTGACCTATTATTTTATCGGCAAGGATAACATTCCCTTCCACACCGTCATCTGGCCGGCAGAGCTGCTGGCAGTGGGGCGGATCTATTGCCGGGATGAGAAGGTGCGTCTCAACCTGCCCTACGACGTGCCGGCCAACGAATATATGAACTTCCGGGGCGGCAAATTCTCCAAGAGCCGGGGGCGCACCGTGGATGTGCCCTACTTTTTGAGCCGCTACGACCCCGACCCGCTGCGCTACTACCTGACCGCCGTTGCCCCCGAGACGCGCGACACCGAGTTTGCCTGGGAAGAGTTTGTCGAGCGCAACAACAACGAACTGGTCGCCACCTGGGGAAATCTGGCCAACCGCATGTTGAGCTTTGCCTACAAACAGTTCGACGGCCGCGTGCCCCAGCCCGGCGACCTGGACGATGCGGACCGCGCCATCCTGCGCCAGGTCGAAGGGGGGTTCCAGACCGTCGGCGAGCTGTATGCCGCCTGCAAGTTCCGTGCCGCGCTGGGTGAGGCCCTGGCCCTGGCCCGTGAGGCCAATGTCTATCTGGACCGCAAGGCGCCTTGGTTCCAGATCAAGGAGGACCGGGCCGCGGCAGCGACAACGGTCTATGTCATCCTCCGGGTCGTGGACAACTTGAAGACGATCCTGTCGCCTGTTCTGCCCCACACGGCGCAAAAGCTGCACGAGTATCTGGGGTACGAGGGGCAGCTCTTTGGCGTGCAAAAGGTGGAGGAATACCAGGAGAGGACCCGCGCTCACCAGGTGCTGACTTATGACCACAGCAGGGCCGTAGGAAGCTGGGCGCCGGGCGAGCTTCCACCGGGCCAGGCTCTGCGCCGACCGGCGCCGCTGTTCAAAAAACTGGACGAGAGCGTGATTGAGGAGGAGTATGCGCGGTTGGGGGGATAGGCTGGGGGGCCGGCCCGGCTCTCCGATTATCCGGAGATAGGAATTGGGGTTTGAGATCCAGGTGTGACGCCCCTGTGGCTCACCGGGGTGCGTCGCACCTTTATAGTCTGTCAAACCAGATCAATATGCCCATCCCCACGAACAGCACCGCGGCGATCTTGCGCAACACCGCCTCGGGGATAAGGCGCGTCAGCAACTCCCCGCCCAGCACGCCGATGCCGGTGACCGCGGCCAGGGCCACCACGGCACCGAGGAAAACCCACAACGGCATCCTGTGTTTGGCCGTCATGGTGAGGACGGCCAGTTGCGTTTTGTCGCCCAACTCGGCAACAAAGAGCAACGCAAAGGTACTGAGCAAAACCTTCCACTCTTCAGGCATCCTTGTCTCCTCGAGGGTGTGGGACCTGCCCTATCGCACCCACCAACGCAACTGATAGCGGGCCGGGTAGATGTGGGCCAACCTGTCACCGACAAACGGTTCACCGTGGCCGACGTAAACCATCCGGGGCCGGAGCGCCTGGGCGCGCTCATAGCTTTGCTGCCACGCTTTCCGATCGGAAAGGTAAAGGGGGCGGCTGGGCACGGCATAGTGGACAAACAGATCGCCGACAAACAGGTCTCCGGCGCCGGTGATCAGCCCCAGGGAACCGGGCGAGTGTCCGGGCAGCAGCACCGTTTGCCCGTCCACGCCGTAGGGCGAAAGGTCGGCGCCATCCTGGAGCAGCAGGTCGGCGGCCAACGGCTCAAAGGGGACCAGGGGCGATAGCAGCAGGTAAGCCCAGCGGAGGAGGCTGCTGCGCAGGGTCTGGGCCGGGGGCAGGGCGTTGCGCCGATCCCGGCTGAACTCCGGTTCGCCGGGATAGGCCCCTATCGGTGCGCCACACCAGGCCTGGACCTGGGGGGCGGCTCCATAGTGGTCCAGATGGCCGTGGGTGACAAAAATCAGCCGCACCCCCTCCGGCCGGACGCCGGCCCTGGTCACGGCGGCGATCACCTTCTCTGCGCCGCCGGGCGGGCCGGGATCGATCAGCACCGTTCCTGCGTCGCCCCGCAGCAGGTAGCAATTGGTCTCGTGGACCGCAATTCGTTGGAGTTGCATCGCCCTTTTCCAGAAATCAAGCGCCGCTATTGTACCACAGGCCGATAGCGGCGCAAGTTATAGGGCCCGAATGACGGCGAGACGGGCATTTCGTCAGGGGGTAAGCTCCACGGCACCGGTTTCAGAGTGCCCGGTGGGGTCCACATACCTGAGTGGATTTCCGAGGCAACAGGGGTCTCGGTTCAGTGTCTGCGGGTTGGGCGCCCCCCCTGATACCTGGAGCGCCATTTCTCCTCTTCCCTCCGCCGGAACCAGAAGCCCCTGGCTGCAACCTCGCAGTTTTCCTCGCCTACCACCGCCCGGAACTGCGTCTCGTGGAAGCCTACCGTCAGTGGCGTCAGGCGTACCTGGTCGTCGTAGCCCAGGGTGGCCGCCCCGCCGCCGCTGCTGGCGGCTGTGCCCGGTACAATCGTATCGGCGCTCAGCCAGCGGCCCAGCGCCGGGTCATAAAAGCGCGCGCCCATCTGGTACAGCCCCAGGCTCTCCTCCTGCCGCTGGCCGGTCCAGCGATAGTCGGTGCCGAGATGATCCCCCGCCAGGAAGTATACCACACCATCCTTCTTCGTCGCAACCCGCTGGCCGTGGAAGTGTGAGGTTGGGGTGGGAGCAGCAGCGGATGGGCCACGGGTAAACAGATAGTCCGGCGCGGCCATCCGCTTATCCGCTTTCATCCGCTGCTATCCGCCCAGGAGCCGCTGAAACCGCCGGAAAATGGCCGGGTAGGAAACCCAGCCTACGGACTGGAAACGAACCATGTCCCCAACCTATGACGGTTCTTGTGCTGTAGTTGACGTATGGACAAATCGCCGGTATAATGCAATCGAATCGACCCAACAAGAGGATTCGCGTTCGTTGGGAGCCTGGAAGGGAAGGTAGGGACATGGACAGAACCGTCACCGTGGAGATTCCAGAACGATGGCTCCAGGATCTGGATTGGCAACAAGGGGCTATGGTGCAGGAAATCATTCAACTCGGCGCCTACCAGGTCAAGGTCCGCCGGGCCTTGGAGATGTACCAGGCCGGGGTCGGGTCTCTGGGATACGTGGCCGAACAAGCCGGTCTGTCCAAGCGAGATCTGATCCGCGAAGCGCGGGCACGGGGGATTGAGCCGCTCTTCGACGAACAGACGGTGCGCGAGGAATTGGGCGCGTGAGCGAGGATGCCCCGGTGGTCATCAATGCCGGTCCACTGATGACCCTGGCCAAGATGAACTTGCTGCACCTGCTGAAAGGGCTTTACGGCCGCGTGCATCTTGCCCGGTCCGTCTACGAGGAAGCCGTGACGGAGGGGCTGCGCCAGGGCTACGCAGACGCCCTGACCCTCGATCTCTTTTTGGTCCAGATGGCGTGGAGCCCGGAGGAAGTAGACGCAGCCACGATCCCCCCTGATTTGAGGCAGGCCCACCTCGATCGCGGCGAGCGGGATACGCTGGCCCTGGCTACGGCGCTGGGCAGCTCCCTGGTGCTGATGGATGAAGCAGAGGGCAGACAGGCGGCCCGGTCTCGTGGGCTCCAAGTCCGTGGCTCGCTGGGGATCCTGATCGCGGCGTATCGAAGAGACCTGATCGACGCCGATCAGCTCCGCCTGGCCTTTGCCGAGATCGTCCGCCGGCCGGACATTTGGATCAACCCGGTCCTGGCGGCGCGCCTGCTGCGTGAAGTCCTGGGAGAGTAGGAGTTGCCGGGGAACCGAAGTTATACCCCCACCGGGGAACCGCTGCCCGGCGATGACGTTCAGCCCGTCATACGGCATCTGGCCCAGCACATTGTCGATCTGGCCTACCTCGTCGACGACGCCTTCCTGCGGCTGCAAGTGCTTGTAGACGCCGCCGACGCCTGCCCTGAGCCCAGCCGAAGGGTAGAACCCGATGCCGGCGGCGCGGGGTCGCTTACCCTACGTTCCTACACCGAGCGCGGGAACGAGGGAAACCACAGAAAGGCAACAGAAACCGGCCGAGTGGGAAACCCAGCCTACGGACTATCCCCCACAAGCGTTATGTTTGCTCACCAGGAGGTGACGAGGCAGAGTGTTTTCCCCGAGCCGTTAGCGCCCGATTTAGATACAGGCCGCCAAACCACAGCCCCACTCCACTGAGCATCAGATTTCTGGCTAGGTATAACTGTATCTGAGATGGCGAATCGGCTGGGACAAGGAAAGCGCCGATTTGCAACCCTACCAAAAGCAGCGCAAACAGTATTGCAAACAGTTTTTCCGCCAGCGACATGTCCGGTTCCAGCAGGCGACGTCCAGCCAGTGTGCCCCCAACGATCCAGAAGAGGCAGACGAGCAGAACTATGATACCACTTAGAGATGTCATTTCTTTGCCCCTTGAATCACCAATGTAGATCAGCATGGTCATGAGCATCATAAACAGGCCTGCCAGTAGGAGCAGAATACCCTTCAACAGGTCGCGACGCCACGAATGTTCCATTTGTGCCTCCCTCATGGTATTGCCATTCCCGGATCAGGTCGCGGGCCGTTGAACAGTACCGGTGTTCTGTCTTCGACCAAATCACCTGACACCACACCATATGTCAAGCGACTGTACTTTCGCACTTTTTGACATAGCGCCGAAGAGCCTACCTCCACAAGGATGGAGGAGGGTTGACAATAAATAGCGATCATTGGCTTGATTAGCCCACGATGCGCAGGACGGCCTCTAACTCGCCGGGGCTATCCTGTGATTTCGGCAATTCGCCGAACTGGGGGGACAAG
>DAOTXL010000057.1:0-6068 GCA_034435455.1 Anaerolineae bacterium
CCCGGCTGCACAGTGGAGGTCTACTCCGATGACGACGACGAGGGCCGGGTCTACGAAGGCACAACCATCGCCGACGCCGCAGGCCATTTCAGCTTCGACAAGGGTGGCCCGCTGACCGGCCCATACCTCACCGCCACGGCCACCGACGGCCAGGGGAACACGTCCGAGTTCTCGGCGCCAGTGGCGCGGCCGGTGAAGGTCTACTTGCCCATCGTCTTGAAAGGCCAGTGAGGCGAGACGAGGAGGTTGGAATGCTTCGGCATCGCTGGCTAGCCGTCTCGTTGACCATGCTGCACCTTACAGTGCTCCTGCTGCTCACGCAACCATCGTCTGAGGCGGAGACCGCACAGCCCACCAGCTGGCAGGTCGTGGGCCAGATCGGCGGTCCGACCCAGGCGGTGGCCGTGCAGGGTGACTATGCCTACGTCGGCATTGGCCTGCGGCTGGTCGTGCTGGACGTGACAAACCCGGTCACGCCCACGGAGATGGGCGCTACCGCACCCTTCCCCTACTTTGTGGAGGACATCGCCGTCAGCGGCAGCCGGGCCTGCGTTGCGGCTGGCGGGGCCGGCCTGCGGGTAGTAGACGTCTCCGATCCGGCCAACCCGGTCGAGATCGGCGTCTGGGATTCGCCCGGCTACGCCGAAGGGGTGGCGGTGGCCGGCAACACGGTCTACCTGGCCGACGGGCCGTATGGCCTGCGCGTGGTGGACGTCTCCGAGCCGGCGCACCCTGTCCCGGTCGGTGCGGCCTACGATATGAACTATGCCTTCGAGGTGGCGGTGTCGGGTCATCTCGCCTATATTGCTGCGGCCGGGGCGGGGCTGCTGGTGGCGGACGTCTCTGATCCGGCGCACCCGGTGGAAGTGGGAGCGCTAGATACGCCGGGGTATGCGTATGGGGTGGCGGGCGACCGTGAGGGTCGCCCCTACGTGTACGTGGCCGATGCCTGGGAGGGGCTGCGGGTGGTGGACGTGACCAACTCCGCCTCCCCCACCGGGCTAGGCACGTACAAGACGCCCGGGTGGGCCTTCGACATCGCAATCTCCGGCACGCGCGCCTACGTGGCTGATGCTTTTATGGGCCTGCGGGTGCTGGACGTATCCGACCCGGCGCATCCCGTGGAACTGGGCGGCTATGAGGCGACGGGAGGGCACGCCGGAGGCGTGGCTGTGGCCGGGAACGCGGCCTACGTGGCCGACCGCAATGGGGGGCTGCGGGTGATGGGCGTTGCCGACCCGGCACATCCAACCCAGGTGGGCCTGTATGATCCGTTGAGTTACGCCGATGGAGTTTGGGTGGATGGCGATTACGCCTACGTCGCCGCGGGCAAGTACGGCCTGCGGGTCGTGGACATCTCCGATCCGACCCACCCGGTCCAGGATGGCCGGTACGCCACTGTAGCGTTTGCCACCAGCGTGGTTGTGTCTGGGAACTACGCCCTCGTTGCCGCGGCCGGCGGGGAGGGAGACGGCCTGCACGTGGTGGACGTCTCCGACCCCGCATACCCTCACAGGGTGGGATTCAACCCGTCAACTGGCGTTGGCGCCTATCGCGACATGGCTGTGGTCGGTGGTATCGCTTACCTGCCAGATGAACTGGGGTTGGAGTTGGTCAGTGTCTCCAATCCATTCAGTCCGACCCTGCTGGGGACGATCGAGCTTTGGGAGTGGTTTGGAGCGCCCGATGCGGCTGTCGGTGTGGCGGTGAGCGGGACGTTAGCCTACGTGGCCTCCTCATTTGCCGGGCTGGAGGTCGTGGATGTATCCAGCCCGGTCAGCCCGACCCTGATCGGGGGATACAATAGCGGAGAGAGCTTTTCCCAGGATGTAGCGGTTGTGGGTCACATCGTCTATCTGGCAGACGGCTTTGGTCTGCGCATCGTGAACGTCTCCGATCCGGCCCATCCAACCGGGATGGGGTTCTATGATACACCTGGTGAGGCCGGGGGAGTCTTTGTGTCGGGCACGCTGGCGTACGTGGCGGACGGCAGCAGGGGGGTGTCGGTCATTGATGTCTCCAATCCCTTCAGTCCGACCCTGGTTGGGGATTTCAACACGCTGGGCTATGCTCAAGAGGTGATGGTTGTGGGCAACCGTGTTTTCGTGGCCGATGGCCCCAACGGCCTGCTGATTCTGGAGTCAGCGCCCGGCGACTCGACCCATCGCCGATCTGCCGAGCCTTCCCAGGGGGCTGGCAATCTCCGGCCGGCGCACTCGTTGGCTACGGCGCAGCGCTGGCCGAATTCAGCCCAGCCTGTTTCCGGCGTACCGCCTGCCAGGCCGGTGACTTCAGGCGTCCCTGCAAGCCACGTGAGCACCGAGACCAGCGCCCACACGCCCGGCGTTGGCAGTACCTGCACCGTCACCATCCCTGCTGACAGCGGAGCGGGAAGCCTCGTGAGCACCGAGACCGGCGCCCACACGCCCGGCGTTGGCAGTACCTGCACCGTCACCATCCCTGCTGACAGCGGAGCGGGAAGCCTGCGGGAATGCCTGGAAAACGCTGTGAGCGGGACACTCGTTACCTTTGATCCGCTGGTTTTCCCACCCACCAACTCGGTGACCATTATGCTTCTGAGCGGGTTGCCGCCACTCGATGATGGTCAGGTCACTGTTGATGCCTCGAACGCTGGCGTCATCCTGGATGGGAGCGTAACGCCAGCGGGCACGCCGGGGCTGAAGATTGATTCCGATGGCAACATCATCCAGGGATTGCAGATCGTGAACTTCCCTGGGGATGGCATATTCCTCCGAGTGGGCAAGTACAACCGTGTTGGTGGCGACAGGCTGGTCGGCGCCGGGCCGTTGGGGCAGGGCAACCTGCTCAGCAATAATCTCGGCAGCGGGATCAATATCCACGGCACAGAAACGATGAGCAACACGGTCTTGGGCAACCTGGTCGGCACGGATGTCGCCGGAACAACTGCCCGCGGCAACCGGGGAGGGGGAGGGGGGATCTTCCTGGCCGGGTGGTGTTCCAGGAACATCGTTGGCGGCACACAGCCGGGAGAACGGAACGTGGTCAGCGGCAATCTGACCAACGGCATTGCCATGTCGGATCATGCTCACGACAACCTTATCCTCGGTAACTACGTTGGCACCGACATCAGTGGTTCGTTAGATCTTGGCAACCGGGGCCACGGCATCTCTATGGAAGTGGGAGCCTATCACAACCTGGTGCAGGGGAACCTGTCGAGCGGCAACAGCAGGACCGGAGTGGCCATCTCCGACTCGGGTAGCAACTACAATGTGGTCGTCGGCAATCGCATCGGCACGAATGCCAGCGGCGCAAAGGCCATCCCGAACGACTGGTGCGGGGTGTACGTAGGGAGCGCGTCGTTCACCAGGGTCGGAGGCACAGGCCCCGGGGAAGGCAACCTGGTCAGCGGTAACCCCTGTGGCATTGAAGTTGGCGGGCCAGGAGGAAACGTGGGAAACCTGGTGTTGGGCAACCTGGTAGGTACCGACATCAGCGGGATGCAGCCTTTGCCCAACGTGTACTCGGGTGTGAGCCTGGGATCGGGCGGCCGGGCCATCGTTGGTGGGGCGACGGCCGCGGAACGGAATGTGATCAGTGGGAATGGTTGGCCCAATGGGTGGCCCGGTGGCATTGACATCGCCGGTGACTATCACGTAGTATCCGGAAACTACATTGGCACGGACGCCAGTGGCGCGGCTGCCGTTGGCAACCGCGGCGTGGGCATCTGGTTGCGTGGTGCGGAGCACAGCTTCGTGCAAGGCAATCTCATTGCCCATAACACCGAACACGGCGTCTACGTCGAATCCTACGCCTTCAACACGCTTCGTCGGAACGCCATCTACGGTCACGGCGGTCAGGGCATATCCCTGGAGGGCGGCAACCAGATGCTGCCTGCCCCGCTCATGCTCACCGTCACCGAAACCTCCGTCTCTGGCACGGCCTGCCCCGGCTGCACGGTGGAGGTCTTCTCCGACGACGAGGACGAAGGACGGATCTACGAGGGGAGCGCGGTTGCCGATGCCGGGGGACTCTTTGCCTTCGACAAGGGTGGACCTTTCACCGGCCCTCACCTTACCGCAACTACCACGGACGGTAGCGGGAACACCTCAGGGTTCTCAGCTCCAGGCATCGTGTGGAGAAGCGTTTACCTCCCTGTGATTCTGAAAGATTGGTGAAGAGTGAGACATATCGGACCAGTGGGAAACCGAGTGAAAACGGCCTAACCCTGTGTGGAGCCGACGCCCACCCTTGCGCTCTACACCACTGTGCTTTGCCCGCGAAGGTGTCAGCGATTCAGGCGGGTCTTGCCAGCGGCGGCGGGTGGGCGCGGCTCACACCAACCGTTGGGCGCAGTGTCTAGTCAAGAAAGGAGCAAAGGCATGAGTGTGTATGATATGACTATGACCAAGATTCGTCAGTTGCCCGAATCGCTTGTCCAAGAAGTGAGCGATTTCGCAGATTTCTTACTGATAAGACAAGATAGTACTCGCTGGCAATTGTGGAATCAGTTTACTGAGGCACTGGAACTTTCCGAGTCAGATTTCTCCGATTACTTGCCTAGCCTTGAAGACTACGAGAATCGTCTGGCACGTGGAGAAATTCAATGGTAACCATCACGCGCGGCGATGTGGTGTTATGCGACCTTAATCCAGTGGTAGGCACAGAACAAGCGGGCGTGCGTCCTGTTGTTGTGTTACAGATTGACCGCGCCAACGCAGTCAGTCCCCATACCATCATTGCGCCGTTTACAACAAAAATCCGTCGCGCACTTTTGCCTTCACATGTGTCTGTCCCTGCAGGTGTCGGTGGCTTGACCCAAGATTCAGTTGTGCTTTGCGAGCAGATTCGGGTAATTGACAAGCGTCGGATTATCAAGGTTCTTGGACATTTGGATGACTCCCCTGATAATACTCAAGCCAGGATGACTGATAGCGACGATTGTGTATCAAACATAGCTTGGAATGAGCCAGAAAGACAGGTGTGCCACCAACGACGTAGATAATGGAAGACGCGCCTGAGCCCCACGGGCTCCTTCGGCCGTTGGGTGGTGGCGGATGAGGCTTCTTGGTCCCGCTCGTAGCACCAGAGCCGCCGAATATTGGTCATCGCGCTGGAGGCCGTCAGCATCAGACTCAAGCGAATCTGCCCCCGAACCGGTGCTTTCCCGCCGGGGAAGGGATGTTTGACGGAGCGCACGGTGGCTTCCACGGCCGGGCGCAGTTGTTTATCGCCCTGCCGTTGCTGGGCGACTTGGTGGCGGTTCTCGGCCACCGTGATCTGGCGGGCCGCCAGGTACAAGGCGTAGACGGCGGTCCGCTTGAGCCAGCGCAGAGGCAGGGCCTGCCAGACCTCGGGGGCTGCGGTCACCAGGTCGCGGGGTATCTGGATGCTGTAGCGGCCGTCTTGACGACCGGGTTGCAGGTCCAGGCGGTGGCCCTCAGGCGTGAGGACCGCCACCAGCTCGTTCTGGTCGTCGCGCACCCAGGTCAACTGAGCCAACCACTGGGCCAGGGAACCGGGTGGACCGCCCCGGATGGCGGTGTAGTGCAGGGTCACGCCCAGGGCCTGGGCCGTGTCATCCGCGTCGGCGCCATTGTAGCCGCCATCCAGATGCAGCGCGTCCAGATCGGTACGAGCCACCAGATCCGGGAGCGCCGCGACTAACAGGGCCTCATCGTCAGTCACGTTGGGTGCCACCTGGGTCTTGATGATGAGTTGCACCGCATTGGCCGGGTGGCAGGTCTCGGTCAGGTTGCAGACGTAGCCCTGGTAGTCCTGCCCGTTCTTGCGGCGGAAGGTGGCCTGGGGGTCATCGGGTGATTGCAGGCTGGCTGCGCTCAACTCGTCACCCTGGCGCGGGCGGACGGTGGGGACCAGCAGGGGCGCCAGGCTAGCCAGGGCCACCTGGTCAGCCGCAACTACTGGGTCAGTCGGGGCCACCGGATCAGCCGCGACCACCGGGTCAGCCAGGGCCGCTGGGGTCACCAAGTCAGCCGGGGCCGCCAGGGCCGCTGGGGCCGCCAGATCAGCCGAGGCTGCCGGGTCAGCTGGATCAGCCGGGGCCGCCGGGTCAGCCGGATCAGCTG
>DAOTXL010000058.1:0-23046 GCA_034435455.1 Anaerolineae bacterium
CCCCCCCCCCCCCCCCCCCGGCGGCGGGTGACACTCCCTGCGGTCGCCGCCGCGAGCATGAACATCGCACACCTGGTGCTCCCTACGGGTACCCACGCAACACCAGGGGCAGGTAGAGCGAATAAGGATAGACGATGGTCACGCTGGCCGTGTCGTGGACGCTGCCGCTGGTGGCCTGGATCACGTGGGCGTAGGTCCCGGCCTGGAAACTGGCGGTAAAGACGCCGCTGCTGTCAATCGTGCCGGCCGCCGCGTTGGTCACGGACCAGACGACGTTGGGATTGGACATTTCGTTGTCATAGGCATCCCAGGCGGTGGCCCGGAAGCGGAGCGTCTCACCGGGCTGCATGGTGGCTGCGTCGGGCGTGACAGTCAGCGTCAGCACGGCGCCGGGCAGCACCAGGAAGGGACGCACCGCTGCGTCGGTCAGGCCCGCTGCGTCCCGCACCTCCACGCGGACGGTGTGAAAGCCGGCATCGGTGTAGGTGTGCTGTTGAGTCTTGACCGTGCTCCACAGCGTGTTAAAAGTGCCGTCGTTCTCCCAATCCCAGCGGACCTGGAGGTTGGCGGCCGGCGTCTCGGCGTCGGCGGAGGCGGATGCGTCGAGCTGGAAGGTGGTCCCGGCCACCCCGATCAGGGGGTTGACGGCCAGGCTGGCGGTGGGTGGGGTGTTGCCGCCAGCCGCCTGGACATAGATCGGCAGCGAGACCGTGTCGGTCAGCCACATCAGGTCCCAGACCTCCAGGGTGACGGTGTAGACGCCGGGCGCCAGCACCGTCTGGCTGACCACCTTGTCGAAGCTGAGGGGGGTGTCCCACGAGCCGTTGCTGGTCCAGTCCCAGCGCACCCGCAACGCCCCCGGCGGGGTCAGGTTGTCGTGGCTGGGCCGGGCGTCGAAGACAAAGGTCGTGCCCGCCGGGCCGACGGTCGGGTCGCGGGTAAAGAGGGCGACGGGCGGCTCCCGGTCCAGGGCGCCCAGCCGGGCGTAGACGTCACCAGATCCGCTGCGCCGGGTGTCGAACCAGACCACCAGGCCCTGCTCGTGGTCCATATCGTAGGCCAGCCGGGGGTATTGCTGGTCGCCAGCGTAGCGGAAGAAGGGCAGGAGGGAACTGGCCGGGCTGCCGGCGGCGTCCAGCCAGCGGCCATACAGGTCGCAGTCGGTATCGGTGCCCTGGTCTTCGGCCCAGATGACATAATACTGGCCGGCCTCCGGCACGTAAAAGACCTGCGGCCCGAACTGCTCGGCGCCGGCCGGCTGGTCGCGGATGATCAGTTCGGCGCCTGCCAGCTCACCGCTGCTGGTCAGCCGCTGGCCGCGGATGTCGAACTCTTTGGAGGCCACCTGGTATTCGTAGACAACCAGGTAATGCTGGCTGTCCCGGTCGTAGGCGACGGCCGGGTGGAAACGCGGGACGCCGTCTCCGCCGGCGATGGGGAAGGACGGGCCGGACAGGTCGCCGTCCGGCTGGAGGTGATAGCCGTAGAGGCGTACATTGTTGCCCCCCCAGTCCGTCTGCCAGACCACCAGGAAGAGACGGTCTACGGTGTTCAGAACGATGGCTGGATACGACTGCACGCCTTCGCCGTCGGCCACCAGGGTGCTGTTGCCGCCGAAGGGAAAGCCATCGCCGTCCAGGGCGCGGGCGTAGACGTCGCTGCCATCATCCCAGGCCAGCAGGAAGTGGTTGCTGACGTTGTCGTAGGCCAGGGCGGGGTGGTGGCCGCCGTCGCTGTCGGGCACCGCGAAGGGGACGGTGGCAAAGCCGGCGGGAGGCACCTGGCGGCCTTCGAGCTGGTCCAGATCCTCGTCGGCCCAGACGACGATGAACAGGTGCTCGACGTTGGAATAGGCCACAACCGGCTCGACGTTGTCGTGGCCGTCGGCCTCGATGGCCCACGGCACGTCCAACGGCTGGCCATCGGCGGTCAGGCGCTGGCCGTAGATGGCCCAGTGGCCGTCGCGCTGGTCCTGCCACACGGCCAGGTACAGGTCCTCATCGGGATCGTAGGCCACGGCCGGGGCGGACTGCGGCTCCGGCTGGGCGGAGATGGCAAACTCGTACCACAGCAGCGAGCCGTTGCCGGCCACCCGCTGGCCGTAGATGTCGGTAGGGGTAGCTCGCCAGTCCTCCCAGGCCACCAGGTAGAGATCGGGGGATTGGCCGGCGGCGATGGCCGGGTAGTCCTGGTCGCCATACGCCGCGCTGATGACGAAATTGACGCCTTCCAGGTTGGCGTCGTCGGTCAGGCGCTGGCCGTAGAGGTCCCACCCACTGGTCAGTTCCTGCCGGTCGTCCGCCCAGGCCACCAGGAAGCGGCCGCTGGCCGGGGAGCGGGCGATGACCGGCCTCCATTGATCGCTGCCGGCCGCGTTGCAGATGGCGAAATCGGCGCCGTCGAACGAGTTATCAGCGCCGGCCAGCACCACCCGCCCGTAGATATTGTAATCGCCGGCGCGGTGATCGTCCCAGACGACGACGTAGCCGCCCGTCGCCCCCCAAGGCGTGGCGGCCAGATTGGGGTCGTAGGCGTAGGGCTGGTCGGCGATGAGATATTCCGCTCCAACAGGAGAGGCGTGGATGTCCAGCCGTCGGGCGCGGATCTCGGTCTCATCCGCCAGGTCATAGCGGAAGACCACCAGATACTCGCCGGCATCCGGATTGTAGGCGACCGCCGGCTGCTCGCGCGACGTTCCGTCCTGTCCCGCGATCAGAAAGGCATCTTCCATGCCACCGGTGGTGTACACAAAGCGTCCGCTGACAGAGTGATCGGTAAAATCTTGCCAGACGACCAGGAAGTTGGTCCCGTCAGAGACCACGTCGGGGTGTTCCTGGCGTCCATCGCCGAGGTAGATTTCCAGGTTTCCGCCCCACAGGGTCCGATCGGCGTCCACCATCTGGCCATAGATATCGCCCATGTTCTGATGGCGCATGTCTTGCCACGCCACCAGATACCGGTCGGCGAGGAGCGAATAGGCCACCGAAGGATAATACGCAGAACCCTCGGAGTTGATGACAAAGTTCTCCCCCAGGGGTATCCCCTGCATATCGTACCCCTGACCGTAAAGATCGCCCTCGTGGCTCCACACGACCAGGAACTCCTGGGCCTGGCTGTTGTAGGCCACGGCCACGTCGTAATCAAAGCCCTCGAAGGTAGAGAGCAACAGGTCGCCGCCGCTCCCTCCCGTCTGAGCAGCCGCCGGCACCGCGCCGGCAGCCAGGGAGGCAGCCATGAGCAGGACCAATCCCCAATGGGCCATCCTGTTCCTGTTCATCTTTTTCCTCCTTTGTAGGGCAACGGCGAGCAGTTGCCCGACTCCTAATCGTTCCTGACCACCAGCGGCAGGAAGATGCGGTTGCCGGCCGTCACCGGCACGGCCTCCAGCCGCAGGCCATAGATGTCGTAGCTTGCGCGGTTGCGGTCATCCTCCCAGGCGAGCAGGCCCTGCGTCCCGTCATCGGCCCAGGCCACGGCCGGCGACTCTTGCCCGCCGGGGCCGGTGTAGAGCAGGTCATTGTTGCCCGCGTCAGTGTCCACCAACTCGCCGACGCCGCTGACCCGCTGGCCGTAGAGGTCCGGCGTGGTGCCGGCATTGCGGGTATCTTCCCAGGCGACGATGTAGCTGGCCGGGCCGCGGCCATAGGTCACGGCCACCGGGGCCTGGTCCCCGCTCGCGGTGGAGATGGCGAACTCGTCGTAGAGGGCGCCGCCGCCGCCCACCTGCCGGCCGTAGAGGTTGCGGCCCTGGCTGGCGCTGTCCCGGTCATCGGGCCAGACCACCAGGTAGCGGTCGTCGTCGGGGCTGTAGGCCACGGCCGGGGACCACTGGTTGCTGGCTTCCGTGCAGAGGTCAAGGCTGCCCAACAGACCGCCATTCTGGTTTAGCCGCTGTCCCCGGATGTCCCGCTGCGCGCCGTCGGTGTCGCGCCAGACGACCAGGTAGCCGCCGCCCCCAGGCTCCATCGTCCGGCAGGCCACATCGGGGTAGTTCTGGTCGGTTGTGCCGGTGGCGATGTCGGTGATCTCACCCGTGGAGGGATTGCCGGCGGCCGGCACGCGGCGTGCCCGGATGTCGTGGTCGCCCGCGTTCACCTCGCAGGCATAGACCACCAGGTACTCGCCGCTGATGGGATTGAAGGCCACGCGCGGCCGCTGACGGAGCGTGCTGCCGCTGCTGGCGATGATGATCTCACCGCCGTCCAGCGTGCCGTTGGCGTTGACCCGCTGCCCATAGATGTCGGCGTCGGTGCGGCGGTCCTCCCAGACTACCAGGTACTGGTTCGTGTCCAGGTTGTAGGCCACGTCGGGGTAGAGCTGGTCGCCAGCGTTGGAGCAGATGACAAAGCTCCCATCCAGGGGGGTGCCGTCCAGGTCCAGCCGCTGGCCCCAGATGTCCCAGTTGCCGGCGCGCTGGTCCTGCCAGACTACCAGGAACTCGGTATCCTGGCTGTTGTAGGCCATGGCCGGTTGCTCCTGATCGTCCACGGGCGTCGAGACGGTCAGGCGAGGGCCCAGCAGCGCACCGTCGGTGCTGATCTGCTGCCCGCTGATGTCCACGGTGGCGAAGTCAGTAAAGGCCACCAGGTAGCCGGGCGAGGCCGGCGAGGCAGCCACGGCCGGGTCGACCTGCGTGCCCGGCGCCGCGCTGACGGCAAAGGTGCTGCCCACCGTGCTGCCGCTGGCATCTACCCGCCGGCCATAGATGTCCGTGGTCGCGCCGTTGCGGTAATCCCTCCAGGCCACCAGAAATTGGTTGCTGTGGGTGTCGTAGGCCAGGGCCGGATCCGTCTGGTCCTCGGCGTCGCCGCAGATGCCAAAGTTGTTACCGGTCGCGGCCCCGGCGCTCGTCACCCGCTGGCCGACGATCTGGCTGTCACCGGCCACGTCCCGCTCGAACACAACCAGCCATTCGTCGGCGTCGGGGCTAAAAGCCACAGCCGGGTCGGTGCGAGCTTCGGTGGCGTGCGTCGAGATGACGAACTCGGCCCCCAGGAACCAGGTGGAGTACATCAGGCAGCCGTAGATCTGGTCAGTCGCAACGCGCCCATCCTCCCAGACGATAAGGAAATCGCCGCCGGTGGAAGGGTCCACGCTCACGTCCGGGTCGGTCTGATCGCCGGCAGCGGTGCTGACGCCATACTCGGTGGCGCCGACGGAGCCGGCGGCCCCCACCCTCTTGCCATAGATGTTCAGGTTGCCCGCTGCGCCGCCATGATAGACGACCAGGTATTCGCCCAATTGCGGGTGAAAGGCTACAGCCGGGTAGCCGCGCATGTCGCCGGGGTCTCCCTCGGCGATGTTCAAGGCCGAACCGAAGGCGCTGCCATCGCTGTTCAGGATCTGACCCTCGACGTCTACCTCGCTGAGGTCGTACCAGACCACCAGGTAGCGCTGGTTGGTCGTGTCGTAGGCCACGTCGGGGTAGGTGAGAATGTTGGTTGCCTCGTCGCGGATGACGAAATTGTCGCCCTTGGGCAGGCCGCCGGCGGTGACGAACTGGCCATAGATGTCCCAATAGGCGCCGTTCCCCCGCCCGTCGGCCCACACCACCAGGTACTCCCCCTGGTCGTCGTTGTAGGCGACGGCCGGGCTGCCGCGTATCGTCCCCTCGGCGTGGGAGATGAGAAAATCGTCACCCTGGGCCAGGCCGGCGGGCAGGATAGGGCCTGCGGCCAGGGTGGGGCCGGCGGCCGGCAGGATGCCGGTCAGCAGGGTGATGAGCGTGAGACATACGGTCCATCGGTTTCTCATGGTGCCATCTCCTTGTGTGTTCGGCACAACAGGGCCGCGCGTCGTGAGGGCATAAACCCTGTCCAAAGGATTCCATCAACCGGAGACGTGGGGAATAGCCGTGTGGGCTGAGAACCGGTCTGAAAACCGTCAGGAGAGGAGATTCCTTCGCATTCCTTTATCCGGTGTGCCTTTGTGCCTGGTTTGTCAGAGCCACTGCTCGCCGTTGCCCGACTCTCCAGTTGAGTCGGTTGATGGTGTGGATGCGGTGGGGCGATCCATGGGCGGGCGATCTTCAGGGCTGAGCGCCCCGGTCCAGTGGTGAAGGAAGGCCCCCAGTTGCTCCAGATTGTAAAAGCCGATCACCTCGCCGGTGGCGACATGCTGGGCCTGGCCTCGCCAGATCGGCTCGGCCGTGGCCTGATCTCGACTTTCCCACCAGATGCGCACAATGAATGAGGCGTCCTGGTATGTTGGTTGTGTCATAAGCCTGTCCCGCCGACCGGTCAAACGAAAACACTGCTATCCCATGATAGCAGTGTAGCACATCGGTATCGGCAAACTATCGAATGGCCGGCGACAGGCGGTGAAAACCAGGAGGAAATTTTGTCAGGGGGGAAAGGATATGAAACTCATCGGTCCTGCGGGGCGCAGCACCGCCGCACCCCTACATGGCAGGCCGTTACGCCTTTTTCCAGACTCTCATCCGTTTCGGGTGCGCACGGGCTGGCCGGCCTGGCGCAGGGTCGCCAGGTCGCTGCGGACGGTGCGCGAGGTGACGCCCAGAGCCGCGGCCAGGTCTTCTTCCGTGGGGCGGCCGCCCTGGGCGGCGGCTTCGTCCAGCAGGCGCCGGAGGCGCGCCCGACGCAGGGCCACCTTGCCCTCAGCGGCCAGCAAGGCGGCGTCCGGCGTGCCGGCGTCCACGGTCCAGGTGATTTCTATGCGCTCATCGTCTGTGAGAGGCCGGCCGGTTGGCGCGTTGGGCCGGGCCAGACAGACGTGGATTTGCCGGCCCAGGTCGGCCTGGTCTTCGCGCAGGCGGCGCACCGGCCCGGCGGCCAGGAACCCGGCCCGCAGCCCCTCGTCGCCGATCTGCCCGGCCAGGGTTTCGACGGTGCATACCGCGCGCTTCAGGGCCTGGCGGGCGGCCGGGAGATCGCCCCGGGCGCGGTGGGCGCGCCCCAGGGCGGCCAGGGTTTGCCATTGGACGGCCGGCAGGCCCACTTCATCGGCGATGGTCAGGGCCTGCCGGAGCGCGGCAACGGCCTCCTCCGCACGCCCCAGGGCCAGCAACGCCTCCCCCTGCCACCGGCGGGCCTCGGCCTCCGGCTCGCGGTAGCCGGCCGCGGCCGCCTCATCCACGGCGACGGCGACGTGCTGCAAGGCCATCTCCGGCGCACCGCCGGCCAACTCCAGGGCCGCCAGACCCTGGGCGACCAGGATGCGGGCGACGCGGGAATCCCCGGCCAGCAAGGCGGCTCGTTCCAGGCCGCGCCGGGCCTGCTCCGTGTCGCCGGCCATCAGCCAGGCCAGCCCCAAACCAAACTGGATCAGGGCCTCATCCTGCTGATGGCCTGTGCCGCCCAGGATCGCCTCGGCCTCCTGGTAGCAGGCCTGGGCCATCGGCCCGGCAAAGAGGGCCAGGTACAGGTGGCCCAACCGGTGCAGGGCATAGGCCGCCAGGTCGGTCAGCCCGGACTCCTGGGCCGAAGCCCGCGCGGCCTCCAATACCTGCCGGGCCTCGGCCCAGCGCCCCTGGGCCGTAAGGATGTCACCCAGGTCTTGCTGGATCATGACCTGGTGCGGTCGGTCGCCGCACTCTCGCGCGATGGTCAGGGCCTCCGCAAAGGTCTGGATGGCCGTGGACAGCAATCCCAGGCGCATCTGGACAGCCCCCAGGCCGATCCGGGCGAGGGTGGAATCGGCCCGGAGCGCCAGTTCCTGCCAGATCGCCAGCGCTTCCTCAAAGGCGACCCGGGCCGCGCTCAGGTGGCCCTGGTTGTACCGGATGTGGCCGATGTTGGTGAGGGTCCGGGCCATGTCGCGCCGGTTGTTCAGGGCGCGCCGCCGGGCCAGGGCCTGATCGAAGGCGGCCAGAGCCGCCTCATTGTCGCCGTGCAGCAGGCGCACAGAGCCGATATTGTGCCAGAGGCGGGCGATCTCGGCCGGATCGTTCCGCGCCTGGGCCAGGTCGAGGGCCTGCTGGAACAGATCGAGCGCCTGGTCAAAGTCGCCCCGGGACCCGCGCAGGACGCCGGCGGTGCTCAGGGCATCGGCCAACAACTGGGGATCGCCGGTCTGTCCGGCCAGGGCCAGGGCCTGTTGGGCGCAGCTCAGGCCGGCGTCCACCTCGCCGCGCAGCAGGTGGAACCATGCGCTCTGGCCCAGGGCCTTGCTCATCGCGCCGGGGTCGTCGTGCTCCTGGCCCCAGCGGTGCAGGTCGGCGCAGTCGGCCAGGGCGCGGTCGTACTGGCCCAGCCACTCCCACACCTCGCACCGGTGGAGCAGGGCCTCGGGGAAACGCTCACCGGCGGCAGCCCCCAGCTCGACCACCCGGCTGTAATGGGCCAGGGCTGTATCGGCGGCATAGACCTGCCGGGCACGGTCGCCGGCGGCCAGGGAATAGGCGGCGGCCTTGTCCCAGACCTGGCCCTGCCAGAAGTGCTGCGCCAGGGCTTCCACCTGTTCGGGCGACCGGGCTTCCAGGGCCTGCCCGGCCCGCCGGTGCAGGTCGCGCCGCTGCGCCGGGGCCAACGATTCGTAGGCCACCTGCCGCACCTTGTCGTGGCTGAAGCGATAGCCGGCGCGCTCCTCCAGCAACACCTGCTGGCGCACCAGTTCGTACATGGCGGCCAGGAAGGCCTCGCCGGACAGGGGGTGTACCGCATCCAATATCTCCAGGTCCACCTCGGTGCCGATGACGGCCGCGGCGTCCAATGCCAGGCGCGCCGGCGGGGTCAGGCGGTCGAATCGCCGCTGGATAACGGCCTGGATGCCCGAGGGGACATCGGACAGGCTCGCTGGCACGTCGGACAGGCCGCGCCAGGTCCAGCCGCCTGGCTGCCCGGCGACCAGCGCGCCCTCGTCGCGCCAGGCGGCCAGGGTCTCCACCAGGAACAGGGGGTTGCCGGCCGTCTCCTGGTAGAGGCGATCTGCCAGGTCGGCCGGAGTCTCGCCCAGCGCCCGCGCGGCGAACTCGGCCACCTGGGGGGCGGTCAGGCGCGGCAGCGGGATGCGTTCCAATGCCCCGGCCCGGTCCAGCTCTTGCAGCGCGGTCAGTGCCTCAGGCCGGGCTGCGAGCTCCTCCGGCCGGGCGGTGAGCAACACCAGCACCCGGGCCGGCCGGAGCTGCGGAACCAGTGCTGCCAGGGCCTCCAGGGTGGCGACGTCGGCCCAGTGGAGGTCTTCCAGGATCAACAGGTGGGGGGCCACACGGCCCAGGCCCACCAGCACCTGGAGCAGCGCCTCCAACAGGCGCATCCGGGCCAGAGCGGGCGGCAATTCCTGGCGCGGCGGCAGGTCTGGCAGCCAGCCGGCGATCTCGGGCAGCAGGGCGCTGACCTGGCGGAGCCAGGTGTCGGTCACCACCTTGCGCAGTTGGGCGGCGTGCAGGGGGGTGAGCACCGCGCGCAGGGCGGCGATCAGCGGCCCATAGGCCGGTTGCGCAGCCGACTCCTCGCACCGGCCCAGGCCCACGGTCACATCGCGCCAATGCGCGCCGGTCGCCACCTCTTCCACCAGACGGGTCTTGCCCACGCCGGCCTCCCCCTCAATGAGGAGCGCGCCTCCGCGTCCGCGAATGGCTGATTCCAGGCGCGTCAGAGCCAGGGCGCGTTCGGTCTCGCGGCCCACCAGGGTCACCCGGCTCAAGTCGGCCGGCGCGGTCGGCGCCGGCGACCGGGCCACCACGGCCTGGCGAATCTGGCGGTAGAGGGCGGTGGTCTCCGGGAGCGGCTCCACCCCCAGCTCCTCGGCCAGGGTGCGCCGGCAGACCAGGTATTGGCGCAGGGCCGCGTTGCGCCGGCCCAGGAGGGCCAGCAGACGCATGACCTCGCGGTGCGCCTCCTCGCGCAACGGATCGCCGATCACCAGCCGTTGGCCGTAGCGCAGAGCTTCCTCGTACTCCCCCCGGCCCTTATGGTAGCCCACCAGCGCGCGCAGGGCGTCCAGGTAGAGTGTGTGCAGCCACTCTCGCTCCGCCAGGCACCAGTCGTCGTAAAAGCCTTCCAGGAAATCGCCGCGATAGAGCGCGACAGCGTTGCGCAAAATCCCAGGTTCTAAATCCCCAACCCCAGGTTCTGGCCTGCCACTGGGGGTTTGGGGTTTTGCCCTTGCCTGGGCGACAAAGTCGCTGACATCCAACCAATAGTCCGCATCGGGGTTGAAGCGCAGGGTATGCCGGTCGGCCAGGAGGTAGTCGGGGCCGATGACCTGCCGGATGCGCCACAAGGAGTCGGCCAGGTTGTGGAGGGCGTGTTCCTCCGGCATGTCGCCCCACAGGAGGCCGGCCAGGACCGCGCGGGGGTGGGCGCGGTCACGGTGCATGACCAGGTACGCCAGCAAGGCGCGGGCCTTTTGCGTGGGGAGCTGCAAGATCGCATCGTCGCGTTGCAGGCGGAACTCACCCAGCAGGTAAATGCGCAGAGTGGACATCGGATGCCTCGTGCCAGGTCTTTCGTTTGTATTATACCACATCAGGCGCAATTTGTACAGGGGGGGATGGCATCGCCTGGGCCCTGTCAAAGTCGGGGAACTGGCAGGTCTTTCAAGCCCAAACGTAACTGCCTACCCTGAACCCTCCCGCAGGTTAGAAAGGGGCTGACAACCGATGCAGCCGGTCATCTGGGCGTGCTCTGGTCTTGTCATTGCGCCCAAACCTGCGGGAGGGTAGGCAGTTACGCCCAAACAAAATTGTAGGACAACTGCGAGCAGTTGTCCTACAAATCAGGGGTCAACCACCGGATCGGTTTTCAGAGGCGAGCTTTGTTGTAGCGCTCTGCCACATCATCCCAGTTGATGATGTTGAAAAAGTTTTTGACATACTCGGCGCGGCGGTTCTGGTACTTCAGGTAATAGGCGTGCTCCCACACGTCCAGCACCAGCAGCGGCACCACACCCCACTGCGTCAGGTTTTGGTGCTTCTCGGCGGTCAGGATGACCAGACTGTCGTCAGCCGGGCGGTAGGCCAGGATACCCCAACCACTCCCCTCAACCGCCACCGAGGCAGCGATAAACTGGGCTTTGAACGCCTCAAAGCTGCCAAAGTCGCGTTCGATCGCCCTGGCCAGCGCCCCCTCCGGGGCAGGTTTGGCCTGTGAAGCAGGGATCATATTCGGCCAAAAGATGGCATGTAGCAGGTGGCCTGAACCGTGGAACGCAGCCTCGCGGGACCAATGCTTGATCAGGGCAAAATCACCGGCCTGGCGTGCCTCGGCCAGTTTTGCCTCGGCGTTGTTCAAGCCATCCACATAGGCTTTGTGATGCAGGTCGTGATGCAGGCGCATCGTCTGTTCGTCAATGTACGGCTCCAACGCATCGTATGGATATGGGAGCGGCGGTAATTGGTGTGCCATTTTTTCCTCCTACTCTTTGTCATATCAGGTTTGCAACCTCTTACCTGTCTGAACCCATTATACACCGGTTTGCCCAGTTTGTCAAGTTAAAATCATATAAATTACAAAAATCCTCCTCTTGCCGGTCACGAGATGTACGAAGCAAAGTAGGCCAGCGCGAGCCGCACCCGCTCCTCCAGCGGCAGCGGCTCGCGAGGCAGGGCCCGGATCGCCTCTTGTGCTTCGGCCAGGCTGTAGCCCAGGCCGGTCAACGCGGCCACCAGGTCGGCATCGGTCTCGGCCAAGGCCGGGCGGAGTTCGCCGGCCGGCAGCCCGGCCGCCAGTTTGTCTTTCAGGTCAAAGACCAGCTTTTTGGCCGTCTTGGCCCCGATGCCGGGCACGCGGGCCAGCGCCGCTTCATCTCCCTGGGCGATCGCCGCTCGCAGCCGGTCCGGTGACAGGAACGACAAGAGCGACAAGGCCGCTTTGGGGCCGATGCCCGGCACCGTCTGCAGGAGGCGGAAGAGGGCCAGTTCCTCTTCTGAACCGCAGCCGTACAACGTCAGCTCGTTCTCCCGGACGTGGAGGTGGGTGTATAGGGTCACCTCCTGGCCCGGCCCGTCCAGGCTGTCGAGCAGCGGCCGGGGCACGAACACCTGAAAGCCAACGCCGCCGACCTGGAGGACAAGGGAATCCTTGCCGATGGCTGCCACGATCCCGTTCAGGCTGGCGATCATCCCTTACCCTATCTCCCCGAAAAGCTCCCTCATCCGCACCGAATGGATGTGGCACACCGCCACGGCGACCGCATCGGCGGCATCGTCGGGTTGGGGCACCTGATCCAGGTGGAGCAGCATTCGCACCACCTCCTGGATCTGCTGTTTGCTGGCCCTGCCATACCCGACCACGGCCTGTTTGACCTGCAGCGGTTTGTACTCATGGACCGGCAGGCCGGCGTCGGCCAGGGCCAGCAGCACCACACCTCGCGCCTGGCCCACCGACATGGCCGTCCGCACGTTGCGGCTGAAAAACAGCTCCTCTATGGCGGCCTCGTCGGGTCGGTGCCGGCCGATCAGGTCGGTCAGGCCGCGGTAGATCGATTGCAACCGCCTGGCCAGCGGTTGATCCGGCGGGGTGGTGATGACCCCGCAGTCCACCAGGGCCAGGCCGGTCTCCTCCTCGCACACCAGCCCGTAGCCGGTGAGGGCGGTGCCGGGGTCAATGCCCAGGGCCAGCACTAGGCCTGTTCCTCAAAGGCTGCCATCAGCTCGTCGCTGATGTCCAGGTTGGAGTAGACCGCCTGCACGTCGTCCAGCTCTTCCAGAGCGTTGATCAGGGTCATGTTTTGCAGGGCCTGCTTCTCCTCCAGGGTGATCGTGGTCTTGGGCACCATCGTGATCTCGGCAGATTCCAGTTGGATGCCCCGTGATTCAAGGGCTTCCCGCACCGCCTGAAAGCTGTCGGGTGCGGTATAGATCTCGATCAGGTCCTGGCCAAAGACCACGTCATCGGCCCCCCATTCCACCGCAATGTTAAAGATCTCGTCCTGATCGTGGTCATCGGGGGCCAAGGTCAGGTAGCCCTTGGGCTCGAACTGCCAGGCCACGCAGCCGGCCTCGCCCAGGCTGCCGCCCAGCCGGTTGAACCAGCGCCGCACCTCCGAAACGGCCCGGTTGCGGTTGTCGGTCACCACCTGGACGAGGAGTGCCACGCCATGCGGCCCATACCCTTCGTACATCACCTCTTCCAGCGCTTCGCCCTTTTCCAGCCCGGCTCCGCGCCGTATGGCCCGCTCGATATTCTCCTTGGGCATGTTGACCGCTTTGGCCTTGTCCACCACCAGCCGCAGCTTAAAGTTCGCTTCCGGATCGGGGCCGCCTTCACGGGCAGCAATGGCGATCTCTTTGGCGAATTTGGTGAAAACCTGGCCTCTTCGCGCGTCTGTTGCCGCCTTTTTCCGTTTTATGGTCGCCCATTTCGAATGTCCGCTCACTATTTCCTCCTTCTCAAATCTCTACCGACTTTTGCCTTTGGTCTATTTTGACCGGCTCTGAGAGCTTGCCCGAAAACCACCGGGGACCCAAAGGCCACCGGCGGTTTTGGCTATTTCCTTCGTGCTTCTTTGCGACCTTTGTCAGACCGGCTCTTACTCCCGTCGTCCTCCCTTGAGTTCCTCCTGGAGCTGCCGCAGGGCCTCCCACTCGCCGGCGGCGGCCAGGCGGGCCTGCTCCGGCCAGGTGGTCGGATCGGCCAGCCGCAACAGGCGGGGGTCCGCCTGTTCCAGGACCTGCCTCAGGTGGGCGATGTCGGCCCCTGCCAACCCGGCGAAGGTGGTGATGCCCGCTTCCCGGAGCACGCCGGCGATGCGGGGGCCGATCCCTTCGATGATCTCCAGGTCGTCCTGGGCGGGTGCCGCGGCTTCGGCTGCCGCGGCCACCGGTTCCGGGGCCGGCGCAGCCCTCTCTAAGGCCGGGGCCTTTGGTTCCAGGCCGGGGATTTCTTCCTTTTGCTCGCGGCGTTTCCACAACCACCACAAAAGCCACACCAGCAGCGCTACCGCTGCCAGGGCCGGGATCAGCCCGGCGCACACCCACAAAGCCCATCTGCCTCCCATAATCGTCCCTCCTTTTTCGGACTAGTTGCTTACCGTTGCAAAAGCATCTTTAACTGCCGGGCCGTGCCCACGGCCTGGCCCTGCCGGTGATTATTGGCGAACACAAAGGTCGTTGTGGCCTGTTCGTCCAGCTTGTGGATCTTGGGTACCCATTCGGCCAGTTCCTCGTCGGAATAGGTATAGTCGTACCGTTCCCAGGCCTGGTCGTGTTTCCACCATTTTGCGGCGTTTCGCCCGTGAAAGCGCACATATGCCACCGGCGCGGTGGCCTCGGCCACGGGCGGCAGCAGGCCTTCGATCTGGGGTTCGTCCACGCAACAGAACCCCAGCCGGTTTTCTCGCAGGAACTGGAACGTCTCCGGCGAGATCCAGGCCCGGTTGCGCAGCTCGACCACCACCGGCAGATCGCCGAACCGCTCGCGGAGCATCTGCAGATAGTCGCGGTTCTCCGGCCGGGCGTGGAAGGAGTAGGGGAACTGGGCCAGGATGCAGCCCAACCGGTTCTGTTCGATAAGGGGGCGGAGTGCCGCCACGAACGTTTTGAACTCCTCTTCCTCTCCCTGGCGCTCGTGGGTCAGCCCCTGGAAGGCTTTGACGGTGAACAGGAACCCCGGCGGCGTCTTGGCGGCAATCCGTTCCAGCATCCAGGCGTTGGGCTGGCGGTAGTAGGTCACGTTCAGCTCGGTCGTATCGAACTCGCGGGCGTAGAAGGCCAGCCAGTCCGATTTGTCCAGATCGGCCGGGTAGAAAGGCCCCACCCAGTCGTCGTAACTATAGCCACTTGTGCCGATTCGGATCATGTCAACAGTCCATTGGGTGCGGATGGTCACTCCTGGTTTTCCGTTGCGGGCTGCTCAAAGAGTGCCAGTTGTAGAACCGATTCCTCCTTCCTGACGGCTCCTTTTGGTGCTTCACTGAAATCAGATTGCTGATACCAGCTGTTCGGCTACTTCACCGGTGATATTGCTGCCCGCAAAGGGATCAACGACCAGATCGCCGGGTTCGGTGAGAAATCTGATAAAGAATTCTGGCAGACCATGAGGGAATCGTGCAGGGTGGGGCTTGACACCGCGCTCGCGACACTCACGCAAGTAAGCGCTATTGGAATCGGTATTTGCCAGGGTCAGGATGTTAGGTGGGATCGCACCGTGGTTGTCTTTGGCAAAATTCTCAGAGATGTTGTGTCCCGAAGGCCGCAGTTTGGCCCTGTAGCCTTTTTCCAACAGCTTTCTCATCGAATCGCTATAAGGCTGCAGCACACGCCAGTTGCTGGCTTTTGGATAGGGTGTTTTCGCCAGCCACCAAATGGGATCTACGGCATCCTTGGCGCGAATTCGCCGCACCGTTACCCATTCGGCAGGAGAGGGCAGTTTTGACGGGTTATACCAGTAGAACTCCTGGGCCAGGTGAAATCCTAATTCCCTGCATAAAACGATAACCAGCTCAAAATGGTATAGCGAGCGTGTGGGATATCCTTTGATCCAGGTACCACCTATGTCAATAACCAGACTGCCACTGCTCTTAAGCACTCGCTTAAACTCAACCGCAAAATCCAAAAACCATGACACATAATCTGACGCGTCAACATTCCCATACTCTTTTTTGCGTTTCAAGGCGAACGGTGGCGAGGTGATGATCAGGTCTACCGAGTCGCTCTCCATTTGCCGCAAATAGGCCAGCGCATCGCCCAGATAGGCTGCCCCATACTGAGTTGTGTAAAATGGTTTCTCTTTAATCGGAACCTGAATCACAAGCGCACCCTTTTAGTGAGCTGCAAAATAGTCCACCCGTTCTTTTACTTTCATGGCTTGCCCGGCCTTGCTGTTCAAAATAGTTATAATAGCTGTTGGATCCCTGCTTATATCCTCCAGTTCAGAGCCATTTAGCAGAATCACGTTGAGGTTACACGTCTTCATTACGTGATTGGCATAGTTGTAGGCATCTCGGGTAAAGTTACCGGTCGTTATGATCATCACCACGTTGGAGTAGATAAACGTGAGGGAGAGCCCCACCTCTTTTGCAATATCACCCAGCCGGACCGTCCCGGTATTCTTGGCTTGGATCTGCCAGCGGCTAAAGATCAGCCGTGCTCCTTCGACAATGACATCTACTTCGGCCACGCCTGTGTCGGCACTACGCGTACGCCAGCCTTTGAAATCCAGATCGATCAGCCGGGTGAGGTAAATCGCCAGCAATTCGAGCGCCCGGCCTCTAGTATGCCTGTCCGGTGACTTGAGATCAGCAAGTATCTGTGATAGCGACCTTTCAAAAAGTTCTTTGGGGACCAGGCCGGCCTTCTCGGCTGCTGAGTTGAGGATCGGCACCGAGATTCCCCGAAAAAATTTGGGTGTCCGTGAAACCATATAGGGTTTGGCCCCACGCCCCTTGGTGGATTTTTCTATCTGTATATATCCCAGGTCGCACAATGGAAAAAGAATGGCTTTTGGCAGTTCCTTGTGATTGTACTCTACTGCATAGAGTGTGCTGGCCATATCAGCCACCTTGTTCGCGATAAAGGGATCTGGATCGGGAATGCATACCAATGCCCGCAAAAAAGCCCGTTGTCCTGCATTGAGATGGGTCAGGTCGTCAATCACGTCCAGTCCGACACCCAATATCTCTTTCAGGCGGATATGGTTTACTTCATACAACCGTGGACCACCTTGGACACCTGGATCAAAGATACCGGCTTGTGCCAGCTCTGGATGACCTCGGTAATCTTCTCGCGACTCCCTGCTTCTTCATGGATAATTTGAAGCAATATGGGCAAATCTGCCCGATTCGGGCTGAATTGGGCGCCGAAAGGGATTTCACTTTTCTCTGCCACGATTTACTCATTTCCTACCACAACAGATCACCCAGTTACTCCGGCTCCTGGCCGGGCAGCCGCCCTTCGATCTCGTCAAAGTCAATCCCCCGGCCGAGCAGCACCTTCCGCCCGCGCCCGGCCCCCAGGTCCGGCCCGACGATCCCCTCCTCTTCCAACCGGTCCATCAGCCGGGCGGCGCGGGGAAAGCCGATGCGCAGCCGCCGTTGCAGGAACGAGGTCGAAAGGGTCTCCTGCCCTTTGACCAACTCGATGGCCTGCGCCAGCAGGTCATCGGTTTCCTCCCCTGCGTTGGCTTCCATCCAGGGAGGGAAGAGCGGCATCTGGCCTGTCTCCTGCCTGTGATCCCGCCAGAAGGCGGTGAGGCGCTCGATCTCCCTGTCCGAGACAAAACAGCCCTGCAACCGGATCGGTGCCGCCTGCTGCGGAGCCATGAACAGCATGTCGCCCCGGCCCAGCAGGTTCTCGGCCCCCCCCTGGTCCAGGATGACCCGGGAGTCCACCTGGCTGGTCACGGCAAAGCTGATGCGCGCCGGAAAGTTGGCCTTGATCAACCCGGTCACCACATCCACGCTGGGCCGCTGGGTGGCCACCACCAGGTGGATGCTCGTCGCCCGGCCCATCTGGGCGATGCGGCACAGGTGGCGCTCCACCTCGTCGGGAGCGGTCATCATCAGGTCGGCCAGCTCGTCAATCAGGATCACCAGGGTAGGCAACGGCTCTTCGCCCTTGCGGCGGGCAATGCGCCGGTTGTACTCCTCCACGTTGCGCGCCCCGGCCCGGTTCAATAACCGGTAACGGTCGTCCATCTGGCGGGTGGCCCAGGCCAGGGCGCCGACCACCTGCTCCACCTCCACCACCACCGGCCCCACCAGGTGGGGGATGTCGTTGTAGCCGACCAGTTCTACCATCTTGGGGTCCACCAACAGCATCTTCAGGTCCTCTGGCCGGTTGTTGCACAGCAGGCAGCAGATAATGGAATTGATACACACGCTCTTGCCCGATCCGGTAGCCCCGGCGATGAGCAGGTGGGGCATCAGCGCCAGGTCCACGGCCACCGGCCGGCCCGCCACATCCTCCCCCAAGGCGAGGGCCAGGGGCGAACCGATGCGCCGGAATTCTTGGGATTCCATCACCTTGCGCAGCGAGACCAACGAGATCGTCTCGTTAGGCACCTCCAGGCCGACGACCGGGCGGCCCGGCACCGGCGCTTCGATGCGGATGGGTGCAGCGGCCAGGGCCAGGGCCAGATCGTTCACCAGGCCGACGATGCGGGCCACCCGCACCCGCTGCTGCCGCACCTCGCCGTTGGCCATCCGGCGCTCGATCATCCCCGGCTCCAGGCCGAACTGGGTGACGGTCGGCCCCTGGTTGATCTCGACCACCTGGGCCGGCACACCAAAGCTGGCCAATGTGTCTTCGATGATGCGCACCTTGCGCCGCACATCGGTATCGCCATATGTCTGCGGCGAGGCCGGGTCCAACAGGTCCAGCGGCGGCAGGCTCCCATCCTGGGGCCGGGGCCAGGCTGCCCGCCGCTGCGACGGCGGGGCCGATGGTTTGCCCGCCTGCTTTCTGACCCGCCCGGCTGAGGCCGGCTCTGCCTCCCGCTCCCACCACGGCACCTCTGCCGGTCGGGGCAGCACGGGCCGGCCCTGCCGTGCCGTCCACCATCGGCTGACCAGGGCCACAACCTGCCGCATCCGGCGCCGGCCCCAGGTTTCCACCTGGGGCCATACCGGCGCCAACAGCAGATAAAGGGCCAGCAGGAACAGGGCCAGCAAGAGCATCACACTGGCCGCTGCCCCCACCCCTTCCGTCATCAGCACGGCCAGCGACCAGCCGACATAGCCCCCTCCCCGACCCTGTTGCGCGGCCAGGAACCCTCCGTCGGCCCCGGCCCGCAGCACCAACGGCAGGTGGCTGGCCACCAGGGCCACCACCACCAGCACCTCGAACCCGATGATCGCCACCGGCCCGACGGGCAGCCACTCGCGCAGGTCGCGCCAGCCCAGCCATAGCCCCACCAGCCCTACCCCCCCGGCCAGCACGTAAGCCCCCCACCCCAGGCACTGCCGGCAGAGCGTGGCCCACCGGCTCAAGAGCGCCCCAGAGGACAGGCCCGACAGGCCCAACAGGGTCAGGACAGCCCCGATCAACAGCAACAGACCCAGCCCCTCCCGCTGGAGGGGGCCCAATTCCAGCCGCCAGGTGGGCCACCGGCCCCTGATCCTGTCCCCCAGGCCAGGGCGCTTTCCGGCCACCGGGCCGCCCCCCCCTGGCTTGCGTGGGCGGGCCGCGGGGGCGCGGCGGGTCTGTCGCGCCTGTTGCCGGCTCATACCCGATCCTTTGTCACCACACCTGCCTCAGGGGCGATAGGCCTGGCGCAGGCTCAGCCCCAGGCGGTGCTTGCTGACGTCCACATTCAACACCCGCACCCGCACCCGTTCCCCCTCCCGCACCACATTGCGCGGATGCAAGAAGCTCCCTTCTGCCAGTTCCGAAACGTGGATCAAACCCTCGACCCCCTCGGCGATGCGGACAAAGGCCCCAAAGCTCACCACGTTGGTGACCACCCCCTCCACCACCTGGCCGGGCTGGAGGTCCTCTCCGATCCGGGACCAGGGATCGGCGCGCAACCGCTTCAGGCTCAAGGCGATGCGCTGCTCTTCCGGATTTACCCCCAGCACATAGACCTCCAACTCCTGGCCGGGGGAAAGCAGGTCCGAGGGGTGGCGCGTCCGGTCCCAGGAAAGCTCGGACAGGTGGATGAGCCCCTCGACGCCGCCCAGATCCACAAAGGCCCCGAAGGTGGTCAGGTTGGTCACGATCCCGGAGCGGATATCGCCCGGTTTCAGGGTTTTCAGGACCGCCATCGGAGAAGCAGGGCCGGAGGCAGCCGCTCGTTCGGAAAAGACCAGCCGGTTCTGCCTTTCATCCGCTTCGATCAGGCGGAGTGTCAACCGCTCGCCGATGCGGCGCGCCAGATCCGCCGTCCGTTCGTCGGCATCGGCGGTGCGGGGCATCTCCTTCAGTTGAGAGGCCGGCACAAAGCCTTGCAGGCCGTTCCACTCGACCAAAAGCCCACCGCGGTTGGCCCCGGCAACCCGCAGCGAGAACAGATCGCCCCGCTCCAGCGCCTGGCGCGCCACCTGCCACCCGTCCGTTGCTCCCGACCCATCCCCGGGGGCCGATGGGCTGTCCGGCATAGGAACCTCTTCCTCCAGGCCAAGGGTCTGAAATATCTCCTGGGGATCGCAGGGAGGGACAACCTCTGGGGCCACTTTGTGCTCCAGCAACGATTGCCAGTACCCTTCCTCCAACGTCGTCCACCACTCCCGGTCCTCCGGTGAGACAGCCTGTAAGCCCGCCACTTTCTCAGTTCCCCCTTGCCTCACGTTTCCCAGCTCCTCATTGACCCTTCCCTGCCCTGCCAGGCTGCAGGACAGTTTGATTATAAGATAGTTACAGAGGCTTGTCAAGGTGGTTTTCGTGCCCTACCGCTTTGGGCCGTTCCCGGGTCGGGGCTGCCCCATTCTGCTCCAGGTCGGCCAGGGCCCGGGCCACCTCGGCGATGGCCACCCGCTGCTTGCGGTACAGGTCCGATTCGCTCATCGCCAGCCGTCTGGCAATATCGCGCACCTGCAACCCGTGGATAAATTTGAGCTCCAGGATGTTGTACAGGAGCCATTCAGAGGCCGTCATTTTGCGCTCGCCGGCGGGGCGCACCTGCTCGATGGCCCGGTTCAACACCAGACGCAGGGCATTGGCCGGGCTGCCCCCCTGTTCGCGGAGCACCTGGCGCACCACGCCCAGGTTCAGGAGGGGGCTTTCCGCCAGTTTGGGGCCGCCCCAATAGTGGCTCAGAGCATCCTTGACCCACTGTTGAAACTCTGGGGCGTAGATGGGGTTGCCGGCGATAGCCTCCATCGGCGGTGAGCCGGCATACCGCGTGGCCTCCTGCCACTGGTGGAGCTGCTCGATGTCGGGCAGGATGCGGTGCAGCGTATCGAACACGCCTTGCTGCAGGTAGCGGTCCTCCAGCACCTCCTGCGCCCGGCCGATGAGGACCCTGGCGATCTGGTGTTCCTCAGGAGGCAGGTCGGGGGTGGGCGTCCGGGCTTCCACCCCCAGAATCCCCAGGCAGACATTTTCGTCCCGGCCGGTGAGCGGCGCTAACCAGAACCCATTGCCGGGGACCAGGGGACCGCTCTTCTCCCGGAGGTTGCCGGCCATGGCCAGGGCTGCCAGGTCGTGGCCCTCCAAAAAGTTTTGCACCAGGGCCCTGTCGCCACAGTGAGCCTCCAGGCGATGATGCCCGCCCGCCAGGACGGCGACAAAGCCGGTCCGCACCTGCAACAGATCGCACAGCGCCGCCAGCATGCTTTCCAGAAGGGTACGCAGGTCGGTGGTCGTCAGCAGCCGCCGGTCCAGGGTCTGAATCCAGGCGATCTCTTCCCGATCCTGCCGGTAGATCAGGCGGTCGATCACCGGTTTGGCCCGGTTGATGGTCAGTTGCATCAGGACCATGACCCCTACCACGGCAAAGATGAGCACCGTATCGCGCGGCAGGCCCAGGATCTGTTGGACCTTGGGCACGGCCAGCATGGTAAAGATGACCGCAGCGCCCACCAGGGGGCCCCGCAGCAGATAGTGGATAAAGCTGTGCTTGATCACCCGGTCAGGGGTCAGCGCACCGAAATAGGCGACGCTGTAAGCCATGAGGATGAGCATCAACAGCACGCCGACGTTGCCGGCCAGGAGGAGAAATTGAAAGCCGAGGAGGGGCCAGGAGGCGGGCATGGTGGTCAGCACCAGGTAGGGAAAGACCCCCAGGGCCGGAGCGACAAAAGCCAGGCCCAGGTAGGTCATCCGCCGCCGCGAGGCCCGCGTCAGACAGCGTTGGCGGGCGCGGCGAATGTTCACCGCCCCCCACAGCACGGTCGTACAGAAATAGAGAGCAAAGCTCCAAAAGAACGGCCCCGCCTCCAGATGGGAGGCATACGGCTGATATACCCCATCGTAGACCAACAGCCCGCTGAAAAGGACCAGGGCCAGGAAGGCGGTACCGGCCCCGTAGCCCAGCAGCACGGCGACCTGCCGCCACCGTGCCCGCAGGTGGGTCGTTCGCAGCAAGGCATCGGAAAAGTGAAGGTAGGCAGCCGGGACAAAAGAGATGCCGATCCATTGGAACCTGAGCCAGCGGACCGCGGCCTCCTGCGAGCTGACTTCAAAGAGGACCACGTCGCCGGCATAGACGATGAGCACAAAGCCCAGGAGAGCACAGAACGCCCGGGCAACGGCGCTCCGATAGTTGTGCGTCAGGAGATAGATCAGCACCGAAAAAGATGTGAGGACCGTTGTCGCCGAGAGAACCTGGTTAATCAGGTCCAGTCCCCTGGCGATCCACTGTGCCCAATCCACCATCCAACCTCACCCCCGCATCTCCACGAACCGACCTTTGTGGGAATGGTAGGGCCAACCCTCGCGGTTGCCCAGGGGACAGGGGCAAGCCCTGCCCCTACCGGTCCGTCGTTTATTTTCAAAGGAGCCCTCTGCCCCACAACGCCTCTCTCAGCGTAGCATCTGCACGAAAAAGAGGGCGATATCCTGATTGACGTAGTAGCGGTCGTTGAAACCACAGAACTGAAACCCCAGCTTGCGATAAAAGCAGATGGCCGGATAGTTTTTGGTCGTTGCCTCGGCCAGGAGCTGCTGCAGGCCCTGTTCACGGGCCCAGCGGCGGGCATGGCGCATCAAGGCCGTCCCGATCCCGCAGCGGCGGTGCCCCTCCTCCACGGCCAGGTTGGTCACCCAGCCAACCCGTTGCCCGCGTTGGACCACCAGGTCGAGATAGCCCTGCACCTGGCCATCCTCTTCGGCCACCAGGAACCCCTCCCCGCGCTGCCAGTCCTCTACCAACTCCTCCAGGTGGCGGGGATACCCGGCCCGCATCGGCCGGGGCAGGCGCACCAAGTCAAAGGTCACGCCTACCTGAGATTCCTCCTCGCGAACCTTCATCTGCCAGACATGATCGGTCAGGCAGCTATGGTCCATATCCAGGCAGACCTTGAGATCGGCCAGAGTTGCCGGGCGAACGATCATCCTTTCCCATCCGCTGTCATTTCACCCTGATTGTACCATTCTCAGCCGGAAAAGGCAAACGCCCCCAGGGGGTGGGGCTTTCCCGCAACAGGGGGGTGGTTCAATTTGCCGAAAAAACCCTCACCCCTCCCCCTGCCCCTCCCCTCTCCCGCAAGCGAGAGAGGGGAGAGGAAAAGGAAGGGGGGTTTTGCGGCAGCCTCCGGCCGCCGCAAAAC
>DAOTXL010000059.1:0-37967 GCA_034435455.1 Anaerolineae bacterium
GCACGTCGAAGTCCAGCGCCCACTCGACCGCCGTCTCGCGGCTCACGACCTCGAGCCGCCCGCGGGACAACCGCAAGGTGCCGTCGAGCAGCCGGGCCTGCAGGTGGGCGAGCGTCCACTCGGGAAACCCCCAGTGACCGTCCAGGCTCAGGTGGTCCACGACCAGCCCCGGCGTCTTCAGTCCGGAGGCCTGCAATCCCAGGCGAACCTCGAACGGCGCCAGCGCCCGCCAGACCGCGGGCAGGCCGGCGAGGGTCGCAGCGGCGGGTTCGCTCCGGGCCGGTTGCACGTTCAGGTCCAGGTCCAACTCGGCAAGCTGAACCTCCCCGCGGCTGAGCCCGCCGAGCTGCACATGTGTGCTTCTCACGTGCGGCGCAGCGACTCGATGAACTGCGGGCTCACCTCATCGTCGGTAAAGATGTGGCTGATCTGGTCCAGGCTGGCAAAGGGGGTCAGGTCCACCCGGCCAAACTTGCTGGAGTCAATGAGGGCCACCACCCGTTCGGCGCTGCGGACCATCTTCCGCTTGAGCTGCACCTCCTGGATGTCCACCTCGGTCAGGCCGGCCTCGACCGAAAAGCCGGAGCAGGAGACAAAGACGGTTTTGAAGTGCAGTTCATCGAGAATCTTTTCGCCCAGATGGCCGACTACGGAGGTGCCGTCGGGGCGCACCACCCCACCGACGAGAATGACCGACAGGGAACGGTTCTGGGCCAGGGCCAGGGCAGCTTCCAGGCCGTTGGTGACAATGGTCAGGTTGTGGCGGTTTTGTAGATAGGGGACCAGGGCAAAAACGGTGCTGCTGGCATCCAGAAGGATCGAATCCCCATCTTCGACCAGTTCAGCCGCGCAACGGGCGATCCGCCGTTTGGCCTCGGCGTGGGTCCGGGCATGTGCGGCGAACAAGGGGCTGATAAAGCGATGTTCATCGCACGGCACAGCCCCCCCGCGCACGCGGGTCAACCGCCCTTCCCCTTCCAGGGCGTTCAGATCGTTGCGGATGGTGCCCTCTGACACACTGAGCCGCCTGGCCAGCTCGGTGACCTTGACCCCTGGCTGCTCCCGCAGGAGGTCGAGAATCCGTTGCCGCCGCTCGAATGGGATCATCTTCCCGCCTTCCAGTCTTGAGGACAGATTGTCGTAATCTGTCAATTCGCTGGCGATGTTTGACGGAAACAGTATATCATATTTTCCCAACTTTGTCAAGATGTTTTTTCAATTTGTCGTAATTTACCCTGTCATTGTTGAAGGTTGACGATTAGCCTGCCGTTCTGGCCATGATGGCCAGCAGTCGGCCATAGGCTTCGTCCCAGCCGGTCCGCTCGCCCGGTTCATAGACCGTCAGGTCGAAGGAGCGGCGTATCAACTGCCGCCCCTCGGCTGGCGAGGCCAGATGGCCCAGGGCGATCATTTGCAGCAGCAGGTTGCCGCCGGCGGTCGCTTCCGCCGGCCCGGTGATCACCGTCCGGCCTGTCGCATCGGCGGTGAGCTGCGACAGCAGCCGGTTCCGTGTCCCACCACCGACGATGTAGAGCGGCTCCAGATGGCGGCCCAGCATCTCTTCCAGCCGCTCCAGCACCCAGCGGTATTTGAGCGCGATCCCCTCCAGGGCACAGCGCAGGATGGCCCCTTTGTCCTCCGGTATCGGCTGACCGGTCATCCGGCAAAAGGCGCGGAGGCGTGAGGGCATGTCCCCCGGCTTGAAAAAGTCGCCATAGTCCGGGTCAATCACCGCCTGGAACGGTTGGGCCTGGGCGGCCATCTCGGTCAGCGCGTCGTAGGAATGGTCCTCCCCCTGTTGCGCCCAGGTGCGGCGGCACTCCTGCACCAGCCACAGGCCCATGACGTTCCGCGAAAAGCGGAAGGTGCCGCCCACCCCCCCCTCATTGGTGAAATTGTAGGCCAGGCTCTGCCCGGTGATGACCGGCTCCGGCACCTCCGCCCCGACCACCGACCAGGTGCCGGAGCTGATCCAGGCAAAATCGGGCGCGGTGGCCGGCACAGCCGCAACTGCCGAGCCGGTGTCGTGGCAGGCCGGGGCGATCACCGTCGTCTTGTCGTCGGGCGGCAACCCGATCTCGCCGGCGACAAAGGGCCGCAACCGGCCCAGGTCGCTGCCCGGCGGGACGATGCGGGGAAAGAGGTGGGTGGGGATGCCCAACCGGTGGAGCAGGTCCCAGGCCCAGGTACCCTGGCGGGGGTTATAGCACTGGGTGGTGGTGGCGTTGCTGAACTCACAGACAGCCTGGCCGGTGAGCCAGAAGTTGAGCAGGTCAGGGATGGTCAGGAAGGTGTGGGCTATGTCCAGCACGGGGGAGCGGTGAACCACCATCGCCAGGAGCTGATACAGGCTGTTGAGTTGCAAAAACTGGATGCCGGTCTGCTCGAAAATCTCGGCGCGGGGGACCAGGCTGAAGGCTTCCTCCAACATCTCGTCGGTGCGGCTATCGCGGTAGTGGTACGGATTGCCGAGCAGCACGCCGTTCCGGTCCAGCAGGCCAAAATCTACCCCCCAGGTGTCGAGGCCGATGCCCGCCAGGTGGCCTCCCGTCTGGCGGATGGCTAGGGAGATGCCCTGCAGGACCTCGCCCCACAGGCGCAGGAGGTCCCAATGCAGGCCGTCGGGCAGGCGCACCGGCCCGTTGGGGAAACGATGGACCCCGGTCAGCCGCAGCCGTTCGCCGTCGAAGCGGCCGAGCATGGCCCGGCCGCTCTCGGCACCCAGGTCAAAGGCCAGAAAGTTGAGTTCAGACATGGGGTTCCTCCTCAGAGAAGGGAATGGACAGCTTTGATCACCTGCTCGACGCCGGGCACGTAGAACTGTTCCATCACCGGGGCAAAGGGAGGGGGGGTGTCGGGCGCGGAAACACGCCTGACCGGCGCATCGAGCCAGTCAAAGGCCTCCTCGGCCACGGTGGCGGCCAGCTCAGCGGCCCAGCCGCCGGTGCGGTTGTCCTCCTCGACGATGACCAGCCGCCCGGTCTTGCGCACCGATTCCAGGATCAACTCCTTGTCCAGCGGCACCAGGGTACGCGGGTCAATCACCTCGGCTTCAATCCCTTCCTGGGCCAGCCGGTCGGCTGCTTCCAGGGCGCGGTAGACGGTCAGCAGCTTGCCGACGAGGGTCACGTCGCGTCCCGGGCGGCGGATCACCCCCTGGCCGATGGGCACCAGGTATTCCTCGTCGGGCACCTCGCCGACCGGGCTGAGGGCACCCCGTTCCGCCCGGGGGCCTTTGCTGCCGTACAGCAGCTTGTGCTCGAACACCAGCACCGGGTTGTCGTCGCGCACGGCGCTTTTGAGCAGCCCTTTGGCATCGTAGGCGGTGGACGGGGCCACAACTTTCAGCCCTGGCACGTGGGTGAAAAACGCCTCCAGGCTCTGGGCGTGTTGGGCTCCCCGGCCGGTGGCCCCGACCGGCACGCGCAGCACCAGGGGGACCTTGACCGTGCCGCCCGACATATAGGTCATTTTGGCTGCCTGGTTGACGACCTGGTCCATGGCGTTGAACAAAAAGTCGCCATATTGCACGTCGGCGATGGGCCGCAGGCCGGCCATGGCGGCGCCGATGGCCACGCCCACCAGCCCCTCTTCCGAGATCGGGGTGTCGAGGATGCGCTCGTGGCCGAACTCGTCCGACAGCCCCAGCGTCACGGTGAACGCCCCGCCAAAGCCGCCGGGGATGCCGATGTCCTCGCCCAGGCAAAAGACGCGCGGGTCGCGCCGCATCTCCTCGCGGATGGCCTGGCGCAGGGCTTCGGCGATGGTCATGCGCGCCATGTCTCACCTCCTGCCGCCCCTTCTTCCCAGAAGACATGCCGCAGGGTATCCTCCGGCTCTGGCGGCGGGCTTGTTTCGGCAAACTGCACCGCCTCATCAATCAGCGCCGCTACCTCCTGCTCGATGGCGGCCAGGGTCTCGTCGTTGACCAGCCCCAACGCTTTGAGCCGGGCAGCCAGGGAAGGGATGGGATCGCGGGCTGCCCACCACTCCTCTTCCTCTTTGGAGCGATAGGTGCGGGGGTCGCTGCGCGAGTGGCCGCACAGGCGGTAGGTCTGGGCTTCGATGAAGGTCGGCCCCTGGCGCCGGCGGGCGCGGGCTACCGCCTCGCCCGCCACGCGGTAGACCGCCTCCACATCGTTGCCGTCCACGGTCAGGCCGGGCATGCCGTAAGCGGCGGCCCGGTCGGCGATCTGCTGGATCTTGAAGGCGGCCGAGACCGGCGTCGAGGCGGCATACAGGTTATTCTCACAGACATAGACCACCGGCAGGTCCCACAAGGCGGCCATATTCATCGCCTCGTGGACCGCCCCTTCGTTCATCGCCCCATCGCCCAGGAAGCAGACTGTGACCCGGTCGGTGGTCAGCCATTTGGCCGCCAGGGCCGCGCCGGCTGCCAGGGGAGCGTTGCCGCCGACGATGGCGATGGCCGGGAACATGCCCACCCGCACATCGCCGACATGCATTGAGCCTCCTTTCCCCTGGCAGCAGCCGGTGCGCCTGCCGAACAGCTCGGCCATGATGGCGCGGGGGGCCACCCCTTTGGCGATGGCGTGGCCGTGGGGTCGGTGGGTGCTGAACAGATAGTCATCGGGCCGCAGGTGGGCGCACACCCCCGTGGCCACTGCCTCCTGACCGATGTACAGGTGCAGGGTGGAGGGGATACGGCCTTGCAAGAATAGATAGTTGCACTGCTCCTCAAAGCGCCGGATGGTGAGCATGGTACGGTACAGGTCCAGCAGTTGGCTAGTGGATAGTGGATATTCAGCATTCATCGGCGTCTATCGGCATTTCTCCAGGTGCCGGGTCCCTGATTACAGGTTCTTGGGTGCAAATTTGGGGTGGTAGGCCGGACTGCGGTAGGCCCAGGGCGACCTGGGCCGCTCGCGGATGCCCCATGTTTCGGCCGCAGCGCGGAATTCCGGGTATTTCTGGGCTGCCTCTTGCAGGCTCATGCCGGCCAGTACGGCGTCAATCGCCTGCCGCCAGGCCATCGCGCCGGCCTTGTAGCCCATCGGATGCCCCAGGATGCCGCCTCCTGCCGGCACGATAAAGTCAACCCCGTGCTCCTGGATCAACACCTCGGCCAGGCCGGGGTACATGCCGGCGGCCGGCATGGGCCAGGTGCGCCTGATGTGGTAAAAGGGCGCGCGCAATGTTTGTGAGGTGCGCAGCTCCTCCTCTACCGAACAGACCTGGAGGCTGGACCATAGCGATGGGGTGAGCATCATGTCCGCCCCACACAGCCGGGCCAGTTTGGACAGCACAGGGAAGCTCATCGTGGGCAACATGCCCAGCATGTGCGACACATGCCACAGGATGGGCACGTTGATTTCGGGATCGGCGGCGATCACCTTCAGGGCCGACAGACCGACCGGGTAGGCCAGCAGCAAGCCGCTGGCTCCGGCGCGGACGGCGCGGCGGGCTTTTTCCTGCACCCGGTCCACCTCGTCGGTAATGCTGACCATGTACAGGGTCTTGTGGCCGGTCTCCCGCTCTGCTTTGTCCAGCGCCCGGAGCACCGCTTCCAGCCGGGCATCGAAGGGGCAGTTTTCGAGTTCGCTGCACATCTCGTCGTCCTTGCACAGGTCGGCGCCGCCCAGTGCGCTCTGGTAGACCTGCGCCGCTGTTTCCTGGGGCGTCATGCCCATCTTGGGCTTGATGATCTGCAGCACCAGTGGCCGGCCGTAAACCCCCAGTTGCTGGCGCACCCCCTCGATGCCGAATTTAGGACCGCTGAACTTTTGAGCCACCGCCCGGGGGATATACACATCCAGCAGGCGCACCCGGTCACAAAAGGCAAAGATGTTGCCGGCAATCGAGAGCAGCATCATCGGCACGTTGACATTCTGCTCCCAGGCAGCGATGGGGAAGGCCAGTTGCACCACCGCTTTCTTGCTCCCCGGCGGTGCGGGCACCTCGTAATAGCCCAGCACCTTGCTGCACAGCCGTTCGCGGACCTCCGCTGTCTCTTCCTTGACGTCCATCCAACTGGCGGTGGAACCTTCCAGGGCCAGCCGCTGCACCTGGGCCAGGTGGTCTATGAACTCCCAGTCGGGCCGGCTGTCTTCGATGTAATAGGTGCCGACGACGAAGCGGTCCTGGTCCAGGCTTTCCCACATATAGTTGAACATGTGCGGGTCGTACAGTTCTTTGGGCATTCTCTTTTCTCCTTTTCTTTTCAGCCCAGCAGGGCTTCGCGGATCATGGCCGAGGCGGCCATGGCATCGCCGCTGGCGATCACCTGGCCGATTCGCTCGCGGCCGATCCGGTCCAGCAGGCTGTGGAGGCCCTGAATCCAGCGGATGCTCTCCGTGGCAGCGCGGATGCCATCCTCACGATAGGGAAAGATGTCCAGGGCATACCAGCCGTCATAGCCGATGCGGTCCAGCCAGTACAACAGCTCCAGCATCTCGACGGTGTGGACCGAACCGACGGTCATGTCGTCGTCCCACAACCGCCAGTTGTCGTTGAAGTGCATGTAAAAGAGTTTGTGGCCAAAGTAGTGGAGCAGCGCTGCCGATTCAGCCGCGTTCTCATAGGCCATCAGCGCGTGTCCCACATCAATCATCGCCCCGACGTTGGGCCGGCTGACCTGTTCGATCAGCAGCAGCGTCTTGCCCACCGTGGCCAGGAAGCAGTGGGTGCGCGGCTCTTTGGGCTTGTATTCGAGCACCAGCCTGACCTGCGGCAGGTGTTCGGCGCACTCGATTGTGCCTTCGACCAGCCGGTCCCAGGCAGCCAGGTAGTCGGCCTGGAAGGGATAGTCGTAGCCATCCTGCCCGAACCACAGGTCCACCACCTGACAGTCGAGTTGCCTGGCCCACTCCATCGCCTTTTTGACCTGGTAGATGGCATCGCGGCGGATCTGCGGGTCGTTGGAGGTGAAGGAGCCCCAGCCCCATTTGCCGGAAGCCCAGATGTCAGGGGTGACGCAGGTCACTGCCAGGCCGGCATCCCGGATCTGGCGGCGCACCTGCTCCAGGTTGTCATCGTTGACGTGCCACAGCCCGACCAGTTCCACGCCGCTCAGCCCCGGGACCTGCGTGGCAGCCTGGATCAGTTCGTCGGTGGTCAGCCGCCGGCCATAGCCGGACAGGACATAGCGGTCGGCGCAGGCGTTAAAGGTGTTGATATTGGCGGAAAAGCGCAGTTCTGTTGTCATGGTTCCTCCTGTTGACTCAGCTTTGAGGCCGTGACAGGGTGACCTTGAAGTCGTAGCGGTCGCCGCGCCACACGGCCTCCAGATATTCGACCGGTTCACCGGTCACGGCGTAGGTAACCCGTTCCATATACATGACCGGCACGCAGCGGGGGACTTCGAGCAGTTTCTGTTCGTGGGGCAGGGCGCATCGCGCCCGCAGGGTTTCGTGGCCGGTCCACAGGCGCAGGCCATAGCGGCTTTCCAGCAGCCGGTACAGGGAAGCGGTCAGGTCGTTCTCTTCCAACCGGGGACAGAGGGCCACCGGCAGGTAGGGCGTTTGCAGGCTGATCGGCACGCCGTCCACCAGCCGCAGGCGGCACAGCCTGTAACAGAGGGCCCCTTCCGGCAGTTCCAGAGCGCGGGCAATCGGTGGGGGGGCAGCAATCTGCTCCAGCGAGATCAACCGGGTGGTCAGGGACCAGCCGCGCTCGCGCATATCCTCGGTGGTGGACACCAGTTTCGTCAGCTCGTGCTCCACGCGGCGGACGGCGGCGAAGGAACCCTTGCCCTTTTCGCGGTAGATCCAGCCTTCGCGTTCCAGCACGTCGAGCGCCCGCCGGACGGTGGTGCGGGTGATGCCATGCCGGGCGGAGAGTTCATTCTCCGAGGGGAGCTGATAGACCTGGTGGCGGGATTCCCGTTCCCCGATCTCGCGGCGCAGGATCTCGGCCAGTTGCAGGTAGTAAGGAATGGGGCTACTTTTGTCAATAGATTGCATTGCCGTTCGCCATCTGTTTGTCTGTCTACTTGTGTAGACAAGCTTAGTATAGCATGGAATTTTCCCATTGTCAAGTTCGTTCCATCCGGTATCAGGTTGACGGCCTGCGCCATTCAGGAGGGTGGCGCAAGCGGCAGGGTGAACCGGAACGTTGTCCCTTTCCCCGGCGTGCTCTCGACCCAGATGCGCCCCCCGTGGGCCTCCACCAGGCTTTGCGCGATGGACAGGCCCAGTCCGGTGCTGTCGGCGAAACGGTCGGCGCGGGCCCGCGATGGGTCTGCCCGCCAAAAGCGCTCAAAGACGTGGGGCAGATCTTCCGGAGCAATCCCCTCGCCCGTATCGGCGATGGTGATCTCCACCGCATCCCCTGCCGGGCGCGCCTGGGCGGTGACCAGGCCACCCGGCGGCGTGTGGCGTAGGGCATTGACCAGCAGGTTGCGCAACACCTGGGCCACCCGGTCCGGGTCGGCCTGGACAGGGGGCAGGTTGTCTGCAATCTGCGAGGTGAGGGTCACCTGTTGTGCTTCGGCGGCCAGGGCCAGGGTGTCGAGGGTGTTGAGGATGACCTGGGCCACGTCGGTGGGCCGCAGGTTCAGGTGCAGTTGCCCGGCGTCGGCCAGGGCCAATTCCCGCAGGTCGTCCACCAGGCGGCTCAGCAGGCGGGTTTCGTCGTACAGGTGCGAGATTTCAGCCCTGTCCAGGGCATACACGCCGTCCAGAATGGCCTGCAGGTTGCCCTGAAGCACCGTCAGGGGGGTGCGCAGTTCGTGGGCGATGTCGGCCATCAGATTCTTTCGCTGCAGCTCGGCATCTTTCAGGGCCACGATCATTTCGTTGAACGCCTGCCCCACTTCGGCCATTTCGGCGCTGCCTTCCACTGTGACCTGGTGGTCCAGGTGCCCCTTGCCCACAGAGCGGGCAGCCGATGCCAGCCGTTGGAGGGGAGCGGTCAGGCTGTGGCTCAGGAACGCCCCGACGACCAGCGCCAGGCCCACGGCCAGGCCCGCTCCGATGAACAGGACCCGGCGCACCCGGTTGAGGAAGGCCTGTTCCAGCACACCCAACCGGGCCGCCGGGTCGGGGAAAGACAGGAGCAGGTAGCCGATCACCTGACCGCTGTCAGGGATGGTCACCTTCAGAGCTCTGGACTTTTCGCTGGAACGCAATCGGCGGCCTTCGGCTTGATGGGTGCTGTCAAAGACGACCTTGCCCCCTGCATCGGCCAACAGGATGTCGAGCCGCCTTTCTGCTATCCCTATCATAGGCCGGCCTATGCCCAGCGGTTCTGCCACATAGACGCCGCCGGCCAGCAACTTTTCCACCCCCTCCCAGTTGCCCTGCTGTTGATAGTACTCGACGAGTTGCTGGATGCCGCTGCCGGCAGCCTGCATGCCGCTATGGGTGATGTACTGGCGGAACTCGGCACCGGTCGCGCGGTTGATCAGGAAGGCGATGGCGCCCACGGCAACCAGCACGACCAGGCTAAAGGCCAGGGTCAATTGCACCCAAAGACGGTTCACGAATCTCCTCCTGCTGCCGGGCGGTAGCCGGTGCCGGCCACCGTCTCGATAAGGTCTGTCGGCACGCCGGCCGGCGCCGGTTTATACTCGCTGGGACACCGGGGCTCGCCTTTCACCCATCTTGTAATGCAACCATCCTCCAGATGATACACCTCATCCACAAAAGTGTCAACGGCCGGGTCATGGGTGGCGATCAGAATAGCCGTCCCCTCCCGGTCGGCGATATAGCGAAAGAGGCTCAGAATCTGTTGGCCGGTAGCCGTATCCAGTTCGCCGGTCGGCTCGTCGGCCAGGATCAGCGATGGGTGCGGGGCGATGGCCCGGGCGATGGCCACCCGCTGCTGCTGACCGCCGGACAGTTCAAAAGTACGGTGCTCCCGCCACTTGCTCAGGCCCATCAGCGCCAGGACCTCTGCGGTGCGCCGGTGCCGCTCCCGCCTTTTTACACCCGCCAGGCGCAACATCAGGTCCACGTTTTCCCAGGCCGAGTAGGTGGCCAGCAGGGCGTGGGATTGGAAGACAAAGCCGATGCGGTGACGGCGCAGCTTCACCCACTCCCGTTCCGGCAGGCGCGTCACATCCCGGCCTTCGAACCATATCCGGCCCGCGGTGGGCCGGTCCAGCCCGCCGATGCAGTTGAGCAACGTCGTCTTGCCCGAGCCGGAGCGGCCGCGCAAGGCTACCACCCGGCCCGGACCGATCGCCAGGTCTACACCGCGCAGGGCAGGGATCTCGCGCGAATCGAGGCGGTAGATGCGGGTCAATTGTTGGGTGCGGATGATGGAAGGCGTTTCGTTCACCATATCCCCCTTACCCTGGCCCTTCCTCCTCAGGGGAGAGGGAGCTAGGGCCTTCCCGGCATGGCCCCCCCTGCCTCGGAGAGGCACTGCATCATCAGCTGCGGGTCCTGGTAGGCGTTCCGGGCGATAATGCAGTCGCGGTAGGCGTCCGCCGATTCCTGGGCGGCGGCCAACGACTCTTCGACCGTCATCTCGCCGTTGAGCACCCGCCCGTAGGCGTCGGACAGCCAGAAGGAGGCAAAGCCCAGCCAGTTGCCCTCGTCCGACACGCGCTGGAAGAAGGAGGCCCGGCTGCCGGTGCTGATGCTGGCCAGGTACGCGTTGGCCTGTTCGTCGCCCACCAACTGGCGATAGGCCGCCGACTCGGCCACCGAGCGGCGGGCCGGCAAGCCTGTCGCCGTGTTCGGCTGGCCGGTCAGAAAGGTGATCCAACTCCAGCAGGCCTGACGGGCCTCGCTCTGGGCCGAGATAAAGTAGCCATCCACCGACTGGAAGCCGCTTCCCTGGGCGCTGTTCGGCCCGGTGGGCAGGGGCACCACGCCGACGTTGAGGTTGCTCATCTCCCCCGGCCCACCAAAGGCAAACCCGCCCCCCGGCCCACCAAAGCCTCCGCCAGCTTGCATCCACATGGCAGCCAGCCCCTCCCGGATCAGGTCCTGCAGGCGTCGGATGCCCTCCAGGTCGCCGGTAGCCGCATCGGGCCATGGCTGCACCTCGTATCGGGTCGCCAGGCTGGTGCACCAACGGAACGCTTCGACGACACTGGGCGCGTTGAACACCAGCCGCGGCGGATCGACCGACTCGTCCAGCATGTCGGCCCCCAGCCGGTCCATGAAACTGACCAGGTCGTTGGCCCCGAAGGAGAGGGGCACATAGCCATACTGCTTGTTTTCCCCTTCCCCTTTGGTCAGGGCAACGGCCAGCTCTAAAAAGTCGTCCATTGTCCAGTCCGCCTTGGGATAGGCCAGGCCGGCGGCGTCGAACAGGTCTTTGTTGTAATAGATCACCGGCACCGTGACACTGCCCGGCAGGCCCCACAGGCGGCCCTGGTAGGTGAACTGCTCCAGCACTGAGGGAAAGAAATCCTCTTTGTTGAGGGTCGAGTCGGTGGCCAGGAACGGTTCGATGTTGACGATGGCCGCCACCGTTTCGTCGTTGAGGTTGGGTTGCGCCTGGAAGCAGTCGTACTCGGCGGCCATGTCGGCCAGGCCGAGCTGGCCGCGAAAGCCCTGGGGCGTATCCACCTCGACGAGGATGTCCGGATGGGTGGCCTGGAACTGCTCAACCAGAGTGGACAGCGATTGCAGGCCAAAGCGCCCCCGACCGCCACTCAGGCCGAACTTGATGAGGACCGCCCCGGCGTTCAGGGCTTGTTGCTCCTCCTCGGCCACCACAAGGTTGGTTACCGGCGTTGGCGCAGCGGCCACCTCCTCCTCGATGGCAGCCTCCACCTCACTTTGGGCGTTGGTCAACGCCGTCTCGATAGCCGTGCCATTGTCCATCACGTCCGCGACGGCAGCCCCAAAGATGTCATAGCCCACACCGTTGTAATTGTCCACATAGGCGTGCTCGATGGCATATTGCAGGGCGGCCGCTACCTCCGCATCGAGGTTGTTCCAGTAGCCGCCGGCAGCCGCCACCGAGGGCATCGCCGGCACGGTGCCGGTGGCGAGGGCGTTGAAGGGGCCGCCTCGTCCCGCCTGTTGCCGGGCCAGGAAGCTGATCCACTGCCAGGCCAGGTTTGCTTTCCGGGTGCCGGCGCTGATAGACAGGCCGTCCACCACAGCCGGGGTGGTGTGATCGTCGGGCTGGCTGACGGGGAAGGGGACGACCCCGAGGGTCTGCTGCTGGTCCAGTCCGCCCCCGCCCATTCTCCCGGTGGACATCAGGCGGCCGGCCAGGAACCACATAGCCGCCCGGTTGCCATCGATCCGTATGCCTTCGTCGCCGACCATCACCCGGATGCCCCCTCCCTCCGTTGAGGAACGGTAAGGCGACACTTTGTGGGTCAGGAACAGGTCGGTGTACCAGCGCACCGCCTCGACCACAGCCGGGTCGTCCAGCCGGGCGGTGGGTGGGTAGGCGTCGGCGTTGAACAGCAACCCTGCCCTGGCCTGGACAAAGGTCACCGGGTCAAAGGTCGGTTCCACGAACCCCCACTGCGTGACCGTGTCCCCCTCGCGGATCGTCAGGGCCCTGGCGGTCGCCACAAAGTCATCCCAGGTCCAACCCGGCTGCGGGTAGGGAAGGCCGGCTGCATCGAACAGCCTTTTGTCATAGTAGATCAGCGAGTAGGTGACCTCGACCGGCAGCGACCAGATTTTGCCATCCCATTGCACGCTCTCCAGCACGCCGGGATAAAAGGCATCGGCCTTCAGGTTCGGGTCGGATTCGAAAAAGTGGGTCAGGTCCAGCAACGCGCCCTGTTGCACCGCCTGTCGGGTGGCCGGTGCCGCAATCACATCGGCTGCCGCGGCCAGCCGGAGGTACGCGTCATCGGGCCAGCTGGCGCTGCCCGGCCCAGTGCCCAGCGTCTCTTCAATCGAAACCGTGCTGATGTGCACCTCTGGGTTCTCGGCTTCAAAGGCGTCAATCAGGCTGTCGTAGCGATTTCGGTCCATCTGCGACACGGCAAAGCGGAGGACGGTGATCGCCCCGTTGTTCTCCGTCGTCGCCGCCGAATTGCCCGCCCCATTGCCTGTAGGGGCCGACGAAGCGGCGGGGCCGCAGGCCGCCAGCAGAGCCGCGATCAACCCTATCATCCAGACAGATTTTCCTTTCACCCGTTTCCCTCCCTATACGTTTTACGCTTTACGCCTCCCGCCCCTCCGCCACCCCCTCAGCACTGCGCGGACACCGGAGGGCGGTCGGCCCTCCTCTGACGGCGAGGCGGCGCGGGTCTCAGGCGAGACGATGGGGCGCAAGCCGGCTGCGGGGCGGATCAGGATGCCGCCGTCAACCCGTTCCAGCGTCACCCGGTCGCCGATGCCCAACTCTGCTCGCAGGTTGGGCGGGATTTGGAGGCGGCCGGCAGAGTCCACAACCACATATTCGTCGTAAAGGTGGGCGGCGGCGTCTCGGACCCCCTCGGCCAGGGCCGCCTCGACCTCGGCCACGCGGCGCACCGCCTCGCTGCTGGTGCTGCCGTCGCGGATGGTCACCACCCGGTCCACCGTCCGTGCCACCTGCGGATCGTGGGTGACAATGATGGTCGTCAGGCCGTACTGTTCGTTCATCGTGCGGAACAGGGTCAGGATCTCCTGGGCTGTGGCGGAATCTACCTCACCGGTCGGCTCATCGCCCAGCAGCAGCCTGGGCCGGTTGGCCAGGGCCACGGCGATGGCCACCCGCTGTTGCTGGCCGCCCGACAGTTGGGCCAGGCGGTGTTTCCGGTGTTCCCACATCCCTACCGCCTGCAACAGTTCCTGAGCCCAGGCCCGCTTCTTACGTGGTTCCACCCCTTCAATGGTCATGGGCAGCTCGACATTCTCCTGGGCGTTCAGGTAGGGGACCAGGTTGCGGGCCGTCTGCTGCCACACAAACCCCACCTGGGTACGGCGGTACTCGTCCAGGGCCCTGGCCGACGCCTTGAGCAGGTCCAGGCCGTTGATCGTCACCCTTCCCGCCGAGGGGCGGTCCAGCCCGCCCAGGATGTTCAGCAGCGTGCTTTTGCCCGAACCGGAGGCGCCGACGATGCCCAGTAGCTCGCCGGGCTGCACCGTCAGGTTCAACCCTTGCAGGGCCACCACCTCCAGGCCGGCGACCTGGTAGATTTTGACCAGGTTCTCGCAGGTAATCAGCGGTTCCATCACTCGCCCACAACCACCTGCCCGGCCTCCAGTCCGGCCGTGATCTCGACCCGTTCGTCGGTGGCGATCCCCAACAGCACGTCCACCCGCCGCTGGGTGCCATCCGGATTCTGGACGACGACAAAATTCCGGCCCTGGTAGGTGCGGATGGCCGCCGGCGGCAGCCATAGCACATTCTCTTTTTCCTGCAAGATGATGGTTACCGTTGCCAGTTCGCCCAGGGTCATATCCGCCGCCCCTTCGAGCGCCACATGGACGGCGGTGTCATCGCCCGTGTCCACCGTGGTGCCGCCGTAGGGGTAGGGCAACTGGCGGATGGTGCCGCTAAAGGTCTCGCCGGGGCGGTTGCGCAACGTGATCCGCGCCTCCTGATTCAGGGCCATCTGGCTCAACTCCTCGCTGCCCAGCTCGGCGGTGATCTCCAGTTGGGTCGGGTCGGCCAGCACGCCGACGACGGCGTAGGCCTGGACCGCATCGCCGGCCTGGATGTTCAGGGACAGGATCTGGCCGGCAAAGGGGGCCACAAGTTGGGCGCCGGCGATCTGTTCCTGGAGCTCCTGGATGTCCAGCCGGATCTGTTCCAACTCCAGGGCGGCCAACTGCATGTTGTAAGAGTTCGGATCGGCGTTGGCCACCGCTTGCTCATATGCGGCCTGTGCCTGGGCCAGCGCCGCCTCGGCCTCGGTTACCGCCGGCTGCTTTTGCAATTCGGCCAACCTGGCCTGGGCCTGGCGCAGGGATTCTTCGGCCTGGGCAACCTGGGCTTCGGCCTGGCTCAGGGCCAGTTTTGCCTGGGCCCGTGCCACTTCGAGCCGCTCCTTGGCCGCGAGCAGGTTGTTGTATTCCAGGTCCAGACGCTCCTTGTCGATCTTGCCGGCCTCATACATTTTCAAGCATTCGCCGTAGAACGCTTCCCACCAGGCAGCCTCATACTCCCGGTCGCGCACGTTCTTGACAACGGTGTCGCTGTTCTGGACGATGGTCAGGTTCAGCCGGGCGTTGTCCAGACCGGTCTGGGCACTCTTGACCGCCGCCCGCGCTGCCGCCAGGTCGTTCGCCGACGTGGTCCTGGCGTTTTGAAGGTTGGCCTGTGCCTCTTCCACCTTGGTCAGGGCGGTGGTGATCGCCTGGGTGGCCTCGATCCGGGCCTGTTCCTGCTTGAGTTGGAGCGTCTGCAGGTTGATCAGCTTTTGCGCGAGTTGCTTTTCCAGGTCGGCAACGTCCAACCTGGCCAGCAGATCGCCGGCCTGTACCCAGTCACCCCGGGCGACCAACACCTCGCCCACGTTGCCGCTCCTCTCGAAAAACAGCTCTTGCTCCAACACAGGCGTGGCGCGGCCGGTGAACTGCAACGTTTCGATCACCGTGCCGACCTGGACCGTGTAGGTCGGCTTTTCGGGGACGATGGGCGTCGGCAGGGGGGTAGGGGTAGCCTTGGTGGCACCGGTAGCAGCCTGCGATCCGGCCGGACCACAACCGGTCCCCAGGGCAAACAGCAGGCCCGTCAGGGCCAGGAGCCGGAAGAGTTGCATTCCAGGGTTTTGGTTCATGACACACCTCGATCTCAGAGCTTGTCTGAAAACCACCAAGGACACGAAGGACACCAGGGGTTTTTTAGCTATTTCCTTCGTGTTCCTTTGCGACCTTCGTCTTTGTGGCCACCTTTTCAGACCAGCTCTCATAGGCCGGATTGGCACCCTCAAACGGTCTCGCCGAGTTTTACCGCCTCAAAGACGCGCATCCGGTTGAGCAGGAGGGCCAGAACGGCGACCGCCAGGATGAACATGAGGCCAAAGATGGCCAGGATGAGGCCCAACTGCTGCCAGGCGATCTGGACGACAAAGGGGGGGACCAGGGCCGTCTTGTCGCTGCCGACCTGAAAATAGCGGATGAACAGGGTGCTGGCCCAGATGCCCAGCCCTGCGCCCAGGGTTGCGCCGGTCAGGATGAGGGCGGCCAGTTCGCCGGCCAGGAAGGCGGCCATCTGCCACCTGGACAGGCCGATGGCGCGCAACAGGCCCAATTCGATGAAGCGGCGCCGGAACGAGATCACGGCGTACACCAAAAAGCCGACTACCGTCAACAGGGCGGCGGTGATAAAGCCCACCGACAGCAGGCCGAACAACCCCTGGCGTTCGGGGCGTGTCTGCTCGGCGGTGATGATCTCGCGGGCGTCGCGGGCAGTGATAACCACCAGCCCCAGGTTGCGCACCCCTTGGACAATGGCGTGGCTGTCCACCGAAGGGTCGGTGGCCAGCCAGACATCGTAAGGATAGGTGCCCCCCAGGGCGTTGTGGATGTGGTCCAGGTTGGCGACGAAAAAGGGGCCATCCTGGGGGTAGAAGGTGGGGAACAGGTCCAGCGCGCCGACAATGGTGAACGATGCCTCGGCGTAATCGCCCGCCGCGCCGACCGTCAACCGCAGCGGGTCGCCCACGGTCAGGCCCTGCTGCGCCAAAAAGCTGCTGCTGACCAGGATGCCGTTGGGGGAGGCGGCCAATCGGTTCATCAGCTCCCCCAGTGATTCGTTGTAAGCAAAATCAGGCCGGTAGAAGGCTACGGCAGGAAAGTCCAGCCGGTCTATGCCCAGGATCCTCCCTGCCTGTTGCCTGCCGCCGAGGGCGGCCGTGGCGCTGTAATCGCCCACCCGCGCCGCGGCCTTGACGCCGGGCACCTCTAGATGCTCGCTTACCGGCAGAAAGAGCCACTGGGGCTCGGTTGAGGTGTCGTTTGTCGTGGTGGTGGTCTGGCCCGGCAGCGTGACCTCCTCGGTCTCTTCGGTGCTCTCGCCCAACTCGGCCAGGTTCAGGTCGGCGCCCACCTGGTAGTACACCTGGTCGGTAAGGTGGCTGTCCAGGGTGAGGGCCATCGAGGCGGAAAAGGTCGCCAGGCTGACCGTCAGGCTGAGCAGCAGCAGGGGGCCCATATATTGGCCGGTGGACCGGGCCAGTTGTCGCAGGGTGAGGAGCAGGGTGGTGCCCGGTAGCCAGGCCGCCAGCCAGGCCAGCCCGTTGATCAGCAGGGGGAAAAGGCGCATCCCCAACAGCGCCAGGGAGAAGCAAAAGAGCACCGGCACCAGGAAGAGCAGCGGGTTGGAAAAGGGATCGCTGCTCCCCGTCCCCAGGGCGATGGTGCCCTGTCTGGTCAGTTGGTACCAGCCGTAGAAGGGCGGCACCAGGAGCAGCAGATCCAAAAAATACCGTTGCCACAGGGGAGCGAGCAGCGCACGGCCCTGTTCCCAGCGCAGGGTAACGATGGAATGTTTGGAGGTCAGCAGGGCGGGGATCAGGAGGGCGACCAGCGTCAGGGCGACACCCGCCAGGGCATAGGCCAACGCCGTCGGGGTCAGGACGATGGTCACGGTCGGGGTGCTGCTGCCGACCAGGATGCCGGGGTCGAGGAAGGTGCGGGAGCGGCTCATCAATTGGGCGACCAGCCGGCCCAACAGCAGGCCGCCGGCCAGGCCCAGCCCGCCCAGTAGCCCTCCCTCCAGCAGGTAGAGATTCAAGATCTGCCGACGGGTGATGCCCCGGCTGCGCAGGATGGCGATCTCGCTCTGCCCGCGCTGCACCGCCATGCCGGCGATGAGGCTGATGAAATAGGCGACCAGGCCGATGACCGGCAGGCTGAAGATGGTCAGCGTCAGGGTCAGCAAGCTGGCCGATTTGCCGTAGCTCTTCAGGGCGGGCACCGGCGAGGCGTCGAGCGAGGTGTGGTTCAGGAGGGCCCTGACCCGCGCCTCGGCGGCGGCGACATTGCCCAGCAGCCGGTTGACCGTGGCCGGGCGGACCCGGCTGCCGTCGTAGACCTGGTACCAGACGGCTGTGGCGACGGGTGTATCCAGCGCCGGGACAACCTGGTTCACGAACGCCTCCTCACCGGTGAGCAGCACCTCGTCGAACGCTTCGGGCCGGTAGAACCAGATGGGATCGGTTTCATCGCCGGCCTGCCACACGCCGGCGATGCGCACCGGCAGTTGCACGCCGGCCTTGCCGGCGGCGAACAGGGTGTAGAGTTCACCCACCTGCAGGCCCAGCAGGTCGGCCGTTGTCCGGCTGATGAGGACCTCCACCGGCTCCCCTGCCGCACCGGCGGCGGGCAGGCTCCCCTCCACGATCTGGATGTGATCTTGAAATCCGGTGACAAACCCGATGCTGACCCACAGAAGCGGCTCATCGGGGATAAAGGCTGCCCCAGGGCCGGGAAACAGGCGCAGCTTGTCGGTGGCCACGTGGCGGACCTGGGTTTTGAGCGGCAGGCCGATAACGGCCGGGGCCTGGCCGGTCAGGTACTGTTGGGCGGGCAGGTACTTGTCCCAGGTCAGGTTGCCGTGCCAGGCCCCGATGTAGCGCCACAAAAAGGAAAAGGGCTCGCGCACCGTGGCCACTTCTGCTCCCGAGGTCGTGTCGGCATTCTCCAACTCCCCCTGCAAGAGCCGGTTTTGGGCGGCGTCGGCGTAGAGCGGAATACTGGACAGCAGCCCCACGGCCACCACCAGCCCCAGGAGCAGGCACAACATCAGCCAGCGCTGGCTCCACAACCGTCTGGCTGCCAGGGAGAGCAGAGACCAACCCGAAGCCAGGACAGACATCAGAGGCCTCCTGCCCAGGCTCTCCCTCGGCCGGGATGGGAAGAGGGAACGCGGTACGGGCGAGGGACGCCCCTCGCCCGTACCTGTGATTCTGTTTGCGTTGCCTTTGTCGTGTTGGCCGACATCACCCCCTTACTTCCCCCCTGCTCTCGGTTTATCGGGGGGTGGGCGCCTTCCCCTTTCTACGGCGTCCACCCCCTTTCAAACCGACCCGACGGCTAGAATCCGCCCAGGCCGGGGAAGCCCATCATGCCACCTTTGCGTCCTCCGCGACCCCAGCAGTCATCCGGCCAGGTATTGTCCAGTTGGTCGGTCACCCGCTGCTCGATCTGCTGCAACTGATAGTCGGCCTGTTTCTGGGTGATCCGGCCGGCGGCCACAGCCTCATCCAGCCTTTCCTTGACCTGGGCCAGGTAGGCGTCCACGATGGTTTGGGTGTCCACGCCCTTTTCCTTGGCTACGTCGGCGATGCTTTTGCCGTCCTGGAGCTCGGTGAGCAGTTCGGTCAGCTTCATGCCCAGCTTGTCGGCAGCGATGGAGACCAGGTTATCCCCCATCAGGCCGCCCATCCCCCAGCCCGGCCGGCCCAAGCCGGGGCCCATACCGGGGCCCATGCCCCGCATCCCGAAACCGGGGGCCTGGGCCATCCGCCAGCGGAGCAGTTCGGCCTGTTCCTCGGTCAACCAGCCCTCGGCCACCGCTTCGTCCACCACCTGGTTCTGGGCCTTGTCCACGGCGGCGTCATACTCCTCAACGCTGATGCCCAGAATGTCGGCCAGGGCCGCCTTGAACCTGGCGGCAAAGTCGAACGGCTCCTCGGTGCTGCTGCCGGTGTCCTGGGCCATGACCACAACCCCTACGGCGGCGATGCCCAGAATCGCAATCAGCATGGCGATCCCGACGATCTTGGAAACCTTTTTCACAGCTACCCTCCTTCCTGTTATTTGCGGGTCCGGCCCGCATTGGATGTACGCCCTTATTGTAACACAACTTTGTGGAGATCTTGTGGAGATTTTCGGGAGGTTTGGTGAAACCGTACCGGAGGGGGTGCCGCGGGCGGGCAGGGCGCTTGATCTTTCGGGCGATTCGGTGTACAATGTTGATAAAAGGAGCCACGGGATCCAATTCGGCCCCTGGAGATTCGGAGGGTTGAAGATGAAAAAGATGCCGCTTTTGATTGTGCTGGCCCTGTTGCTCTTGAGCGGTCTGGCGTGTGGGCTGGGTGAACTGACCAGGCTTACCCTCACGCCCGAGTCCCCGCGACCGGCCGCAACGGCTACGCCGTTTGTCATCATCCTGACCCCCACACCGCTGCCCCCTGGACAGGGGGTGCAGGGGGTAGATGTAGAGGAGCAGATTGTCACCTCCGTCTATGCCAGGGTTGCCCCGGCTGTGGTGTGTGTCACAGCGCGGGAGCAGTTTGGCGAATGCATCGGCTCTGGCTTTGTGATCGATACGGAGGGGCACGTGGTCACCAATAACCACGTGGCGACGGCGGCCTCGGACCTGCTGGTCACCCTGGCGGACGAGCATACCGTCCCGGCCAGGCTGATCGGTGCCGATCCGGGCAGTGACCTGGCGGTGCTCAAGATCGATGTCCCGCCGGAGGAGCTCACCGTGGCCGAATTGGGCCAATCCTCCACCCTGCAGGTGGGGCAGCGGGCCATCGCCATCGGCAACCCCTTCGGCCTGGAGCGGACGGTGACGGTTGGCATTATCAGCGCCCTGGGGCGGACCCTGCCCCAGGAGAACAGCGCCTTTCAACTGGCCGAGGTCATCCAGACCGATGCGGCCATCAACCCCGGCAACTCCGGAGGCCCTTTGCTCGATTCCCAGGGGCGGGTCATTGGGGTGAACACGGCCATCCGCTCCCTCAGCGGCACCAATTCCGGGGTTGGCTTTGCCGTGCCGGTGGATATTGTCAGGCGGGTGGTGCCGGAGCTGATCGCCCACGGCCGCTATCGCCATACCTGGCTGGGCGTGCGGGGGCGCACCATCACCCCGGAGATGGTCGAGGCCATGAACCTGCCGGTGGACACAGGGGTGCTCATCGCTCAGGTGGAGCCGGGTGGCCCGGCTGAAAAGGCCGGCCTGCGGGGTGGAGATCGGCAGGTGATCGTCTCCGGGATCCCGATGCAGGCCGGAGGGGACATTGTGATCGCCATTAATGACAGGCAGGTCAAGCGTTTTGAGGATCTGATCAACTATCTGGCCAGTTTCACCAGCGTGGGGGATAGGGTCACCCTCACGGTGATGCGCGACGGCAAGCAGCTGGAAATTGACGTAAAGCTGGAAGAGCGCCCCACCGAGTAAAAACTTAACAGGAGGGGGGCGTTCCGGGCTGTTCGGGCAGGCCAGAAAGCCTGCCCGGTCGGTTTTCAGATGGGCCGGCCTGACCCGTCCCCCGGCTTCTGCCGGGCCGGCGGGTAAGCCGGATGATTATAAATAGCGGAGGGTAGAATGTTCACAAAGCAAGACCTGGACGAGTTGGTGCAGTTTCAAAGTGAGGATCCGCCGGTCCTCAGCCTGTACCTCAACGTGGACCCGACTCAGCAAAAGGCCGACCAGTACAGGCTGAACATGCGGGCCTTGCTCAAACGGGTGGCCGATGAGGCCGATCCGGCGGATATTGAGGCCATAGAGCGGTATTTCGATTTCGAGTACGACTGGCAGGGTAAAGGGGTGGCGGTCTTTTCGTGCCAGAACGCCAACTTTTGGCGGGTCTACCCCCTGGCGGTGCCGGTGCACAACAATGCCCACGTCTATCACCGGCCTTATATTAAACCGCTGACCGATGTGCTGGATGCCTATGGGCGCTATGGGGTGATCCTGGTAGATAGCGAAGGGGCGCGGATGTTCCTGTTCAACCTGGGCGAGCTGGTGGAGACGTCGGGCACATTGGGTGAGGAGGTCCGCCGTTTGAAGCATGGGGGGGCTTCGGGCATTACCGGGATGCGCGGTGGCCGGGCGGCGCGTTCCGCGCGGCGGGAGGAGGCGGTTATCCAGCGAAACCTGAAAGAGGTGGTAGAAGCAGCCGAGGCCTTTTGTACCAGCAATGGCTGTACCCGCCTGGTGTTGGGGGGCACCGAAGCTACCGTCCGCCAGTTCTATGACATGCTGCCCAAGGCGTTGCAGGATAAGGTGATCGGATCGTTCGTGGTGGATGTGGGGGCTCCGGTGGCAGAGGTTCAGTCCCGCTCGATGGACCTGATCGAGCAGGTGGCCCAGCAGCGCGAGACCGAGTTGGTGGACAGCATGATCGCCGGCTGGAAGCGGGGCAGCGGGGGCGTGGCGGGCCTGTCGGACACCCTGGCCGCGCTCCAGGAACACCGGATCGGCACCCTGCTGGTCGCTGCCGGGCTTGAAGCCTCCGGCTATCGCTGCCAGAGCTGCCGCTATCTGATGCTCGTGGAGCGGGAGGAGTGCCCTCTGTGCGGTGGACAGGTGGAGCCCGTCGAGGATATTGTGGATACGATCGTGCACCGGGCGCTGGAACAGGGCGTCGAGGTAGAGGTGGTGCGCGGCAATCAAGAATTGGAAGAAGCGGGGGGGATCGGCGCCCTGCTCCGCTATTAGAGCGGGTGTGAAAGGCCTATCGTCAGGGTCAAAGGACCACGGAGGAAATAGCTAAAAACCCCTGTGTCAAATTGGCCACTGCTCGCCGGCCAGGGGCGCTGCTCCCGCAGCGCCCTTTTGGTTGCCCGACCCCTGATCCGGCGGCGGGACCGCCCGGTTCCTATTTCCGCTCGGGAGCAAGCTCCTGCCGCACCTCATCCAGCGCAGCCCGCAGTTGATCCAGATAGGCCGGCAGGGGCGTGTCCGCCAGCCTGACGACCACTGGTACCGTCAGGTCAATCGGCACGTCGGTGTGGAACGAGATCGTCTCGCTGATCGGGAGCGACAGGTCGGTGCTCACCGGCACATTCAGGCTGATCGGCAGGGTGGCGCTGACCGGCACCGCCACATTCAGGTGGAACAGAGGGGTCTGGATCGGCACCTGGAACACCTCCTGGAACGACAGGGTGTGAGAGATAGGGACGGTGAGGCGGAGCGGCACGCCGAGGGTCCGTCGAAACGGCACGTTGGCATCCACCGGCACCGTATGCTCCACACGGATGGAGGTCTCGAACGTCTCATTGGCCAGGTTGTCCAGCATCTTCAGGCTCCGGTCCAGGGCCTGCAGCGCCGCCTGCCGGGCGGCCAGCGCTCTGGATAGCAGGAGGGCATTGAGGGCCAGTGATAGCAACACCAGCCCCAGCAGGAGGAGATAGGCAGCGGTTTTCATCCCTTGCTCCCTTCTCAGAACCGTTCCCAGGGTATGGAAGTGGGGAACAGTGCCCGGATAAAGTCCCGGGCGCGGGCCAGAATGGCCTCCTCGCTCTGGTCAGAGGGCACGAGCAGGTTGACCCGCATGGAAAGCACCCCTTCGCGGGAGTCGCGTTGGGGGGTGGCCCACAGGTACCAGTACAGGACCACGAGCTTCTGGCCGGTTTGGGCATGTTGGGTGAGCAGGTACTGGACATACATCGGCCGGCCCTCGTCGTCGGCCAGGGGGACCGGCTCCAGCCGGCTGGCCACGACATTCCACAGGCGGCCCGGATAGCAGGTCTGGGGCGTGTGGCTGAACAGCAGGAAACTGTCCTCTCCCTTGTTGCCCACAATGGCCAGGGTCAGCCTCTGGCCGGAGGGGTCCTGATAGGTCCGTTGCAGGGCGACGGTGGGGTGCTTCAGGTAAAAGATCACCGCCGGATCGTCGCCGATGAACTCGTCGTCGCCGACCTGCTGCCAGTGGCCCACGGTGGGGGGCAGGGCGGCCGCCATCCCGGCGGTCGTGTCGGCGGTCAGGTCGTAGGGGCTGCGCACCGCCGTTTCGTAGGGGGTGATGCGATACCAGCCCTCTACGTCCACAAAATAGACCGCCCCTGGCATCTCGGCCTGGCCGTCCTCTGGCGCCGGCGGCGGGTTCCGGCGCTGCCCCCAGGTGAAAGCAACGGCCCCCAGCAGCAGGGCGATGATCAAAAGATATCGGCGCGTACTCGCCAGCATCCCAACACCCTGCCCAGGATCAACATCAGCCCCACAGCCATAAGGAACAGAAGGGGGCTGGACCAGTCGTGATAGTAGGTCAGCGCCGGTTCCCGGCCCAGGAAAACGGCCACGGCCAGGAGGAGGGTGATGCGCACCACGTTGCTGAGCATCACCAGCGGCACGACGGCCGCCAGGAGCAGCCCCTTAGCCGCTGGCCGGCCTTCCACCAGATAGACCCAGCCCACTGCCACCGTGACCATCGCCACCAGCGAGCGCAGCCCGCTGCACGGTGCGCCTACCACGATGGTGGTGCCCGGCAGGCCGAGTTCGCCGCCCTGTTGCACCACCGCGATGCCGACCAGGCGGGCCAGCGTGGCCGCCGACCGGGCGGTGAACGATTCAAACCAGGGGCTGGCCAGGTCCACGAAGGGCAGGGGGACCATCAAGGCCAGGAAAAGCAGGGGGAAGAACCAGTGCCGCAGGCGCGCCCAGCCCTCCAGGTAGAGCAGAATGCCGATGAGCAGGCCCACCGTGGCCAGAACCGCCACGGCATAGTTTTGCCAGCGCATGGCCCATCCTACGGCTATCAGGCCTGTGAGGGTGATCGGGAGGCCGAGCCAGGGGTCGCTGCGGCGGGGCTCGGCGGTCAGGTGGCGCCACTGCCGCCAGGCCAGCAACGCAACCAGGGGCGGCACCAGAAAGCCATGGCTGTAGTAAGGATTGCTCAGCCATGAACGGACCAACCAGACCAGGGCAGGATAGAGCAACAGCGTGAGCAGACCGCCGATGACAGCGTAGGCGATCAGGTCGGTTCTGTGCCTCGCCACAAGATCCATCCCCTTTCCAGGCTCACCCTTGCCCACCCACTAACGGTGGGGCAGAGTATAGCCGGTTTCAGGGGGAATGTCAAACCGCTGCCTGGACCCCGATCGGCCGGCCACCCGCCCCGGCGGGCACCGGGCACCTGGAGACAGGGGCAAGGGACAAGAGGCAAGAGGCACCACCCGGTTGCACAACCTGGCAGGATGTGCTACACTATCCCTGGGATGCCCATAGGAAAAGCAGGGAGCCGATAAGGTGGACAGGTACGCCATGCGCCGGCGACGATGCCGCCGCCTGGGGATCGGGTTGATGCTGCTGGGGGTGGTGGGAGCTCTGGTCGTGGCCTGGGCCTGGGGCACCACCCATGTCACACCCATCCCCCACACAGATGTCAATCCGTATGGGGCCAACTTTTTCCTTGACCGCGAGGTAGAGCCGTGGAAACAGGAAAAGACGCTGGAGATGGCCCGGGCGGCAGGCATCGGCTGGATCAAGCAACAGTTTTCGTGGGAAGAGATCGAGCCCCGGCGGGGCGAGTTCGACTGGGCCAAGTATGACCGTATCGTCGCCCTGGCAGAGCAGTACGGCCTGGAGATCATCGCCCGGCTGGACCGGCCCCCGGCCTGGGCGCGGCCTTCCAACCCTCTGCCGGCCAGCCCGCCCGACAACCTGGAGGAGTATGGCCGCTTTGTCTACGAGTTCGTGCGGCACTACCGGGGCCGGGTGCGCTATGTGCAGATCTGGAACGAGCCCAATCTGACGGCCGAGTGGGGGTTCCGGCGGGTAGATGCCGTGGCCTATACCCGGATGCTCCAGGTGGCGTACCGGCGGGCCAAAGAGGCCGATCCCGGCGTGGTCGTCCTCAGCGCGCCGCTGGCCATCACCCTGGAAGATGCCTCGATGCGCGGCAACCACAACGACCTGATCTTCCTGGAGCAGATGTACCAGGCCGGCGCCGGCAACTATTTCGACATCCTCTCGGCCAACGCCTTTGGCCTGGACCGCCCGCCTGAGGACCCGCCGGCCCCCGACGTGCTGAACTTTCGCCGGGTCGAGCTACAGCGGGCCATTATGGAAAAGTACGGCGATGCCGGCAAGCCGATCTGGATCAATGAGTATGGCTGGAACGCGGCTCCCGCCTCTTTCCCTGAGGAACTGCTCACCTGGAAGCGGGTGAGCGAGGAGGAGCAGGCCGACTATACGGTGCGGGGCATTGCCTGGGCGCGGGAGCATTGGCCCTGGCTGGGCGTGGTCAACATCTGGTACTTTCGCCAGGTGGGCGATGTGCCTCCCGACCGGGCGGCCTACTACTTTGCCCTGGTGGACCCCGAGTTCAACCCCCGACCGGTCTATGAGGCGGTACGCCGGGCAGCTCAGGGGGAGGGCGGGGCCACAGCGCGCCGCCGGGAGAGCGCCCCGCCTTTTTGGCTGCTGGGGGTGGCCTGTGGAGGGATGGCGCTCGCCGGCGGGCTGTTGTGGCGAGGAGGATCGGGGGGATAGCCCCCCATCCGGCCGATCACGGCCCCCGCAGCACCGCCTGAAGGCGTTGTCGGATGTTGGCCGCCGTGGCAACGACATCCTGCTGACCGGCCAACATCCGATGGACGTCGGTGTAAATCGCCTCCGAGGCCTGGAGGAATCCCACCGTCCGGGGCCGGGGGCGGGCGGTAGCCAGGGCTGCCGGCAGGTTGCCGAAAAAGGGATGGCCGGCCAGCGCCCGATCTTGATAGGCAGTGGCTAACGCCGGTGGCTGGCCCGTCTGCAGGGCAAGCTGGACCTGCGGCTCGTATCCCACCAGGAAGGCCAGAAAGCGGAAGGCCTGGTCCGGGTGCAGGCTAAAGGCCGACAGGGCCAGGCTCTGCCCCGCCAGGCAGGAAGCCGGCAGGGGGGCCACCCCCACCCGGCCTGCCACCGGTGAATCGGCAGCCTGGAGCCGGCCCCAGGCGTAGGACCAGTGGCGCAGAAACGCCGCCTCTCCGTTTTGGAAGGTGTGCAGGCCCTTCTCCTCCCCGTAGGTGGTTATGTCCTGCGGCGAGGCTCCCGACGCGACCATGTCGCCCATCTGCTGCAGGGCAGCCCGTGTCTGAGGGCTGTCAAAGAGGACGTTCCCCCTTTCGTCCAGCACGTCGCCGCCGTAGGCCCACACATACTCCAGCGCGTTACAGGTCAGGCTGTCGGAGGCGGCTCCCTGCCACACAAAGCCGTAGGGCAGGCCCTCCCTGGCCTTGAGGTCGAGGGCGGTGCGCTGCAGGTCGGCCCAGGTGGCAGGGGGGGCATAGCCATACCTGTCCAGCAGGTCAGCCCGGAAGTAGAGCAGCCCACCGTCGGCGGTCCAGGGCAGGGCCACCAGCCGCCCGGCGATCGTGTTGGCCTGCACGGTGGCCGGCAAAAAGCCGTCTGTCGCGATCCCATATAGCCGGGTATATTCATCGAGGGGGATCAGCCAGCCGCCGGCAGCAAACCCGGCCAGCCAGGTGGTGTCGAGGAGCAGAAGGTCGGCGGTGCGGTCTCCCTGCCCCAGGCGGGCGGCGAACCATTCCCGCCGCTCGGCGAGATTCCCCGGTACGTGGATGATCTCGACCTTGATGTCAGGATTTGCGGCCTCAAAGAGGGCGATCTGCCCGTCCAGGAAGGCCAGGGTGTCCTGGTCGAACCGCCCGGCCAGGGTGACGACGACCGGCAGGCCGGGGGGGACGGTCACGGTGGGGGTTGGGCCGGCGGAGGGAGGCAGGGCCGGTCCGCAGCCGGCGACGAGGAGGCCGATCAGGATGAGGGGGCCAATCCAGACGGGGCCGGGTTGGGGTCGGGTCAAATCAGCCGTCTTCCTTGGGCCGGGCCCAACTCAGCGCGCCGAGGGCATCCGCCAGGCCACAAGCGGCCGCCCAGCCGAGGCCCAAGAGGACGGCCCGGAGCATCGGGTCGCCCTGCCCCGACTCGGCCAGGGCAGAGCCCAGCAGCCCCCCAAACAGGGCGACCGCCAGGTTCCGCCGGAGGATCTGGCGGCCCAGGTGTTGCAGGCGCTGACCCTGCCGGTGCAGTAGCCACCGGTCGGAGGCCGGTGGCGGGGTGTCCAGGAGGTCCGATTCCAGGCGCCGGATCGCCTGCTGCAACCGGGCACCTACCAGGGGGAACAGCAAATAGACGACCACCAGGCTGGCCGCCCCACCGGTCAGAAAGTAAGCCAGGCCGTCGCGGTAGGCCCGGTCGGTGTACCAGCCAAAGAGGGTCAGGCCGGGCCGGCCGGCCAGGGCGGCGACCGCCCCGGCCAGCAGCAGGCCAGAAACGACCAGCTTGTTCCAGGAACTTTTATCTTCCTTGTCCACCGGATACCTTTCAGGTTCGTGCTTTGGGACAGTGCCCAGGTGCCTGGGGCACCTTCAGGCAATCAGCCTGGATAGTCACTCAGGTTCGTACCTTGCGGCAGGGTGAACCGGTTAGAGGTTGGTGGCTATCTTGGCCGGCAGTTCGTCCAGCATCGCTTCAGCAGTGAACTTGCGCGATGGTTTGACCCACTGCGCGATCTCGTCTGAAATATCGAGCCGCAGCCGCCTGGCCTGCCGGTCTTTGACGATTTTCAGATAATCGTCCAGCGTGATCTCGCCGCTGTGCAGTTTCTGGACCAAATCCTCCATTTTAACCCCCCTCAATTTTGCAGCGCCTGTTGCAGCGCATCGAGCCTCGCTTTCTGTTCGTCCGTCAGCGGCAGGTCCTGGAGAGCGCCCCTCAATGCCTGCAACGCCTCCTGCGCCTCTTGCTTTTTCTGGTTCACAAACTCGAGCACCCCTTCCATTTCCCTTTCTACTTCCAGCACCTTATCCCGTTCCTCGATGGCCTTGACCAGCTTGCCTTTGAGCTCTTCCACCTCTCTGGCCATCTCCCGGCGTTGGGTCTCTATCTTGCTGATCTCGGTGTCGCGGATCTCTTTTCGCACCGCCGTCTCCCGCTCCAGGCCCAGCCGGTCGGCGACGACGGTCCAGCCAAAGCCGATGACGATCGCCTCCAAAAAGTTTCCGGCCATAGCCATAGCAAAGAACCCGCCGAGGATGACGTACATCGGGAAGCCGAGGGCAAACAGCCGCCACCGTTCGCTCCGGATCCGCCGTTCCAGGAACATGATCATGTTGTCCAGGTCATCGCTGAAGGCCTCGGCCGCTCTCAACTGTTCTTCTTTGACGCCGTCGGGGTGGCCCAGGGCGGCCCGCTGGCGGATCTCGGAAATGCTGCGCCGGACGGCCTGGTATTCTTCGAGCACGATCTCATCGCGGGCCAGGTTGGCTTTGCCCCCCATCGAGGGCAGGAACTCGCCCAGGAAGAGATAGACCGTGACCAGGGCGCCGGCCATGCCCAGCACGAAATAGAGCCAGCCGGTGCCCCAGTCTTCCGTGGTGTGCCAGCCAAACAGGACGACGGTTTCGCCCTGCAGGCGGCTCAAAACGGTTTGCAGCGTGCTCTCGACAACGGTGGTGGTCGGTGGGATGGGGGCGATGCCGGCTACGGTGTCGCTGAGGGTATCTACCGTCCGGCTGATGGTGGCCAGGGTGTCATCCAGGCCGGCCATCTTGTCTCCAAAGGCGGAAACCGACCTTTCCACCGCGCCGGCCACCCTGGTCGAAAGGGTTGCCGAGGTGAACAGGTACGGCTCCAGGCCCTGGATCACCGCTTCGGCCAGGCTCTCAGGCCCGGCCAGGGCCGGGCTGATGGCCGTTGCCACCCCGGTTGCGATCTGTTGGGAGAGCGGATCCGTCTCAACGGTCAGGGTGATATGCACCGGAATGGCCGCCGGCACAGTGATGGCCACGCTCTGTGGCGCGGTCAGTGGCATGGTGACGGTGATGGCCTCAGGGGGGGCAACCGGTGGGCCCCCCGGTTCCTGGGCCAAGGCTACCGTGCCGGTGGTCACCCCTAAGAGCAGAATGGCAATCCACACCCCAATGGTTCGGCGCTTCATATTCAACCCCTTTCTGGGCCTGTCAGCGACGGTGTGATCCGTAGTGCGTTCCACTCCCTGATATATTCCGGCGCGGATTATGGTCACATTGATAGTATAACACAGTTTGCAACGATTGGCAAACGGGGGGGATCGGCTGATGGGGTGTGATGGCGCTCACCGACAGGCGGCCCTGGATCGGATATGATAGGGCTGCAACCAAGGACAGAAGGAGGCCCATAGCATGAGCATTCCAAACCGGCTCGACCCGGGGCATCGCCTGGAGCGTGGGGACCGGCCTGACTCCGGTGCGACGGCGGGCAGGCCGGCGGATCGCCTTCCGCCAGGCCAGTACCTCACCACCCGGTTCCCGGTCCTGCACTATGGCAGCGTCCCCCGCTTTGACAGGGAGACCTGGGATTTCTGCGTGTGGGGCCTGGTGGAGGAGGAGAAGCGTTGGACCTTTGACCAGTTCCGGGCGCTGCCCACCCAGAGTATCGTGGCCGACATCCATTGCGTGACCCATTGGTCCAAACTGGACACCCGCTGGGAAGGGGTCAGCACGCGCCAGGTGCTGAGCCATGTGCGGGTCAGGCCGGAGGCCCGGTTTGTCCTGGTCCACGCCGAGCGCGGCTTTACCGCCAACCTGTCGCTTGAGGATTTCCTGCGTGAGGAGAACCTCTTTGCCTGGCGCTACGATGGCCAGGAGTTGACCCCTGAGCATGGCTGGCCGTTGCGCCTGGTGGTGCCCTCCCTCTATTTCTGGAAGTCGGCCAAGTGGGTGCGCGGCATCGAGCTGTTGGCCGAGGACCGCCCCGGTTTCTGGGAAAGCTACGGCTATCACAACCGCGGCGATCCGTGGCGCGAGGAGCGGTTCAGGCCGTAAGATCCAGGCCGATCACGCCGGAATCGGGGCCGGGGCAACGCACCCCTGCCCATCCCGGCGCCGATGCCGTTCGCCGCCCGGCCTGGGCTGCCTACTGCCCACGCCGGATGGAGGGCAAAAACAGCCTGTGCCGGTCCGGGTATTCATCGGCGCCGATGTCGAACCCGGCCGCCCAGGGACGTGAGTCGCCGTCATAGTCCACGAACACGCCCGCCTCCACCCCGGCGTCAATCGCCGCCGAAGAGGCGGTCAGGTGATAGTTGCTGCCTCCGGCAAAAGCCGGATCGCCCAGCACCGGATTGCTCACACTGACCCCCGCCGCATCATAGTTGACCGCGTTGTTGTAGAAAAGGTCGTGGTCCGAGGCCGCCACCCCTGTCCCATCCGATGGGCGGCGGATGCCGGTGTAGAACCCGGCCAGGATGTTGTTCCTCAGCGTCAAGTCGGCGCCATCCCCCACATAGAGGCCGAAACTGGCCTGTTGGGTCGCGTGGGCCAGGGTGTTGTGGATGAGGGACGCGGCGGTGCCTCCGACATAGAGGGTCGAGCCGGTGGCCGGCGGACCCTGGATGCTGTGGGCTGTGGTCCGATTGTCCACCAGGTAGCAGTTGACGATCTCGGCCGCCGGCTCGTAGGGCCCGTTGGCCCCCTCGACATAGAGGGCGCTTCCTTCCAGGTCCGCTGTATTGGCGGTAAAGTAGCTTCTGTGGACCGTCAACAGGGCGCGGTAGGTGGCGATGGCTCCTCCGCTGTCGTAGGTGGCCACGTTGCCGTAGAAAATGCTCTCCTGGATCGTGGTCGGCCCAAAGGAGGTGTAGAGTCCTCCCCCTTTCCGGGCGGCGTTGTTGGCAAGCAGAAAGGCGTGGGTGAGGTTGACCGTGCCAAACTCGTTCCAGATGCCACCGCCGGCAGGATCGGCCCAGTTGTTGTAAAAGACACTGTCGAACACGTTGAGCACCGTGTCGCTGCCCTCCAGATAGACCCCCCCACCGCCGCCGATGGACGCCGGCCCGTAGGCGAGATTGTCCCGGACCAGGGAATTGTCCTGGATGGTCGCTTCGGCTCCATCGGCAAGATACAACCCCCCGCCCTGGAGCAAGGCCGTATTCGAGATGACATAACTGGCGTCTATGAGCACCCGGCTTCCCGCGCCGGTGGCATAGATGCCGCCGCCCCGGTCGCAGCCCAGGACCGTCCGGTTGTGCTGGATGCTCGTGCCTTTGATGGCTGTGAAGGAGGAGTTGGCCTGCACATAGACCCCTGCGCCGTAGTCCTGGCCGTTGTTGTTCCGGATGAGGGTATTTTCGGCGACGACCTGTGAGCCACCGTCAATGTTCAATCCGCCCCCCACCGTGGCCGAGTTGCCCGAGATCTCGGCGTTGGTCAGGGTGACATCCGACCCGCCGGAAACCCGCAGGCCGCTGTCGCTGTTGTCCCGGATGATCGAGTCTTGCAGATAGAGGGTGGCGCCGTTGGCCTCCAACCCGCCGCCCTGGCTGTTGTTTTCAAAGATGAACCAGGAGAGGGTGACCCGGGCGGCTGTGATGCGCAGGATGGGGGCGTTGCTCGTGCCGCTGCGCCGGACGGTGGTATAGTTGTACCCCGTTTGCGTCAGGCAGCCGTAAGGGTGGGCGCTGGGATAGCCGCCGGCCAGGGTCAGGTCCTTGGCGATGGCCAGCGGGCTCTCGACGAACAGGGTGTTTTCCACCTTGATGGTATCGCCGGGGTTGGCCGCGGCGATGGCGGCGGCAATAGAGTGGTACGCACAGTTGGCCGACGTGCCGACTTCCAACGTGGCCGTCGCCGGCCCCGGCGCGGCCATTCCGCCGGTGCTGAACACCACGCCGGCAAGCAGGCAAACGATGGCCATAGTTCGCGCGGATCGGTTCATGGTTTTCCCTCCTTGCAGCAATGGATTGTACTACGCTTGTTCCCATTTGTCCAATCCTGTTCTGCCCCCCTGTCGGGCAAGAGAGCGCCTCCTGCCGATTGACCTTTGCCCTCCTCTGCGGTACAATAGGCCGGAGGGAGGTTGTTTGCCATGAACGCCGGGTTGAGCACCCAGATCGTCCCTTTCTCCGGCCGGCCGTCTGCCGTCATGGCGCGGGCCGTTGACCTCTTGCGCCGGGGTGAGGTGATCGCCTTTCCGACCGACACCGTCTATGGCGTCGGCGCCCATGCCTTTCTGCCGGGGGCCGTGGCCCGCCTCTACGCCGTCAAGGAGCGGCCGGAGCGCCTGCCCATCCCCCTCCTCCTGGCCGACCCGGCGGCGATGGAGGCCGTCTGCCGCGAGGTCCCGCCCCTGGCCTGGCGGCTGGCCGGGCGCTTCTGGCCCGGCGGCCTGACCCTGGTCCTGCCCCGGGCCCCCCTCGTGCCCGACATCGTGACCGCCGGCGGCGACACGGTGGCCGTCCGCGTGCCCGACCACCCGCTGTTGCGCGAACTGTGCCGTCTCCTGGGCGCACCCCTGGCCGCCACCAGCGCCAACCGCCACGGCCATCCCGACCCGGTGACTGCCGGCGCGGTGGAAGCCGAACTGGGCGGGCGCATCCCCCTCATCCTGGATGGTGGACCCTGTCCCGGCGGTGTGGCCTCCACCGTCCTGGACCTGACCACCGCCCCGCCGCGCATCCTGCGCCCTGGCCCGATCACCGCCGATCACCTGGCCCAGATCGTCCCCCTGGCCGGGGTGGGCGTTTCATAGCCCGGCCATGTTCCGTTCGGGTGGCGACGAGCGCGACGCAGAGCACGACACGGAGCACAACCCGGATTCGGGCACGGAGGCACGGAACCACACCCCTGCCTTCCGTGTATCCGTGGCAATCCGTGTCGGGCTATCCTCCAGAACACAAGCACAACCCGGATTCGGGCACGAAGGCACGGAACCGCACCATCTGATTGACGGCGGGGCGGTTGCGTGCTATAATATCGCCATGCTCATTGGCATTGACGCCAGCCGGGCCGTGACCGCCCGGCGCACCGGCACCGAAACCTATTCCCTGCACCTGATCCGGGCGTTGCTGGCCCTGGGCGAGAAACACCGCTTCCGCCTCTACTTCAACCGGCCGCCGCCTGTCGGCCTCTTTCCCGACGGGGCAGAGTTGCGCGTCATCCCTTTCCCCCGGCTGTGGACCCACCTCCGCCTCTCGTGGGAGATGGCCGTCCGCCCGCCCGACCTGCTGTTCGTCCCGGCCCACGTGTTGCCCCTGGTCCATCCCCGGCGCAGCGTGGTCACCGTCCACGACCTGGGCTACCACTACTACCCCCAGGCCCACACCCTTTTCCAGAACCTCTACCTGCGCTGGTCCACCCGCTACAACGCCCGCGCCGCCGCCCGCATCCTGGCCGACTCGGAGGCCACGCGCCAGGACCTCATCCGCTACTATAACACTCCACCGGACAAGATCGTCGTCGTCTACCCGGGCCGCGACGAGAGCCTGGCCCCCGTATCTGACCCGGCCATCCTGGCCGCCGTCCGCGCCCGCTACGGCCTCCCCGGCCCCTACCTGCTCTACGTCGGTACCCTCCACCCGCGCAAAAACCTCGGCTTTCTCATCGCTGCATTCGCTTCCAACCTCTATTCCCCATCCTCCGACCTCCGCTCTCTGTTCGCCGATCTCTCCCTGGTCCTGGCCGGGCAGAAAGGGTGGATGTACGATGACATCTTTGCCCAGGTGCGCCGCCTGGGCCTGGAGCAGCGCGTCCTCTTTCCCGGCTACGTGCCCGACGCCGACCTCCCGGCCCTGCTGAGCGGGGCGCTGGCCTTTGTCTTTCCCTCGCTGCACGAGGGCTTTGGCTTCCCCGTGCTGGAGGCGATGGCCTGCGGCACGCCGGTGATCTGTTCGGCTGCCTCGTCGCTGCCGGAGGTGGCTGGCGATGCGGCGTTGCTGGTGAACCCGCGAGAGGTAGAGGATCTCACCGAGGCGCTGGCCCAGATCGTGGCCGACGAAGGGCTGCGCCGCGACCTGGTGGCCCGCGGCTTCCGGCAGGTGCAAAAGTTTTCGTGGCGGCACAGCGCCGGGCAAACCCTGGCCGTCCTGGAGGAAGCAGGCCGTGGGCTCGATTGAGATCCTGGGCGTGCGGGTGGATGATCTCACCTACGCCGAACTGCTGGCCGACGTAGATCTTTTTGTCGCCAGCGGCCGGCCCCACCAGATCGTCACCCTCAACCCGGAGATGCTGGTCGCCGCCCACGACGACCCCGCTTTCCGCGCCGACCTCAACGCTGCCGACCGGAATGTGGCCGACGGGGTGGGGGTGTTGCTCGCTGCCCGGCTGCTGGGCCGCCCCCTGCGGGCGCGCGTCACCGGCTCCGACGGCATCTATCACCTGGCGGCCCATTGCGCCGCGCGCGGCTATCGTCTCTACCTGTTGGGCGCTGCCCCCGGCGTGGCCGAAACGGTCGCCGAACGGCTGACGGCGCTGAACCCCGGCCTGCCGGTGGCCGGCACCTATGCCGGTTCGCCCCGGCCGGAGGAGGAAGAGGAGATCATCGGGCGGGTGCGGGCCGCCGCCCCGGACCTGTTGCTGGTGGCCTATGGCGTCCCTGCCGAGGAAAAATGGATCGCCCGCAACCGCGACCGCCTGGGTGTGCCGGTCATGATCGGCGTGGGGGGCGCCTTTGATTTCGTGGCCGGCGTGGCCCAACGCGCCCCGGCCTGGATGCGCAAGGCCGGGCTGGAGTGGCTGCACCGCCTGCTCAAAGAGCCGTGGCGCTGGCGGCGGCAGTTGGCCCTGCCCCGCTTTGTGGCGCTGATGTTGCAACAGTGGATGAAATCCTCCCGCATCTGTGGGTACAAGAGGACAAAAAACGATGAAACACGCTGAACTATGGAACCTTGTCGCCCAGAGCCGCGACGACCTGGTCGCCTTTGCCCAAAAGCTGGTCCAGACCCCCAGCCCGCCCGGCCAGGAGGGCGACGTGGCCGCCCTGCTCCGGGCCGAGATGGAGCGCCTGGGCTACGACCGGGTGTGGACCGATGAGGCGGGCAACGTCATCGGCCACATCGCCGGGGGTGACGGCCCGGCGCTGATGCTCAACGGCCACATGGACCACGTGGACGCCGGCGACCCGGCCCGCTGGCCCCATCCGCCCTTTGGCGGCGAACTCGACGGGGGCGCGCTGTGGGGGCGGGGCGCGGTGGACATGAAGGGAGCTCTGGCGGCCATGGTCTACGCCGGCGCGCTGGTCAAAAGGCTGGGAGCACCCCTGCCCGGCGACCTGTATGTCAGCGGCGTTGTCCAGGAGGAGGTGGGCGGGCTGGGGGCGCGGCATCTGGCCCGGACGTTGCCGGTGGATCGCGTTGTCGTCGGCGAGGCCAGCGCCAACGGCCTGCGCCGGGGGCACCGCGGCCGGGTGGAACTGGTTGTCCATTTCGAGGGCCGCTCCGTTCATGCCTCCATGCCCCATCTGGGGGTCAACCCCCACTTTTCCCTGGCCCGCTTCATCGGCCGGCTGGGGGGCCTGTCCATGGCCGCCGATCCCATCTACGGCTCCTCGACGGTCGCGCCGACCCGCATCGCCGGCGAACCGGCGAGCGCCAATGTCACCCCGGCGGCGTTGCATCTGGTGCTGGACTGGCGCAACATCCCCGGCGAACGCCCCGCCGAGATCGTCGCCCGGCTGGAGGCGCTGTTGGCCCGCAGCCTGGAGCCCGGCTGCCGGGGGCAGGTCGAGATCGCCACCAGGGCGCTGACGGCCTACACCGGCCTGACCATGACCTATCCCGACACCTTTCCCTCCTTCACCACCCCGGCCGACCATCCCTGGCTGCTGGCCGCCCGGACGGTGCTGGCGGAGGTGTTGGGCCGCGAGGTGGAGGTGGGCATCTGGCGCTTTGCCACCGATGGCGGCCACTTTGCCGGGGCGGGGGTGGTGGTCCTTGGCTTTGGGCCGGGGGACGACACGCTGGTCCACACCGTCGAGGAGCGGCTGCCGCTGGACCAGCTCCTGGAGAGCGTTGTGGGCTATATGGCCCTGGGCCTGGGAGGGTAACCACTCAGATGCCTGGTGCTTTTCACACAATTTCAAGTGCCGGGCAACCACCGGGCCGCCGCCAGGGGTAGGGCAACTACCGGCTGCGCAGATTTGGCAAATCGGGGGACCGGTGTTATACTGGAGGGCGTGCCAACCTCTCTGACGAATCCTGCAGGCGTCTGGGCACTTTAAAGAATCAAAAAAAGAAAGGAACGAAAATGGCGTCAATTTTTGACTCGATGGTCCAGTTCTTCCGGGAGGATGACTGGAAATTCCGACAGATTGAGGGCAGGCCCATCCTCCAGATGGGGTTTTCCGGCGAGAGCGGCAGTTGGATGTGTTACGCCCAGGCCCAGGATGACCGGCAGCGGTTTATTTTCTACTCGGTGATGGAATCCAAAGTGCCGGCCGACCGGCGGCCGGCTGTGGCCGAATTCCTGACCCGGGCCAACTATGGCCTGGTCCTCGGCAACTTTGAGATGGACTTTTCCGATGGAGAGGTGCGCTACAAGACCAGCATTGATGTCGAGGGGGGGGCGTTGGCGCAGCCGATGATCCGGACCATGGTCTACACCAACATCCTGATGATGGACCGCTACCTGCCCGGCATCATGAGCGTGGTGTATGCCGGCGTCCCTCCGGCTGAGGCCATTGCCCAGGTAGAACGATAGCCTCCGGCAAGAGGTCGAGTGGGCCGAGGCGGAGCGCCTGCAGCGCGCCCTGTTGCGCCGGCCCTTTGACCTGTTGCACTACACCGGCCACGGCGGCAAAGGGGCGCTGGCCTTTGAGGATGGGCGTGGCGGCCTGCACCGCCTCGACGCCGCCCAACTGGCCGCCCTGGTCCGGCCCGGCGGGCGTCTGGCCTTCCTCAGCGCCTGCCATTCGGCGAGCCTGGCCCAGGCGCTGCTGGAGGCCGGCCTGTCCCACGTGGTGGCCGTGGATGCCGACCAAATGGTGTCGGACCTGGCGGCGGCTGCCTTTGCCGCCGCCTTTGAGGGGGGCTGCACGGCGGTGCGCACCCGGCCCGAGCTGGTCCGCCGGGGGCGACGACCGCCTCCTCATCCTCGACGACCTGGACGAGGCGGCCCGCTGCTTCCCCCGCGACCTGAGCTGCCTGCTGACCGCCCTCCACGACGCCGGCGGCCCCCGCCTGCTGCTCACCAGCCGCGAGCGCCTCCCCCACCGCCCGCCCATGCAGCGCCAACCCCTGGGCCGCCTGGCCGACGACGAGGCCGCCGACCTCTTTGTCCGCCATGCCCGCCTGGCCGGGGCCACCTGGACCGAGGCCGATGCCGCCGACCTGAAGGCGGTCCTGGATTTCCTCGACGGCTGGCCCCTGGCCCTGGTCCTGGCCGCGCCCCTGCTGGCCGATTTCTCCCCCGCCGGGCTGCGCCGCTGCCTGAAGGAGGAAGAGGAGCGGCTGCTGGCCGACCCCGCCCTATCCCCGGACGAGCGGGGCAAGCTGGACAGTGTGGATGTTTCCCTGTCCCTGTCCTATGACCACCTGGCCAAAAGACACCCCGACGCGGCCCAGGTGTTTGCCCAACTGGCCCTCTTTCCCGGCGGGGCCGACGAGGCGGCGCTCACAGCGGTGTTGGGGCCGGGGAGCCTGGAGCGGGTGGCCTGCCTGCGGGCTGCCGGCCTGGTGGAAGAGATGGGGGCGGGCCGGGTGCGCCGGCCCGGCC
>DAOTXL010000060.1:0-17235 GCA_034435455.1 Anaerolineae bacterium
GAGCGCACATAGGATTTGCGAAAATTAGGCCACAGCGGGAGTCTGCCAGGCAGATGGGATTCGCTCGAACTTTTCGGTCAGAAGCGTTGAAAGCTCCTCTCGGTACTGGTCCAGGTTAGCAAAGAAGCTATCCACCACTTCTCGGAACTGGGCAAAAGTCGAGCGATACTTGTCCTTGAAGATGGTCTTGCGCATGAATTTCCACAACCGTTCGATCAGGTTCAAGTTGGGCGAGTACGGCGGCAGGTCTTTGAGGGTGATCTGGCTGAGGGTGGCTTGTTCCTGAACCCGCTGGGCCTTCTGGTAACTAACGTTGTCCAAGACCAGATAGATCCGTCCGGCCCCAGGGTGTTTCGTCCGTAGCTGGTTGAGCAGTTTGATGATGGTGTCTTGATTCACGTTGTTCTCGGTCAAAATGAAGAGATGTTCGTGGGTTTGGGTGCAATACGCACCCAGGATGTTGTATCGTTGGCGACCAGTATTGGTGGGAATGAGATGAGGGTTGCCTACTTCACTCCAGGCATAACCGGCTTCCGCATTGTGTTTGGCATGAACCGCGTCGCAAAAGTACAGGCGGTCCTCCGGTCCCATTTCGGCGCGGACCTTCTCAAACCACTGCACGAATTGCCGTTGGGCTTCGGGGTCGGCCTTGCCTGGCATCAGGCGGTTTTTCTTGTAGGTGAAGCCCAGCCGCTTGAGGAGCATCTGCATGCCCCGCAAGGCAAAGGTTACACGCCACTGCTTTTCCACCCAGGCGATGACTCGGTCTGCGGTGTTGTAGATGTGGGTCTTGAGTTCTATCTTGAGGGATTCTTGCTGTTCTTTGGTCAATCTCGGCTGTTTTCCCTGGTAGTGGGTCTGGCACAAAGCATCAACTCCACCGGCCAGATAGCGCTTAATGCATTCACCGACGGTGTTGAGAGCCATCTGCAGCAAATGGGCGATGACATGATTCTTGTAGCCATCGGCCTTGAACAAGATAACGCGCAACCGGTCGGCTGTCTTGCGGTCCTTGGTTTGGCGAAGGCGCTGCTGGAGTTCCTTGCACTGTTCGTCGGTCAGGGTAAGTTGGCGCACCTGGGCTTTACGTTTCATGGTCCTTCTCTCCGAGTGTTTTTGCCCATTCTACCGCAAAAAACCGAATCGCGCATTTTCGCAAAACCTAAATGCGCGCAGGCCAGGAGGTCACACAACAACCGCACCGGGTACTCGTCAGCCACCATGGCGATCACTTCGCGCTTTTGGTCGAGCGACAGGCCAGGAGCGTCGAGAGTTTTTTAAAGCAGCCAGCTCAAAGGTGAGCTGACCAACCAGCCGTTCCAGGTCGGCAATGCGGGCTTGCTCAGCCGATTGCCGGGCCGGGGTAGTAAAGATCTCAGCAGCCCGGTCGACGAGCTGCTGTCGCCAGCGGGATACCAGGTCGGATGCCAGATTGTGTTCGCGGCAGAGGACAGCCTGGCGTTTGTCGTCGCGCAGGGCTTCCAGGGCCACCTGCGCCCTGAACTGGGCCGAAAATGTGCGTCGTTTCGCCATTTGAACCTCCTGAACCGGATAACACAACGGTCAAATCTTGGTTACGTATGTGTCCAGTTTCTGGGGTTCACTACAGAATGGCTGGCGCGCTGGAATTTGACAACCGGCACGACCTGAGTTATGATCCGGGTGGATGCGCTACAGCCGAGCAATGCTTGCCCAAGCCAATCGGTGTCCACTTTGCCGGTTTGTGGTCCAAAGGATGGAGCCAACCTCATTTCTCACTCGGAGCCAGAACTTACATGATTGATCCACAATTAAAAGATTGGTGGTCAAGGAAACGATTGACCGAAATCTGCTACCATGATTCGTCTCTGAATGGTGCTGGTGTCTCTTTGCGCGTAATTCTGCCCGCATTTCGTGGCTTGGGAATGATCTGGTATTCGACGGTGTACGGAGAATACAACGACAATATCTTGCTGCTAGGCTGCGACAGAAACACAGCATCCTTATTGGAATGCGTCAGGTATGAAGAAACATCACCGGTCCAGGCCCTCTATGGAGACGAGTTCCCTGACGAATATGTATTGACAGCCGGTATACGCTCGGCCTTGGGGCTTGGATTCGAAGGAAATAGTTTTTTTATAGACCAGGAAAAAGTTGCTTATCACGTGTACATCCATGACAATTGCTTCTTCTATATCAACCCTGTGAAGGATGCCCTGCTCAATGAATTGCTCAGTTGTATCTTGGAGCAACACAGTTTCTATCTCGGACAAGAGGTTGACTGGTCGAGTATTTTCCCTGAGATAGCAAACCAATTATTGACCTTGGGGCGGATTGAAATACAAAGTGACCCCAAGCGACAGTGTGTGTGGATACCACAATTGGAAAAGAGGCGACACCTTTTCTGGAAGCTGTTCAGACAAGGGACAGTACTGGTTGAAAACGGGAAGGCTCGTTTTAGAGATGCGGAATAATAGGCCGGGGTCACCCACAGGGGCTATCACCACACTCAGACTATTTTCCATGTTTTTCGTATCGCTTCTCGTGGTCATTCTCCCATTATCAACGATAGAGGCCCAGACCGTCACTCTGGGCGAAGCGGTAGACAACACCACCCTGACCTGGACGACCGGAGGGAGCGCGAACTGGTTTGGGCAGACGTCCGTATATTATTACGATGGCGATGCTGCGCAAAGCGGTACCCCTGCCAATGGCCAAAGTTCCTGGATCGAAACCACGGTCAGCGGCCCAGGATTTCTGGCTTTCTCCTGGAAGGTTTCATCTGGGGCGTTCCTGGAACTGGATTTCTACCTGGACGGCGCACGGCTGGCAGAGTGCAACAACACCAACTGGCAACTGAGAGGCTATTCGATCCCTTCGGGCTCTCACACCCTGCGCTGGGACTATACCCCCGTGATTCAGTCGAGTGGGGATGCCGGCTGGTTGGACAAGGTGGCCTACGGCCCGGAGCCGGCGATCGTGGTGGACGTTCCCAACGGCGGTGAAACCCTGACCCAGCGAGAGTTCTATACCATCCGCTGGGTGAACAGCGCCGACGTGACGGACGTCAGAATCGAGTTGTACAAAGGGGGAACTCTGCTTCAGACCATTGCCGCCAGCACACCCGGCGACGGCAGTTACGAGTGGTTCGTCCCGCTGGGGCTGGAGTCTGCGGCGGACTATCGCGTGCGGGTTGCCTCCGTATCCAATCCGGCCGTGTACGATGAGAGCGACGCGGATTTCAGCATCGCCCCGGCATCACGACCGACGCTGAATGGAGCGCTGATCCTGGACGGGGTAGACGACTATGCCGAGGCCACCGACCACCCGGAATTGGACCTGGCAGACGGCAGTTTCACCGTCGAGGCCTGGGTCAATTTCCAGGACCTGGGAGGGATTTTCATCAAACCGGGCGCCTACGGCCTGCACGTCGAGTCGTACTATACCCACCCCTCCTGGCATGATTGTACGTGGATTGACTATCCCTGTCTGGTGGGCTGTTGTACTTCGAGCAGATACCTTTCCCCTGGCTGGCACCACGTGGCCCTGGTCTACGATGCAGCAGCAGGCCAGGCGCGGGCCTACTATGACGGAACGCAGCGATGCTCAGCAAGCTGTGCAGCCGGTAACTCTGATCAGCCGCTGTGGGTCGGGAAGGGCGTTGGCGGTTTCCTGGAAGGTGCGGTGGACGAGATGCGCATCTCCAGCGTGGCGCGTTACGCCGCGGCCTTCACCCCGCCGGCCGGGCCATTCTCCTGTGATAGCAGCACCCGCGCCTTGTGGCATTTCGACCAATTGGCCGGGGCAACGGTCTTTTACGACAGATGTGGAGCAACCGACAACCCCCTCGTCGGCTACAACTCCCCTTGCCTCAAGCGGCATTCCCCCCCAGAGAAACGACTTGGCGCAGCCGCTGACCTGTGGTATGATCCCCGCGCACCTTCCAAAAGCAAGGCCGTTACACTCGCTGGTGCCCTTGTGCCCGGGCTGCAACCTGGTCCCCGTTCCCGCGTGATTTCACCACTGGCGGCGCCTCGTGCGACCCCGATCAGGACCGTACGGTTTTCCCTTGGGAACGGGTTGGAAGGCGGCGATCATTCTATCACGGAGGAGCAAAATGAGCAAGAAAGATGCGTTCGAGTCCTTGGCCCACGTCCACCCCAACGCCGCCGGTCTCGATGTCGGTTCTCGGGAGATCTGGATTGCCGTCCCCCCTGACCGCGACAGCGAGAGTGTGCGCTGCTTCGCCACCTTCACCCCCGACCTGCACGCCTTGGCCGACTGGCTGGTAGCGTGTGGCGTGGACACCGTGGCGCTGGAATCCACCGGCGTGTATTGGATTCCCGTCTTTGAGACCCTCGAGGCGCGGGGCCTCACCGTTTACCTGGTCAATGCCGGCCACGTCAAGCACGTCCCCGGCCGCAAGTCCGACGTCCTGGATTGCCAGTGGCTGCAGAAGCTCCATGCCTTCGGTTTGCTCTCTGCCTCCTTCCGCCCCGATGCCGAGATGTGCACTCTACGGGCTTATCTCCGCCATCGTGCCCAGCTCATCCAGCACCGCGCCCCGCATATCCTGCACATGCAGAAGGCGCTGCAGCAGATGAATGTGCAGTTGCACCACGTCCTGTCCGACATTACCGGCGCCACCGGCCAACTCATCCTGCGTGCCATTACCGCCGGGGAGCGGGACCCCGTCGCCCTCGCTCGTCTGCGCCACCCCTCCTGCAAATCCTCCGAGGAGACCATCGCCAAGGCCCTGTCCGGCAACTGGCGCGACGAGCACCTCTTTGTGCTGCGGCAAGCCCTCGAACTCTTTGACGCCTATACCGCCCAGCTCGCCGCCTGCGATGCCGAGATCGAGCGCCAGTTCGCCGCCGTTAAGCCCCGTTGGGAGATCTCGGAGGAGCTCCCCGACTTGCCGCCGGTCAAGCCCGGCTCCAAGAGCAAGAACAAACCTGCCGAGAGCACGCGGGCCGAACTCTATCGCATCACCGGCGTCGACTTGGTGGCGGTGGATGGGATCAGCGCTTCCTTGGCTCAGACCATCCTGACCGAGATCGGTACCGACATGTCCAAATGGCCCACCGAGAAGCACTTCTGCTCCTGGCTGAGGCTGGCGCCGCACAATGACATCTCCGGCGGCAAGGTGCTCCGCTCCCGGACGTTAAAGACTGACAACCGCGCCGGGCAGGCATTCCGCCAGGCGGCCGCGTCGGTCACGCGCAGCGACTCGGCCTTTGGCGCTTTCTACCGCCGCAAGCGCGCTCAACTTGGTCCCCAGCAGGCCCTCGTCGCCACCGCCCACAAGATTGCCCGCACGGTGTACTATCTGCTCAAGAACAAAGCATCGTACCACGACATCGGGGCGGAGGCGTATGAGGGCCAACAGCGCGAGCGTGAACTGGTCGCCCTCCAGCGCAAGGCCGCCAAACTCGGCTTCGCCCTCACCCCCAAGGAGCTTGCCCCGGCGGAGGTCGCTGCCTGAGACAGCCCGGGGCAGACAGTTTCTCAGGAACGGGGCCCATACCGAAGGGGCCCTTGCCCATCCAGTGTATCTACCGGTGGTCCTCCGGCAATACTGACGCCGGTCATAGCCCTGCCCGATCGGCAGCAACCTTGCAGGCAGGAACCACCCAACCCTGTGCGGAGCCGACGGCCGCCCTTGCGTCTCTTGTAGTTTGCCATGCCTGCGGTAGTGCCGGTGACGCAGAGACTGCAGCCCCCAGAACGCCATCGCCCATCGGCCACTTGCAGCTTGGCCACGCTATGTTATAATAGGTTGCCGTCTCTGAGGAGAGAGTGATGTTCGATCCGATCCAAACGGTCTTTTTTTTGCTGGCCCTGGTGATATCCATCAGCGTGCACGAGTTCTCTCACGCCTGGGCCGCCTATGAACTGGGCGATCCTACAGCCCGCAACCTGGGGCGATTGACGTTGAACCCCCTGGTTCACCTGGACCCCCTGGGAGCTTTGATGATTGTATTTATGTCGCTCAGCGGTTGGGGTCTGGGCTGGGGCAAACCGGTGCCGGTCAACCCCTACAACCTGCGGGGCAATCCCCGGACAGGGATGGGGCTCACGGCAGTGGCCGGCCCTTTCTCCAATCTGCTGCTGGCAGTCCTCTTTGCCATCCCACTGCGGCTCGGTCTGGACCTGCCCTGGCTGGCCCACCTGTTCCTCTACACGGTGGTCGTCACCAATGTCGGCCTGGCGCTCTTTAACCTGATCCCCCTGCCACCTCTCGACGGCTTTAGCGTCATCCAGGGAATTCTGTCCACTCTCCGCACCCGCCGGGCGCACGAATGGATCAACGCCCTGGACCGGTTGGCCCCCTATGGGCCTGTTTTGCTCTTGCTCCTGTTATCGTTGAGCTGGTTCACGCCCCTGAGCCCGTTGACATGGCTCATGTCAGGTCCCGTCCGGGCAATCCTGCAGCTCATTCTTGGTTAAAGCGATGTCGGCTATCTACCGGGCGCGGCAGTTTGTCCGGGCCGCAAGCGCCTGGACCAGGCCCCAGGACGCGGAACAGGTACGGCGGTACCTGTCACCGGCCGCAGCAGACCTCTTCCAGGGGATGCCCCATTACGACCGCCGGCACGCCCTCGACGTGCTGCGCACATTGCAGAAAAGGGGATACACCAACCGGGACCTCCTGGCGGCAGCCCTGTTGCACGATGTCGGCAAGACCGGCCATCAGGCGGGAAGGCTGCGGTTGTGGCACCGGGTGGGCGTAGTCCTGATGCGCGCTTTCTGGCCTGGCCTGTTGGAACGGCTCGGCCAGGAGAGGCCCACCGGCTCCGGGAAAAGCGGGCGGGCCTGGCGGCAACCGTTCTTTGTGCAGCTCCACCATGCCGCCCTCGGCGCCGAACTGGCCCTGAAGGCCGGTTGCTCGCCTCAGACGGCAGAGTTGATCCGCCGCCATGAGGACCTCGCCCACGCGGCGGACAACCCCCTGCTGGCGGCATTACAGGCCGCAGACAGTGTGAACTGAGGGTAAAAGCCGGATTCCGGCCTCCCGGACAACAAGGAGTAAAGGTGAGCACAGCAAAACCATCGGTTACAATCGTGGGCCTGGGACTGATCGGCGGTTCCATCGGCCTGGCGCTACGGCAGGCCGGTGCCGCAGCAACGGTTATCGGGCACGACCGAGACCCGGACGCCAACCGAAAAGCCAGGCAACTGGGCGCTGTGGACAAAGCCGAATGGAACCTGATCACAGCCTGTGAGGAAGCCCACCTGGTCATTCTGGCCACACCGCTGGGCGCTATCCAACCGACCTTGAAGGCTATCAGCCCCTACCTGCGCCCCGGCTGTGTCGTCATGGATACCGCCACGCTCAAGGGGCCGGTCATGGCCTGGGCCGCTGAGGTGCTGTCTGAGCAGGTCCATTTTGTAGGAGGAGACCCGATCATCGCCCGGACCGGGGAAATCCAGGGAGGACTGGAGGCAGCGCGGGCCGACCTGTTTCAGAACAGCCTATTTTGCCTGATCCCCTCGCCCACAGCCAACGAACAGGCGGTCAGACTAACCAGCGACCTGATCACCCTCTTGGGAGCAAGGCCGTTGTACATGGACGCAGTGGAGCACGATGGCATGTTGGCCGGCGTCGAACATCTGCCTGCCGTGCTGGCCCTGACATTGCTGGACATGATGACCCACCAGCCTGCCTGGCGGGAACTGCGCAAAGTGGCGGGCGCCACCTTCGAAACCGGCACGCGCCTGGCCTGTAGCGACCCGGCAGCCTATGGCGATCTGCTGACGGCCAATAGCGACGACCTGGTGCGCTGGATCGACAACTTTGCAGCCTCGCTGGCTTCCATCCGCCAGATCCTGATCGAAAACGAGCCGGAAGCCATCGCCCGCCTGTTCCAGACGGCCATGGAAGAGCGACAGAAATGGCTCCAGGACCGGCAAACAGGACAATGGGAGGTCCTGCCGACAACGGAAATGCCCACCAACTCCGGTTTCCTGGCAAGCGTCTTCCTGGGTGGACTGCGGCCCCGGCAGGCCAGGAAAGAAAAAAGGAGGAGCAGATAGGTGCCATTCGTGTACATCGTGGTTTGCCACGATGGCACCCTGTACACCGGCTGGACAACCGATCTGGAAGCCAGGGTCCAGGCGCATAACGCCGGGCATGGTTCGGCCTATTGCAAGGCCAGGCGGCCGGTACGCCTGGTCTACCAGGAAGAGTGGCCTACCCGTCGCCAGGCTCAGCAGCGCGAGCAGGCCATTAAACGGCTGCCGCGCCACAAAAAACTGGAGTTGATTGGAATATCTGATATCGAATATCGAATGCCTGATACAACCGATATCAGATAGTATTGGGTATTAGATACCAGGTATTGGAGAACACAATGCCCAGTATTTCCCTTGTCCTGCCGGCTTATAACGAGGCCGATAACATCGAGCCGTTGGTAGCCGAGGCAACCCAGGCGTTGCAGGCGGTCACCGACGATTTCGAGATCATCGTCGTGGACGACGGCAGCCGCGACCATACGGCCGATGTCACCCGGCGCGTGATGGCCGGCAACCCACACGTACGGCTGGTACAACATCCGGTCAACCAGGGCTTCGGAGCAGCCGTCTTTAGCGGTTTTACCGCCGCCACCAGGGATTGGATCTTTTATACCGACGCCGACCGCCAGTTCGTCCTGGGGGAACTGGCACGATTTGTGCCCCTGATGGATCGGGCCGACCTGATCGCCGGTTATCGTGCTCCCCGCCGCGATCCCTTCCTGCGGGTCCTCTACGGCAAGGGCTGGTCGCTGCTCTGCACCCTGCTCTTTGGCTACACCGTGCGTGACGTGGATTGCGGTTTCAAACTGTTTCGCCGGGAGATCATCCAGCAACTGGCTCCCCAGATCGCCTCCCGGGGCGCAACCTTTAGCATCGAGTGGCTGGTCCGGGCCAAACGGGCCGGCTATCGCTTCGCCGAACTGCCGGTCACCCACCGGCCGCGGGTGGCCGGCAAACAGACCGGAGCGAATATCCGGGTCATCACCCGCGCCTTCCGCGAGCTGGTCCGGGTACGCCTGCAACTCTGGCGTGAGGGGCCGCCCGACCTCTAATATCCAATATCTAATACTCGATATCTATCACCAATGAACAGCAAGTCACTGAACTCAGATAGTAGATATTGGATATTGGGTATTCTGATCCTGTTGGCCTTTGGCCGGGGCATCTGGGCGCTGGGGAGCAAGAGCCTGTGGTGGGATGAAAGCCTGAGCCTCTACCGCGCCGAAAAGAGCCTGGCCTTTGTGCTGTCCAACCAGATCATCCTCACCGACACGGTAAACCGCTCGGTGACCATTGACAATCACCCTCCGCTGTACTTTGTCCTCCTCTGGCTGGCCGTGCGGTTGTTTGGCCACAGCGAGTTCGCCTTGCGCTTTCCTTCGCTGTTCGCCGTCGTGTTGATCGTGCCGCTGCTATATGCCACCGGCCGCCGATTGGTGGACGAGCGGGTCGGTCTGGTGGCGGCTGCCCTGGGCGCCCTGTCGCCGATGTACCTGTGGTACGGCCAGGAAGCGCGCATGTACGCGCTGCTGACCTTCCTGAGTCTGCTCTCTTTTTACTGTTTCATCCGCGCCTTTTTCCAACCATCGGGGCCTGTGACCTTCCACCGCCAGGGGCGCTGGATCGGGGGCTCCATTGTGGCCTCTGCCTGCACCGTATTCACCCACTATCTGGGATCGCTGCTCATCGCCTTCCAACTGCTGGGGCTGGCCATGCTTTTCTTACAGCAGCGAGTGCGGCGCCGGGCCCTGATGGCCACCATGGCTGCCCTGATCGGAGTCGCGCTGGCCTCGCTGATCTATGCCATCGTCGCCCTGCCCCACGCCACCAGCCGGGCAGGGTTTCGCTTTATCCCCCTGCTGGAACTGGCCCGCGACCTGCTCAACTCCTTCAGCCTGGGGCTGTCGGTGAACGTCGCGGATTGGCCGGTGTTGCTGATCGACCTGGTTTTCCTGTCGTTTCTCATCCTGGGTTTCATCCGGCTGATCAGACCGGGCTCGCCTGCGACCTGGCGGCAGGCCGGCTGGCTGCTGACCGGCTACCTGCTGATCCCGGCTGTCATCGTCTATGTGATCTCCTACGTACAGCCGGCCTACATGAACAGCCGACACCTGATCCCGATCACCCCTCCCTTTTATCTGCTGGTGGCAGCCGGCCTGATCGGCAGGAAGCAGGGGGCAAGGGGTAGGAGGCAACTGTTCGCCGTTGGCTGCCTGTTGCTTGCTGCCCTGGCAATGGCAGGAGGGATCGTTTATTCCACCTGCAACTATTTTCGCAACCCGGCCTACGACAAGGACCATCACCGCGAATGGGGCGCGTATCTGCGGGAACATGTGCGGCCCGGCGACGTGGTGGTGGTGGATCCACCCCACATCGCCCAGCTATATCAATATTATGCCGACAGCGGCACACCCTGGATCGGGCTGCCCCTGTTGGCGGGCTCCCGCCAGGAGACGATTGCCAAACTCCAGGAACTGCTCAACCGGTACGACCGCGTGTGGCTGGCCCTGTCCCACACACCGCCGTGGGGCGACCGGCGACGCCTGCCGGAAAAGTGGCTGAACGACAACGCCTTTCTGCTGGACTACAAGGCGTTCGAGAGCTATGCCTCAGTCGTGCTGGTGGCCTGCTACCGGCATTCCTCGCCGTCGCTGCCCGACCTGCCCGCCGACGCCCGGCCGGTGGAGGTGCGCTACAGCCCATCGCTGCGGCTGCGAGGCTACCGGCTCCTCTCGCCGCCGCAGCCAGGCCGCCCGCTGCACATTGAGCTATACTGGGCCGTGGATGATCAGATCTCGGAGGAAGCCAGCGTGCAGCTCCGCCTGGTGGATAGCGAGGGCCACGTGTGGGGCCAGGGCGAGCAATGCCCCTTCAACAACCTCTATCCCATGTGGCAGTGGCAACCGGGATTGCTCTTGCACGACGAGCGCGAACTGCCGATCCAGCCCGGCACCCCACCCGGCACCTACCAGTTGGAATTGGTCCTGGTCAGCCGGCCCACGGAACAGGGCTGCCCGGGCGAGCCAGGCCCGGTGATCGCGCCTGCCCTGGCCCCGCCAGAGGCCAACCGCGGCGACCGGGTGCTGTTGGGCACGGTCCAGGTGCCCCGCGCCGCAACGCCGGCCAGCCTGGACGATCTGGCCATCGAGCACCGGCAGCAGGCCAGCTTTGGCGGGCTGGACCTGCTGGGAGTGGACCTGGTCCCAACCCGGCTCGTAGATGGCGGCCGATTGAGCGTGACGCTCTACTGGCAGGCACAGCAGGGGGCGCTGCCCGACGCCCAGTTCCACCTGCGAGCGGTGGACGCCAGGGGAAAGGTGTGGCAGGAACGGCCCATACGCCCCGTCGGCGACTCCTACCCCGCCGACCGCTGGCAGGCCGGCGACCGGTTCAAGGGACAGTTCTGGCTGGTGCTGCCCGAGGAGGCCCCGGCCGGAAAGTACCGGCTGGAGCTGGTGCCCCGACCACCGCTGCGGCGCAGCGGCCTGGGGGCCACGATTGCCCATCTCCTCGGTCGGGGAGAGGAGAACCTGGCCCTGGGCACCATCGAAGTGATGGCCCAGGAATCTATTGCTGCCGCCACCCCCCTCCCTACCCCCGCCGAGCTTTCGATCGCCCATCCCATGCTGGCAACCCTCGGCGAGCAGGTCCGCTTCCTGGGCTACACCCTGGAAACCGATACCGTTCGGGCCGGCGACGGGATCTCGTTTACCCTCTACTGGCAGGCTTTGCGGCCCATGAACATCAGCTATTCGGTGTTCACCCATCTGCTGGGGCCGGAGGACCGGTTGGTGGGACAAAAGGACGGCCTGCCGCGCGGCGGCGCCTATCCCACCACCCTGTGGCAGCCCGGCGAAGTGGTAGCCGATCCCTACACCTTCTTGCTCGATCCCTCCACACCGCCAGGTCGCTATCCCCTGGAGGTGGGGATGTACCGCCTGGAGACCGATAAACGCCTGCCGGCAACCGATGCCGATGGCCGGCCCCTGCCTGGCGATCGCATCCTGCTATCCGAAATCACGGTGTTGCCCGCCTCCCTCCCGACGCCGACGGTCATCAAACAGCGAATCTATCTGCCACTGGTCTCACAAAATGACCAATGACCCATTGAATCTTGAAGATTTGCCCGGTTCAGGCTATAATTAGCCTGCCAAAGGAGGCCGCCCATGAGAAAATCGATCTACAAATTGGGCCAAAGTTATCTGATGCGCCTGCCACCTGGCGAGGACCTGCTGGTGGGGCTATATCGCGTGTGCCGCGAGAATGATGTGCAGATCGGGGTGTTCAGGGTAATCGGGGCGGTGCGCAACGCCACCCTCGGCCACCTGGACCAGGGGACCAATGAGCTACGCCACCAGGTGCTGGAAACCGGCCACGACCTGGTGGAGTGTAGCGGCAACATCAGCCCCCAGGGGGATAGCGTTCACCTCCGCGCCTACGCGGTGTTGAGCGACGCCCAGGGGCGGATATCGGCCGGCGAACTCCTGGCCGCCGAAGTCTATGTGGCCGAAGTGTTTATCCAGGAACTGAAGGGAAGGCCCCAACTCCGCGAGCGGGACCCGGAAACAGGACTGTGGCTGTGGCCGGTGGACTGATGACAGAGGAGCAGGGGAACGGAGGAGCAGAAGGGCAAGGGCACAGAGGGGCGCTGCCACCACCGGAGGGAAAAGCAGCCTACGTGCGGCAGATGTTTGGCCGCATCGCCCGCCGCTACGACCTGATAAACCACCTGATGACCCTGGGGCGCGACCGGGCCTGGCGCCGCTACACCGTCAACCAGCTCGATGGCCGATGGCCGATGGCCGATGGCCAACCGGAGCAGGCAGAATCGGGCCACCGTAAATCGAAAAACCTCAACCACAAATCCAAAATCGTCTTGGATTTGGCGACCGGCACCGGCGACCTGGCCCTCCAGGTGCTCCGTCAATATCCAGGGGCCCGGGTCATAGCCCTCGATTTTTCGTCCGAGATGCTGGCCCTGGCCCGCCAAAAAACCGCTGCGCCGCCGGCCACCTCCCCACCTTCGCTATCCCTGGTAGCCGGCGATGCCCTGCGCCTCCCCTTTCCCGACAACACCTTTGACGCGGTGGTGACCGGTTTTGCCCTGCGCAACGTCACCGACATCCCCACCACCTTTGGCGAAATGGCGCGGGTGACCCGTCCCGGCGGGCAGATCGCCTGTCTGGAGATCACCCGCCCCCTGCGGCCCTGGTTTCGGCCGCTCTTTCACCTCTATTTCTACCACCTGGTCCCGCTCATAGGCGGGCTGATCAGCGGGCAACGGGCGGCCTACACCTACCTGCCCCATTCGCTGACCTCTTTTCTAACCCCGGATGAGATCGTCGCGGTGATGGAGCAGGCTGGTTGGCGGCAGGTGCGTTATCGGCGGCTGGGGCTGGGTACGGTGGCGATCCATAGGGGGGTCAAAGGGCAAAGGTTCAGCGGAACCAACCAGGCAGCATCGGCGTCTAGGAACCGGTAGATGTTCAAGAGCCTATTGCCAACAGGAGGAGAGAAGCGATGAACAAAAAAGTAATCGTCCCGGTGGGTATTGGTCTGATCGTGGTACTCTGTGTAGTGGCGGTGATCCTGGCAGCGCCGAGAAACGCCAACCTGTTGCCAGGGAAGAGCTACCCCTTTCCGGTCGAGGCCACCGTCGTCGTCGAAAAAGCAGCGGTACAGACCGATGCTTACAATACGGCAGTCGGGAGGGAGGCCTACAACCTCCAGGCCCCCGTCGAGCGGATGATCATCTGGAACGCCACCCTCTCGCTGACGGTGGAAGACACCCAAAAGGCGCTGGACCAGGTCCAGGCCGTAGCCCGTGACCTGGGCGGCTATACCATCAACACTGAATCGTGGCTGGAGGGTGAACAGCTCCGTGCCCGACTGACCCTCCGCATCCCGGCGGAGAAATTCGACCAGGCGATGGCCCAACTGCGCGACCTGGCCCTCAAGGTCAACCACGAGAACGCCACCAGCCAGGATGTGACGGAAGAATATGTGGACCTGGAATCGCGGTTGCGCCACCTGGAGGCCAAAGAAGCCCAACTGAACAAATTCCTGGAGCAGGCCGAAAACACTGAGGCGGTGCTGGCCGTGTATGAACATCTGGCCGCGACCCAGGCCGAGATCGAACAGGTCAAGGGCCGGATGAGCTACCTGGAAAAGCTGACGGCGATGGCCACCATCACCGTCGAACTCTATCCCAAAGAAATCGAGCCCCCCATCGTCGAGGAAGGCTGGAAACCCGGCCGGGTAGTGCGCGATGCCGTCCGCGCCCTGGTCAACACCCTGCAGGGCCTGGGCAATGCCCTCATCTGGTTCATCCTCTACCTGCTGCCGGTATTGCTGCTTATCGCCCTGCCGATCGCCGTGGTCGTGTGGGTCATCCGGCGCCGGCGCCGCCGCCGTCGGGAAAAAGGAGCCGATCGCAGCGGATAGAGAACCAGACCGGTCCAATCTCGGAGATTGGACCGGTCTGTCTTTTGCCAACATCGGGAAATAATAGTACAATGGGGTCGGAAAGGAATGAGGGGCCCTGGTGCTTGGACCGTTCAGTGCGGGCGACAGCCTGCGCATCTACCGCTTGCAGCGACAGGGGATCTCGCTGGACCTGCAGTGGACCCTGACCCAGCCTCACACGCCGTTGTGGGAGGCGTGGCTTGCTTTCCTGACTCAGCAGGCGATGGGACAGCCAACCTATGTCCTGTACGATCCCCACGATGGGGAGGCGTTCATCCAGGTCCGCTATCGGCCTCATCAGGCCGCGGCCGATGTAGTGTACCTGGCCCCGGCCCTGACCCACAACCGGCGGACGGTCAACGCCTGGATGCGCCTGCTGGACGGCGCCTGCAGCGATGCAGCCAGCCGGGGCATCCAGCGCGTCTTTGCCAACCTGCCGGAATCGGGGCCCGAAGTGGATGTGTTCCAGCAGGCAGGGTTCACCCTCTACGCCGGTGAAGAGGTCTATCGCCTGGCTCAGCCGCAACTCCACCCCCACGGGGGAGAGCTCCCGGCCATCCGCCCCCAGCAACCGGAGGACTGGCCTGCCATCCAGCGCCTGTGCGTGGCCATCACTCCGCAGCGGGTGCGGCAGGCCGAGGGTGGCATCGCCGTGATGGCCGGCGGAGATAGAAACTGCCGACGCTACGTACTGCCCGGCGAGGATGACGACCTTCAGGCAGCGATCATCCTCTACAGCGGCGGACTGGCCCACTGGCTGCGGGTGCTGGTGCACCCCGAGTCCCAGCCTGTGGCCGACCCCCTCGTCCGTTGGGGATTGGCCATGATGGCCGGCGGACCGCCGAAACCGGTCTATTGCAACGTACGGCAGTACGAAAGCGGCGTGAGGGCGGCGCTGGCCGTGGCCGGCTTTGAGCCATACGCCACCCGCTCGCTGATGGTCAGGCATACCGTGGCCTGGGTCAAGGCGACCTCTCAAGAACTGGTGCCCGTGCTGAAGGGTGGGGCCGAACCGGTGCCGCCAGCCTTCCGCATCAACAGATTGACATTTGACAATTGATACTTTGCGTTTTACGCTTTACGAGGAGTAGATGCAAAACAACATCACCGATGACCTGGAGGCCCTGCTGCAGATCGTCCCGCCGCCGATCCGCGAGGCCATCCGGCGAGAAAATCATGGCGATGATCTGCTAGAGATCGTCCTGGACCTGGGCCGCCAGCCTGAGGCTCGTTTCCTGAACCGCGAGGTCACCCTCAGCGAGCGAGAGGTCACCCGCGAAGAGATTGACTATGTAGTCAGCCGTGTCAGCGACTTCACCGCCGACAACCGGGCCGGGATCGAGCGAACCCTGCACCGCATCTCCTGCATCCGCAACCGCGCGGGCGACATTGTCGGCCTGACGCTGCGGGTGGGCCGGGCGGTATACGGCACGGTAGATATCGTCAAGGACCTGTTAGAGTCGGGCAAGAGCATCCTGCTGCTGGGCAAGCCGGGCGTGGGCAAAACCACCCTGCTGCGCGAAGCGGCCCGCGTCCTGGCCAAGCAAAAGCGGGTGGTGGTGGTGGACACCTCGAACGAAATCGGCGGCGATGGCGACATCCCCCACCCGGCCATCGGCCGGGCCCGACGGATGCAGGTATCCCGGCCCGAATTCCAGCACGAAGTGATGATCGAGGCGGTAGAAAACCACATGCCCGAAGTCATCATCATTGACGAGATCGGCCGTGAACTGGAGGCGGCCGCCGCCCGGACCATCGCCGAGCGCGGGGTGCAACTGGTGGGCACAGCCCACGGCAACACCCTGGATAATCTGCTTCAGAACCCGACCCTATGCGACCTGGTGGGAGGGATCCAGGCCGTGACCCTGAGCGATGAAGAGGCGCGGCGGCGCGGGACGCAAAAGACGGTGCTGGAGCGCAAGGCACCGCCCACCTTCGATGTGGTGATCGAGATCAAAGACTGGCAACACCTGGCGGTGCATCACGACGTGGCCGCCTCGGTAGATGCCCTGCTGCGGGGCCGGAGCTATCCGCCTGAAATCCGCTACCGGGACGAGTCGGGCCAGGTGCGGATCGAGCGGCCAGTGGCTGCCCCGCAGTTGCCGCCTGAGGAGGCTTCGCTCCACCCCACGCCGGCCCCACCTTCCGAACCCCCGCGGTTGCTGCGGGTCTATGCCTACGGCGTGGGCAAGAACCGGCTCCAGCAGGCAGCCGCAAACCTGCACCTGCCGGTAGAACTGACCGACGACCTGCGCCAGGCCGATGTGGTCATGACCCTCAGAAACTATTACCGGCGGCGGCCCCAGCCGATCAGCGATGCCGAACGGCGGGGCGTGCCCGTCCACGTCTTGCGGTCCAATACCGTCAGCCAGATGGAAAGCTGCCTGGCCGACCTCTTTGGCCTGGACATCGCCGAGATGGACCCCCTGGCCCTGGCCATGCGCGAGACAGAAGAGGCCATCCGCAAGGTGCTGTCCGGCCAAAAGACGGTGGACCTGACCCCACAGAACTCGTACATCCGCCGCCTGCAGCACGAGATGGCCCGTCAGGCCAACCTGGTATCACACAGTTACGGCAAAGAGCCGCAACGGCACGTCCGGCTCTTTGCTTCGCCACGGCAATGAGAACCGAATTTTTTATACGGAGATTTCTATGGATTTGTCAAGTAGGTAGCTGTGCAGTTGACAAAGGGTGACGGCGCCGGGCAACAAAAAGCCTTCACTGCGCCAGCGAGAAAACAGCTTCGCTGGCTTGGAATGGTGAGTGTATGGGCGA
>DAOTXL010000061.1:0-46168 GCA_034435455.1 Anaerolineae bacterium
GACCAGCAGGTCCACGCCCGTCAGCCGCTGCACCACGACCTCATACGGTTCCGGTCGCACCACCGGCAACGCCGGGTCCAGCCCCAACAACTCGCGGCAGCGCCTCAGCTTCTTTTTCCGCTGCTGGCCCCCCAGCAACCCATAGTAGCGAATCCGCACGAACCGTTGGGGCAGCACGTGTTGCAGAAAGCGCCGGATGAACTCCTCGGCATCCAGGCTCATCTCTTTCACCCGGCCCCCATCCCGGTTGTCCCACCTTGCGCGCTGCCGGCCACTCAGCCCGCTTCAGCCCGCCACACTTGGGACAGTGCCGGTTGCGGCAGGAGTTGTACGAGATGCGCAGCGTCCCGCATGCATCACACTCGTCTACGTGACCGCCCAAGGCGGCGGTGCGACAGTGCTCGATGTCCCACATCGCCCGGTACTGCTCGGGCGTCACCCTGTGTTGGCGGCGGTATTCCTCCCCATACCGGCGAAAGAGGTCCGCCACCTCGTATTCGGGTTTAGGCGTGCCCAGAATAGCGCGTTGTTCTTCTATCATTTCATGCGCCAGGCAACGGCTTTCATGCGATTTCCGTGCAACTATTAAATATCCGGAATCCAACTTTTATACGGCGTCTGCCTGCCTGGCCGTCGAATTGGCCATCGTGGACAAAATTCTGAACGGCACCCCCTCCCACGCCTTCTGAAGCTGGACTTGTTGAAATTATAGGCTGGGTGCCCCCAAAAGTCAAGTCCTGGGAGAAATGGTGAGCTCGACCGGTAAATCTTTCGCCTCCCCCGGCGATTGGCACGCCCTTCGCGCCAGGGAGAACCCCTGCCTCAGAAGCGGCCTGACACAAACCGCGCCCCTGCCCTCTGCGCCCGGCAGGCTGTTGCAGCCAGGCTACTGCGCCGGGAATCCCCCCAAAACGAGAGACCATCCCACTTGTACGCAACGGGCCAATGTGCTAAAATGAGGGCGGAAATCGCAGGATCAAGAATTCGCCGGGAAGGAGAAAAGGCAGATGGATATCTCAACATCGTGGACGCCGTGGACACCCCCCTACGACCCGCGCCAGGTGGACGGCGCGGGGGATGCATGATCACGGGCGTCAGCGGGCTGTGGGGCAAGGACCTCTACCTTTCACAGAGCGGGAGGCAAACATGGTTCCTGGCACTCTATCTGCACCGAAACGGACCTGGGTCCTCGTTCTCCTGGGCCTGATCCTTCTCCTTGCCGGGTCCGTCTTGGGCGTGGATTGGGCGAACTATTTCCTGGGCACCAACGCCCTGTATCCCGCGATCGGCAAGCCCGCCATCACCGCGCTGGCCATGTTGCTGGTGCTGAGCATCGGCGAGAACCGGATAAGCAACCGGGACTGGTGGCTGCTCTTTGCCGCCTTTTGCTGCATGCTGCCAACCGATATCCTGATGAGCATCGTCGCGGTCAGCCCGGACGTGACCGTGGGGTCATGGGTGTTTATGATCGGCGGGGTTCTGTCCATCGCGGCTCACCTCCTCCTGATCGCCCGCCTGGTGCATCACGGCGCGCCAGCCTGGAGGGGTGGGGACAGCCTGCCGGGGAGGCTCTGGGTGCCGGTGCTCATCTACGGCCTGGCGACGGCCCTTCTCATTGCCCTGTGGCCGGATATCGTTCGGGTGGGGCATGCCGGGATTGCGCCGATCTACACCGCCTTCTTCTGTACCACCATGTGGCTGGCCTGGGAGACGGTGCGCCGCAAATTGCTGCCGAAACCGAACGCCTGGATGGTGGCCATCGCCGCCACCTGCTGGTTTGCCACCGAGATTACCGGGGAGGTCTACAACCTGGGGCTGGGCCAGATCTCGGAGATCATGTTTCGGGTCGTATGGGTCTTTTACGGGACGAACGTGGTCCTATGGGCGTTGAGCGGGTTCGCCTGGGTCACCGGATATGATCTCCACCGTCTGAATGCCCCACAGGGGTAAAGGAACCCCATCGGGGAGGGGGGGCGCAATCTCCTGCAACCGGAGGTTGACCGGGCGGACCGTCGCTTCTCCGTTCATCCGCACCGTCGCGCGGATTTCCCGCTCCGACGCATTCCACAGGCGCAGGTACACCCGCCCCCCGTCCACGAAAAGGGCCGTGGGCAAAACCTCTTCCGGCTCCACGGTGAGGAAACTGCCGCCCGTCCGACTGCCGGATGGACCGGCCGTCCATCGGCCCTGAACGGGCAGGCGGAAATCCAGCGCGGCCCGCAGAGCCTCCAGCCGCCGGGTGTAGGGCAGGATGGCGTATTCGTACCGGTGGCGGCCGCGCAGGGCGGTGTAGCGGGATTCCCCCCGGGTGATGGAGGTATCGCTGGCGTAAATCCACCGGCGCGGCCCCCAGGCCAGCACGTTGCGCAAAAGGCCGCCCTGAACGTCCAGGTGGTAGCCGGGGGTGCCCCGGTGGAACAGCGCCACCCCCCGACCGTCCTCATCCTCCAGCCCGACCCCGTGCAGGCCGATGACCCGTTCCGTCCGCGTCGGGTGGACCAGAAACGGGGAATCGCACCACACCGCCCGCAGCGGCGACGCAAAGGCCAGGCAGAGTTTCTTCTCGTCCTGGATCGCCATCGCCCGCCCAGGCTCCTCGTCCTCCGGTTGGGGGCCCAGATAGACCCCTTCTGGACCGAAATCCAGCACCACGCAGCCGTCAATCCGGGCCAGTTCCCGATACAGGGTGACGGTTTGCCGGAACGGCACGCCGGCAATCTCCCCCTCCACCAGAAACCGCCGGTATACCGGCCCGTCCTCCACCACCTCCACCCGCCGGGCGCTCCGGCGGGAATCGTACCATGCCCCATCCCGCCAGACGGTGAGGAAATTGCCCGCGCCGACCAGAGGCCGACCGTCGGCCTCCAGGGTCAGGCTGCCGTCGGGGTGGACCGTCGCCTCATACCAGGGGTTGCGGAACAGCCCGTTCCCGGGAGCGGACTGCCGGGGCGCCAGGCGAAGGGCGCGGTACCCCAGCGCGGGCAGGTCCAGGGTAAAGCCCACCCGCCACTCGCCCTCTCCGACGGGGACCCACTGGCAGGGTATCTCCTCCCCATCGTCAACCAGCCGTAGCGCGGGGGGTGCCCCGTGTAGCACAGGATTTATCCTGTGTAGCGGGTTTATTCTCCCCTCAACAAGGTAAATCGGGACTTCCCCATATTCCCGCCGGGGCCAGGGGGAAGGGTTGAAAACGACCAGGTCGCCGTCCGCCCGGCCGGCCAGGTACTCCAGCGCGGCGTGGCTTACCTCTTTGGCGGCCTGCCGCGCGGCGTCGGCGAATTCCACGCCCACTTCGGCCATAGACTTCCCGTGGCGCCGCGAGTGCCAGGGCCCGCAGACGTGCAGGTCATGGTGCTGGGCCAGGCACAGGTGCTTCCACGCCTCTGCCAGACGCGCCGCTTCGCTTTCCCGTCCCAGTAGGTACGCCACCGCGTCCAGCCGCTCCGCCAGCAGCAACGCTCCCTCCGCCTCCGTCCGGGCGCGGATCAGGACTTCCCCCTGCAGGCCCCACGGCAGGGTGCTGGGGATGTCGTCTGGCCCCCAGGAGACCCGCGGGCCTTCCTCTGGCACCTGACGGAAATATTCGGTCAGCGTGACAAGGTGGACGTTGTCCATCGCGGCCAGTTCAAAAGCGCAGGAGAGGGGAGCATCGGGCAGGTTGGTATCTTTCAGGTCGGTGGCCAGGGGATGGGCGATCTTACGCTGGCGGGCGGCCGCTTCAAAGGTGGCCAGGCTGGAAGGGTGCCAGTCCGGTTTCTCCCCCGCCGCCAGGGCCATGTTGGGAAGCCCCGGATGGTCGGCGCGCAGGCGGTCGTAGTGCTGAAACGTATAGCGGGGGATGGTGGGGATCACGCTCCCGTCGGGTCCCTGCCAGCGGACGACCGACGCATCGCAGGCCGGGTCGGTGCCGAAGGCGGCCCACTGGGTGCGCAAGACCACGCCCCGGAAACCGAAACCGCCCAGAATCTGGGGCAACTGGGGGAAACAGGCCGGTTCCTGGGAGTAGAAAATTTCCACGTCGGCACCGAGGGCCCGGCGGATCGCGTCCAGGCCGTACGTCAGGTGCCGGATCAACGCCTCGCCACTGACGGAGAGGGCCAGGGGCTGAGCGTAAGTGCCGTTGACGATTTCCAGACGGCCGGCCCGGAGCGCTTCCTGCATCTGCCGGATGGCTGCGGGGGCCTTCCGCGCCATCTCCTCAAAGGTAAAGGCGTCCAGGTCCAGAACGACCTTGAAGCGGGGGTCCCGCAGGGTCCGTTCCACCGCCGGTTGCAGGCAAAGGGGCCAGTTGTAGAGATACCAGAGACCGCCGCCGGGGAGGACCAGCCAGTCCCAGAACACCACCCCGCCGTGGTAGCCGTCCACCAGATACAGGGAACCGGCCGGGGCAGGGTGGGTCGGGGGCGCGGCGGCCTGATGGCGGTCCTCCCGGATCATCCGGGCGCGCAGGATACGGACCGCCGTCCGCACAATCCCCCGCAGGAGAAATGCCGGGACCCGGCGGGACGTGAGCAGGGAGAGGGCCGTATCGTACAGATTCATGGGGATGGGGGCCAGAGTGCCCGATAGGTATCCAGTACGGCTTCCAGCACGCTCCAGCGGGGCTCCCAGCCCAGCACCTCTCGCGCCCGGGTGATGTCGAACAGATAGTCGGCGACGGCGATCGCCAGGTGTTCCGGTTCCAGCGGGGCTTTGCCGAAGGGGCGCAAGAGGGCCACCGCCAGACGGGCCAGCCACTCCGGGATGGAGCGCACAGCCGAGGCCGAACCGACCCGCGCGATCACCTGGTCCACCAGCGTGCGGATCGGGGGGACGTCGGCAGCGCCGATGTTGAAGGCCCGGCCCACCGCCTCAGGGTGCCCGGCCGCCCGCAGGCAGGCGTCCACCACGTCCCCGGCGTGGACGAACTGGAAGCGGTTCTCCCCCCTGCCGATGAGCATCACCGGCTGACCCTGGTGGATGGCCGTGAGCATACCCACCAGAAAGGGCTCATCCAGGCCCGGCCCCACAATGGTCGGTGGGCGCAGGATGGTGACCTCCAGCCCTTGCTCCGCCGCCGCCATACAGAGCGCCTCGGCGGCGACCTTGTTGTGTCCGTACTCCCCCAGCGGCGCCGGCGGCCCCTCCTCCGGGCAGGGGACGATCTGGGGGATGCCATAGACCTCCGCGCTGGAGAGGAAAACCATCCGTCGGACGCCGGCCGCCCGCGCACTTTCCAGAACGTGACGGGTCCCCTCCACGTTGACGGCCCGCATCGTGGCGCGGTCGGCATGGCGCTGGGGGATGAGCGCCGCCAGGTGGTAGACGACCTCCATTCCCTCGCAGGCCCGGCGCACGGCGTCGGCGTCCCGGATGTCGGCGATGATCCATTCGGCCTCCGGCTCGGCGTCGTCGGGGCGGCGCAGGTCCAGAGCCCGTACCGGTTCTCCCCGGGCCAGGAGCGCCCGCACCAGATACCGGCCCAGAAAACCGGCTGCTCCGGTAATCAGATGTCTGCCCATATCATCACCTCGCTGCTGCAAAACCCTCTCACCACCTGGCTTTTGTATAGATGGGCTCCTGGCGCGGCTGGGTGGCCAGGGTGGTGATGTACCACTCGTGGATCTGGTGGTACTGGGCCAGTTTCTGGGGGTCCAGGCGGACGCCCAGGCCCGGCCCCTCCGGCACGTGGATGGCGCCGTCCTCATACGGGAGCGGCCCGCCTTCGATCACATCGTCCCCCAGATAGTGGTAATGGACATCGGGCGCGTGGTGGATGCTGGGGAGCGCCGCCGCCAGGTGCAGCACCGCCGCCAGCGAGACGCCGAATTCGGTCCCGGAGTGCATCCCCATATCCAGCCCAAAGGTCTCGCACAGCCGGGCCAGCTCTTTGGTCGCCCGCAGGCCGCCGTACCAGTGCGGGTCGGCCAGCACCACGTCCACCGCGTCCATCCGTACCGCCGGGCCGATCTCTTCGTAACCGAAGCAGGCCATGTTGGACGCCAGCGGCATCCAGGGGGCTATCCGCTTCAGTTTGGCCATTCCCTCCAGCCCCCAGACCGGGTCCTCCAGATATTCCAGGCCGCAATCGGCCAGGCGGCGGGCGATCCACACTGCCGTGGTCAGCGCCCAGGAACTGTTGGGGTCCAGCCGGATGGGGATGTCGGGGAAGCGCCGGCGCATCTGCTCCACTGTGCGGGCCTCCAGGTCGGGCGGATAGACCCCTCCCTTGAATTTGATGGCCCGACAGCCCTTTTCCTCCACCAGCCCGGCGCACTTTTCCAGGATTCGGGCGTTGGCCTCCTCCCAGGAGGGCGGTTCCAGGGCGCCCGCCGGGCTTTCGTAAAAAACATAGGCCGAAACCGGCACCCGGTCCCGCATCCTTCCACCCAGCAGATCGCAGACCGGTCGCCCGATCGCCTGGCCCTGGATGTCCAGACAGGCAAACTCGATGGCCGCGTAGGCGTTGATCAGGTTGGGGCCGAACATGCGCACGTAGAACGGGTTGCTCACCTTCCAGCGCAGCCGTTCCAGGTTAAAGGGGTCCTCCCCCACGATGAGCGGCTTACAGGACCGGAGCACCTCCTCCATCTGCCGCCCGTTGGGGGTCAGGGTGGCCTCGCCCAGGCCGGTCAGTCCCTCGTCGGTGACCACCTGGATGATCACCCGGCCAAACCCCGGATGAGCACCCCAGGCGTGGAGCAGGGGCGTCTGGAGGGGGATGGCTACCGGCGTGACGATCAGATCGGCAATCTTCATCGCGCCCACCTCCGGTCAGAAGCGGCCGTACTTTAAAAAGACGGTGAGGGGATGCTCGCCGGCGCGCAGTTCTTCCCAGATCTTCCGTTCAGTCTCCATGACCTGCTCTGCCGCCAGCAGCACCTCGACAGCCAGTTCGGCAGGGACGACCACCACGCCGTTGACGTCGCCGACCACCCAATCGCCGGGACAGATCTGGACGTCACCGATGCGGATGGGGACGTTGATCTCGACATAGCGCCAGCGCCCACGGATATCGGCGGGGGTCTTGTAGCGGGCAAAGACCGGGAAATCCAGCTCTATGATCGCTTCTACATCCCGCACCCCGCCGTCAATCACCGCCCCGCCGCAGCCCTTGGCCTTGGTGGTGGTGCTGATCATCTCGCCCCAGTGGGCGGTGCCCGGGTCGTTGGAGGTGTCAAAGACTACCACCTGGCCGGGTTGGAGGGCGGCGTAGGCGTCCACTGCGGTCTGGAGGTATTCGTCTTTGTGGATAACGGTCGGCGTTCCTTTGACCGTCAGCGCCGGGCCGGCCACCCGCATTCCCGGCGCGATGGCCTGGATCTGGGGCGGCAGGATCTGGTGGAAAAGCCCCTTCTGGTCCAGGATGTCGGCGACGGCCGGGGTGCGCACCTGTTTGTAACGGGCGGCCATCTCCTCAATCGGGATCTGCTGCTCACTCATCCTATCCTCCTTTGTCTCTCTTAAAATAAACCGCGGATGGTATCCTTTGGGCAGCCGCGAGGGCTGCCCCTACCTGCAGCCGCAAGGGCTGCCCCTACCCTTTTCATCCCTGGGGGTGTGCCGGGGAACGTGACGACTCTTGGGTCATTTCTCCTCTATCGCCCACGGTTCCCCGGGGTGGAGCAGGCGGACCGCCAGCCCTTCTGCCTGCACCGAGGTCGCCCATTCTGCCACGGCTGCCTCCACCTGGGTGGTGTTGTCCCTGGTGATGCGCTGAAGCCGGGCCCGGTCCAGCCACTTGCCGGCGCAGTGCAGATGGAGCGGCACGGTCCAGCGGGGGCGCACCTGCCGGGCCAGTGCTGCCACCTCTGGCAGGGACATGCCGTCGTCGCCGAAGAGGGGATAGTGGGCGCAGGCGGCCTGGACCAGCGCCAGGTCCAGGGTGAAGGGTTGCAGGTCGGCCAGCAGCGCCGGCGTGAGGCGGGTGTCGCCGCTGAAGTAGCAGGTCTGGCGGCCGGTCAGGACAAACCCCACTGCGTCGTCGGCCAGGGGGTGTTCGGCGCAGACGGCGTGGACCGTTACCGGGCCCAGCATGGTGTGCTCTCCGCGCCGGAGGGCCGTCACCGCCTCCAACCCGGCCCGCCGGGCCCGGCGGGCGGCCTTCTCGGAGCCGACGACCGCGCACCCCATCCGGCGGGCAAACTCCAGCGCCGGGTCGTCCAGATGGTCCAGGTGGTTGTGAGAGACCAACAGCACATCCACCGGGCCCAGTTCGTCGGCGGCCAGCGCCGGGGGGGCGGTGCGCGGCGCCAGGCGCCTCTCCAGCCAGGTGCGCGGCCCAAACCAGGGATCGGTGAGGAACACCTGGCCGTCCAATTCGATCCGTACCGTCATGTGTCCGATCAGCGTGATGCGCATCGTTCCCCTCATCTTCCGATGGGATGGGGCCGTGCCTGACGGATCCACTCCAGTACCTGCCGGACCTGGGCGGTGATCGCCTCCCAGTCGCCGGCCTTTACCCACTCCTGGCGGATCAGGTTGGAGCCCATCCCCACACCGGCCACACCGGCGCGGAACCAGGCGGTGATGCTCTCCAGGGTTGGTTCTATGCCGCCGGTGGGTATCAACCGCAACCAGGGGCAGGGCCCCAGCACCGCCCGGACAAAGCCGGGTCCCCCGGCGCAATCGGCGGGGAACAGCTTGACGATCTCGGCGCCCAGTTCCTCGGCGGCAGAGATCTCGGAGAGGGTGCTGCAACCGGGGATGTAGGCCACCTTGCGCCGGTTGCACAGCCGTGCCACCTCCTCGTTCAGGATCGGCCCGACGATAAAGTGGGCGCCGCCGGCAATGTACAGGGCAGCCGTCGGTGCGTCCATCACCGTGCCCGCCCCCAGGATGACTTCTGGGATTTCCCGGCCGACCCGTTGCGTCAACGCCTGAAAGATAGGGAGGGCACGGTCGCCCCGGTTGGTGAACTCGATGGCGCGCACCCCCCCGGCCCAACACGCCTGCACTATCTGGAAGGCCACCTCGCCATCTGGATGATAAAAGATTGGGATGAGGCCGGCCTCCAGGATGCTCCCCCAGACTTGCAAACGGTCCAAACGTGCCATCTGCCCTCCTCCGGCGTCGGCTCCGCCCCGGTTCACTCCCGCCGGAGCTACCGCAATGGAGCTGCCGCCCAGCCCATGTCGCGCGAGATACGCCGCGCCGCCTCCACCACCCACGGGATCGACTCGGCCAGCCGTTCCTCGTTCAAATAGATCACCGCGCTGGAGATGCTCACCGCGGCCACCCCCCGGCCACTCCCATCCCGGATCGGCGCTGCGATGCAGCGGATGCCGGGCTCGTTCTCCTCCAGGTCCAGGGCGTAGCCCCGGGCTGCCACGCCGGCGATCTCTTGCCGGAAACGGTGCAGGTCGGCAATGGTATGGGGCGTGCGTTGCAGGTTGGGGGTGAAATGGGCCGGCCATTCTTCCTCTGGGAGTGTCGAGAGGATCGCTTTGCCCAGGGCGGTGGCCTGGGCCGGGGCGCGCCCCCCGATGCAAGAGGCCATCTGGAGCCCCCTGGTACCCTGTACTTTATCCAGATAGACGATATCCGTCCCATCCAACACCCCCAGATGGACCGTCTCCTGGGAGACCTGGGCCAGCCATACCAGATGGGGATGTGCCAGCGAGGGCAGGTGGAGTTGCCCATGAGCTTTGAAGCCGAGCTCGATGAGGCGGGGGCCCAGCAGATATCCCGCCCGTGGTTCGTGGCGCAGATAGCCCGCCTGGGTCAGTGTGCTCAACAGGCGGTGGGTGGTACTGCGGCTGAGACCGGCGGCTGCTGACAGCGCTTCCAGGCTGCAGGCCCCCTCGGCGACGGCCTCCAACAGGGTGAGGGCGCGCAGGACGGTCTGAGAAGTCATCTTTTGATAGCCGCGTGGATTGGCCCCCATAACCTTCCTCGTCCGGGCGGGACTTGAATCCCATATTTCGGGAATTCATCCCGCTATTGTAGATTATACACGGAAGGGCCGATTTTGTCAAGGGGGGTGGGGGGTCACGAATGCTGACCACGAATAGGACACGAATACACGAATGCACGAATGCCGGCCACGAGTGGGACACGAATGCACGAATGCCGGCCACGAATGGGGCACGAATGCACGAATGCCAGCCACGAATGGGCACGAATGCACGAATGCCGGCCACGAATGGGCACGAATGCACGAATGCCGGCCACGAATGGGGCACGAATCACGAATGCCGGCGGGATTGAATTGCCCCCAAATATTTGTTGGGGCAGGATTTGCCCTGGAAGATGTTTTGTGGTAGAATTTGATAGTAGCTTGAGCCGTCGGGTCAGATCCAGGCTACAGAGGGTCTATCCCATCTGGCTATAATCTTGTACCCAAAGGGGGGCGGTAGAGGGCTTGGCTGCAGATGAAGAAGGGACAGGCGTTGAGTCTGGCGCTAAATCTGAGCTGGACTCTACTTTTTTCGCTCTTGATCCCCCTGCTGGCCGGCGTCTGGCTCGACAAGAAGCTGAACACCACCCCTTTGTTTATCCTGGTGGGAGCGGTAGTGGGCATCCTTGCCGCCACGGTAGGGGTAGCCCGGATGACGTTGCGGTTGTTTTCCTCGGCTGAGGGTGGCGGTACAGTCCAACAACGAGAGGCAAAGGACGAGGAGGAACCAGAGTAGTGTCAAGGCTTCTATCTCGCAAAGTTCTGGTGCCGGCGGCCATTGTGGTCGCCCTGCTGGTGGTTTTGTCCCTTCTGAACATCCCCAAGGTGGTAGTCCCCGAAATCTCGATCCCGGCCGAGCCGGTCTTGAACCTGTTTGGCTTTTCCATCACCAACAGCCTGCTGGCGACCTGGCTGACGATGGCGATCCTGATAGTGGGGTCCTGGCTCATCACCCGCAAGCGCAAGATGGTGCCCGGCCGCTGGCAAAGTGCCCTGGAGCTGTTCATTGAGGCTCTCTACAATCTGGTCGAGGGAGCAGCCGGGCGCACGTGGGCACGTCGGTTTTTCCCTATCGTGATGACCATCTTTGTCTTTCTCCTGGTTTCCAACTGGTTGGGATTGACGCCCCTCTACGGTGGCTGGGGGGTGCTGGAACCGGTTCACGAGGGTGAGCACGGTCAGCCGGTCAAATGGTTGAATGAAAGCGAGAGCATCGGGTTGTGGGTGGCGGCGGAGCAAGGCCACGGCGAGGAGGGGGCTGAAGGCCACCTCTACAAGCTGGCCCCCATGTTTCGCTCGGCGGCCACCGATATGAATACCACCGTCGCCCTGGCCATCGTGTCGGTGGTGTTGACCCAAGTCTTTGGGGTCTGGGCCCGGGGGGTACCTTACTTTGGCAAATTTGTGGCGGTAGGCCGCGTGGTCCAGGCGTTCACCAAACGCGGTCTGGGCTGCATGGGGCGCATCAGCACCTTTTTCATGGGCATCATTGACATCTTTGTCGGCCTGATCGAAACCATCAGCGAGTTCGGCAAGATCATTTCGTTCTCCTTCCGTCTCTTTGGCAATATCTTTGCCGGCGAGGTGTTGCTGGGCGTGATCGGGTTCCTGATCCCCTACCTCGCCTCGCTGCCCTTCTATGGGCTGGAACTGTTCGTCGGCTTTGTCCAGGCCCTGGTGTTCATGATGTTGACCGTCGCTTTCTTTGTCACCGCCATGAGCGGCCACGGCGAAGAAGGCCATTAAGGCTTTACGCTTTACATTTTACGTTTTACCAAACCATCAAGGAGGAAAGATACCAATGAATGCAGAGAGTATACGACTTTTGGCATCGGCTATTGCCATTGGCATCGGGGCTATCGGCCCAGCCTTGGGCCTGGGTATGATCGGCTCCAAAGCGATGGAAGCTCTGGGCCGCAATCCTGAAGCCGCCGACAGGATCTTTGTGCCGTTGATCTTGAGCCTGGCCTTCACCGAAGCCATCGGCATCTATGCCCTGGTCGTGGCGCTCATCATCAAGTTTGTTTAGTGATTTTCGATTTACGGTTCACGATTCAAGCCGACCCAGTCTGAAATTCAAAATCGTAAATCGTAAATCGGAGGAGGTTGACGCTTGGAAGCACTAGGCATCAATGTGGGGTACCTGATCTCCCAGATCGTCAACTTTGCGTTGCTGGCGGCGTTGCTCTATGTTGTGGCCTACAGGCCGATCTTGCGTTTGCTGGATGAACGTTCGGCGCGCATCAAGAAGGGGCTGGAGGACGCAGAGCTGGCTTCCAAACGGGCGGCTGAGATGGAGCAGGAGTTTGAACGGCGCATGGCCGAGGCCCGCCGAGAAGGTCAGGAGATCATGGCTCAGGCTACCCAGATGAGCGAAAAGGCCCGTCAGGAAATTTTGGACAGGGCCCGCGAAGAGTCCAGGGCGCTGATCGAGAAGGCAAAGGAAGAGATCGACCGCGAGCGGGACCTGGCCATGGCCGAGCTGCGCCAGCAGGTGGCCGACCTGGTCGTAGCCGTGTCGGAGAAGGTCATCGGTGCTTCGCTGGATGAGCAGCGGCACCGTCAGCTCATTGCCGAATTCCTGGAAAAGACCGAGGTACTCCAGTGAGCACGCAAGCCCGACCCTACCGCCAGATGCGCGGCACTGCGCAAGACTATGCCCGGGCGATCTATGACCTGGCCCTGGAAACCTGGACCCGGCAACTGGGCGATGTCCAGAGGGCGCTGAAAGAGGATGCTGCCCTGCGGGCTGCTGTGGCCGACGATGCGGCCGGGGTGGCCGACCGGCTGCGGCTGCTGGACCGGGTCACTGCCGGCGGGCTGAAGGAGGAGGTCCGCAAGTTTCTGGGCACGCTCCTGGAGGCCGGGCAACTGGACCAGCTCGAAGCCATCCTGGTCGAGTTCAACCGGCTGGTGCAGCGCCGCCCGGTGCTGCAGGTGGCGCAGGTGACCAGCGCCGTGCCGCTGACGAGCGCCGAGCAGGAGGCCCTGCGCACCAGGCTGGTCGAACGTTTGGGCCCCGGCCTGGAGTTCCAGTTCCGTGTGGACCCCGCCCTGATCGGAGGCATCCACCTGCGCGTCGGCGACCAGGTGATTGACGGCAGCGTCGCCGGGAAGCTGGCCGCTTTGCGAGAACATCTGGCAGCATAACGGAGGCATGAATGCCCGTACAAGCCCAAGAGATCGCAGCAATCCTCAAAAGACAGATCCAGGAGTTCGAGGCCCCGCTCCAGGCCATGGAGGTCGGCTCGGTGATTGAGGTGGGCGATGGCATCGCCCGGGCCAGCGGGTTGGCCAGGGTGGTGGCTATGGAACTGGTGGAATTCCCACCCCGGCCGGGCCGTGACGAAAGCATCATGGGCCTGGCCTTCAACCTGGAGGCCGACAATGTGGGCATCATTGTCATGGGCGACTATACCGGCATCGAAGAGGGGGACACCGTGCGGGGTACCGGGCGCATCGTCTCCGTGCCGGTGGGGGAAGGCCTCATCGGCCGGGTGGTCAACGCCCTGGGGGAGCCGATTGACGGCAAAGGCCCTATCCGCTTTGACAAATACCGCCCTATTGAGCGGATCGCGCCCAACGTGGTGACCCGCAAGAGTGTGGACACCCCGGTCCAGACCGGCATCAAGGCCATTGACGCTATGACCCCGATTGGCCGGGGGCAGCGCGAGTTGATCATCGGCGACCGGCAAACCGGCAAGACCGCCCTGGCCGTGGACACCATCATCAATCAGAAGGGCAAAAACCTGATCTGCATCTATGTCGCCATCGGCCAGAAGCGGGCCCAGGTAGCCCAGGTCGTCGCCACCCTGGAGCAATATGGCGCGATGGACCACACCATTGTGATCGTCGCTTCCGCTTCAGAGCCGGCCACGCTGCAATATATCGCTCCCTATGCCGGCTGCGCGATGGGCGAGGAGTTTATGGAGCAGGGGAAGGATGCCCTGATCATCTACGACGACCTGAGCAAGCACGCCTGGGCCTACCGCCAGGTATCGCTCCTGCTCCGCCGACCGCCGGGCCGGGAAGCGTACCCCGGCGATGTGTTCTATCTCCATTCGCGCCTGCTGGAACGGGCAGCCAAGATGCACCCCGACTATGGCGGCGGTTCGCTGACCGCCCTGCCCATCATCGAGACCCAGGCGGGTGACGTGTCGGCTTACATCCCCACCAACGTTATCTCCATCACCGATGGCCAGATCTACCTGGAAAGTGACCTGTTCTACGCCGGCATCCGCCCGGCGGTGAACGCCGGCCTGTCGGTGTCGCGGGTGGGGGGGGCGGCCCAAACCCCGGCCATGAAACAGGTCGCCGGCAAGCTCCGCCTGGACATGGCCTCGTTCCGCGAGCTGGCTGCCTTTGCCCAATTCGGCTCAGACCTGGATGAGACCACCCGCCGCCAGTTGGACCGGGGCCTGCGGGTGCAGGAGGTGCTCAAACAGGAGCAGTACGCGCCGATGCCCCTGGCCGATCAGGTGCTGATCTTTTATGCAGTGACCAACGGCTTTCTGGACGACGTGGAGTTGCGCAAGGTGCGCGACTTTGAAGCGGCCTTTCTCCGCACCATGAAGGACAGCCATCCTGATCTGGTCCAGACTATTGCCACCGGTGCCAGGCTGAGCGATGAAACCCAGGAGGCGCTGAACCAGGCCCTGCGCGATTTCAAGGCGAGGGGCGCCTACTAGCCGCAGGCCCTGACAGCCGCGGAGGAGAGGGTGAGCAGAATTCCTGGAATGCTGGTGTTGCTGGGGGTGGTCGCCGGCCTCATAGGGGGGTGTGGGGCGACGCCCACGCCGACCCGGCCCCCACCCACGCAGACACCCTGGATCATCGTCTTTACTCCCACGCCCCAGGTGCTGCCGACGCAGACGCCCTGGATCCTCGTCGCCACACCGACGCGGACCAGAACGGCCCCGCCCACGCCGACCGTGCCGGGGGCGACCGGCGTGGTCCCGACTGCGACCGTCGCGCCAACGGCAACACCGGTGCCGCCGACCTCCACGCCTGCCCCTCGGCCACTGCCGACCTCCACGCCGGGGGCGGAGGCGCTCAAATATCCGGCCCCCATGCTCCTGGACCCACCCCCTTATCGGCCGGTTGGCTGGAAGGACACCGTCCTGCTCCAATGGACGTCGGTGGGCACCCTGGCGGAGGACGAATATTACCACCTGCATATGGAGCGCCCTCCGGCAGTAGCCGGGCAGGAGTGGTATGGCGACTATGTGTACACCCAAGATACCCAATACCTGGCCGAAGGGGCGTTTCTGGCACCCTTCCATCCACCTGCTGCCTATGGGCGGGCAGTGGTCTATTGGTGGGTGCGCGTGGTGCGCAAGACCGGCGAGGATCAAAACGGCAAGCCGATCGGGGTGGACATCAGCCTTCCCAGCGAAAAATGGACCCTGGTCCTTGAACCCAAGCCCGAAGACAAGTAGGATGTTCTGCGAGGAGCTAAATTGCCCAGTACACGAGCCATCCGGCGGCGGATCCGCAGTGTCAAGAATATAGCTCAGGTAACCCGGGCCATGCAGATGGTGGCCGCCTCGCGCATGCGCCGCGCTCAGGAACAGGTGCTGGCCACCCGCCCCTACAGCCAAAAGGCGTGGGAGATCCTGACCCACCTGGCAGCCCAACGGGGCGCCGACGAGACGCTCCATCCCCTGTTGCAACATCGGGAGGAGATCCGCTCGGTGGGGGTTGTGCTCATCACGGCCGACAAAGGGTTGTGCGGCAGCTATAACCACAACATCATCCAGGCCACCTGGCGCTTTATCCGGGAGCTGCCCTGTCCGGTCCACCTGATCAGCGTTGGCAGGCGTGGCCGCGAGGCGATGTGGCGCCTGCGCCAACCGATCGTCGCCGAGTTCTCCGATCTTCCGCCCCAACCCGGCCTCCTGGATGTCACGCCTATCGCCCGCGTGGCGCTGGAAGGTTTTATCTCCGGTGCCTTGGATGTCGTCTACCTGGCCCATACCGATTTCATCAACACCATGGTCCAGCGGCCGGCGATCTGGCAACTGCTGCCGATCCACCCCCTGCACCTGGAAAGTGTCCCTATTTCAGAGCACCGGGGAACCCCGCCGACGCGGGTGGGTGAGTATATCTATGAGCCCGACCCGCGCACCATCCTGAATGCGGTGTTGCCCCGTTTCACCGAGCTGCAGGTCTATCAGGCGGTGCTGGAGTCGTTGGCCAGCGAGCATTCGGCCCGGATGGTGGCCATGCGCAATGCCACCGACAACGCCATGGAGTTGCTGGACGACCTGACCCTGACCTACAACCGCGCCCGGCAGGAGGCGATCACCAAAGAGATCCTGGACATCGTCGGCGGGGCCGAGGCCCTGGCCAGAGTGCGGGTGAGATGAGGATGGGGACGGGAGGGGGATAGCCATGGCTGCAAAGGCATATATTTTGCTCAGAACTGCACCGGGACTGACCAGTGCTATTTACAACTCTTTGCGGAAAAGCGGGGCCGTCCGGTTGGTGGAGATGATCACCGGGCCCTACGATCTGATCGTTTGCCTCGAAGCAGGCAGCACCAACGAGATTCTCAAAATCGTGATGAACGATATCCGGCCGGCAGCCGGCGTGCGCGATACGCTGACCTGCCTGGTTGTGCCGACAGAGGAATAGGGTCGCCGTTCTACAGGTCTGAATTGAGGAGGATGGATGTCAACACGGAGCAAAGGACGGGTCATACAGATCATGGGGCCCGTGGTGGATGTCGAGTTTCCGACCGGGGAACTGCCCGACATTTATGATGCCATCGAGATCCCCCGCGATGGCGGCCGGCTGGTGGTCGAAGTCCAGCAGCATCTGGGGAACGACTGGGTGCGCTGTATTGCCATGGACTCCACCGATGGCCTGCGCCGGGGGATGGACGCCTGGGCCACCGGCGGGCCGATCCGGGTGCCGGTGGGGCCGGCCACGCTGGGGCGCATCTTTAACGTTTTGGGGGAGCCGATTGATAACGCCGGGGCGGTAGAGGCCGAAGCGTACTGGCCCATCCATCGCCCGGCCCCTTCCTTTGAGGACCAGGTCACCCGGCCCGAGTTCCTGGAAACCGGGCTCAAAGTGATCGACCTGATCGCCCCCTTTACGCGGGGGGGCAAGACCGGCGTCTTTGGCGGCGCAGGGGTGGGCAAGACGATCATCATCCAGGAGTTGATCCGCACCTTTGCCACCGTCCACAAAGGCTACTCGGTCTTTTCCGGGGTGGGCGAGCGTTCCCGGGAGGGCAACGACCTGTGGCGCGAGATGCAAGAGTCGGGCGTGATCGGCAGCGTGGCCATGGTCTTTGGGCAGATGAACGAGCCGCCGGGGGTGCGCTTCCGGGTGGGCCTCACCGGGCTGACGATGGCCGAATATTTCCGCGACGAAGGCCGCGACGTGCTGCTGTTCATTGACAACATCTACCGCTTTGTCATGGCCGGCATGGAGGTCTCGGCGCTGATGGGGCGGATGCCTAGCGCCGTCGGCTACCAGCCTACCCTGGGCACCGATATGGGGGAACTCCAGGAGCGGATCGTCAGCACCCGCCGCGGGTCTATTACCTCGATGCAGGCCGTCTATGTCCCGGCCGACGATTATACCGACCCGGCGCCGGTGGCGACCTTTGCCCATCTGGATGCGACCATCGCCCTGGAGCGGCGGATCGCCGAGATGGGCATCTATCCTGCCGTGGACCCCCTGAGCTCTACCTCGCGCATCCTCGACCCGCGCATTGTGGGGGAGGAGCACTATCGGGTGGCCCGCGAGGTGCAGCGGGTGCTGCAACGCTATCGGGACCTGCAGGATATCATTGCCATCCTGGGGATTGACGAACTGTCGGAGGAGGACAAGCTGGTGGTGGCCCGGGCCCGCAAGATCCAGCAGTTCCTCAGCCAGCCGATGTTCGTGGCCGAGCAGTTTACCGGCCAGCCGGGCCGCTATGTGCCGGTCCAGGAAACGGTGCGCGGTTTCAAGGAGATCCTGGAAGGGGTGCACGACGACCTGCCGGAACAGGCCTTCCGGATGGTCGGCACCATCGACGAAGCGGTGGAGGCTGCCAGGAGGTTGAGGGGCGGCTAAGATGCGCTGCGAAGTGATAACCGCTGAGCGTGTGGTCTTCCAGGGCGATGTGGACCTGGTGGTGGCCCCTGGCGTCGAGGGACAACTGGGCATCCTGCCCCACCACGCCCCGCTGATGACCGCTCTGACCTGGGGCGAATTGACCCTCCGCCGGTCGGGCCAGGAGGACGAGTTTATCGCCATCGGCGGCGGCTTTATGGAGGTGGGCCCTGACCGCGTGATCATCCTGGCCGATTCGGCGGAGCGGGCCGAGGAGATTGACATTGCCCGCGCCGAGGCTGCCCGCCAGCGCGCCGAGGCGATCATGGCCCAGAAGCGGCGGGAGGACGAGGACTTTGCCCGGGCAGAAGCGGCCCTGCGCCGATCGGTCACCCGTCTCAAGGTGGCCCGGCGCAGGAGCCGGCGGGAGGGCAAACGGCCGGTGGTGGAGTGAATCGTAAAACGTAAAGCGTAAAACGTAAATTGAGCGGGTGATAATGCTGACAAAAAATATCGGCGTGGACCTGGGGACGGTTAACGTCCTGGTCTGGGTAAAGGGCAAGGGGATCGTCCTGCAAGAGCCCTCGGTCGTGGCGATTGCGGTCAACGATAACAAAATTGTGGCCGTGGGCAGTGAGGCCCGGGAGATGCTGGGTCGCACGCCGGAAACGATCGAGGTGGCGCGGCCGTTGCGCGACGGGGTGATCGCCGATTACATGGTGACCGAGGCCATGCTGCGCTACTTTATCGAAAAGGTGGCCGGCCGCCTGCGCCTGTTCAAGCCGCTCATCGCCATCAGCGTGCCGGTGGGGGTGACCAGCGTGGAGAGCCGGGCCGTGCACGATGCCGCCATTCAGGCTGGCGGGCGGGAGGCTTATCTGATTCCGGAACCGCTGGCGGCGGCTTTGGGGGCCGGGATGCCCATCCATACCCCTACCGGCAACCTGGTGGTGGACATCGGCGGGGGCACCAGTGAGGCGGCGGTCATTTCCATGAACGGCATCGTCGAGTTCGCCTCGGTGCGGGTCGGTGGCAACCGGGTGGATGAGGCGATCATGAGCTATATCAAGCGCAAGTACAACCTGATGATCGGCGAGCAGACGGCGGAAGAGATCAAGATCGCCATCGGCAGCGCCCTGCCCCTGGAAGAGGAGCTGCGCAAGGAGGTGCGGGGCCGGGATCAGGTCTCCGGCCTGCCCAAGACCATCCAGGTCACCTCTGGCGAGATCACCGAGGCCATCGCCGAACCGATCGCCTCTATCGTCGGCGTGGTCAAGGCGGTGCTGGAAAAGACGCCGCCGGAGTTGGCTTCCGATGTGATTGACCGGGGCATCGTCATGACCGGTGGGGGGGCGTTGCTGCGCAACTTTGACCGGCTGTTGACCAAAGAGACGGCCGTGCCCTGCTACGTGGCCGACAACCCCATCGCCTGTGTGGCCCTGGGCGCGGGCAAGGCCCTGGAGGACTATGAGGTGATCAAACGCAGCCTGCCGGCGTATTAACTTTGGAGGAGGTGCCAGGCGCTCATCTTCCATGAACGGGGACCGGCCATCCCCCACTTGGGGCACTTCGCATATTGCAAGGGAGGAAATCGTATGAGCCACAAAGGGTTTTCCCTTATCTCGCTGCTGATCTTGCTGAGTCTGGTGATCGGCCTGGCCAGTTGCGGTCCGGCCAAGGGCAGCACCGAGGTTAACGTCCTCTGCACGCCGCAGGAGGAATGGTGCCAGGGCATGAAGCAGGAGTTCGAGGCCAAGTATGGCATCACGGTCAACTATGTCCGCATGTCCAGCGGTGAGGCCCTGGCCCGCCTCCGGGCCGAGAAGGACAACCCCACCTTCGACATCTGGTGGGGGGGACCGATTGACAGCTTTGTCGCCGCCAAGCAGGAGGGCCTGCTGGAAGCCTACAACTCGCCCAACTACAAGAATCTGCTGGACCAGGCCAAGTACAAGGACCCCGATAACTACTGGGTCGGCATTTACGTCGGCACGTTGGCTTTTTGCACGAACAAAGACTGGCTGGCTGCCCATCCTGGCGTGGAACCGCCCCGCTCATGGGATGACCTGCTCAAGCCCGAGTTCACCGGTCAGGTGCTGGTGGCCCACCCCTCTACCTCCGGCACCTCCTATACCGCTCTGGCCACCGTCCTTCAGATCAAAGGGGAAGAGGCCGGCTGGGAGTACCTGAAAAAGTATGCCGGCCAGGTCCTGCAATTCACCAAGAGCGGCGCAGCCCCGGCCAAGTTCGTCGGCCAGGGGGAAGCGGCGGTGGGCGTCGTCTTTTCCCACGACATCGTCCACGAGATCGAAGACAACAAGCTGCCGCTGGAGCTGACCTTCCCGGAGGAAGGGACCGGCTACGAGATCGGCGGGATGGGCATTGTCAAAGGGGCCAAGCACCTGGATGCGGCGAAAAAGTGGTTCGACTGGGCGCTCACGGCCGAGGCCCAGGCGCTGGGACCCAAGTATCATGCCTATCAGGCGCCGACGGTCAGCGGGGTGCAGCTCTCCCACCCTGAACTGCTTCAGGTCAAGCTGATTGACTACGACTTTCAGTGGGCCGGCGAGCACAAAAAAGGGTTCGTGGACAAGTTCACCAACGAGATCGCGACTGCGGATAACCTGAAGCAATAACCGGCTTCTGTCGGGATGGGCAGGGGGGACCATTCCCTCTTGCCCATCCTGTTATGGGGCCAGGTATCGGCCTGGCCGGCTCAGGATCAAGCACGGTGGTTGCTGCTGCGCAAACCAGGGTCGGAAGGAGGGGGGGGTGGCGCCGGGGGCTGCGCCGCCGCTACCGCGAGTTTGCCCTCATCGCCCGGGATCCGGTGCTGATGATCGGGCTGCTGTTCTGTGGTCTCTTTTTGTTCCTCTTTGTCGTTTACCCCCTTTTTCGCGGCACCGCCAACGGTTTCCTGGATGCCAATAAAAGCGGGCCGTGGTACACCCGTCTCAGCCTGAAATATTTTGGCCGCTACTTTGATCCCTACTATGGCCCTTATGCCCAACGTGTGTTTCTCGATACGCTCAAAATGGGGCTTCTGACGGCCGCCGGTGGCACCATCCTGGGTTTCTTTTTTGCCTATACCCTGGTCCGCTGCAATGTGCCTTTCAAAAGGTTGATCCATCTGTTGGCCCTGGTGCCCACCGTCTCGCCGCCGTTCGCCATTGCCCTGAGCACCATCCTGCTCTTTGGCCGCAACGGGCTGGTGACGCGCAAACTGCTGGGCATGACCTTTCCTGTGGGGGCCAACGACATCTATGGTATGGATGGGCTGGTTTTTGTCCAGGTCATTACCTTCTTTTCGGTGGCCTACCTCATCATCCGGGCCATGTTGGAACGCCTCGACCCCAGTATGGAGGAAGCGGCCCACAGCCTGGGGGCCGGCAAGTTTCACATTTTCCGCACCGTAACCCTGCCCCTGCTCATCCCCGGTATTGCCGGCGCTTTCCTGCTCCTGTTTGTGGAATCGTTGGCCGATTTGGGCAACCCGCTGTTCATTTCGGGCAACGTCACTGTGCTCTCGGCCCAGATTTTCCTGGCTGTGGCCGGGGAGTACGATTACCAAAAGGCATCGGCCTTGGCCTTTGTGCTCCTTCTTCCGACGCTTGTCGTTTTCCTGGTGCAACGCTACTATGTCACCCGTCGCTCCTACGTCTCGGTAACAGGCAAGCCTACCGGTGGTCGGATCCTGGTCAAAGAGGCCTGGATCCGCTGGCCTTTCATCCTCATTACCTACCTCGTTTGCCTGTTGATCCTTGTGCTTTATGCGGCCATCGTGGTCGGTTCGTTCAGCGCTGCCTGGGGTGTGGACTATACCCCTACGTTGGGGTGGTGGAAGCTGATGCTCACCCGTGGCGTGGAATCGATTCTGGACACGACCTTTTTGAGCGCCTATGCCACCCCCATCGCCGGGTTGACCGGGATGGTGATCGCCTTCCTCGTGGTCCGCAAGCGATTCAGCGGCAAAGAGGCGGTGGATTTCGTCTCGAACCTGGGCGGGGCTGTGCCCGGCACCATTCTGGGCATCGGCTTTGTCCTGGCTTTCAGCACACCGCCCGCCTTTGTCGTGGGCATCCTGTTTGCGTTGCTGGCGCTCTTCCTGGCACGGACGGTGTTCCATACCCGGCGGGAACAGTGGATCGGGTTGGCCGTGGGTACGGCCCTGGGCTTTGGCTTTAGCCGGCTCTATGATCTGCTGACCGAATCGGGGATGATCTACACAGTGGGGGGGCTCTATATCGGATTGGGGCTGCTCCTGTGGCTGTGGCGCCACCACAAGGCTGCCGGCTGGACCCTGATCGGCCTGGGGCTCTACCTCTTGGCCGGCGACGGGGTCGTGTACCTGGCCCAACCCATCGCCAACCTGAGCCGGGCCATTCCCCGTGGTTTTTGGAGCAACGCCATCTACCAGTTCTCTGAACATATCCAGGTCTTTTTCCAGATGCCACCTCCCCTGTTGGCCATCCCCTACACCTTTGCCTCGGTGCTGGCCGTGGAGCGGGAACAGGGGAGGGTGCGCCTGGGGCTGACGGTGCTGTTATTGGGTCTGATCGGGACGTTGTGCTTTATGGGCAAACCGCTGGCGCTGGTGGGCACGCCGTATATCATTGTGGCTGCCTTTGCCGTGCGCAGCCTGCCTGCCTCGGTGCGGGCCGGCGTGGCCTCGCTGCAACAGATCGATCCCAGCATCGAAGAGGCATCCAACATCCTGGGGGCCGACGCCCAGTATACCTTCCGCAAGGTGACGCTGCCGCTCATCATGCCGGCCCTGCTGGCCGGCCTCATTTTCAGCTTTACCCGGCACATGACCAGTCTGTCGGCCATCATTTTTCTGGTCAATGCCCGGTGGCGCATCGTCACGGCCAGCATCTTGAGCGAATGGGAACAGGGGGGCGTCAGCATCGCCGCTGCTTATTCGACGACGATTATCGTCCTGGTGCTGATAGCCATTGGCGTGTTGTATTTCGTCGTAAACAGGCTGTTGGGCGAACGGGGCGGGGTGGACCTTTCCCTGGGGGCGTAGGCCATGTATCTGGTGCTTGAGGATGTCGTCAAAGTCTTTCCGGCGCGCGGCGGCAGCGGCGAGGTGACCGCTGTGGACCACGTGAACATCGAGATCGAAAAGGGCGAGTTGGTGACCCTGCTGGGACCCTCCGGCTGCGGCAAGACGACCACGCTGCGGCTCATCGCCGGCTTTGAATTCCCCACCCAGGGGATCATCCGCCTGGACGGTCAGGTCATCAACCAGGAACCGCCCCACAAACGCAACATGAGCATGGTCTTTCAGAGCTATGCCATCTTTCCCCACCTCAACGTCTTTGAGAACACTGCCTACGGCTTGAACGTCCAACGGCTGCCGAGGGCTCAGGTCCGCGACCGGGTGGCCCGCGCCCTGGCCCTGGTTGAGTTGACCGGCCTGGAGAACCGCGCTCCCAACCAGCTTTCCGGGGGACAGCAGCAGCGGGTGGCTCTGGCCCGCGCCCTGGTCATGGAGCCCAAGGTGCTGCTGATGGACGAGCCGTTGTCCAACCTGGATGCCAAACTGCGGGAGCAGATGCGCACCGAGATCCGACGCATCCAGCGGCGGCTGGGCATCACCACAGTGTACGTCACCCATGACCAGACCGAGGCGATGACCCTCTCCGACCGGATCGTGGTCATGAATGATGGCCACATCGAGCAGATCGGCAGCCCGGCCGAGATCTATCGCTGCCCCCGCACCCGCTTTGTGGCCGATTTCATCGGCCGGGCCAACTTTGTCGAGGGCACGGTCCGCGGCCGGCACGCCGGGCAACTGGTCCTCGACGCCTTGGGCACCACCTTGACCGTCACGGCGCCGGAGGCCGACCTGGGGCCGGGTGCGAAAGTGACCCTCTTGATCCGCCCCGAAATGGTCGAGATCGACCCGCCCCACGGCCAGGTGGAGGGCATCGTCTGCCGGGCCACCTACCTGGGCAATGTCATCGAGTACGAAGTCGAGGTGGCGGGCCAGCTCCTGGCCCTGGCCAGGCACGACCCCCGCCACTCGATGATCCACGCCGAGGGGCAAACAGTACGCCTGCGTTTCCTCGAAGATTGTTTGTACATTTTGCCCCCGGCGGGTTAGACGGGCTGCCCAGACGGCGCCGGCCAGGGCCTCTCATGCCGGAGAGGGAGGAAGGCGTGCTCCGCATCAGCCGCTGATCCCCTCTGGGCCCATTTGTTGATCTCTCCCATCGGCCCCTACGGTCAACCATTTGTCAGGTTCCTGACAGGTCTCCAACTTGACAACCTGCCCCAAATTCATATAATTGTCCTAGGTGGATTGAAACAATTTGGGATTGGGGACGTATGGATATTCAGATTGATTTTGAGAGCGAAGTGCCGATCTACATGCAACTGGTGGACCGCATCAAACAGATGGTGGCCAGCGGGCAGCTTCAGCCGGGTCAGCAACTGCCGACGATGCGCCAACTGGCCGCCGACCTGCGCATCAATTACAACACCGTCGGCCGGGCGTACATGATCCTCGATCAGGAGGGGGTTATTTCGACCCAGCAGGGACGCGGGACGTTCATCACCTCCCGGCTGAGCGAGGACCAGATCCAGGAGCTATGGATAGACAGGCTGCGCAGCATGGTCGGCCAGATGATCCACAGCGCCCTGGCCCTGGGCTATAGCCACCAGGAGATCGAGCGCATTGTCCAGGAACAACTTGGGGCACAAGCCCCCAAATTATAAAGGAGGTCAAAATGGCAACAAGAGTGCAACCGAGAGAACGGCCTTCTCGCGTTCAATCACCCGCCGGGGCCGGGCGAGGAGCTAAATCCGTCAACGGCGTAGCGTTGATGGCCTTTCTCATCATCCTGGCGATCACCATTGCCCTCAGCGCCATCCTGAGCGGCTTGCTGGAGGTCGGCGAGGGCTGGGTGACGCTGACCATCATCCTCGGCAGCCTGGTGGCGGTCTATGTCCTGTTCGCCCTCAAGATCGCCGACCAGTGGGAAAAGGCCGTCGTCCTGCGCTTTGGCAGGTTCATAGGGCTCAAGGGGCCGGGTCTGTTCTGGATCATCCCGGTCATAGACACGATCCCGCGCTGGATCGACCACCGCGTCATGGTCACCCCGTTCAACGCCGAAAGGACGTTGACCAAGGACACGGTGCCGGTGGATGTGGATGCCGTCCTGTTCTGGATGGTATGGGACGCCGAAAAAGCTGCCCTGGAGGTCGAGGACTATCGCACGGCCATTGCCTGGGCCGCCCAGACGGCGTTGCGCGAGATCATCGGCCAGATGGAGCTGGCCGACATCCTGGTGGGCCGGGCCAAGATGGATACCGAGTTACAAAAGATCATTGATGCCCGGACCACGCCGTGGGGGGTTTCGGTCCAGAGCGTGGAAATCCGTGACGTGATCATCCCCGAAGCCCTGGAAGACGCCATGAGCCGCCAGGCCCAGGCCGAGCGGGAGCGCCAGGCGCGGGTCATCCTGGGCGAGAGCGAAGAGCAGATCGCCGAGAGCTTCCGCCGGGCCAGCGCCGCCTACGCCGACAACCCGACGGCCCTCCACCTGCGGGCGATGAACATGCTGTTCGAGGGCCTGAAGGAAAAGGGGGCGATGATCATTGTCCCCTCCAGCGCGGTAGATACCATGAACCTGGGCGGCATCATGGGTATGGCTGCCCTCGGACAATCGCCGCTCGAACCTGCCGCCCGGTGACGATCCGCTGCCGGGCACCTGGCAGCCGTCGGGCCAGGTGCCCGGCGCTCAAGGGGAGCGGAGGGCGCTCCGCTGTCAAACCAGGGGCTATGGCCCCCTGAATGGAGGAGATCAAAGATGGTTCAGGCCAATTCGGTCCAGATTGAGGTGAGGAGTTCCGGTTTTTTCACCACCCACCACTTTTTCGAGACGGAGAGCGAAATTTTGGGAGAACTCGTCTTTCCGGCTTTCAAGTCTCAGGCTCGCTTTTATGGTGCCGATGGGCGGGAGTTGGTCATGAAGAAGGCCAGCTCGTTCAAGGGCAGGTACGAGATGACAGAGGGGGAAATGCGGCGGGGCACGGCCCACCAGCGTGGTCTGCTCAGCAACGACCTGGTGATCCAGTTCGACGGACAGGCATACACCCTGAAGCCGGAAGGTGTGTTTAAGCAGGGTTGGCTTCTGATTGATGCAGAGGGAAACGAACTGCTAAAGGTCCGGCCACGCGGTTTCCTGAAGAGCGGTCTCTCTGTGACCGTTACGGGTCCCCTGGATCTGGACCTGGTGGTCTGGGCCTGCTACCTGGCCCATGTTCGCCAGCAAGAGGCTGCTGCCGCCGCTTCTGCCGCCGCTTAGGAGGGTTTCCATGATCGAAGTCGAAAACCTGGTTAAACACTATGCCCATGTCAAGGCGGTGGATGGCGTCAGCTTCACGGTGTCCCGAGGGGAGATCTTTGGGCTGCTCGGCCCCAACGGCGCGGGCAAGACGACTACCATCCGCATCCTGATGGACATCCTCAAGCCCGACAGCGGGGCTGTCAGGCTGATGGGCCGGCCGGTGGTCGAGGCCGGTAAAGCCCGCATCGGCTATCTGCCGGAGGAGCGGGGCCTGTACAAGAACTTTAGGCTGCTGGAGTGCCTGGCTTATCTGGGGGCGCTCAAGGGGATGCCGCGCAAGGAGGCCACCCGGCGGGCCGCGACCCTGTTGCAACGGGCCGGCCTGGAGGAATATGCCGGGCGCAAGATCAAGGAACTGAGCAAGGGGATGGCCCAAAAAGCCCAGTTTCTGGCGGCCATCGTCCACGACCCGGACCTGATGATCATGGATGAGCCATTCCAGGGGCTGGACCCGGTCAACACCGACCTGCTCAAGACGATCTTGCTGGAGGAGCAGGCGCGGGGCAAGACGGTGATCCTCAGCACCCATGACATGAACCAGGTGGAAGAGTTGTGCCAGCGCATCCTGCTCATCAACCACGGGAAGCCGGTGCTCTATGGCCCACTGGCTGAGATCAAGGCCCGTTATGCCGAACATGCCGTGCTCCTGGAATGCGAGGCGCTGCCGGAGGGGCTGGCCGGCGTACAGCGGGTGGAGCAGCACAACCACACCTACGAACTCATCCTGGAGCAGGAGACCTCGCCTCAGGAGATCCTGCGCCAGTTGGTAGCGGCCGATGTGGCCATCCGGCACTTTGAAGTAGCCACGCCACCTTTGGAGGAGATCTTTATCAGCGTGGTGGAGGGGGTCCGATGAAAGAGGTTTTGTTGGTTGCCCTGCAGGAACTATGGGTCGGGTTGCGCCGACCGGGGTACATCATCATGACGTTGCTCATCCCGGCGTTGGGGGCGGTGGCCCTGCTGGTGGGCTCGGCCTTTGGCGGCGAGGTGGGTGACTTTTTCGAATCGCAGTTGGCGCCGAATCAGAAAGGGTTCGGCTATGTGGACCAGAGCGGTCTGTTCAGCACCCCTCTCCCCCAATACCAGGGCCGCTTCGTCGCCTATCCCGACGAGGCCTCAGCCAGGGCCGACCTGCTGGCGCAGCGGATCGATACCTATTTCGTGGTGCCGGCCGACTATTTGCAGACAGGCAAGGTGGTGTTCTACGGCACCGGCGGCAATTTCTCCACCTTCACCAACGCCGACAACAGCGAGGTCCGCGGCTTTCTGGTGGATCATCTCCTGAACGGCAGGGTGGACCCGATCCTACAGAACCGCGCCCATGCGCCGATGGACATCCAGGCGGTGACGCTCGATGAAACAGGCCAGGTCAAGACGGACAATCCCTTTAGCTGGATTGGCGACTTTGTGGTGCCCTACCTCTTTTCTATCCTGTTTATGATCACCCTCTTTACCACCTCCGGCTTTTTGCTGCAAGGTGTGAGCGAAGAAAAAGAGGGCCGGATCATCGAGATCCTGCTGTCGTCCATCAACTCCACCCAACTGCTGGCGGGCAAGATTTTGGGATTGGGGGCCATCGGCCTGATCCAGGTGCTCGTCTGGATTGGCGCCGGGGTGGCGTTGCTGATGGCAACTGTGGCGCTGTTCACGCTGACCGGGGTGATCACCCTCAGCCTGAGCACTGTGGTGTTGGGCCTGGTCTACTTTGTGCTGGGCTACCTGCTCTACGCCACCCTGTTCGCCGTCGCCGGCTCGATGGGCACCACCCAACGCGAAAGCCAGCAGATCGCCGGCATCTTTTCTTTCGCTGCCGCCATCCCGTGGATGGTGTTCGGCTTTATCTTTTCCAACCCCAACTCGCCCATTGCGGTCATTGTCAGCTACTTCCCCTTGACTACGCCGGTGATGATGCTCATCCGGCTGGGGTTTGGACAGGTACCGTCTGGACAGGTGATCATCAGCCTGGTGTTGTTGGTGGTCAGCATTGTCCTGAGCCTGTGGGCCGGGGCCAAGATCTTTCGCGCCAGCCTGTTGATGTACGGCAAGCGGCCGGGGTTGAGGGACCTGCTCCGTGCTTTCAAGGAGGCCTGACCAATGATTGAACTGAAAAACGTCACCCGCACCTACAAGATGGGCAGTGAAGAGATCTACGCCCTGAACTGCGTGACCCTGACCATACCCGATGGTGAGTTTGTGGCCGTGGTCGGGCCGTCGGGCAGCGGCAAGAGCACGCTGCTGCACGTCATCGGAGGGCTGGATATGCCCACCAGCGGCAGTGTGGTGGTGGACGGTCAGGACCTGGGCCAGGCCCGCGACCGACAGTTGGCCCTCTTTCGCAACAGGCGGGTGGGCTTTGTCTTCCAGACCTTTAACCTGCAGCCGACCTACACCGCCCTGGAAAATGTCGCCTTGCCCCTGGTTTTTGCCAGGGTGCCGCCCAAGGAGCGCCAGGTCAGGGCCGGCCAGGCGCTGGAGGCGGTGGGGCTGGCCGGCCGCCTGCGGCACAAGCCGGCTCAGCTATCGGGCGGCGAGCGGCAACGGGTGGCCATTGCCCGGGCCCTGGTGACCAGGCCGGCCTATATCCTGGCCGACGAACCAACCGGCAACCTGGATACGGCCACCGGCCGCGATATTGTCCGGCTGCTGGACCAATTGCACCGGGAGAGGGGCCTGACGGTGGTCCTGGTCACCCACGATCCGGAAGTAGCTGCCCTGGCCGAGCGGCGGATCGCCCTGCGCGATGGGTCTGTTGTGGCGTAGGGCAGATTTCAACAGGAGATCCAGAGATGAGATTTGCAGATTATCTCCGCATGGCTATGTCGAACCTGGGGAAGCGTAAGCTACGCACCACGCTGACCATCTTTGCCGTGGTCATCGGGGCTGTTCTGGTGGCGCTGATGGTCAGTTTGGGGGTGGGCCTGCAGCACTATGTAACCGGGCAGCTCACCGCCCTCCGGGTGCCCGGTGTTATTGGTGTGGAGCCCAGGTCGAGCCAGAACGTGGGGGCCATTGTCCTCGGCGCCAGTGGTTTTGGCGCACCGCAGGAGGTCCAGGAAGGACAACAAAACCCCTATCTCAGCCTCAAAAAGTTCACCGGCCAGGATGTGGCCCGCATCCGGGCGGTGGAGCATGTGACATCTGTGGACCCGATCGTGATCGTCATGGCCAATTGGGTCCAACTGGAGGGGGACGAAAAGCGCTATCAGGTTCAGCTCAACGCCTCCCCCCCGTATGAGATCAGCCAGCGCAACCTGATTGCCGGCCGGGCCTTCCGGCCGGAGGAACGGGATGTGGCTGTGATTGCCTATGGTTACCTGAATGTGTGGGGGATTGACGATCCCCGCCAGGTGCTGGGCAAAAAGATCTCCCTCCATGTGCCCAAGGGCTATCAGATGAACCTGTTCAGTTCCACCCAACTGGAAGGGCAGGACTATGTCTTTGAGATTGTGGGTGTCTTCCAGGAATCGCTCCTGAGCACCGAGGTGGCGGTGCCGCTGGCCCAGGGGATCGAAATGGGCCGCTACTTTAGTGATAGCGAGGCGGCCTATACCGACAAAGATATGGGCTATGCCCTGTCGGTCTATGTAGATGACCCGGAACAGGTAGAGGCCGTCGCCCAGGCCATTGAAGAGTTGGGCGACTATGTGGCCGAGACGCCGGAGGAATCGGCCGGCTCGCTGGCCGGTGGCTTTCGGGTGATCCAGGCCATGCTCAGTGTATTCGGGCTCATCGCCCTGGCCGTTGCGTCGCTGGGCATCATCAACACCCTGATTATGGCCATCTATGAACGGACCCGGGAGATCGGCCTGATGAAGGCGGTCGGCGCCAGCAGGGGGACCATCCGTTGGCTGTTCACCATCGAGGCCGGCAGCATCGGCTTCTGGGGCGGGGTGGTCGGGGTTGCCATCGCCTGGATCGTGGGTCAGGCCATCAATGTCGTCACCCACCTGACCTTCCTGCGCGATTACAAGGGGTTCAATATCTCGACCTTTCCGCTGTGGCTGGTCCTGGCCGTCATCGCCCTGAGCACCGGGCTGGCGCTGCTGGCCGGCCTGCTGCCGGCCAACCGGGCTGCCCGGCTCGATCCTATCGAAGCGTTGCGCTATGAGTAGCAATCCCGGTGGATGTTGCACCTGAAGCAAGTGGAGGGAAACCTGATGAGCAGACAATTCTGTCCTGAATGTGGGCACGAAAACCAGGCCGAAGCCAGGTTCTGCATGAACTGCGGCCACGCCCTGGCCGGTGAGGTATCGCCCGCCTCTGCCGACAAGGCCCGCGGCACCGGTACCGACTGGCTCGGCATCGTGGCTGCCATCCTGGCTTTCCTGAGCTTACGGCACATGTCGCGCAAGGCATGGCAAACGACCATTGTCATCGCCTTTCTGGTCATATTCTTTGGCTGTCCCATGGTCTGTAGCTTTGCCATGTTTGGGGTGGATTCGGTCCTCAAGCTGTTCCAGTGAAGGCTGGAACAAAAACAAAAGAAAGGAGATTATCATGTCGCAAGGAAAAGCAATCGCCAAGGACGAGGAGGTAATGGCCGCATTGGCACACGGCAGTATCCTTCTGGGTGTGATCACCAGTGGCTTTGGTGGCATCGTCGCTGCACTGGCGATCTGGCTGATCGAGAAGGAAAAGTCGGCCTACGCCGCATTCCAGGCGTTCCAGGCGCTGATCTACCAGGTGGTGACCTTTGTCCTGACCATGCTGGCCTGGTGTTGCTGGTTCGTGGTGTGGATGCTGATGTTTCTGCCGCCACTTCTGGCCAATCCCGATGCCTACCAGGAAGTCCCACCGGCCGGGATGTGGATCGGTCTTTTGCTGATGGTCGTTCCCATGGGCTTCTGGGGCCTGACCATCCTCTACGGGTTGTGGGGCGCAGTGCGCTGCCTGGGCGGCCACGACTTTCGATATGCCATCGTTGGCAGGTGGTTGGAGAACCAGAGGTAACAGGGGGGAGAACGCAGTTGTTGCTTCCAGCCCGGTAAATGTGCATAAAACCACAAAGTCTGCTATAATGGGGCCGGATCCTGAGTGAGGAGACGGCCCCTGTGGCTTTTGACGACCGGCCTTTGATTCTGGTGACGTGTGACGATGGCATTGCCTCCCCCGGCCTGCGGGCGGCGGTCGGGGCAGTGCTGGAACTTGGCGATGTGATCGTCTCGGCCCCGCATGAACAGCAAACAGGTACCGGCCGCAGTCTGCCGGCCGGCAACGATGGCGCCATTTACCCCGTTGACTATTGCATCAACGGTCGGCGGGTGCCGGCCTATACCATCCACGGTTCACCGGCCCAGGCGGTGCTGTATGCCCTGGTAGAACTGGTGCCCCGCCGGCCCGCCCTCTGTGTCTCCGGCATCAACTTTGGAGAAAATGTCGGTTCGGGGGTCACCGTCTCCGGCACGGTGGGCGCGGCGTTGGAAGCGGCCGATGAAGGGGTGCCGGCCCTGGCCGTAAGCCTGGAAACCGACAAAAAGTATCATTATGAGCATTCCGACGAGGTGGATTTTACGGCGGCGGCCCATTTTACCACCCGCTTTGCCGCCCAACTGTTGGCCCGGCGGATGCCTCCTGATGTGGACGTGCTGAAGGTCGAAGTTCCCTGCACCGCCACACCCGAGACCCCCTGGCGCGTGACGCGGCTCTCGCGGCAGCGCTACTACCGGGCGCTGCCCAGCGGCCGCCGCAGTCTGGCGGAGAAGCGCCGCCTGGACTATGAAATGACGATTGACTATGCCACGCTGGAGCCTGACTCCGACGTTCGGGCCGTGCTGGTGGACCGCGTCGTTGCCGTCACCCCCCTCAGCCTGGACCTGACTTCGCGGGTGGCGTTGGCCGAACTGGAGGCGCTGTTGCGTGGACCAACGGGAGGCTAAACCGTTGCGGAGGGACTATGGCCGGAGAAACCGTTTTGATCGTTGAGGACCGCCGGGAACATATCGTCTTTCTGGCCAACCAGGTGCTCAAGCCCAACGGCTACCAGGTGATGACCGCTATGGACGGCCAACGAGGGCTCAAGCGCATCCTGAACGAAAAGCCAGATCTGGTGATCCTGGATCTGAACATGCCCAAGATGGATGGCCTGGAGCTTTTGGCTGCCTTGCGTGAGCATCAGGTGAGCATCCCCGTCATCCTGACCACTTTTTACGGCTCGGAGCAGGTGGCCCAGCGGGCTTTGCAACTGGGCGCTGCGGCTTACGTGGTCAAGCCTTTTACCGCCGAGGAGATGCTAAGAACCATCCAAAAAGCCCTGGCCGGCCGCCAATCGGCGCCGCCGGTTCCCGAACCGGAGGACACGATCCCCCTGACCCGGCAGGTGGAACGGTGGGTGCGCGATATGAACATCCTGCACCGTGTCGGCAAGGCGCTGGTGGGCCACCTGGATATGGAACGGGTCTGCAGCCGCGCCGTGGAGGCGGCCATCTATGTCGTTCGCGCCGACCATGCGTTCCTGTTCCTGACGGAGGAGGGGGGGACATCCCTGCGGCTCTATGCCACCAGAGGGCCCAACGACCGCCACGTGCGCATCCTCGACCGGGCCGTGGACGCCGACCTGGCTGTGCAGGTGGTCAGGTCGGGCAAGGCGGTGATACAGCCCCGCTCGCAGACCGATCCGGTTCTGACCGACATTGCCGGAGAGATTCTGGGACTCCCGATCGCCGTCCCGCTCCGCTGGCAGAACAGGATGTGGGGGGTGTTGATCGCTGCCCGCCATGCCGGCGAACCACCCTTTACCGAGGCTGACCTGGCCTGGCTTACCGGCCTGGCCGAATATGCGGCTATTGCGGTGCGCAATGCCCAGGTCTGCCGGCAGCGCGCCCGGCCCGCAGCGGCCCCTTGCCCGGATGAAGCAACCATCAAGCTGTGGCAACGGGAGATCGAGCAGGCGGCCGGGCAGTTGCAGGCCGCCGCCACAGCGCTTCAGCAACTGGCGTCTCGGATGGCAGCCGGACAGCAGGGGGCGGGTAACAACCCGCCGCAGGGTGGGTGACAAACCTGCTTTACAGGGTCACCGGCAGGGCACCTTCTATCTCGATCCGTCCCGGTTCGACGTGGCAGCCATAGGCGTAGAGTTCCACGCCCTGGCGGGCTGCTGCCCGCAAGGCCCGGCCAAAGGCCGGGGCCGATTCGTCGTGAGGGCGGAACCCCTGGGCGTCACCCCGCTGTACGACAAAGACCACTGCCGCCCGGTAGCCCGCCGCGACCGCCCCGGCCAGTTCCTCGACATGTCGCCTGCCCCGGACCGTGACCGCGTCGGGAAAGCAGGCCAGGCCTTTCACCAGCAGCGTCACCGATTTGACTTCCAGCAGGCAAGGGGGCCGGCCGGGGGCCTCCAACAAAAAGTCGAAACGGCTGCGGCCAAAGGACACCTCCCTGCGCACGGTCGAATAGCCTGCCAGCGGGGTCAGCCGCCCGGCGCGGAGCGCGTCCCGCACCAGAGCGTTCGGCAGCCGGGCATCCACCGATACCCACTGCCTGTTTACCTCCACCAGGCTCAGGTCGTAGCCGGTTTTGCGCCCGCTGCCCGGCCGTTCCACCAGCAGCATACGGCGGCCCGGCAACAGCAACTCGCCCAGCCGCCCCGAGTTGGGCAGGTGGGCCCCGATCTCCCGTCCGCCTACCTCTACCGTCACCCGGAAGCGGTTATCCCGGACTACAAACCGACCCTCGACCAAGTTGACGCGGAACCCCTGGATCGTCAGCCTTTCATCACTGCCAGGGGGCGCATCCTGGCCACCTTGCGGGCCAGGCCGGCACCGTGCACCACCTCGACCACGGCGTCAATGTCCTTGTAGGCTTCGGGTGCCTCCTCGGCCAGGCCGGCCATGCTCCCTGCCCGCACGTGGATGCCCTGCGCCTCCAGTTCCTGGCGCAGCGTTCCCCCGTGGATCTTTTTCTTGGCCGCAGCGCGGCTCATCGTCCGGCCGGCACCGTGGCAGGTGGAGCCAAAGGTCTCGGCCATGGCGTCGGCGGTGCCCACCAGCACGTAGGAAGCGGTCCCCATGTCGCCCGGCACCAACACCGGCTGGCCCACGGCGCGGTAGACCGAGGGCACTGCCGGGTGGCCCGGCCCAAAAGCCCGCGTCGCGCCTTTGCGGTGAATGCACAGCTTGATCTTTTTGCCGTCCACCTCGTGCTCTTCGATCTTGGCGATGTTGTGGGCCACGTCATAGACGGTGTACAGGTCAAAATCCTTGACCTTGCCGGCCAGCACCTCCTCAAAGCTGCGGCGGGCCAGGTGGGCCATGCACTGCCGGTTGGCCCAGGCAAAGTTGGCCGCCCCCACCATCGCCCCAAAGTAGCGTTTGCCCTCCGGCGAATCCAGCGGCGCGCAGACCAGCTCCCGGTCGGGCAACTGGATGTTGTATTTTTTCACCGCCGCCTGCAGGTCCCGGACATAGTCGTCGCATACCTGATGCCCCAACCCCCGCGAGCCGGAATGGATCTGCAACACCAGTTGCCCCTCGAACAGGCCAAAGGCGCGGGCCGCCGCCTCGTCATAGATCTCCACCACCTCCTGGAGTTCGATAAAGTGGTTGCCTGAGCCGAGGCTGCCCACCTGTTCGCCGCCGCGTTGTTTGGCCCTGGGGCTGATGGCCGACGGATCGGCGCCCGGCATGGAACCACCTTCCTCCAGGCGCTCCAGGTCTTCCGGCCGGCCATATCCTTCCTTGACCGCCCAGGCCGCCCCCTTGAGCAGCACCTCATCCATTTCGCGGCCCGATACCTTGCGCGTGCCGCCTCCCTCGCCCACACCGCTGGGGATGTTGCGATACAAAGCCGAAATCAGGTCGTTGATCGCCCCTTTGACCTCTTCGGCCACCAGGTGTGAGGCCATGAGCCGCACGCCGCAGTTGATATCATACCCGACCGCTCCCGGCGAGATGACGCCATCGGGATAGCGGGTCGGCACCACGCCGCCGATGGGCGGGCCGTAGCCCTGGTGAGCATCAGGCATGACCAGCACCCGCTTGACCACGCCCGGCATGGCCGCCGTATTGACCAGTTGCTCCAGCGTCTTGTCGCGGAAGGCCAGCTCCAGCAGCTCCTCGTTGGCATAGATGCGCGCCGGCACCTTCATGTCCGCCCGGAAGCTCTTGGGCACTTCCCATACATATCGGTCAATCCGCACCAGATCCGATTTCTTGATCATCTTGGGTCCTTTCCAGGGTTCAAGGTTTCCTGTGGCTTGAACCGGTCAAACATCAAAGGTAATGGTCGTGGACCACTCCGCCCCCTCCTGGACAATCGCCAGGTCATGGAAAGTGGCTGCTTTGATGTGTGCTTTGGTCACCGGGGCGTGGACGCCGCCCACCTGGGCCACCAGGGTTGTGTCGGTCAGCGACTCCAGGCGGGCCTCCACGAACAGCAGCCCCTCCATCTCGGTAAAAAAGAGCAGTTCGTTAAGCCAGGATACCAACAGCGTCTCCCTGTCCCAGCCCTCCAGGCGAACCTCCCGCCACTCGGTGGCTACCAGCCCCTCCAGGTCGGCCATGAGGCTGTACATCCCCTCCGCCGCACCGACGAACAGCTCCGGCAGCCCCACGGCCCACACCTGGAGAGCGCGGTCGGCCGTGTGTTCCAACTCGCGGTAGCGGTAGGGGCAGGCAGCGCCCCCCTGGCCCCTGGAGGCCGGTTCCCGGCCGTTCAGGATGTGCTGCGCAGCCTCTTTGTCTCGCCTGATTTGGGCTACCAACTCTTCGACCTTCTCAAAGCGGCGCTCATCCCGCAGCCGGGCCACAAACTCGACCACCAGGTCACAGCCATAGATATCCTGGTCAAAGTCAAAGAGATGGACCTCGACGGTTCGTTGCCCGCTGTCGAAACTGGGCCGCACGCCGACGTTGGCCACCCCCGCATACCGTTCCTCCCCCAGCCGGGCAAACACGATATAGACGCCGTTGGCCGGCACCGCCCGTTCCGCCCGGACCTCCAGGTTGGCTGTCGGGAAGCCCAGACGACGGCCCCGTCGTGCGCCGCCCACCACCTGGCCCGACAGGGTGGGGTAGCGCCCCAGCAGGCGCGCTGCCTCTTCGACGCGGCCCTCCCGCAGCAACGCCCGGATCCGGCTGCTGGAGATCGCCTCCCCGCTGCCGGTCACCCGCTCGATCACCTGGACCTGATAGCCCAACTCCTGTCCCAGTTCCCGCAGGTAAGGCACGTCGCCCTCGCGGTTCCGGCCCAGGGCAAAGTCAGGCCCGACCCAGAGTTCCCGCAGCCGCAGATGTCGGCTCAGCAATTGCATAAAGTCGCGGGCAGGTGTGGCCGCCATCTGGTGGTTGAAGGGCAGCAACACCAGCAGATCCACGCCGAGGGCCTCCAGCAGGGCCGCCTTCTCGCCCGGCGTGGTCAGGCTGGGTGGGGCGCGGTCTGGGGCCAGCACCGCTACCGGATGGGGATGGAAGGTAACGACCGTCGCCAGCCGGTTGGTGTCCCTGCTGCGGGCCACTATCGCCCCGATCAGCGCCTGATGCCCCCGGTGCACCCCATCGAAAGCACCGATGGTTGCGATGGTCTCCTGCCGCACATGGGCTCTGGCCAGATCATCTATCACATCCATCTTGTTTCTGTGGCGAGACCGACGTTCAGGCTACCTCGGCCAGGGCGTCGGCCAGGGCTTCTTCCCAGAATCGAACCTGTCCGTCCTGGAGCACCAGGACGTGGTCGGCGCGTGCCGCCTGTTCGGCCTCGGAGGTGATCTGCTCTCCGGCCACGGTTGGGATGGCCCGATACCCTGCACGCCGCAGCGCCGCCGCCCGCCTCCCGGCCCGTTCTACGTCGTATGGCTCCACCACTGCCGAGACCTCTAACGCCAGCCATACTTCTGCATCCGGCTGTTGCCGTGGCTGCCCCCTCACCAGGGCATCCAAGAGGATCAGATCAAAGATTTGCTCCTCTGACAGATGGGCTTGCAGCCGGTCCTCGATCTCTTGTACAGAGACAACCTGCACCCGGCGCAGGAGATGGCCAAAGTAGGCATAGGCTTTGTCCCGGTAGTCCCATTCCAGTTGGCGTCCGATGAGCCTGCCCAGCCGATCCTGCACCCGCTCGAGCGTGGACGCGGTGCGCGCCTGGGCGGCGGCCAGCTCTCTGATCTGCTCCTCGGTGCGCGTCTGGGCGGCGGTCAGGCGTTCTATCGCTTCCTCCAGGCGGCTGACCCGCTCCTCGATGTGCACCTGGGCCTCGGCCAGCCGTTCGACCGTCGCCTCCAGGCGGGTCAGCCGCTCCTCGGTGCGCACCTGGGCCTCGGCCAGCCGTTCGACCGTTGCCTCCAGGCGGGTCAGCCGCTCCTCGGTGCGCGCCTGGGCGGCGGCCAGCTCCTCGACCCGTTTTTCGGTGCGCGCCTGGGCGGCGGCCAGCTCCCCGACCCGTTCCTCGGTGCGCGCCTGGGCGACGGCCAGGGTGTGGAGAGCCGCTTTCACCTCGGCAAGATCCTGGCTCATCGTCGTATATTCTTTGATCCGCTCCTCTACGGCCTTGTAGGCTATAGCGACGATAAATTCTTGCAAGGTTGGGCTGATTGTCTCTGCAGTCATCTCTGCCTCCCGGATCATAGGCTCACTGATCTGCCCCGATGGGGTCAAGGACCTTCTTGGGTTGCCACAGGCCCGTTTCAGGCTGGAAGGCCAGGATCGCCAGAAAATCGCCCTCCAGGTTGTAGGCGCGGCACAGGGCCATGCCCTCTTTCTCCGGCGGGGGCCTGCCCCTCACCGCCTGCCCCTGCCTGATCCGACGTGCCTCCTCGCTCCCCAGGACCATTGCCGGCCGGTCGAGAAGCGCCTCATCCACCGGCAGCAGATACTCGTTTTCCCGGCCATGCTGAAAGGCCTCTGCCAGCCGTTCCAGGCTGACCGCCTCTTCCAGGGTGAATCGCCCGCTGCGCAGCCGGACCAGCGCCGCCAGATAGGCCCCGCTGTTCAGCCGCCGGCCCAGGTCGTGGGCCAGCGACCGGATGTAGGTGCCGGGCGAGCAGGCCACTTCGCAAATGAGGGTCGGTGGCGTCCAATCCAGCAGCACAATCTCGTCAATCTCCACCGGGCGTGGTTCCAGGGCCACCGCCTCACCCTGCCGGGCCAGCCGATGCAGGGGCTGGCCCCCCCGTTTCAGGGCCGAATAGAGGGGCGGCACCTGCTCGATCGGTCCCACAAAGCTCGCCAGGGCTGCTTCGATCTCCTCCTGGCTAAAGTCAACGCGTCCGCCGCTGCTGACCACCCGGCCGTCGGCATCGTAGGTGTCGGTGGTCAGGCCCAGGACGATGGTCGCCCGATAGCGTTTGCGGCCGGCCATCAGATATTCCGCCACACGGGTTGCCTGCCCCAGGCAGAGGAGGAGCACGCCGGTGGCCAGCGGATCGAGGGTGCCGGCGTGGCCCACCTGGCGCTGCCCGGCCATCCGCCGCACCGCCTCGACCACGTCGTGGGAGGTCAGGCCGGCGGGCTTGTCCACGTTCAGAATGCCCGACAGGGGCACCTCTCGCCTGGGCGCGGCCCATTTGGGGCAGCTGGCAACCGATGGCCGACAGCAAGCCCTCTTCCCTGCTTCCTGCCCCTTGCCTCTTGCCTCCTGCTCATCCCGGTCGGGCATCGGCCACCTCCCCTGCGGGTCTAGCGTTGCCCGGCCAGGCTGGCCCGCACTTCGGCCAGCACGCGCTCCCTGACCTGCACTAGGTCACCCGTCAGCGTACACCCGGATGCCTGGGGATGCCCTCCGCCCCCCAGCTTCAACGCTACCTGGGCCACGTCCAGGCCGGGGGCTGCCCGCATGCCCACATCCACCGTCCCATCCTCCCGCTCGGTGAAGACCAACACGACGTTGGCCTCGCGCACCCCCACCAGAAAGTTGGCCAGGCCCGAATCGCCATCCTCGCTCAGCGACCAGCGGCGGCGCATGGCGCAGGTTACCTCGGTCCACAGGATGCCATCCTCCAGGTGCAGTTCATTCAAAACCTGACCCCATAGCCGGACAGCGGCCAGGGGGCGCTGATCCAGTGCCCGGTGGGCGATCTGGCCGAGCGACGCGCCGGCCTCCACCAGCCGCAGCACGGCGCGCATGGCTGCCTGGTCCACGTTGAGGGTGCGGAACGAACGGGTATCGGTCACAATGCCGGTCAGCAGGCAGACGGCCACCGGTTGGGTGAGGGGCCAGTGCATGGCCTCGGCCAGGGCCAACACCATCTGCGCCGTGGCCACTGCCGACGGGTCCACCCAGTTGATGGTGCCGAACCGGGTATTGGTGATATGGTGGTCTATGTTGATCAGCGGCAGCGCCGCCAGGTCCTGGCTGTAGACCTTGCCCATCCGCCGCTCGTCGCTGCAATCCAGGCTGATGACCAGGTCATACAGCCCGTCGGGCTGCCGGGCCACCTGCTCGCTGCCCGGCAGCCAGTTGTAGAGCGTCGGCACCGGGTCGGCACAGGCCAGGGTCAACTCCTTGCCCTGGGACTGCACCAGCCTGCCCAGCCCCAACAACGAGCCGATGGCGTCGCCATCCGGTGCCTCGTGGGTCACCAGCAGGAGGCGGCGGGCCGGTTCCATCTGTTGGTAGATGGCCTCGAACAGGTCCGGCCCGGATGGCTTTGTTTCGGAAGGGTCACCGCTCATCGTCGGCAAGGTCCCCTTTGATCTGATCGAGCAGCCGGTCAATCCGCTGGCCATAGGCCGCGCTGGTATCCGGTTCAAAAAGCAGTTGCGGCATCAGGCGCAACCGGAGCCGGCCGGCCAGTTGGCTGCGCAGGAAGCCGCTGGCATGTTCCAGCGCGGCCTGCGCCTCCTGGGTTCCCTCGGCGTTGCCCAGCACCGAGTAATAGACCCGGGCCAGCGACAGATCGGACGTGACCGTGACATCGGTGATGGTCACGCCGGTCAGCCGTGGATCGCGCACGGCGCGCATCAGGAGCAGGCTCAGCTCCCGATGGATCAATTCGGCAATCCGGTTCAGGCGACGGGTCTTCATGGCGACGATGGCCGGCGGCTAGCGGACCTGCTCCTTCCGATAGAACTCCAGGAGGTCGCCCACCTGGAAGTCGTCAAACCCGGCGATGCCGATCCCGCATTCAAAGCCTGTTTTCACCTCGCTCACATCTTCCTGGAACCGCCGCAGCGAGTCGAGCCGCCCGGCAAAGATCTCCGCTCCGCCGCGCAGCACCCGCACCAGGGCATTGCGCGCCACTTCGCCGTCGGTCACGTAACAGCCGGCCACGTTGCCGCGCCGTTTGATGGGAAACACCGCCCGCACCTCGGCATGGCCGATGACCACATCCTCGTACTGGGGCTCCAGTTTCCCTTTGAGAGCTTTGTCCACGTCGTCAATCAGGTCGTAGATGACGTCGTATTGGCGGATGCTGACCCCTTCCTGCAGCGCCTGGCGGCGCGCCGCCTCGTCCACCTCGACGCGGAAGCCGATAATGATCGCATCAGACGCCGCGGCCAGCATGACATCCGACTCGGAAATCCGACCGGTCCCCTGATGGAGCAGCCTGATCTTGAGATCCTCGCTGCTCAGTTTCTCCAGCGAGTTGGCGATCGGTTCCAGCGAACCCTGGACATCGGCTTTGAGGATCAGGTTCAGTTCCGTGGCCTCCCCCGTCTCGAGACGGCTAAACAGGTCATCGAGGGAGGTGAACCGGGGCCTGGTCGGTTGTCCGGCGGCCAGGCGGGCTTTTTCAGCCCGTTCGGCGGCGATCAGCCGGGCCTGTCGCTCGTTTTCCATCACTTCAAAGATGTCGCCGGCTTCGGGTACGTCAGAGAGGCCCATGACCAGCACCGGCATAGAGGGAGGGGCTTCAGTTACCGGTCGCCCCTGGTCGTCATACATGGCCCGCACCCGGCCCCAGATGGGGCCGATCACCAGAGCATCGCCCACCCGCAGCGTCCCACCCTGCACCAGCAGGGTGGCTGTCGGGCCGCGATGCCGGTCGAGCTGGCCTTCGATGACCGTGCCTACTGCCGGACGGTCGGGGTTGCTCTTCAGGTCGGCCACTTCGGTCACCAGCAGGATGTTCTCCAGCAGGTCCTCGATGCCCTGTTTCTGTTTGGCCGACACCGGGACACAGATCACTTCACCGCCCCAATCCTCGACGGTCAGGCCCACGTCGGCCAGTTGCTGTTTGACCCGCTCCGGCCGGGCGGAAGGGCGGTCCATCTTGTTGAGGGCTACGACAATCGGCACCCCCGCTGCCCTGGCGTGATCTATGGCTTCCCGCGTTTGTGGCATCACCCCATCGTCGGCGGCAACCACCAGCACCGCCAGGTCGGTCACCTGCGCACCCCTGGCCCGCATGGCCGTGAACGCCTCATGCCCCGGCGTGTCAATAAAGGTGATCTTGCGCCCATCCTTCTCCACCTGATAGGCGCCGATATGTTGCGTGATCCCCCCCGATTCGCCGGCTACGACGTTCGTTTCGCGGATCGCATCCAGGAGGGTGGTCTTGCCGTGGTCCACATGCCCCAACACGGTGACCACCGGGGGCCGGGGCTTTAGCCGTTCGGGTGGCTCGGTTTCGGCCAGTCGCTGCCACAGTGTTTGGGGCTGTTTTTTCTGATCTTCGACAGGTTCAGGCTCTGCCACCCGCAGCGGCTTGATCTCAAAGCCCAGCTCGCTGGCCACAATGCCGGCCGTGTCATAGTCAATCGTCTGGTTGATGCTGGCCACAATGCCGCTGGCCATCAACTGTTTGATGACATCAATGGGACTCATCCGCAGGGTGCGCGCCAGCTCGCGGACGGTCAACATCTCCGGCAGTTCGATGACCTTGGGGGTCGGCGGGGCGCTGGCCGGTTGGGCCGGATCCGTGGGGGCCGGACCCGCCTGGGGTGGCCGTGTGCCTTTTCCCCCGACCGGTCCCCTGGTTGGCTTTCCTCCGGACCCGGTTTGTGGTGGCCTGGGTCTGGATGCTGTCCCCGGTTTTTGTGGCGTGGAGCGCGGTTGTTCCCGTCCTTTTTCACTCTCTCGTCGTCCCATTGTATCACCCCTCCCTTCCATCCACGGGCCTGTTCCCGTCGGGCCCGCCTTCTTCTGTCAACCGCGAAGCCGCCACGGCTCTCAGCCTGGCCGCCTCCTCGGCGCTCACCTCACACTTGAGGGCCCGCCCCAGTTTTCGCGGTTCCGACAGGATCTCCCAGCAACGGCGATCGGGGCACAGATAGGCCCCCCGGCCCGCTTGCTTGCCTTTGAGGTCCACCTCCAGGCTGCCGGCGGGGGTACGAACGATCCGGATCAGCTCCCGCTTGGGCCGTTGACGCCGACAGGCGATGCAGGTCCGCAGTGGGATATGTTTCCGCGATGGGCCCGCTGGCTTGTTCACCCTGCACCCGCCGCCATCTTGTTGCTGCGCTGGCTTACCGGCCACGGGGCGACTGGGGCTTGCGCCACCCCCGATTGTATTGCCGGTAGTCATCGAAATCGCTCTCGCGCCGGCCCCGGTCTCGCTTGCCCTTCTTTTTCTTCTTGCCGACCTTGGGCGCTTCTTCCTCCTCGAACTCCTCCGGCTCCCATTCCGGCCCCCACTCTTCGGCCTCTTCCGGGTAGGTCAGATCGCTCTCGAACTCCTCCTCGGCCTGCGTGATCACCCAGCCGATAGAACCCTCCGCCGGCTCCTCCTCCAAGGCCGGGGGCAGGTCCACCTCGGCAGGGGCTTGTTCCTGGGCGGGCAGTGGCAGGTCTGCCCGCGCCGGTTCCTCTTCTTCAGCCGGCGGGGCAACCTGCCCGGCCTCTACTTTCTCCTCGGCCCCGGCGATGGTCAGGGCTTCCGGTTGGGGCACAGGCTCTTCGGCCGGCCAGGCCAGGTCCTCTTGCCCTTTTTCGACGCTGGCGGTGATGAGGGCCTTTTCTTCCTCGCTCAGCGTCTGCAGGTCGCGTTTGCGCAGCAGGGTTTCGGCCAGGGCCAGCAGGTCCATCTTTTCCGGTGGGGTGGTGATTTCCTCCAGGCGACCCAGTGTCTCTTCGGCTGCTTCACTGGCGCTTTTGATATCGATCCGCCAGCCGGTGAGCTTGGCCGCCAGCCGTGCGTTCTGGCCCTCTTTGCCGATGGCCAGCGAGAGCTGACGGTCCGGGACGATGACCGTGCCGGTCTTGCCTGCCTCTGGATGATCCTCCAGCAACACGTTCATGACTTTGGCCGGGCTGAGGGCGTTGGCGATAAACACCGCCGGGTCGGGGTGCCATTGCACCACATCGATCTTTTCGCCTCCCAGTTCGTCCACAATCTTCTGGATGCGCCCGCCCCGCACCCCCACGCACGAGCCGACCGGGTCCACCCCTTCTTGGGTGGCGTGGACGGCTACTTTGGAGCGGGATCCGGCCTCGCGGGCGATGGCTTTGATCTCCACCGTGCCGTTATAGATTTCGGGAACTTCGAGTTCCAGCAGGCGGCGCAGCAGGGCCGGGCTCCGTCGTGACAGGGTGATCTGCGGCCCGCGGTTCCCTTTCCGCACCTCCAGGACATAAGCCCGCAATCGCCCTCCCCGCCGATATTTCTCACCCGGCACCTGCTCGCGGGCAGGCAAGATCGCCTCCGCCCCATCCAGGTTGACGATCACATCTTTGGTAGTATAGTCCACACTCTGGATGGTGCCCAGGGCGATCTCGCCGGCGGTGTCCACAAAGGAGGTATACAGGGCATCCCGTTCCGCCTCGCGGATCCGTTGCAGGATGACCTGTTTGGCCGCCTGGGCAGCGATGCGCCCAAAGTCACGAGGTGTGCTTTCGATCCGCATCGTCTGGCCCAGTTGGGCGGTCGGCTCTAGCCGGCGTGCCTCCTGGGACGAGATCTGGGTCTTGGGATCCTGCACAGACTCGACGACCTCCTTGAGAGCATATACGCGGGCGTTGCCTGTATTCGGATCGATCTGTACTTCGATGTTGGTCGCCGCGCCAAAGTCGCGCTTGTAGGCCGAAATCAAGGCAGCTTCTACCGCTGCCAGCACCACTTCGCGTGATAGCTTGCGCTCGGCACATAGTTGATTGATTGCCAGCATGAAATCGCTTTTCATTTCTAACCGCCTTGCCCTCGTTCTACGGCTATCCCTCTGCCGATCCGCTTCCCGGCAAGCTCTATCCTCCTGACCGACGGCAGCAGGTTCCCTGATAGCAAGAAAAGTGGGGGGTCCCCACTTTTCCACAATCCTGCTGCTATAACCGGGTAGCATTATAACACAGGCCGGTCGGTCTGGCAAATTTGCCCTACACCGGCGCAGGAGGGCCGGGCACGGCGGGCCGTTGGACAGGCTTCTCGAACTGTGATAGAATGCCCTCTATCTGCCGGAGGGATATAAAATGGAGATCCGACCAAGGACGCCCGAAGAGACCTATGGCCCCGCCCTGGAAAAGGCGCAGGAGAAGCTGCTTCACCTCGATCCGGTCCAGGCCGCGGCGCGCGCTGCGGTCGCGTTCCGGCCGTTGACGACGGGCGGCGGGCAGTTCCAGATCCCCTTTTTCCGCACCCTCTATCAGGTCAACTGGCCGGGGGGCGATGTTCGGCGGGCGGCCGATCAGGGTGTGGCGGACATAACCACACAGATCCTCCTCCTGCACTACCTGCTCACGGCCGATGGCACCCCCCTGGCCGACCGCTGGATCGCTTTTCGGTCCCTGCCGGGCGGGCTGGGCTATGAAGCGGCCTTTCAGGGGCGGGCAGGCCTTCGCCTGGCGCGCGCCTTTGGCGCCAACCGCCATGCCTTCGAGGCGGCGGCCGGCGCCCTGGATGGCGAACGCCTGAGCTTTGGTGACGCTTCGTTTGGGTTCCGGGTGTTGCCCCGGGTGTGGCTGGCGGTGGTGCTGCACCTGGCCGACGACGAGTTCCCGGCCCAGGCCAACGTTCTGTTCGATGCCTCGGCCGGCCATTACCTGCCCACCGAAGACCTGGCCGTCCTGGGGGGGATGCTGGCCGGCTTGCTTGTCAGGGCAGCAAGGGATAAACAGAAGTAAAGGCTGCGACAACTGGCGGGCGCCGCAGACAACCTCCCATCTGCGACGCCCGGCTGGCGGAGAGGGCGGGATTTGAACCCGCGGAGGTGTGACCCTCACACGATTTCCAATCGTGCGCATTCGACCGGACTATGCTACCTCTCCATAATTCTATTATACCACGGCCGACCGGTCGCGGCAAATCTGGCGGCGGCAGAGGTCCCTCTCCCTTGGGCTGCATCGGCCCGGCTCACGGCATCAGCAGGGCGGTGATGGCGATCTTTTCCCCACCATACTCCGGCAACCCGCCGCTACGGTCCTCCCAGGTGTCGCCCCGATCCCCGGAGTAGTACAGCCGATAGGGTTCCCCGCCGTAGCAGGCCCGACCACCGACGAACACCACGTCGGCTTCCGTCGGGCCGGCGACCAGGGCCTGGATCACAAAATGGGCCGGCAACCCCGCCGTGACAGGCTTCCAGGTGTCCCCACCATCCAACGTGCGCCACACGTCGGGGCCGGGGCAGCCGCCGGACGGAGCGTAGACCTTGTACACCACCTGGTTGTCGGCGGCATCCTGGGCCAGCCAGGCGGCGTTGGTCCCGGTCAGGACATAGGTCCAATTGGCGCCGCCGTCTTCGGACCGGAGTACCCCCTGGTAATCCGGGTAATCCGAAGGGGCGATGGTGGCGGCATAGACCACCATCGAGGTCGCATGGTCCGGGAGAAGGGCTTTGACCGAGCAATCGTTCCCGGTAATGCCCGGATCGCTCCAGACGATCTCGAAACTCCCGGCCCCTCCCCCGCTGGTGCTGCGGGCGATGCTTCGAGATTGGACCAGTCTTAACTCGACTTTTGCGATCATCTGAGTAACTGATACCGGTCAAGTACTTGGCCGGGCACCTTACCAACACAAAAAGCCAGCCGAAACTGGGGCGTTTTTCAACACCATGTTCGCCCGGCAGGCTGAAGCAGATGG
>DAOTXL010000062.1:0-2731 GCA_034435455.1 Anaerolineae bacterium
CGCGCAGCCAGCGCTCCTGGCGGATCCCATTGGCGGTCATCAAGAACAGGGCCGGCGAGAGCAGAAAGATAGACAGTTGCCCCAGTTGCACCCAGTGGCGGTTATAGGCGATGGGCACCCACACGTCCCACAGAGCCAGCGAGGCGATCCACGAGATGAGCGCGACGACCACCAGCCCCAGCAGGGGCCACGTGGTGGACGAAGGCAGGAGCCGCAAGGCGCGGCGGCGCCACATATCGGCCAGCCACAGGCCCAGCAGGGCCGGCGTCAGGAGCAGGGGGAAGGGGATCGCCGTCTGCGTGCCGGTGCCGATGTCCAACGGGACGGTGACCGCAGCGAGCGTCAGCCCCAGCAGGGCCACTTCCAGATGCCGCAGGGCCAGCGCGCCCCCCAGCGCGGCGACCACCAGGCCGGCCAGCAGCAGTTGCAACGTGGGGGAAAGCCTGTAGCCGGCCAGGGCGCTCAGGCTAACGACAGCCAGCACTACTGCCACTGTCACCAGTTGCCTGGTACTCCACTCTTGGATCCGTCTGTTAAGGCTAGAAACCATCGTTGAACCTTTGTTGAATGATGGCCACAATTCGCTGACTGGCAAGTCCATCGCCGTAGGGGTTTGCCAGCCGGGTCATCTGGTCATAAGCCTTACGATCGGTAAGCAAAGAGAGGCTCTGCTCGACAATTTGCCGCCGGTCGGTGCCAACGACGCGGAGCGTGCCCGCTTCAACGCCTTCGGGCCGCTCTGTCACATTGCGCAGTACCAGCACAGGTTTTCCCAGGGAGGGTGCTTCTTCTTGAATTCCACCAGAATCAGTCAAGATCAGATAAGATCGCTTCATCAATTGCACAAAAGGCTCGTAAGCCAGGGGAGGGAGGAGAGACACGTTAGGAGTACCGTCCAACTCCTCTTCCACGAGATGTTTCACGGAGGGATTGGGATGCACCGAAAAGACGATATGAACATCTGGGACAGTCGCCACGATCTCACGAATGGCGCGGCAGATCCTGCGGATGGGTTCTCCCCAGTTCTCTCGGCGATGGGCCGTTACCAGAATTACCCGGCTGGTATCCCAGCAAACGCCCTCAAGTCCCGCTATGGCCTGGCCTGAATCCCGGCGGGCTATCTCCAGCAGGGCGTCAATTACCGTATTCCCCGTCACATAGATGTTGTCCGGACAGATTCCCTCATGCAGGAGGTTTTGTCTGGCCTGCTCAGTGGGGGCAAAATGAAGATCGGCGAGAACGCTGATGAGCTGGCGATTCTTCTCTTCAGGGAAGGGTTGATACTTGTCAAAGGTGCGCAGTCCGGCCTCAATATGACCTATCGGAATGCGCAGGTAAAAAGCCGCCAGTGCTGCTGCAAAAGCGGTCGTGGTATCGCCCTGTACCAGAACCAGGTCCGGTTTCTCGCCCGTCAGAATGGGACGCAATCCATTCAGAACGCGTGCCGTCACTTCAAAGGGACTCTGGATTGGCATCATGGCATCAAGGTCATAATCTGGTGTGATGCCAAAGGTCTCCAGTACCTGATCCAGCATTTCTCTGTGCTGTGCAGTGGCGATGATCAACGGTTGCCACCTGTCAAGATCGCGGCATAGTTCTTTGCATACCGGCGCCAGCTTGATGGCATCCGGTCGTGTACCCAGAACAAGAGCGATTTTTCGCCGTCCGCCCTCCAAGGTTCACAACTCCTCAGCAGTCGCCTAGTGCACAGGTTGGTAAGTGACTGTCGGCGCGTGGCCCAAACACCGTTTGAGGAGATGCCACTTCAGTTTCGAATAATACCATGCTATTGGATTCTCTCCTCTCCAGTACTTGGCGAACCGCCCATATCTTTCCGATGACTCTGGCCGATTGGCCAGTGCGCTGGTCAGGCTGTCCTCGTGAATACGGTATTGATAGAGGATCTGGTCAATGTGCATCATCTTGTAGAACCTGGCCATCCGTAGCCAGTAGTCCCAATCCTCGCAATACATAAAATCTACGTCGTAGAGCCCGACCTTTTCTGCGCACTCTCGGCGATACAGGAAACAGGCGTTGATATAATTGTCTCGCAACAAAAGAAAACGATCATAATCAATTGTTCTGGCAATTGCGAGCACTTGATCTTGCTCGTCAACGACGTACCAATCAGCATAGACCAAGCCGACGCCGGGGTTCTCGTCCAATGCCTGGACCAGCACTTCCAGCATTTCAGGCATCATGACGTTATCTGACGAAGTCCAGGTCAGGTACTCACCGCGCGCTTGTGCAAAGCCAACGTTCAGTGCGGTGGGCAAACCTTTGTTCTCCTGTTCAATTAGAGCAAAATCATGCATCTGTTGATAGCTGGCGAGAATTGACGCCGTCTCGTCGGTAGATCCGTCGTTGACCACAATCAATTCGAAATCGCGAAATGTCTGGGCAAAGATACTATCCAGAGCCCTGGGAAGGTACCTGGCCTGATTGTAGGTCGGCAGAACTATGCTGACTTTGGGGCCCATTTTCTCCTCGCTTTAGTTTGTTGTGGGTACCGAAGGTTCACCAAACCGTCCGCGCAAGAAATCCACCACCCCTCGCGCCCGGTAGATGCGCAGGGCGCGCCTGTCCCGATGGCGCGGCCGCAACGACCAGCTCAGCAGCGTGCGCACCTCCGAGGTCAGGATCACCCACAGGATGCGCGCCCACGAGGCGCCCCGCTTGCGCAGGTAGAGCAGCCGGTTGCGCGTCATCAGGTAGAGGTAGCGGGGAGAGG
>DAOTXL010000063.1:0-26301 GCA_034435455.1 Anaerolineae bacterium
GGACGGATAAACACCGATTTTCCCTTAGATCATCCGTGTTCATCTATGAAATCTGTGTCATCCGTGTCCTATAAAATTCTGCCCGTGCGAAAAGTGTCAACCAATTTTTGCCGATACTTGAATCATCCCAAAACCAACGCTGAATCAACGATCGCCTGTTATGATTGTACCACAATCATTATTATACCACAATATCCAGGCCAGGAAAAGATCATGTCTCACACGTCCAAACGGTTTGCTCACCTGCTCGTCATCTGGCAGGAACGCGCCGCCACGCCCGCCGGCCCGGCCGTGTGGCGGTTCAGTCTGGAAGACATGCGCGACGGTGCGCGGCGCGGTTTTGGGAGCCTGGAGGAATTGGTCGCGTTCTTGCGCGCCGAGCTGAAGCAGGAAGAGGAGTGATGGTGAACGTGAAGCGTGAGCGACCGTCCTGTAATCTGCAGTCAGAAGAAAGGAGGTTACGATGTGCAAAGCAAACCGTGTCTTGGTGATCGTGGTGCTGTTGAGCCTGTTTCTCTCGGCGCTGCCGGTGAGGGCCCTCACCCCCTCTCCCCTGCTCCCCTCCCCCTCTCCCGCGGAGCGGGAGAGGGAGAAGGGGGTGGCCGCAGGCCGGGGGGTGGAGGTGAGGGCCGCCGGCCGCGGCAACCCCTGGATCAACCTGCTAGACGGGGAAACCGTGTCCACGACCTATCGGGGGGCGGAGGCCCTCGTCCAGGTGTTGGCAACGGCCCGGCCGCTGGCTCTGACGTCCGACGATTTCGACGAGGACGGCATGCCCGACCTCATCGCCGGCTACGCCGCGGGCGACGGCGGGCTGGTGGCGCTGCATTTCGGCAGCATCGACTACCTCTGGCCCGACGGGCCGGAGGCCGAGGCCCGCCGGGCGGCCGGCCTCTTTGTGGACGCTCCCTTTCTCCCCGAGGCGCGCCTCTTCGCCCTGCCGGCGGTCCCCGACTTCCTGGGGGCCGGCGATTTCGACAACGACGGGCACCGCGACGTGGTGGCCGCGGCCCGTGGGGGCGCGGCGCTGTACCTCTTGCCCGGCGATGGGCGCGGCGGGTTCGGCGCGCCGGAGGTCGTCCCCCTGCCCGGCGCGGTGACGGCTTTCGCGGCCGGCGAGGTCAACCGGCGGGATGGCTTGCAGGACCTGGTGGTGGGGGTGGATGTAGGTGCGGACGGCCGTCCGCCCCTACTGGTCGTCTTCGAAGGCCCCACCGGCGCCCTGCGCTGGGAACCGGAGACGATCCCGCTGCCGGTTGCCGCTGCCGCCATCGCCATCGGCCAGATGGACGACCACTACTGCATGGACATCGCCGCCGCCGGTGGGAACACCCTGATGCTCGTCCACGGCCGCGATCGGCAGCTCTCCGTCGGCGCCGCCGCGGCGGCAGTGCCCGCAGCCGTGGTGGACCGCCGCGCCCTGCCGTACGCCGTCACGGCCCTGGCCCTGGGCGACTTTGTCCCCGAGGAAGGCTACACCAAGGAGCTGGCCCTTCTGGCCGCCGATGGGGTAGCGCATTTTCTCACCCCGGCCGGCGGGGAGGAAGTGGCATCCTATGCCTTGCCACTCGGCACTGCGGCCATCCAACATCCAACCTCCCAACTGGTCACCATCAACACCTGCGGTCTCCCCGGCGACAGCCTGGCCGTGCTCGACGCGGCGAGCCGCCAGGTCCACCTGGTCGCGGCGCTCGACCGGGAAACCGTGCCGGACGACCAGGGCGGACGCAACGCGGTGGTGCGCCCCTGGTCCGTCGCCCTGGATGCGGCCGGTGTCCCGACCGCGCTCCTGCCCATGCGCCTGAACCCGGACGCCTTGAATGACCTGGTCGTACTGCAGGAGGAGAGCGGGACGCCCGTAGTTGTGGCGACCGCGCCGTTGAGCACCTATACGGTCAACTCCACCGGCGACGAGCCTGACCCCTATCTGTACGATGACCTGTGCGACATCTGCCACGACCCGGAGGCCAATCCCCCTGTTCCCCCCTGCGGCATCTGCACCTTCCCGGCGGCTGCCCGGCAGGCCGCGATTTCACCCGGTCCGAACCAGATCGACTTTGCCCTGAGCTCCGGCACGCCGACGATCATCCACTATGGGGCATACTATATCGATACAGGGTGGGACACGACTGTGTTGGGCAACACCGGCGGAGCCACCCGCGTCGAGCTGCGCTTCGAGGCGTATGGCAATGCGCATCTGGAACTGGGGATGCGCACGGTGGTGCGCGCCATGGTCGTCAACGGAAATGGCAACAGCCAGGTTCTGATGCAGTACGATGACAATATCCTCGAGGGCAGCATGGTCGGGATCGACGCTTCCGGCGCGAGCGACTCCTACGAGTGGGACGCGCTGGGCGTCTCGATCAACAACCACAACAACGTTGTCGGCGGGACGGTCGCCGCGGCGCGCAACATCATCTCCTCCAACTGGAACGGTGTCGTATCCTACGGCACCGGCAATCTCGTGCAGGGGAACTATGTCGGCACCGATATGAGCGGCCTCCACCCGCTGGGCAACAGGTACATCGGGGTCGGTTTGGGCGGGAGTAGTTGTCAGAACAGCACGGTCGGCGGGACGGCGCCGGGGGCCGGCAACGTCATCGCCGACAACGGCAGTGGGGTGGAAGGCGAGTTCGACAAGGGCAGCCTGATCCAGGGCAACTGGATCGGCCCGGACCGCTACGGCCGGCCCCTGGGCAACCACGGGAGCGGGATCGTCCTGGAGAATTCCTCCGCGGCGACGATCGGCGGGACGGCGGCGGGGGCCGGCAACGTCATCGCCTACAACTCCAGCGACAACGCGAGGGGGGGCATCTATCTCCAGCAGTCCGCTCCCCTCATTCGCCGCAACCGCATCTACGACAATGTGGGGCCGGGCATCAACAGCGTAGCGACCGGACCCACCCTGAACCCGATCGTCCTGGCGGGGGGCCAGATGGTCGTCAGCGGGTTCTCGTCTGCCGCCCCGCCCTGTGAAGTCGAGCTCTTTGCCAACGACGCCTGCGACCCCTCGGGCTACGGCGAGGGCCAACACTACCTGGGAACGGTGGCCCTGAGCGACACCTACTACTTCTCCGTGACCTTGCCCCTGCGCGGCCGGGCGGTGGCCGCGACGGCCTCCTCGGGCAGCACCTCCCGTTTCTCCAACTGCGCCGCCGTGCCGCTGTACAAAATCGCCGAGCCCGACCGGGTCACCTTCCGGCGGCCCATTACCTACACGGTGGGCGTCACCAACACGGCGGGGGAGCCGCTGCCGGTGACCATCGCCGACCCGCTCCCGGCCGGCACGGCCTTTGTCGCCGGCAGCCTGTGGTCCTCCCAGGGTACCCCCGTGTTCGACGGCAGCCGCGTCACCTGGGACGGCGCGCTCGATCCGGGCGTGGAGTTGCAGGTGCGCTTCCAGGTCTCGACCACCTGCGACGCCCCCACCCTCATCGTCAACCAGGCCACCGTCACCCAGGACGGCACGCCCTACACCCTGGAGGCCGAGACGGAGCGCTACGAACCGGAGTACCTGGACATCGCCGCCGGGACGCCTTCCCCGGCCGCCGGGGCGAAAGAGATCCTCATCGAGCCCCCGCCGGCCCTCTCCTGGAGCGGGGCAGGGCAGTGCGGGATGAACCCCGCCGCCGGCGACCAGGTGGCCTACCGGGTATATGTCAAGCCCGCCGGCGGCGCCTGGCAGGAGGTGGGGGCCTATCCCAACTGCGGGCGGAGCGTGGCCCTGCCGGCTGGGACCCTGCAGTGCGGCCCGGACGGCGACCCCCATCCGTATACCTGGAAGGTCGAAGCCGTGGATATCCAGAACCCCTGCCGCGACCCGGTCGTGCGGGCGTGGGGCTTCGAGACGGCCTCCTGCCGGCCGGCTGTCACCGTCAAGCCGCAGTTCGAAAAGTACTTTCTCACCGGGCTGGAGGTGGAGAACCTCTACCGGGCGGAGGTGGACTGGAACGGGCCGGCCCGCCAGGGCAACGGGGAAGCGCTCAAGCAGGAGGTGCGCTTCGACCTGAACGGGACGGAGGTGGTGGAAGCGGGACAGGACTGGGGGGCAGGGCACACCTACAACATGGGCCAGGACATGCGGGCCTCGCTCCTGGGCGGGCTGAACGTGCTGCGCATCCGGGCGGTGAACAGCGAGGGGTACGCCTCGGAAGTGGCGGCGCTGCAGCCGCAGGTCTTTCCCCTCCCGGCCTGGATCCAGGAGCTGCCCATGGGCGATTTCGAGATCGACCTGGAAGCCATGACGGTCAAATACGCGCGCGCGCTGGAGTACCCCGACCCGCACTTCGAGGCGCGCTACCAGGTGCCGGGGTGGGTGCCCTACCTGGGCGGGGCGGACATGGGCATCATCGAGACCTTTGCCGCGGTGGGGGCGGAGGCCTGCTCCGACGGCAGCGGGGCGGTGGAGGTGAGCGGCAACACCGGGGTGCAGTTGACGGAAGAGGCCCAGGTGACGGGGAAACTGTACGGCAAAGGGGAGGTGCAGTTGGGGCCGCCGGCCGGGCTGGACCTGGTGGGAGCCACCTTTGGGCTGGAGATCGCCGGGCGCATCGCCAAGGAGATGGGCGTCGCCGACCTGATCCCGGCGGTGAAGGCGGCGGAGAGCTGGCCCATCGTCGGGCGGCTGGTCAGGTGGTTCAACGAGCGCGCCCAGGTGGAAGGGGCCGTCGAGCCGCAGATGCAGATCGAGACCCACTTCAAGGACGTGGAGGACCACCTGGTCTTTGACAGCGGCAGCGGTACGGGCAAGATCAAGATGATGCTGACGCTGAGCCTGGAGGTCTTTGACTGGCTGAAGGCGGCCATCTTTGGCGGCGGGGAGCCGCGGGTGGTGGTGCAGGTGCCTTCTGCGCCGCCGTGGGGCTACCTGAAAGAGATCGCCATCCGCCTCTTTGCCGGGCTGCGGCTGACGGTGTGGCGCTTCGAGGGGGAGTGGGAGCGCGGCGTGACCTGCTCGCTGCCCACGGCCGGCTGCCAGAGCGACGACGGGGAGGGACTCTTGTCCCCAGGATGGCGCCTCCTGGGCCGCGAGTATGTCGGTCCCGGCTACGCCGCCTTTGCGGGCAGGGCCACGGTCAACGCGGCGGGGGAGGAGCCGCTGGTGCTGGACGTCTTCCCGCTGGCCGACCCGGCGCTGGCGGCGCGGGACGACGGGGCGCGGGTGGTGCTGTACGTGCACGACGACGTGAGCAACCCCATCGGCCAGGGCGAAGAGATCCGCGCTGCGCACTGGAACGGCGCGGCCTGGACGCCGGCCACGGTGACCGACGACCTCTTGCAGGACTTTCACCCCCAGGTGGCCTACGATGCCCAGGGCGACGCGGTGGCCCTCTGGGAGCGCTCGAACACGGTGTGGTTCTCGCCGACGCTGACCATCACCTATGCCCGCTCCTTCGAGATCGCCACGGCGGAATGGGACCCGGCACTGGGCTGGTCGGGGGTGGTGACGCTGACGCACGACGGCCGCATGGATGTGACGCCGCAGCTGGCGCAAGGGGGCGACGGGACGCTGCTGGCGTTGTGGCGGACGAGCGACGGCTTTGACTTCCTGGGCACGGTGACCCATCCGCTGACGCTGACCTATGCGCTGTGGGACGGGACGGCGTGGAGCGCGCCGACGGCGGCGCTGGACGGGCTGGCGCACGTCCTGGACGTGGACGTGGCGGTCTATTCGGTCACGCAGGCGGCGCTGGTGCTGGCCCGCGACGGCGACGGCGACCTGGGCAGCGGGGCAGACACGGAACTGGCCTACGCCACCTGGGACGGGGCCGCCTGGAGCGCGCTCCTGCCGCTGACGACGGACGCTATCACCGACAGCCGTCCCTCCCTGGCCTACGACCCCACCGGGCAACCGCTCGTGGTGTGGCTGCGGGCCGGCGACCTGGTGCAGCAGGTGGGCTGGGCGGGGACACCCACGATCATCCGCTCCGCCAGCACCTCCGGCGCCTTTCTCGATTTCGACCTGGCGAGTGCCGCCGACGGCAACCTGGCGCTGGTGTGGCAGGCGTTGGGGCCGGCGGGGGCCGATGCGGCCTACAGCGTCTACGACCCCTTACACGCCTCGTGGGGGGCGGACAACACGCTCATGGCGGATACGGCACTGGACGAGTCGTTCGCCCCTGTCCTGACCGCCGACGCCCTGGCCATGGCCTATCAGAAGGTGACGATCGAGTTCGTCACGTTGACCTATGACATCTCGCCGACGCTGACGATCACCGTGCCCAACGTGCCGCAGCCGGTGCAGACGGACCTGTACTTCCTGGAGCACGCCATCGGCTACGACCTGGCGGCGGGAGCGGTCGTCGTCGCCCCGCCCAACCCCGCGCCGGGGGCGAGCGCGCTTATCACTGCCACGGTGCGCAACGCCGGCGACCTGGCGGTCGTGGGGGGCCAGGTGGCTTTCTACGACGGCGACCCAGGGGCCGGCGGGACCTTGATCGGCATCACGCAGACGCTGCCGGGCGTCTTCCGGGCGGCGACGACGGCAACGGTGAGCGTGGCCTGGAACGTGCCGGCCGGAGATGTCCCACACACCCTCTACGTGGTGGCCGACCCGGCCAACGCCCTGGCGGAGGGCGACGAGACGAACAACGTGGCCACGCTGGCGACGGTGCGGCCGGACCTGGCCGTCGCCTGGGCGCACAGCGGCCACAGCCCAAGCGCCATCACGCTGACGGCGGTGGTCGCCAACCGCGGCGTCACCTCGGCGCAGGGGCCGTTCGCCGTGGCCTTCCGCGCGGCGGACCCGCTGACGGGGACGCTGCTGGGGACGGTCGAAGTGACGCCCACCGTGCCGCCCGGCGCTGTGGTCACGGCCACGCTGGCGCTGACGGAGCCGGCCGGCCTGGCCGGGCTAGGCCGGCGCTTCTGGGCCATTGCCGACGCGGGGCAGACGATAGCCGAGGGAGACGAGACGAACAATACTGGCTACGGTGCATTGGATGCCCGGCCGGACCTGACGCTGGACGCCTCCGACATCGCCGGGGAAGGCCCCATCGTGGTGACGGTGCGCAACGCCGGGGTGGTGACGGCGACGGAGGTGGCCCTGATAGTGTGGTCGGGCAGTTTCAGCGGGACGGTGGTCTACAGCGGGACAGTGGGGACGATCCCGCCGGGCGGCAGCGCGGCGGCAACGTTCGACTTGCCGGCGGGGAGGTACGAACTGTGGGCGCTGGCGGACCCTCACCGGGCGATTGTGGAGAGCGACGAGAGCAACAACCTGGCCATTCGGGAGCGCGCGACCTGGAATCGGGTCTACCTGCCGCTGGTCGTGCGCAATCGGTAAACGTCAACCCTCCCGCAGGTCACACCCTGCGGGAGGGACGCCATTGGCGTGTTCTGTAATTGGAAACCGGCCATGAAAAAGCCCCCTGGCCGTTTGCCAGAGGGCAACTTGCTGTCTTTGCTCGATTGACAGGACCGCGGCCCTACGGTGAATTCTCGCTCCGCTTTCGGGCGATGCCTCCCCAGAATCCTAACAGCCTGCCATCCGCTTGCGAGATAAAACAGGTGACCCCGTCGCATTGCGGGATTGGCCGTGATCATCCGCTGGCCCTACACCGGCTGTCGCGTTTTTAGTGGAAACTCTGCCTACAACCGATCGATCTATGGCAAAAGGGCTGCCTTGACTTCGCCGTTCTGCAGAAACAGCAGGTACAAGTAATGAACCTGACCGGTGGTTATATCCTCGATCCGCAAAGTGGCTTCCGTACGAACCGGCTGTCCTCCCGATAGATCCTGGGCTATAGGGGGAAGTGAGATTGGGGTTGAGGTCGCTACCACACCGGCGACGTCAGCCTCTTCGAAGGCCCCACTGACGTCTGAGGCAGCCTCTGCTACGCGGTCACCCTGATAAAGGGCCCAGGCATTAAAGGAGATACGATACCCAGCTTGTTCAAAGTACCCATCCCGGTAGAGGTAACAACTGTGTGTCACATCATCCGGCGCGTTGCTGCTCTGAGCAATCGTCACCTCCATCGGTTTGAGGTTGCTGCCTGCTTCTGCAGAGGGGACCAGGTGCAGGCAAAGTTGCCCAGCCTCGGCTGCACGAGGGGGAAATGCGATCGCCTCGATAACAAGAGGCCCCAACTGCGCCAAAGGGGTCGTCCCGAGGCTTTCGAAGGTCCGCCCCTGGCCGTCGCTCAGCGTGGTGGAGGCAAGAACAGACCTGTCCGAGGTAGAGGCGATGACGATAGTTTGATCGGCTGTCAGCGCGACAATGTGCGCTGCAAACGAAAAAGGGCCTTGTATAGCGACCGGATTCGCACCCATCTCCCACGGGATCACCACAACACCCAATCTTTCAAGGGGAGTAGCGATCACAGCTTCCTTTGTCGCCTTTCTTGCCACTGACAGATCCTGGGTCTGGTGCACCACCAGCCACACGATCGCAATGAGCCCGATGAGTAAAACAGCCAGGATTGCCCGTCTTTTCATCTTGATCCTCGCCCAATGTGCAAGAATTTCACTTGTAACGAACTAAAAATCTCCTGGTAGATAACGCGCTTTGCTCCCCGTGCAGGCATCAAGGGCAGGGGGCACCTGGTGGCACGGGATTGCCATTATTCCCATAACCTGAACCGCATTATTGGGATCAGAAGGAACAGCTACTACGTGATAGGGCGGATTATCTTCGACCCCCTTTGTCCATCCGTTCCAAGGCCGCCATGTGCCATCACTCTTTCGCCATTTTAGGGAGGTAATGCCCGATACACCCATATCCTGTTGACTGTTTGGAGAATGGACTTCGCCTACAGCTTGAAGCATTGTCCCCGAATTCAGTCCTGGATTGGAGATGTCGACTGTTTTTAGGAGCAACCCACCAGTTGTAAAAATCCTCAGCCGCCATTGACCATCGCTTACCTTCACAATGCGATACTTGTAGGCGACACCAACGGTGGGTTGGACATCATTAATGAAATTTGCTACTCCTGGTTGGATGGCCCAGGTGAACTTGGGAACACAACCGCTGGCTGGTGATTTGGTCCAACCCGTCTCTATCCATTTGATCCCACCATTGGTATTAATGATGTTGATCGAGGCGTAAGAGAAGGGAGCACATCCACCTGCACCGGGCTCCCTGATCTTCGGATCTGCGGTCTCGATGATCCCTTCCACACCATAAAATGTTCCATTCTTGTAGGCCTGAGCGTGACGATTGCCGCCCTGTTGATAGGGTTGGACATCACGGTTAACGTCCGCTCGTGCACCTCCCTGGGCCCGTGCAACGCTTGCTGAGAATGCCAGCAAAGCTGCCACCACCAACACGATAGCAAGCAGAAGAGCCTGAACCGCATTCACTTTCTTGCCGATTTTCCCGCCTGGCATTTCGCCCCCCTTTGCCCATCATCCGCGAACCGCCTCCATAACTTTGCTTTTTCAGCCTCCTTGTGGTAGACTCTTACCACGCTTCGCCTATAGTATAGCAATGCAGGCCATCGGTGTCAATAGCCAAACGGCGCAAAAACGGCATTCTTGCGGAGGTGTCCCCATGCTTAACCCTGCCGTTTACTCCCCTACTATGAAAGAAGTCAGGCACCTGTTGTCACACCTGTATGACCCGGCTTACTTGCAGTCCCATCCCCCGGCTCAGCCCCTACCCCTCGACCCCCAGCGAACTCGCCCAGGTTGTGCAGTCGCTCTACACGAATTGCTTCTCCAACACTCCCGCTGAGTGCGGCTATAGCAAGTTGAAAGAAGAAAAACGCCCTACGACACGATCCATGCAGCCCTGCTCGACAACCCACCCCTGCCCTGACTACGCAATAGAGAGTATGCCATGTGGCCCCAAAACTGGCGCGACGAAATCTGGTCCCGGCTGGACCAACCCTGGGATGTGATTGTTATCGGTGGCGGCATTACCGGCGCGGGCATCCTGCGTGAGGCAACCCGCCTGGGGTTGCGGACGCTGCTGGTGGAGCAGCGAGACTTTGCCTGGGGCACCTCCAGCCGTTCCTCCAAGCTGGTCCACGGGGGTTTGCGGTACCTGAAGGAGCGCAAAGTACGGCTGACGCGGGCCTCGGTCCGGGAGCGGAAGCGGCTGTTGCAGGAAGGGCCGGGGTTGATTGACCCGTTGGGCTTTCTGCTGGCCACCTACCAGGGGGATCGGCCCGGCCGCTGGACCTACAGCGCCGGCCTGTCGGTCTATGACCTGCTGGCGCTGCAATGGAGCCACCGCCACTACAGCGCCGACGATTTCCAGATGTTGGCCCCGCACATCAGCCGCGCCGGGCTGAAGGGCGGCTTCCGCTATGGCGACGCCCAGACCGACGATGCCCGCCTGGTGCTCCGCCTTATCCAGGAAGCGGTGGCCGACGGCGGCGTGGCGATCAACTATGTCGCCGCCGAGAAGCTGTTGCGCGACGGCGATGTCCGTGGCGTGCGGCTGCGAGACCAGGTGACGGGGCGCACCGCCGAGGTGTATGGCCAGGTGGTTGTCAACGCCACCGGCGCCTGGGCTGACCGGCTGCGAGCGCAAGTGGGGGGACAGGCGGCGATCCGGCCGCTGCGCGGCAGCCATCTTCTCTTCCCCGCCTGGCGGCTGCCGGTGGCCCAGGCGGTCAGTTTCCTGCACCCGGTGGACCGCCGACCGGTGTTTATCTTTCCCTGGGAGGGGATCACCCTGGTCGGCACCACCGACGTGGACCATGACCAGCCGCTCGACGACGAGCCGCACATCAGCCCCGACGAGGTCGCCTATCTGATGGCCGCCGTCGAGGCCCAGTTCCCGGCCCTGGGGCTGACCCTGGACGACGTGATCTCGACCTTTGCCGGGGTGCGGCCGGTCATCGGCACGGGAAAGGAGGACCCCTCCAAAGAATCGCGCGACCACGTGGTCTGGACAGAGGGCGGCCTGCTGACCGTCACCGGCGGCAAACTGACCACCTTCCGCCTCATCGCCCTGGATGCGCTCAAGGCGATGCGCGACCGCCTGCCCGACATGCCGCCGCCGGACGACAGGATGCCGGTGCTCAGGCCGGTGATCCTGGAGCTGCCCGGCACGGAGCACCTGGACGAAGCCGCACGCCGCCGCCTCCTGGGCCGCTACGCCGCCGATGCCCCCGCCCTGGTCGCCGCCGCCCTGCCGGGCGAACTGGAGCCGATCCCCGGCACACAAACCCTGTGGGCCGAGTTGCGCTGGGCAGCCCGCGCCGAAGGGGTCCTCCATCTCGACGATCTGCTGCTGCGCCGGGTGCGCCTGGGGCATCTGCTGCCGGAGGGAGGGAAGGAGTATCTGCCCCGCATCCGCGCCATCTGTCAGCCAGAGTTGGGCTGGGACGACGCCCGCTGGCAGGCGGAGGAGGCGGCCTATCTGCAGCTATGGCACACCTGCTACAGCCTGCCCGACCGGGCCACCATCCCCGACTGGCGGGCCATGCTGGCTCAGGCCCAGGCCAGACAGGCCGCTGCCCGGCCCACCCGCCGCCGCCAGATTCTCAAACGGTCGGCGCTGGCAGGCACACTGGCCGTCTCAGCAATGGTCCTGGCTTTCGCCTGGTGGCGGCCCAGGGCCGGCCGGCGTCACCCTCACCGTGGAACCCGGCATGATGGTAATGGCAAGGGGTGGCCATTACTACAGCGAAGTGCAAGTGCGGGGCCACCTGCAGGCAGTGGGCACGGTCACGCAGCCCATCACGTTCACCTCGGCCACCAACACCGGGTCGCGTGAGTGGCCAGGCATCCTCTTTGATGGCGGCACCGGCCATCTGCGCCATGTCACCGTGCGCTACGGCGGCGGTTGGGATGGCTATGCCTACAGCAACGTCACGGTGCGCAATGTGCTGACGGATGAGGTGCGCGTTGAGAGCAGCCGGGTGATGTATGAGTATTCCGAGTATGGCTTCACGGACTATGGTCTGTACATCGCCGGCAGCCGGGCGGTGGTCAGCGACACCCTTTTTGCCAACAACGGCACCAACGACTACGCCCTCTACGCCACCGGCGCCAGCACTCTCATCACCGTCACCGAATCCACCATTCGCAACAACGCCGGGCAGGGCATCGGGATGGCCGGGGGCGCCCGCGCCACGGTGCGCCACTCCACTGTCCGCGACAACGGCGTCTATGAAGTCTACAATACCAGTGCCACGCCCCCCGACGCCCGCTACAACTGGTGGGGCCAGGCGCCGCCCTCCACTGGCTTCTTCTATGGCACCGTGCTCTACACCCCCTGGATTGTCACCTCCACCTTCGCCAGCGGCTACTTCGATCTGGCCAACGACATCTACGAACCCAACGACGCCTTCGCCCAGGCCACGCCGCTCTCCGGCGTCAACACGACACTCGCCGCCTTCCTCGACCCCGCCGGCGATGCCGACCTCTACCGGCTGGACGTGGCCGAAGGGAGCAATCTCCTGGCCATTGCCGATGCTACCGGCACACCGTTGGCCCTCCAGGTCAGCCTCTACGACGTGAATGAGAATCTGCTGGCTACGGCTACGGGTGCCGCCGGGGCAGCGGTCACCGCCACGACTCCCATCACCCCCGGGCTGTATTTCGTCCGGGTGACTGGCACGGGCAACGCTCAAACCGGCAGCAGCCACCTGCCCTATCGCCTCACCCTGCTTCAGGTGGACGCCCGCACCAACCTGGTGGCCCAGACGGTGGGCGAGGCCGGGCGCACCTATGACTTCGGCGCCTTCGCCATCAACCTGGTCCCTGGGGCCAGCACGGAGCTCCAGGCCACCGCCCCGCCCAGCCTGACGGTCGAGGGCGGCTACTATACTCTACACGGTTGAGATTTGGACTTGTAAACGACTGGAAATTCAGGGCGAGCAACGATTCGAGCTCTTTTTGGTGCTCGCGATTGGCGTTTTGAAGACAATTATAAACACCCTTTTTCAGCCACCCATACCGGAAAACGAACGTCTCATGGCCACCGAAAGTGGGTTTGAGCTCTTCTTCAGGCATCATGGGATGCTTCACCTGATCAAGAATTGTCCTGCTATTCCTGCTCGATTATACCATCAGGTTGCCTCACCGGAACCACCGCTTCGGCGCGCTCCCCCTGCTCCGCGTCCAGCGTGACCAGCGTGGCCCCAAAGCGCCGCGCCACGGCGGCGTACACCGCGCCGCTGCCGCGCAGACGATGCCGGGCGGCGAGTTCGGCGGCCTCCTGCGCCAGGGCGTCGTCCAACGCGACCAGGGTCAAGCCCGGAAAGCGGTCAACTTCCAACGCAAACGCATAACCCAGATCGGGTTTGCCCTGTCCCCGCCCGATGGCCGCGGCGATCTCGACGATGACCAGGGTGGGCAGGATCAGCGCCGCGTCGCTCTGTCGTATCTGGCGCAGAAGGGCTTTGCTGGCCTGGTGGGCCGGCTCGGAGGGCGTAAAGGCGCTGACAAAGACACTGGCGTCAATGGTAAAGGCTTCGCTCATCGCCGCATCTCCGAGAGAATCTCCACGGCGCTTTTCTCGCTCTGCCAGTTGCGCGCGACCTCCTCGCCCAGCGCCTCCAGCCGTGCCCAGACCTCATCCGGGTCGGGCCGGGGCGGGACGGCGTCCGCCGGCAACAGGACGGCCACCGGCTTGCCGCGCCGGGTGATCAGGTAGCGGGCGCGTCGCTCCTTGACCGCGCGCACCAGTTCCGAGGCGCGGGCCTTGAGTTGGCGGATGCCGATCTCTTCCATACAACACCCCCTTTCGAATGTGGACACCTGGGTAACTACATTATACCCTTTTTCTCCATCGCGGTCAAACTCCCGGATGTCCGTCGGGTATGTTGTAGCACAAGATTGATCCTGGCCCGGTGCCCAAACCGCAACTCCATTTTTGCCGTTCGGCTCCAAATGTGCTATAATAAGCCTATGCTCGCCCAGGGGTGCCGGACAGAAGGGCCAGGGCCCGGTTACCTGCCCTGGCAATCTATGGAGGTACTTTGAGCATTACGGCAATTCAAAAACCGAGGATGGCCAGGAAGCACAGCCGGCCGCCTGTGCTGTTGCAATTTTTCATCGGCTTCTTCCTTTTTGTCTTTTTGCTGGGGGGCCTCTATTCCGGGTACCTGTTCTATGCCACGATCCGGGAGATTGTGGCCCGGGCCGAACTGCCGGCCATGTCGGTCATCCAGATCCCGATCCGCTTGCCGGAGCTCGCTGCCGAAGAGCAGCAGGCGGCGGTCGAACCACCGCCCCAACTCCCGGAGATGACCCCCGAAGCCGGCAACGTCCCGCTGACCTACGTGCAGCCCCAACCCCCCCTCATCATGGCCGACCGGATCAATGTCCTGCTGCTGGGCATTGACCGCCGCGGCGGGCAGGGATGGGGCTATCGCACCGATACCATCATCATCGTCACCGTAGATGAAAACAACAAAACGGCCGGGATGCTTTCGATCCCCCGTGACCTGCAACTGGAGATCCCCGGCTACAAAGAGGACCGGATCAACACCGCCAACGTGTACGGCGAATCGAGCCGGTATCCCGGCGGCGGCCCGGCACTGCTCAAGCGGACCATCGAATATAACTTTGGCATCCCCATTGACTACTATATCATGGTGGATTTTCAGGGGTTTGAGCAGATCATTGATACCCTGGGGGGCATTGACGTGGATGTGCCCCGCACCCTGCACGACACCCAGTATCCCGACCCACTGCCGGGCGACCCCTACCACTACAAGACGATCCACTTTGATCCCGGCCTGCAGCATATGAACGGCAAGCGGGCCTTGCAATATGCCCGTTCGCGCATGAGCACCAGCGATTTTGACCGGGCCCGACGGCAGCAACAGATTCTGGTTGCCATCCGGGCTAAGGCGCTGAACCTGAACCTGCTTCCCAAACTGCCCTCCCTGATCGCCACGATGGGGAATATGGTCAAAACCGACATGACCCCTGACGACATGATCAGGCTGGCCCGGCTGGCCCCCCAGGTTGATATGGGCTCTGTCAGGCAGGAGGTGCTGCAAAAGCCGTATGTCTATGGCTATCGCCGCCCCGATGGCGCCGCCGTCCAGTTGCCCAAATGGGACCTCATCAACCAGTTGGTCGCCGATCTGTTTGCTGCCCCCCTGGTGGTTGCCCCTCCTACCGCGACCCCGGCACCCCCGACCCCCACCCCTACCCTGGCACCGGTCCAGATTGATGCGCTGCAAAAGCTGGCCGCCGACGGGGCGCGTATCGCCATCCAGAACGGCACCTCAGAGCCCAACTTTGCCGCCCGGGTGGCTGCCATGTTGCTGGAGCAGGGCTACCAGGTGGTCGAATTCGGCGACGCCGACCGGATGGACTATGGCACTACCGTGATCGTGGACTATACCGGCAAAAGCTATACCCTGGGGCGGCTGGTGGAACTGTTCCGGGTTGCGCCGGAAAATGTGCGCCAGAGCCCCAATGTCCGCAGCCAGATCGACATCCGGGTTATCGTAGGACAGGATTTCTTGCTCTCGTTGCCCTAGCCACAGCATTGTATCGCGCGATCGTGTGTCAGGCTCAAAGGTCTTCCCGGCGCCACACCTGCCCGGTGCCGTGAGGGCCTTTTTACATGGCAGGACACCCACCCGCAGGGGCCCAACAACAACGAGAAGGGATTGGAGAACCTTTGAAGCACTACGGCCGTTTTGACCCGACACCCGAAGCCATTTCAGGAACCATCATGCCCTGGCGCATCCAACGCCTGACGGGCCGGCAAACCCACGCCCTGGAAGGGGGAGTGGTGGTCGAGGAACCGCTGGAGGTTGCCCTGAATGACCGGCCGGTGGCGGTTCTGATGCGTACCCCAGGGCTGGAGAAGGAGCTGGCTGCCGGCTTTTGCCTGGGCGAAGGGTTGGTGGCCGGCATGGCCGATATCGCCCTGATCCGCCACTGCGGGCGGACCGGCCCTGCCCACCCCTCTTCCGGCGAGGGCGATCCGGTCGAGGACGATCCGTTGGACCGATCGCGCAACCGCGTGGATGTCATCTTGCTGCCCGGCGCAGCCATTCCCAACCGGCTACCGGACCTGGTGCCCCTGATCCGTTCCGGTTGCGGGCGGACAGAGGCCAGGCTCCTGGCCGAAAACCTGGCCCCTATCACCACGGACCTGCAGGTACCCTTTGAGCGTCTCCCCCTCCTGTTGGGGCAGATCACGCGCCAGCAGATGGCCTACCGGGCGGCCGGCGGCATTCACGCCGCAGCGATCTGTGAGGCCGGCGGCCGGGCGGTGGTGGTGTGTGAAGACATTGGCCGGCACAACGCCGTGGACAAGGCCACCGGCTACTGCCTGCTGCGGGGCATCCCCTTGCAGGACAAAATCCTGGTGAGCACCGGCCGGGCCAGCTACGATATGGTGGCCAAGGGGGTGCGGCTGGGGATCCCCATCCTGATCTCCATCTCCTCCCCCACCTCCCTGGCCGTCGAACTGGCCCAGGCGCTGAACTGCACGCTCCTGGGGTACCTGCGGGGCAAAGCGTTGAACGTATATACCCACGGCTGGCGTATCGTCAGCCCTGACCAAAATCTGGAGGAGACAGAACTATGAAGATCGTCGTCTTGGGGGGAGCCGGGATGATGGGTTGTATCGCGGTGCAGGACCTGACCGGCAGCGCGGCGGTGGACGAGATAGTGATCGCCGATCTCAACCTGGAAAGGGCTCACCAGGTGGCCGACTATCTCCACAGCCCCAAAATCTCGCTGGCCCAGGTGAACATCCACGACCATGAAGCCCTGAGCAGGGTGCTGCGGGGTGCCGATTGCTGCCTGAACGCCACGGTCTATTATTGGAACCTGGAGGTCATGGGGGCCTGCCTGGAAACCGGCGTCCATTACACCGACCTGGGCGGCTTGTTCCACACCACCAACAAACAACTACAACTGCACGAACAGTTCAAAGCGGCGGGTATCAGCGCCGTGTTGGGCATGGGCAGCGCCCCCGGCGTGCCCAACGTCCAGAGCCGCTACGCCGCCGACCGACTGGACACGGTCGAGTCGATCCACATTTACGACGGCATCAAGCCACCACCGCCGGACCGGGCCGCCTTTGGCTATGCCGTGTCCACCATCGTGGATGAGATGACCCTGCCGCCGGTGGTCTACCGCAACGGCGAGTTCATCACCTGCGAACCGATGAGCGAACTCGAGGACTATTGCTTCACCCCACCCCTCGGCCTGCTGACCACCCACCTGTCCCTCCATTCCGAAGTCGCCACCCTCCCCCTCACCTTCGGACCCAAAGGGCTGCGGGAGTGCTTTTTCAAAATCAACTACTGGGGCATGCCCCCCGAACTGGTGGAAAAGGTCCGGGTCCTGGCCGACCTGGGCTTTGCCGACCGCACACCGGTGCGGGTGGGGGAGGTTGAGGTGGTTCCCCGTGACCTGATGCTCGCCCTCCTGGGCAGGTACGTGCCGCCCATCACTTCCTTCCTGGAACCGCCCAAGAACCGGCCGCCCGACTGGACCAAGGAGATCGTCACCGTGGTCAAGGGCCTGCGCCTGGGCAGGCCGGTTGTCTACCGCCTGGGCACCCTCACCGTCAAGGGGGCGCTGCCTACCGGCGTCGCCCCGTCCATTGTCGCCCAATGGCTGGCCGAGGGGCGGGTGCCGCCCGGCGTCTTTCCCCCTGAAGTGGTCCTGGAACCGGAGCCGTTCTTCCAGGAGCTGGACAGGCGGGGCATCCCCACCCAGGTGACCGTCACCGAATTCATCTAGGTTTCCCCGGGTCCGGTGGATTCCATCCAGGAGGCAAGAGATGACCCTACAGACGCAACACCTCTCGCCGGTTTGGGCGCGGATCACCAACCTCGTCGTCGAGCGGGGCGAGGGGGCCTACTTGTTTGACATAAACGGAGAACGGTACCTGGATTTCACCTGCGGCATCGGCGTTACCAACACCGGCCACTGCCATCCCCGCGTCGTTGCCGCAGCCAGGGAACAGGTGGGGAAGCTCATCCACGGCCAGGTGAACATTGTCTACCACACCCCGCTGTTGCGCCTGGCCGAGGCGCTGCGCGAAGTGGTGCCCCCGCCGCTGGATACCTTCTTTTTCTCCAATTCGGGGGCCGAGGCGGTCGAAGGGGCGGTCAAGCTGGCCCGCCACGCCACAGGGCGGCCCAACATCATCGTCTTCCAGGGGTCGTTTCACGGGCGGACGGCCCAGACGATGGCCATGACCACCTCCCGGACGGTCTACCGACAGCATTACCAGCCGTTGGCCGCCGGGGTGTTCGTCGCCCCCTACCCCTATTGGTACCGCTACGGTTGGGAACCGGAAGAGACCAGCCGCTGGTGCCTGCGCGAGCTGCGCCACCTGCTGGCCAGCCAGACCGCTCCCTCTGAGACGGCAGCCATCGTCGTCGAGCCGGTGCTGGGCGAAGGGGGCTATGTGGTGCCGCCGCTGTCGTTCCTGCCTGCCTTGCGGGAACTGTGCGACGAGCATGGCATCCTGCTCATCGCCGATGAGGTGCAGTCGGGCTTTGGGCGCACCGGCCGGTTCTTTGCCGTCGAGCACTTTGGCGTCGTCCCCGACGTGTTGATCATGGCCAAGGGGATAGCCTCGGGCTTTCCCCTGTCGGGGCTGGCTGCGCCCCGGGCGCTGATGGACCGCTGGCTGGTAGGCACCCACGGCGGCACCTATGGCGGCAATGCCGTCGCCTGCGCTGCGGCCGAGGCGACGATCCGGGTGTTGCAGGAGGGGCTGGTGGAGAACGCCGCCCGGATGGGGGCGGTGCTGATGGCCGGCCTGCGCGATATCCAGCGGCGCTATCCCCTCCTGGGCGACGTCCGGGGCCTGGGGTTGATGGTCGGCGCCGAGTTTACGCTGCCCGACGGTTCGCCGGCCACCGACCTGGTCAAGCAGATCCTGGCTCGTTGCCTGGCCGACAGGTTGTTGCTGCTCAACTGCGGCACCTATGGCCAGGTGATCCGCTGGATTCCCCCCCTCATTGTCACCCAGGAGCAGATCGAAAGCGCCCTGCACATCTTCGAGGGGGCGCTGGCGGCTGTGCTGTGAATCGGCCGGGGGCGGGTGGGGGGCCCGCCCCCGTGGCTTACAGAAGCCGGAGGCCCCGCAGGCAGGCGAGGCCCCGTTGGGCTGCCGTGTCCGGGTCGGGCAGCGGCAGGAACTCGCCGGAGAGGTAGCCCCGATAGCCGGTTTCGTACAGCGCCTCCAGGATGGAGGCAAAGTCCAGGTGGCCGGCGCCGGGGTACCAGCGGTTCGAGTCGGCGACGTGGAAGTGAAAGAGGCGGTCGCCGCAGGCGCGGATGCTGTCTTCGATGCGTGGCTCTTCGATGTTCATGTGAAAGGTATCGGGTAGCAGGCCCAGGTTCTCCGCCCCCACCCGTTCGATCAGGTCCAACCCCTGCCCGATGTTGTTGATAAGCGTCGTTTCGTAGCGGTTGATCGGTTCCAGGGCCAGGCGAACCCTGTGAGGGCGGGCTTCGGCACAGCAGTCGCGCAGCGCACCCACCAGCCAGTCCATCGCCTGCGCCTGACTCACACCCGGTTTGACAACGCCGCGCAGCAGGCCGATGATGATCGCGGCGCCGGCCCGCGCGGCAAAGGGGATATGGGCCAGGGTCCGCTCGATGGCCGCCATCCGCACCGCCGGGTCTGGATCGGTGAACGACAGCCCCTCCTCTCCCCAGGCCTGCCCCGTGCCGATGGCCGGCACCGTCAGCCCGTGGGCCGTGACCATGCGCAGCAGATCGTCGGCGTCAATCAGCCGGGGGTCTCGGATGGCCAGCTCCACGCCGTCATAGCCCCAGCCGGCGATTTTAGCCACATTGGCCTCGAAATCCCCCTTGAAGGCCACTGCCTGGAATTGGGCAGCGTGGGTGGAGAGGACAATGCTCAGCTTCATGGGCCACCTTCCCTGATACCCGATACCTGATACCCGGTTTCCGCTCCCTACCAGTCCGACCCCTGACCGAGGCGCGGCAAGGCATAGACCGGCTTCCAGCCCTCGCTCAACGGCTCGCGCAGGTAGGGCTCCATCTCGGCTTCGGTGCGCAGGGTGACCTCCTCCACGGGCGGGACGACGCCGGGCGGGAACGCCTCCAGAATCTGGTCGTTGAGCAGCGTCAGATATTTGAGGATGGCCGCCACCGGGCGTTTGGCCTTCTCGGCCGAGCCGTGGGTTGACTTGCCGACGACACCTTCGGGCGTGGCCGCGATCTCGATCGCCATGTGCCCCTCCCCTTCCGACCAGCGGCTGGGCCGGCTGAAGGGGTCCACCGACTTGTCAAAGTGGCCGTCGGGCAGGTAGCCCCTGCCCTCGGTATCCACGGCGTAGCGCATGTCCACCATATCGGGATGGAGCAGCAGCCCCAGCGACGTTTCCGACTCGTCGGCGTGGACAAAGTTGGTGTCCCAGCGTCCGCCCTTTTCGGTGGTGCGGAAGAACTCGCGTACCGCCCGGTGCCAGTCAATGACGCGAAAGATGCCGGGTAGCTGGTAGCGACTCTGGAACTGATGGATGGCCGATTCGAGCACCCACAACTGGCCGTGGTTGTTGACGATGATCTGCTTGCGAAAGCCGTCGTTCCACAGGCCCAACATCACATCAATCATCAGTTCGCGCACCACATTTTCGCGGATGATGACCGTGCCGGGCATGCCGATATGGTGGTAGGGGTGTGCACCATACATCAGGGGAGGCAGCGCCAGGTTGACCGGCGCACCCCGTTTGGCCGTGTAGCGCCGCACCCCTTCGCAGATCTGGCTGACATACAGCGTGTCGGAGGCGCTGGGCAGATGCCGGCCATGCAACTCGGTGCAGCCCACCGGGATCAAGACGATGTCGTTCTGGCGCCGATTCTCCTCCACCTGCCAGCGCACCGTCGTCTGGATGTAGGAGCCGGGTTTGCCCCACTCCACCGGCGAGGGGATGCCGTACTCGGCCAGGATGGCCTCGATCTCGGCATCGCTCGCTTCCCAAATCTCTTTCTTCAGTCGCCCGACGGGGTTGTCCTCAAAGAACAGGTCGGGCTGGTCGCTCGGCAACAGGCCGGGTGGTAATACGTTTTCTGACATTTTTAAATCCTCTCCAGAGAAATTGATTGTGCCGGGGCTATCTCATCCAGGCGGACCGGCCGCCCCTCCACCAGCGAGCGTTGGGCCGCATAGCCCATCACCACCGCCAGGCGCCCATCCAGGCCCGATACCGGCGGTGGGGTGTCGTCCATGATGCACCTGACAAAGGCGCGCAGCTCATTGACATAAGACTCGGTATAGCGTTCCATGAAAAAGTTGAGCGGCAGGTCACGGTGGACGCGCTGCGCGTCGCCGATCTGGACCGTGTTGGGATAGGCGTTGTCGGCGCTGACCACACCGCCACTGCCGAACACTTCGACCCGCTGGTCGTAACCGTACACCGCCCGGCGGCTGTTGTCAATGACGCCCAACGCGCCGCCGGCAAAGTGCAGGGTGACCACTGCCGTGTCCACATCGCCGGCCTGGCCGATGGCCGGGTCCACCAGCACGCTGCCGGCAGCATAGACCGCCTCGACCTCGCGGCCCATCAAAAAGCGGGCCATGTCGAAATCGTGAATGGTCATGTCCAGAAAGATGCCGCCTGAGACCTGAACGTAAGCCAGGGGCGGTGGCGCCGGATCGCGGCTGGTGATGCGCAACAGGTGCGGTTCGCCGATCTCGCCGGCGGCGACGGCCTGGCGCACGCGGGCAAAACTGGGGTCAAAGCGCCGGTTGAAGCCGATTTGCAGCCTGACGCCGGCCCGCTCCACCGCCGCCAGGGCGTGGTCAATCTCGGCCAGGTCGAGGGCGATCGGCTTTTCGCAAAAGATCTGCTTGCCGGCCTGTGCTGCCTCTTCGATAAACCGGGCGTGGGTGTCGGTGCTGGAACAGATCAGCACCGCGTCAATCGCCCTGTCGTCCAGGATCCGCCGGTGGTCTTGATAGGCCGCCGGGATGCCCAGTTCGCCGGCCAGCTTTTCTGCCGCTTCGACCAGGATGTCAGAGACGGCGACCAGGGCCGCTTCTGGAATGCGGTAGGTCAGGTTCTCGGCGTGTACCCGGCCGATGCGGCCGGCCCCGAGGAGGCCCACGTGAATCTTGGTCATTCTATTCCCTCTCGTAGCTTGCGTACTCGTGCCATGCTTCCCACATGGCCATAATATTTTCCGGTGGCACATTTGCCTGGATGTCGTGCACGGCAGCAAAGACAAAACCGCCGCCGGGTGCCAGCGCCTCGATGTTGCGCTGCACATGGTCCTTGATCTCCGCCGGCGTGGCCGTGCCCAGGACGCGCTGCGTGTCCACCCCGCCGCCCCAAAAGACCAGCTCACGCCCAAAGTCGCACTTCAATTCTTTCAAATCCATGCCTGCCGCGCTGATCTGCACCGGGTTGAGGATATCAATCCCAGCCTCAATCAGGTCGGGGAGGAGCGGCCGCACCGCCCCACAGGTGTGATAAAAGACCTTGACCGGCGCCTGGGCCTTGATGAACGAAAAGAGGCGCTTGTGCCATGGCTGGATCACCTGGCGATAGGTGCGCGGCGACATGAGCGGCGCGTGCTGGCCGCCCAGATCGTCGGCCTCGACCACGATCTCAACCAGATCGCCGATCTCGGCCAGCGCCCGCTCCCAATAGGCGCTCTTGAATTCGACCAGGCGGTTGAGCAGGGCGCCCACCCAGTCCTTGTGGCGCACAAGGTCGACATAATACTCCTCATAGCCCCGCAGCCAGGAATAGACTTCGGCGATGCCGGCGCACGGTCCGGCCAGGGCCACCGCCTTGCCCCTGGCCCGCGCGGCTTCGGCCTGCTTGCGCAGGGGAGCCAGGCGCCCCTCGTCCAGCGGGTCGGGGAAGGGATAGGCCAGTAGCTCATCCACTGCCGTGGCCCTGGCCAGGGGGTGGTGGTACATGTCATAATAAAGCCCCCCGTCCAACGGTTTGCGCCAGCCGATGCCCCACTCGTCATAGTAGGACCGGTAGTTGCCCTCCTCGTGAAAGCGGTAGGCAAAGGTGGAAGGCAGGCCGGGCAGCACCGGCCGGACGTCGGCCTCCAGCCGTTCGGCCAGGTCTTCGTCAACGCGGACCAACTGCTCGGCGACAAAGGCCACCTCCGGCTCCACCGCGGGCAGGCCCAGGTAGCGGCGCAGGTTGCGATAGGCTACAACGTGGATCGTGCTCAGCCCGGTGCCGCCCAGGTCGAACGGGATGCGATCCGGTTCCCGGTGGTTCAGCGTTTGCCGGATCCTCTCCCGAGAGTTCATCGGTCTTGTATCCTCCCCGGCTTTGCCTCGTTCATCCTGACAGGCAGGGGGCGCTCAGGCGACGATCAGGCACGAGATCCGGGTCATATTGACCAGTTTGCGGGCCACGCCGCCGAGCAGGCTTTCATTGGGCCCCAACCCCCGCTGGCCGATCACGATCAGATCCACCCCGTTTTGTCCGGCGAATTTCAGAATCTCAGAGGCCGGATCGCCCAGGAGGCACTTCCTATGGACCCTGGCGATCCCTGCCTCCTGGAACTTTCGCTGCGCCTTGCTCAGGATGATGTCGGCGGAATCCTGCAGGATCTGCATCCGCGGCGCGGTGATTTCGCCAGTGGCGATCATCTCCATGATCTCCTTCGGCAGAGAGAGATCGCGGATGACGTGCAGCAGGAACACCTCGGATCCGTGGCACCGGGCCAGCTCAATGGCCGTCTCAACGGCGCGGTTGGCATGTTCCGAACCATCAATCGGGACGAGCACCCTCTCGAACATGGCGATCCTCCTGGGATTCCGGGCCGCTCAGGGGTGGCTCTCACCTCCCCGCTGCCCAGGCCTTGATCACCTCGATCGCTTCCCGGCCGATGGGGACCGGGGCCGGGATAGGCTGCGCGCCCAGGACGACCTCGACGGTCGCCTCGGCATACTGCTCCGAGGGGATCTGGGCCCATTCGCGGGCCGACAGGTTGGCCGGCAGGCCCTCTGCCCGCCACGGGGTGTCGGGCGGCAGGCCTTGGGCAGCCAGAAAGGCCGGGCGCAACTCCTTGTGGGCCGGGCATTGGAACTCGATATGGTGCGCCCACTCGTGGATCAGCCCGCTCTGCAACATGGCCGCCGTGGCCGGCACCTGGATGGTGACCGTGGCCGTATCCGGGTCGTAGCCGGCCCGGCTGTCGAGGCTGTAGGCTGCCTGCAGATGGACATCCCCAAAGCAATCGGCTCTGGCCTGAAACCGGGTCAAAAACCGGCCCCATGTCTCCAGGGCCAGGGCCCGCAGATCGGCGCCCACCGACCCGTCGCAAATGAGCCGTGGGCGTGGGCCGAAACCGGGGGCCGCCCCGCCGGCCAGGGCCACCAGGGCGATCAGGAGCAGAGCGTTCCCCACCATCCCCCGCCGGCCGGGCCTGATGCTCACCATTTCGCCGTCCTCTGTCACGCAAGCTCGATCGGTTCTTTCTGCAGCGCTGCCAGCTCCTCCTGGAGCTTGACCAGATCCTCGCCGCCGGCCATGAGGTTGATGAGCTCCTGCTGAGAGATCTCTTCTTTGCGATAGTCCCCCAGGATGCGGCCCCGGCGCAGAATGACAAAGTGGTCGCCCACCGGATAGGCGTGGTTGGGGTTGTGGGTGATAAAGATGACGCCCAGGCCCCGCCGCCTGGCCTGCACGATATAATGCAGCACGATCCCGGCCTGCTTGACGCCCAGGGCGGCGGTCGGCTCATCCAGGATCAGCACCTTGGCCCCGAAATAGACGGCGCGGCTGATGGCGATGGACTGGCGCTCGCCGCCCGACATGGTGCCTACCGGCTGGTCGGGGTCGCGGATGAGGACGCCCATTTTGGCCATCTCCTCGCGCACGGTGCGCTTGGCCAGGGCGATGTCGTACCACCTGAGCGGCCCCAGCCGCTTTTCCGGTTCGGCACCCAGGAAAAAGTTGCGCCAGACCGGCATCAGCGGGATGAGCGACAGGTCCTGATAGACCGTGGCGATGCCCATGCTCAGCGCCTCGCGCGGTGAGCGGAAGGTCACCGGCCGGCCCTCGAACAGGTACTCCCCTTCGGTGGGCTGGTACACGCCGCACAGGATTTTGATCAGGGTTGATTTGCCGGCGCCGTTGTCCCCCAGCAGGCAGGTGACCTCGCCGGGGTAGACCTGACACGACACATCGCTCAGTGCGATCACGCTGCCGAACACTTTGGTCACGTGGCGTACTTCCAGGATCGGCTCTTTCATCGCCCTACTCCTCTTCCGTCCGGGCTCTGGCTGCGGCGACGCTCATTTCGGTGGCCCGTTTGCGGGTATAGTTGTTCACCAGCACGGCTGCCAGCAGCATAACCCCCAGAAAGCTGTAGAACCAGTCGGTGTCCCACCCGGCAAAGACGATGCCCACCTGGGCCATGCCAAAGATAATCGCTCCGATAGAGGCTCCGATCACCGAACCATAGCCGCCGGTCAGCAGGCAGCCGCCGATAGTCGCGGCGATGATGTACACAAACTCCTGCCCGATCCCCTGGCTGGCCACCGCCGAGCGCAGGCGCACAATGTTCATCATCCCTACCAGCCAGGCCGAAACGGCCGTGGTCATAAACAGGGCGATCTTGACCCGTGAGGCCGGCACGCCCACGTTGCGGGCAGCGTTGGCGTCGCCGCCGGTGGCAAAGATCCAGCTCCCGTACCGGGTCCGCAGCAGGACCCAACTGGCGATGAGCATCATCGCGATCCACCAGAGGATCGAACTCCTGAACTCGATGCCCCCGATGGGGATTCCGGTGTTGAATACCGCGCGCGCCGATTCAAAGCCGACCGTCTTGTCAATGCCCCCGACATACACCTGCTCGGTCACCAGCCGGGTGACCCCGACGTTGGCCCCCCGCAGGACAAAGAAGGTGGCCAGGGTCACAATAAAGCTGGGCAGGCCGGTTTTGATCACCATAAAGCCGTTGAGATACCCCACGGCCAGGGCAAAGAGCAGGGCCACGGCCATAGCCGGCCACAGGGGCCAGCCCATGCGGGTGGACAGCAATCCGGCGACCAGCCCGGTCGTGCCGGTCATGACCCCGGTGGACAGGTCGAACTCGCCACCGATCATCAGCAAGGCCACGGCGATGGCCATGATCCCCAAGGTGGAGGCCGGATCCAGGATCCGGGCGATGCCTGTCACCGACAGCCAGTTGGCCCTGGCGTTGGGCACCAGGGCAAACAGCAGCCAGATGATGGCCGCGCCGATGATGGCTCCCACTTCGGGCCGCCGCAGCATCTCGCGGAGAAAGCCGATCTGTACCGAGTGCCCGTTGCCGGGGCCGGTGCTCCTTGCCCTTGTTGTCATCAGGCTCCTCCTTGTGTGATCTACCCTGGTTTCTGCTCCCAGGCGGGTATGGAGAGGGTAAGCGTTCAGGTGCCAGGCGCTCCAGGGGGTGGGGGGGGGGGGGGGGGCG
>DAOTXL010000064.1:0-7269 GCA_034435455.1 Anaerolineae bacterium
GCGAGCGTGTTGCCCTGGACAAAGGTGTGGGCCGAGTGTTCCCACAGGACGATTCCAGCGACGCCGTTCCCAAGCGGCACGGATCCACTGGCGTCCGTGCCAATGACGTTGCCGAGCACGAAGTTATAGTCCACGCCAGCCCATACTACTTGCACGGCGAAATTCTGGTTGCCACTGATGACATTGGCCTCCTCCGCAGTCGCCCCTCCCAGGAGAACATGGCAGGTCAAGGCGTTCAGATCGACGCCTTCCCCATTCCCAACTGCGCTGATGCCACCGACGTCTGTGCCGATCCGGTTGCCCAACACTAGATTGTTGTTCTCCCCCCCGCTGCAGAAGGTGACTCCCGGCCCGGTGTTGCCACTGATGACGTTGCCCTCGCCCGGCTGCGATCCCCCCACCCGATTGTAGCCGGACATGCAGATGGAGATGCCGACGTGGTTCGGCAAAGGGGCGGTTCCAGTCGCATCTGTGCCGATCCAGTTGCCGATGACTTGGTTATTGGCCGTGCCCCAATCGCTGATGGTCACGCCATAGATCTGGCCGCTGATCAGGTTGCGCTCGGCCGCCGTCCTACCCCCAATGATATTCCCCGATGCCCCACACTCGACGATGATCCCACCTCGGCCGTTCCCCAGCGCATGATGCCCGGTGATGTCGGTGCCGATCTGATTGCCGGCGACGACATTGCCCATGACCCCCTCGCCCAGCAGGTCGATCCCCTTCGCGCTGTTGCCGGCTACCACGTTGCGCTCCCCGGGGGTTGTACCCCCGACCCGGTTGTATCTGGCCGCGTCGTAGACCCCGATCCCGATCTCGTTGGGCCAGGCTGCCAATCCGTTTGCGTCTGTGCCGACGAGGTTGCCGAGCAGTATGTTATGGCGCGCATCGTCGCCGCGCAACGCGATGCCTGTGGAATTGCGGCTGACCACGTTGCCCTGCCCAGTCGGTCCGGTGCCCACCGTACGGTCTCCTCCGACGACATTGTGCCTGCCGTTGACGTCAATCCCGACACCGAAGCCGACGATACGCAGTCCCCTGACCACGTTGTGGTCAGAAGCAAGCACCAGACCGTTGGAGTTTGCCAGCAGGGCGCTGCCATCCAGGATCACCCCGGCGTCGCTGGCGTCTATCGTGACGTATCCCTGCGAGATAGCGGGTAGCGGACTGGACAGCGAGATCGTCACAGGAGAAGTGGGAGGGAACACAGCCGGGTCAAAGGTGATGGTGTTGCCGGGCCAGGCGTCCAGGATGGCCTGGCGCAGCGTTCCCGGACCGCCGTCCAACGGGCTGGTGACGGTGAGCGTCCCGGTGTGTATCACGGCCAGCACCGGAGCAGAGAACTCGGAGGTGTTGCCCGCTGCATCGGTTGCCGTTGCGGTGACGTTGGGACCGACCAACCCGCTGGGCAACGTGAATGTGAAGGCGCCGGAGGCGGCGGCCGTGGTCTGCCCCTCGTACACCTTGCCTTCATCTTCCCAATCGGAAAAAACCTCTACCGTGGCGCCAGGCGGTGCCACGCCCACAACAGTGGTGATGCTGGCGCTAAAGAGGATAGGCGGGGTCAGGGAGGCGTTTCCCCCATTGTTCGTCGCGATCCCTTCAGTTGCATTTTTGTAGATCGCGTTCGCCGTGATCGTGTTGCTGAGGGTGGCGGCCCCGTCCACCAGCACGCCAGTGCCGCCGTTGTAGGCAATTCGGTTCGCCGGGCCGATCCGGTTCCTTTGCGCGCCGCCGCTGACCGAGACACCGTGATAGTAGTTGCCGATGGCGCCGTTTCCGCTGACGTCCGTCCCGATCAGGTTGCCAGTAATGATGTTATCGTTCGTACCCTCAAGGCCTATAGCCACACCGAAAGCAACTCCCGCAATGACGTTGGCAGGGCCAATCACATTATGTCGGGCGCCGCTGTGGAGAGCCACGCCGGAGCCACCTGTGGGAGACAGGGGCTGGAGGGCGAAGGCGCCGCTGGCATCCGTGCCGACCAGGTTGCCCCGCACTATGTTGTGCTGTGTCTCGGCGTCCCAAAGCTCGACCTGGTTACCGCGGTTGCCGCTGATCAGATTGCGCTCGCCGGGGGTCAGGCCGCCGACCACGTTGTAGCTTGCCCCACTGCCGATGCCCACCCCACGGTCGTTGGGCAGGATGCGCTCGCCGCTGCTATCCGTGCCGATGAAGTTGCCCGTCACGGTGTTGCTCATAGCACCGCTGCCGCCAATCATCAGACCGGCACCGCCATTTCCGCTGAGCAGGTTGCCCTGTCCGACGGGACCGCTTCCTTGCAGCCTGTTTCCGCCAATTCGGTTGTAACTTGCCGCGTCCTGCACGTTTACGCCGTTGCCCGGAAAGTGCAGGATCTGCAAGCCCTGGATGATATTGCTGTCCGAGGCGATCACCAGACCGTGCGTTCCCGCTGGCGTGCTGCTGCCATCCAGGATCACGCCAGCATTGGATGCGTCCACGGTCACCTGTCCCTGGCTGAGCCAGGGAAGCGGGCTGAGGAGGCTGATCGTCATCGGGCTGGTGGGCGAGAAGATGACCGGGTCGAAGGCAATGACATCGCCACTAGCGACACTCAGAAGACATTGCCGCAGCGTTCCCGGCCCGCTGTCGGCAGTGCTGGTGACAACGCAGATTCCTTGAGAAGCAGACGTCACACGCCGTGGCTCCCTGGGGGCTCCGGCGGTTGTGAGATCAGGATCAGAAACCAGGAGTGGCTCCACCGATCCGCCCGTTGCCCCACCCGCCGTTCTCTCAAGGATGAGAAGCCCGCCACGCCCATCGGCAACATAGGCAACGTCGCCGACCAGGTCCGCCTGCCAGCCCAACCCCGGCGTATCATAGGCAGCGACCAGTGTCGGGGAAATGGGGTTGGAGACGTCGATTTCCCACATTCCTCCGCCATCGTCGACGACATAGGCATGGCTGCCGGCGAGCGACACGCTGTTCGCCATGCCCGGCGTATCATATGAACCTAATTCGACCGGTGCGGCGGGGTTAGACACATCCACAATCCGCAGCCCATCACCATGGGCGGCTACGTAAAGAGTCTCACCGGCGACGGCCACCCCGAGAGCCGCGACAGGCGGTCTGTACACGCCTACCAGCGACAGGTGGGCAGGATCGGAGACGTCCACGATCTTGACGCCGTCGCCGGCATCGGCCACGTAGGCCAGGCTGCCCTGAACGGCTACGCCAACGGTGTCTTGCTCGTTCTGATTCAACCGGATAGAGCCCAGGTGGCCCGGGGCCGCCGGGTTGCTCACGTCAATCAGGCTTAGTCCCCATTCATCGGCGATGTAGAGCGTATCGCCCTGGAGCGCTATCTCGCGATAGGCGCCCCAGGGGGTGGGGCCGTAGGCGATCCTCTCAGGATTCGCCGGATCGGAGATGTCAAAGACGTGCAGACCCCATGACCTGCTCAGGTACGTTGCCAGATAAGCGTGGGTGCCGCTGACCACGATGCTGGCGGCGTACCCCCCTTCCGTGTCGTAGGCAGCAATCTCCCTGGGCCGGGTTGGGTCAAAGATGTCAACCACCCGCAGGCCCGAAAACCCCGCGGCCACGTAGGCGTAGGAGCCATCCACTGTCACATAACGGGCATTGGCCAACGGGCCATATAGGCCCACCTGGGTTGGATGGGCCTCGTCGGCCGCGTCGAACATCCGCAGGCCGCTGCGCTGATCGGCCACGTAAACCGTGCTGCCGGTAGCGGCGATCTTGCGGAAAAGCCCTGAGGTCTCGTAGATTCCAGTGGTGTGGGGATTATGGGGGTTGGTGACGTCGACCACGCGCAGACCACCGGCGCCATTCGCAACGTACGCTCTGTTCCCGGCGACCCCTACTGCCAATGCCCAACCGGGACCGGTCTCACAGGCTCCGAGCAGACCCGGATTGGTCGGGTCGGTCACATCCGCAACTTGCAAGCCCTCCCACGCATCGGCGATGTAGGCAAGCGTGCCGCTCACAGCGACGCCGTACGCATAGCCCGGCGTGTCCAGAGACGCCATCTCCACCGGATGGGCCGGGTCCGTCACATCCGCCACCAGCAGCCCCGCCCCGGCTGCAGCGAGGTAGGCGTGATGACCCGACACCGCCACCTCGAAGGCATAGTTCATATCGTAGGCCGCACCAACCGGGACAGGGTGCGCCGGGTCGGAGACGTCCACCACGCGCAGGCCATACGGCCCGTCGGCCAGGTACACCGTATTGCCAGCCACGGCCACTCCTTCGGCGTAGCCGGGCGAGTCCCAGGCACCGATCTCGACCGGGTTAGCGGGATCGGAGACGTCCACTACCCGCAGGCCGGCCCCACCTGCGGCAACGTAGGCATGCGTGCCGATGACGGCAACGTCCTCAAGGAAGTAGGGAAAGGGTGCGGTGGCGCCCACTTCGGTGGGCGTGACCGGGTTTGTCACGTCCAGCACGACCAGCCGCAGGCCGACGCCGACGTAGGCATAGCCTTCCTGCACCGCCACTGCGCTGGTCGGCCCGCCGATCTGGCCGACGACATGCCAGCCGGCAGATTGGCTAGGCGCGGCCGCAGGCACAGGCGGCGGGGCCAGGAGGAACGATAGTAACAAGAAAGCGATGCCGCTTCTCAGCCACCGGTAGCGCATGCTGCACCTCCTCAGACCACCACCCTTCTTGGTTATCCTTTCAGAACCATCGGCAAGTACAGCCGGTTCCACACCCGCTGCGGCGCCGAGAACTCGGATGTGTTCCCCTGGCCGTCGGTAGCCGTGGCGGTGATGAAAGGCCCGGTGAGGCCAGTTGGTTTGGTGAACGAGAACGTGCCTGCAGCGCTGGCGACGGCGCTTCCCTCGTAGACCCGGCCCTCGTCCTCGGCGTCCGAAAAGACCTCTACCGTGCAGCCGGGACAGGCCGTACCGAAGACGCTGGTTTCGGTAACGGCGAGGATGACCGGCGCGGGCAGCATCTGGTTGCCGCCATTGGTGAGGACGATGCCGCGCGCGCCGTTGCTGTGGATCGAGTTGCGGCGGATGACGTTGTAGAACGAATCGGTCACATACACCCCGGCTTCGGTGTTGTAGGCAATGGCATTGCCTTGGACAAAGTTATTGCTGGAGTATTCTTCCAACAACACCCCCACCCAGGTATTACCCAAGCCGGAGAGACCGTCAGCACTCACACCAATGGCGTTGCCGGCCACCCAGTTGTACATAATGCCATCGTTGCCGATCCGCACGCCGATACCGTTACCACTGACCACGTTGACCTCCGCAGGGGTCATCCCACCGACAAAGTTGTGCCGCGTGCCTTCGTTGATGCTGACGCCGCTGCCGTTGGGAATGGCCCAGGTGCCGGTCGGGTCTGTCCCAATGTAATTCCCCAGGACCAGGTTGTCGGACATCTCCTTGCCGCCGATGGCGACTCCGGTGCCATTCCCGCTGATAACGTTCCGTTCGAGACTTGTCGTGCCTCCCACTCGATTGAAACCCGACATCCAGATGCCAACCCCATAGTCGTTGCCGAGCGCCGCCGTACCGGTGGCATTCGTGCCGATGTAGTTGCCGATGACTACGTTACCGGTGGTATCCGAGTCGCTCATGAGGGCGCCGCATCCGTTTCCACTGATGACGTTCCGCTCTCCTGGCGCCGTCCCGCCCACGACATTGTTGTCCGCGCCGCTCTCGATGACCACCCCGCCCCGGCCATTGCCGAGCGGCTTCATACCGGTAATATCTGTACCAATGTAGTTGCCGATCACGGCGTTGCCGGTCACGCCCTCCCCGATGATCTGAATGCCTCGCTCCGGGTTGCCGCTTACCACATTGCGCTCGGCCGGCGACGTCCCGCCGATCCGGTTGTAGGAAGCTCCATCCTGAAGCTGCAGTCCGACCAGATAGTTGCCCAGGGCCGATGTGCCGGTCGAATCGGTGCCGATCAGATTGCCGATCACCACGTTTCCAACGGCGTTTTCGCCCTTGATGGCCATGCCGAATGCATTGGCGCTGGCCAGGTTCCCCTGCCCCGTCGGCCCAGTCCCCTGGAACCTGTCGCCCCCGATGACATTGTCCCGGCCGTCGTTGACATAGAGGCCGATGCCGCCAAAATGAAGGATCTGAAGCCCGCGCACGGCGTTGTGGTCAGAGGCAAGCACCAGGCCGTTCGCGTCCCCGGCCAGGTTTCCACCGTCCAGGATGACCCCGGCGTTGCTGGCGTCAATGGTGATGTGGCCCTGCGAGAGGGGCGGCAGCGGATTGGTCAGGGAGATCGTGACCGGATGAGCGGGCGGGAACACAACGGGGTCGAAGGTGATCGTATTGCCGGGCCAGGCGTCCAGGATGGCCTGGCGCAGCGTTCCCGGGCCGCTGTCCAGCGGGCTGGTGACGGTGAGCGTCCCGGTGTGTATCACGGCCAGCACCGGCGCGGAGAACTCGGAGGTGTTGCCCGCCGCATCGGTTGCGGTGGCCGTTACATGGGGCCCGGTCAACCCTGCCGGTTTCGTGAAGGTGAACACGCCGCTGGCGGTCACCGTGATCCACCCTTCGTATACCTGGCCCTCGTCCTCACGGTCCGAAAAGACTTCCAGCCTTGCGCCAGGCAGCGCCGTGCCGGTCACAGTCGTGATTGTCGCCGTGGCGATGACCGGCGGGGGCAGGGAGGCGTTGCCGCCGTCCTGATTTCCGATGCCCTTGCCGTTGTTGTAGATGGCGTTCGCCGTGATCGTGTTGCTGAGGGTGGTCGCACCCTGGACCTGCACCCCCAGATTGCCGCTGTGGGCAATGCGGTTCGCCGGGCCGACCCGGTTTCTCTGCGCGCCGCCGCTCACCGAGACGCCGCAGTAGTAAACACCGATCACGCCGGTGCCGCTGACATCCGTCCCGATCCAGTTGCCGGTGATGGTGTTGTCGTTCGTACCCTCAAGGCCTATAGCCACACCGAAAGCAACTCCCGCAATGACGTTGCCGGGTCCAATCACGTTACGCCGGGCGCCGCTGTGGAGGCTCACACCCGAGCCTCCCGTGGGGGCCAGGTCACGCAATGCCCGCGTGCCACCGGCGTCTGTGCCGATCAGGTTGCCCTGGACCACGTTGTACTCTGTCCCGGCGCCCGAGAGCTCGACCTGATTGTTGTGATTCCCACTGATTACGTTGCGCTCCCCAGGGGTTTGACCACCGACAACATTGTGGCTGGCCCCGCCGCCGATCCTGACGCCATCTTCATTGGCCAGGATGTGCCCTCCGCTGACATCCGTGCCGATGAAATTCCCGACTACGGTGTTGTCCGTGCCGCTGAGTTGCA
>DAOTXL010000065.1:0-17309 GCA_034435455.1 Anaerolineae bacterium
CGCCTGGCAGGTGCGGCCTGCCAGGCGCTTCTACAACAAAGGGGATGAAATGGGACTTTTACCGGCCTGGCTGAACCCGTTTGACATTTTGATCGGCTTTGCTATGCTGGGAGGGGCGGCCTGGGGATTCATCCGGGGCCTGGTGCGGATGTTTCTTGGCCTGGCGGTGCTCTACATAGCCGCCGTGGTGGCCATGACCTTCTACACCCGCCTTGCCCGCTGGCTCGCCTTTTTTGGCGGCCAGCAGCCTGACGAATCGCTCGAAGCCATCGCCTTCCTGCTGATCCTGGTCCTGACGGCCGTGCCCCTCAACTTTGTGCTAGGCCGGACTTATAAAGATACCGAACTGCCCGGCATCCGGCAGATCGATCAATTGGGAGGGCTGATCATCGGCTTTCTCCTGGCCGCCGTTTGGGTGGGCCTGAGCATTGTCGCCATCGCGTACGTCCTGCGGGCCCCGATTGAGGCCGGTGGGGGCTTTCGCCAAAATGTAACCGGTTATTTCCACGGTTCCCGGTTGATTCCGATCTTTTACAGGTTTCTCTCTGTAGCCCTCGTCACCCTCCGGCCGTGGATGCCCAAAGGACAGCCCCCTGAGATTTTTTCTTCCCTGTTCTATTGACCTCTATGGATCAGAAACATCTGAACACCCTCGATTTTCCCCAGGTCCTGGCCCGCCTGGCACAACATACGTCGTTCTCGGCCGGCACAGAGCTGGCCCTGACCCTGCAACCTTCGCCGGTTTTTGCCGAAGTCGAGCGCCGCCTGCGCGAGACCCGCGAGGCCCGCTACCTGCTGGACACTCACGGCGGCCTGGCCCTGGGTGGGGTTCACGATGTGCGACCGCTGACCGGGCTTGCCAGGCGCGGCGGCATCTTGTCGCCGGCAGACCTCCTCGATCTCCACAGCACCCTGCGGGTGGGAGGGCGGGTGCGGCGTACCCTGGCGCGCCTGCAACAGGAGGTGCCCCTCCTGGCCGACATCGCGGCCCGCATTGAGCCGTGCGAGCCCCTGGTCCACGAAATAGAACGTTGCATCAGCGATGCGGGCGAGGTCGTGGACCATGCCAGTGAAAAGCTGGCCCACATCCGTCGCGAGCTGCGCACCGCTCACGAGCGGCTGTTGGAAAAGCTGAACCGCATCCTGACCAACCCGCGCTATGCCGGCTATCTCCAAGAGGCCCTGGTCACCCAGCGGGGCGGGCGCTACGTCATCCCTATCCGGGCCGAGTTCAAGGGGCGCATTCCCGGCATCGTCCACGATACGTCGGCCAGTGGCGCGACCCTGTTCATCGAACCGCTGTCGGCGGTGGAGATGGGCAACCGCTGGCGCCAGCTTCAGATCGAAGAGCAAAAAGAGGTCGAGCGGATCCTGGCCCAGCTCTCGGCCCGGGTGGGCGATCTGGCCGACGAGCTGGCCTGGACGGTGGAAGCCCTGGCCGAACTGGACCTGATCACCGCCAAGGCGCGCTACGCCCATGCCCTGGCGGCTACGGAACCCCAGATCGTGCCGTTCAGGCAGGCGGCAAATGCCAGACATCCGGGCTCCACCCTCGATCTGCGGCAGGCCCGGCACCCGCTCCTCGATCCCCACAAGGTGGTGCCCATTGACGTGTACCTGGACGACGACTTTATCCTGGTCATCACCGGGCCCAATACCGGCGGCAAAACCGTCTCCCTGAAGACGGTGGGCCTGATGGTGGCCATGGCTCAGTCGGGCCTGCACCTGCCGGTGGCCGAAGGATCGGCCTTGTCGGTTTTCGAGCAGGTCTATGCCGACATCGGCGATGAGCAGTCCATCGAGCAATCGCTGTCCACCTTTTCCGCCCACCTGACCAATATCGTCTACATCCTCCGCCACGCCAACGAGCGCTGTCTGGTGCTGCTGGACGAACTGGGCGCCGGTACCGACCCGGTGGAAGGATCGGCCCTGGCGCGGGCCATCCTGTCGCACCTGCTGGAGCGGCGGATCACCACCCTGGTGGCGACGCACTATTCCGAATTGAAGGCTTTTGCCCACACCACACCCGGCGTAGAAAATGCCAGCATGGAGTTCGACCTGGAGACGCTGTCGCCCACCTTTCGGATGCAGATCGGGCTGCCGGGCCGCAGCAATGCCTTTGCCATCGCCGACCGGTTGGGGCTGGACCCGGGCATCGTCCAGGCCGCCCAGGCCCTCGTCTCGCCGGAAGAGTTGCAAACCGAGTCGCTGCTGCAAGAGATCCAACAGGCCCATCGCCAGGCGATCCTGGCCCGCGACGAAGCGCTGCTGGCCCAGCGGCGGGTCGCCGAGCAGGAACGCCGCCTGGCCGCACGCCTGGCGGCCATCGAAGGGGAGCGGACGGCCATCCTGGCCGAAGCCCGCGCCGAGGCCCGCCGCGAGCTGGCTGCGGTCCGCCAGGAGATCGATGCCCTGCGCGCCGAACTGGCCGAGCGCCGGCGCCAGCCCACGATGGTGGAGGAATGGCTGGAGCAGGCCCGGACCCGCCTGGCCGAGAAAGAAAAGGCCGCGGCCCCGCCCCCTCCGCCACCCCCGGCCGAGGAGATCGCCCTGCCCGGCGAGATAGCCGTGGGCGATACGGTGTGGGTCGCGGGGCTGGGCACCAGCGGCCAGGTGACCGCCCTGGAAGGGGACACCGCCGAGGTGCAGGTGGGCAGCTTTCGCGCCCGCGTCCCCCGCCAGGGTCTGGAACGGCGTGTCTACCGCAAAGCCCCTGAACCGCAGGCGCCGCGGATCCTTCTCGGCGAGGCCCCTGCCTCTCCGGGCATCGAGCTGGACCTGCGGGGGCAGCGGGTGGAGGAGGCGCTACCCCGTCTGGACAAGTACCTGGACGATGCCTTCCTGGCCGGGCTGCCCTTCGTGCGGATCATCCACGGCAAGGGGACCGGGGCGCTGCGGCAGGCGGTGCGGCAGCAGTTGCGCAGCCACCCTCTGGTCAAGTCCCACCGCCCCGGCGAGGAGGGAGAAGGGGGCTCAGGCGTCACCGTGGCCTACCTGGCCGAACGTTGACCGCGCCCAGGGGCAAAGGCCCTCGCGGGGAACTTGCCTGCCCCACCTCCGGCTTTGACGTCCCTGTAAAAATCTGGTATAATGGCTTTGTTATCTGCGCCGGGGCGAACGGCGGAGATGGATCGGCAGGGAAACAGGCCGGCGGGCGAGCCTGGCTGGGGAGAACAGTCACCATGTAGACGAAGCAGTGGCCCGCAGGAACACCATTCTGACATCGCGGGGATCGCTTTTCCGGCGGTCAAGGCACCGCGCAGTGGTGTTCTGCGGCAGAGATCGGGGCTGAGTCTTGAACCCGGCTGCGAATCGGCGCAGGTTGGCCCGCAAGCCGGGTTTTCTTTGCAGGTGATCTGGGGATCATTCCACCGAGAAGGAGGTGAAACGATTGGCGACCGTAAGTCTAAAAGAAGGCGAGTCGCAGGAAAATCTGCTCAAGCGCTTCCGCAAAGAGGTCATGAAGGAGCGGATCCTGAGCGATGCCCGGCGTAAGCGGTGGTACATTTCGCCCAGCGAAATGCGGCGCATCGAGCGCCAGCGGGCCATCCGCCGGGCTCGCCGCCGACAACGGCAGCGCGAAGCCAGGCAGAATTCCAGGTAGCGACCGGCGGCGGAAGGAGGATCCTTTGCCCAAAGAAAGCGCAGACAAGATCGAACTGCAAGGCACTATCGTGGAGGCACTTCCCGGCACGCAGTTCCGGGTCCGGCTGGACAACGGCCACGAAGTCCTGGCCTACCTGTCGGGGAAGATGCGCCGGTACTACATCCGCGTGTTGCTGGGCGACCGGGTGATGGTCGAGCTTTCACCCTATGACCTGACCCGGGGGCGGATCACATACCGCTTCAAGCAGCGCGTGGCCGGCACCGTCGAATAACCGCCGGCACATTGGGGGCTGCCGGGGCCCGGAACCTCCCGATGCGCCACGGAGGGGGCTCCTGGGCCGCCGGTCCTGTGCCTTCCAATGAGGATCCGCCGCCCTTTCTCGCCGCTCCGGATCGGTTCCATTGCCCTGACCGGCGTCAGGGCTTTTTTTGTTCAGGAGAAAAGGAGGCCCGTCATTCCTGGCCGGGGTGACGGGCCTCCTCTCTGGCGCCCGCTCAGGCAACCACCTCCTCAAACAGGTCCTGTAGCTGCCGATACTGGGCGCCGGTCAGTTTCGACCCCGGCTGCGCCCGGATCATTTTTTTCAGCCTCTTGGGCTCCACCACCGGCCGGGGTGGGTCCTCCACCTCCAGACGGGCCCGGGGGTTGTAGAACACCAGCACATTCTGGATGTCCACCTCATCGTCCACGCCGTGCGCCTCCAGAAACCGCTGCAAGGCACGGACCTCGCTGTCGGCTACCTCGAACGGCCGTCCCAGCCCCTCGTCGGCCATAAAGCGCAAAACGCGCCCCAGGTTGAAATTGCGCCGGAACCGGTTGCCTTCATACCGGATCACCCCGTCCTGCCCCATAGCCGTCAGCACGTAAAGCCCTGTCGGGCTGAGCAGCACGTGCGGGGCGGGCAGGAAATAGTTGTACAGCCGGTAGCGGTCGTCAAAGCCCTTCAACGCCTGGGCCAGGGCCTGATCGGCCCGCGGCTCCCGCACCCAGCGGTTGATGTTAAAGGTGCCCACGCTGGACGCCAGCAGGCCCAGCAGCAGGCAGGCAAAAGAAACCCAAAACCAGGGGAGCTGCTGCAACGTCAGGGAGATGATCAACCCCGCGATCAGGAATCCCAGCCCGACCACGATGGCGATCTTGCCCAGGCGTGCCCGATGAGCAACCAGCTTCTCGTTGGTGATAATCTGCATCGCCCCTTCACTCCTCAAAGCGCCGAAGCACCAGACAGGCGTTTTGCCCACCCAGCCCAAAGGAGTTGGACAGGGTGGTGCGGACGTCGGCCCGGCGGGCCACGTTGGGCACATAGTCCAGGTCGCACTCCGGATCGGGGACCTCGTAGTTGATGGTGGGGTGAATCATTCCGTCGGTGATGGTTTTGACACAGGCCTGGGCCTCAATCGCCCCGGCAGCGCCCAGGGCATGCCCGACCATGGATTTGGTAGAACTGATGGGAATGCGATAGGCACGCTCGCCAAACAGGTCCTTGATGGCCTTTGTCTCGATCGGATCGCCGACCTCGGTGCCGGGGCCGTGGGCGTTGATATAATCGACCTCGTCCGGTGGCACCCCGCCGCTTTCGAGCGCCCATTTCATCACCCGGAACGCCCCAGCCCCTTCCGGGTCGGGGATGGCGGCGTGGTAGGCGTCGGTATTGGCCGCATAGCCCAGCACTTCGGCATAGATGTGCGCCCCCCGGTCGAGGGCCTTGTCCAGGCGCTCCAACACCAGCACCCCCGCCCCTTCGGCACTGACAAAGCCATCCCGCCGGGCGTCGAACGGTTTGCACGCCCGTTCCGGATGTTCATTATCGTTGGCCAGGACGCGCATGGCCGTAAAGGCGCCGATGATCACCTCGTGGATCATCCCCTCCACCCCGCCGGCCAGCATCAGGTCGGCGACGCCCCGCTGGATGGCCAGGGCCGCCTCGCCGATGGCCTGGGTGCCCGAGGCGCAGGCGGTCACGACCGTGTTGTTGTAGGCCTGGCACTGAAAGCGCAGGCCCAGGTGGTGGGCCGGCATGTTGCACAGCATGGCCATGGCGGTAAAGGGATTGACCCGTCTCAGCCCTTTGCTCTTGTAGGTCTCCCACGCTTCGAGCGCCATCTCGAACCCCCCGATCCCCGTGCCCATGACCACGCCGGCCCGATCCGGAGCGGGCACCCGGTCCCCCAGCCCGGCGTCGGCCATGGCCTGTATCCCGGCGGCTATGGACAATTGTGACGCGCGGGACATGCGCCGTGCTTCTTTGAGGTCCATATAGGCGGTGGGGTCAAACCCCTTCACCTCGCCGGCGATGCGGATCGGCAGATTGCTGGCATCAAATTGGGTGATGAGGCCAATGCCCGACCGACCGGCCACCAACCCGGCCCAGGTTTCCTCCACACTCAAGCCCAGGGAAGTCAGGGCTCCCATACCGGTAATCACAACCCGTTGCCGGGTATCTCGTTTGTTCATTTCTTCCTCACAGACTCGGTTCGCCGGAGCGAACTATCGTTCATAGGGGGCAATCCCCTCTTTGATCGCTTCCAGGATGCCGTTCTCCACCGCCTGGGCCGCCGTGCGGATGCCGTTCCGGATGGCGTAGGCATCGGACCGACCGTGACCGACGATCACGACGCCGTCCACGCCCAGGAGCGGCGCCCCACCATACTCGCGGTAGTCGAGGCGACGCCTGACCTCGTCAAAAGCGGGTTTGGCCAGCAACGCCCCTACCTTCGACATGGTACGGCCGGTGATCTCTTGTTTGAGCAGGTCCAGCAAGAATTTGGCCACCCCTTCCGACAGTTTGACGATCACGTTTCCGGTAAAGCCGTCGGTGACCACGACGTCGGCGATGCCCGCCGGGATATCTTTGCCCTCGGCGTTGCCCACAAAGTTGAGGGCACCGGCTTTGAGCAGGGGCACGGTCTCCTGCACCAGTTGATTGCCCTTGCCCTCCTCTTCGCCGTTGGACACGATGGCCACACGAGGGTTGGGCACCCCCAGCACCCGCCCGGCATAGGCCGCGCCCATAATGGCAAATTGGAGCAGGTATTCCGGCTTGCAGTCGGCGTTCGCCCCGATGTCCAGCAGAAAGCAATGGCCCTGGGGGGTCTGGCTGGGAAAGATGGTGGACAGGGCCGGGCGCTTGATGTCGCGGATGCGCCCCAGGCGAAAGAGCGCCGCTGCCAGCGCCGCCCCTGAATGGCCGGCGGTGAAAAAGGCATCGGCTTCGCGGCGTTTGATCAGGTCCATGCCGGCCACCAGCGAAGAGTCCTTCCTGGCTTTGACGGCCGCCGCCGGGTTGTGCTCGTCCATGGCCACAACCTCGCCGGCGTGATGGATGGTCAGGGGCAAGGCTGCCGCCTCGTGCCTGGCCAGCTCGGCCCGGAGCACCTCCTGGGGCCCCACCAGGACAATCTCGATGCCCAGATCGCGGGCCGCCTGGACCGCTCCATCCACTACCACGCCCGGCGCATGATCCCCCCCCATTGCGTCCACAGCAACCTTCATCGCCTCTCCCCTCCTCAACTCTCCACGAATAACAAAACACCCTCGACGGCAAAAAGACACGCCCGACCGCCGACTCGAAGAACCTATCCGAAAACGGGGGTCGGACGGGCCCTTCCGGGCCGTGCGGGCAGGCTGAAAGCCTGCCCTACAGGTCACCAAGGAACACGAAGGAAATAGTTCGTGTCCCTGGTGGTTTTCAGACAAGCTCTAACACAGTCCCCGCGCGGGCCGGGACCTGGATCCCCTCGGCGCGCCCGTGGGCCACCCGCAGGGTTGTGCCCCTCCATACCTCGCGGAGCAGGGCGCCATCGTCCAGGTAGCCGGCCACGGGCACGCTCAACGTCACGGGGCGTCGGCTGTTGTTCAGCACCACCACCACGGTTTCGGCGTCGAGCTTCCGGCCATAGGCCAGCACACCCTGCCCCACGAACAGCCAGGCCAGGTCACCCCGCCGCAGGGCCGGATGGGCCTTGCGCAGGGCGATGCAACGCCGCACATACTCCCGCAGGTCGTGATCCCATAGCTTCTCGTCCCAGGGAAAGGCCCCCCGGCAGCCCGGATCGTGCCCCCCCTCCAGGCCGATTTCATCGCCGTAGTAGATGCATGGCGCGCCCGGGTAGGTCATCACAAACAGGAGCGCCAGACGATAGGCCGACGTGTCGCCCCGGGCCAGGGTTTTGAAGCGCGGCGTATCATGGCTGCCCAGCAGGTTGAGCTGCACCTCGGTAATCGGGCGGGCATAGAGGCCCAGGTTGCGGGTGATCTCGGCGGCAAAGGCCCGATCGTCCAGGGGAGCGATCTGCTTGTAGCCACATTGGGCCACCTCGGTGTGCAACAGATTGTCGCCCACAAAGTAGCCCAGGCAGGCCCTGGCGATCAGGTAGTTCATCACGGCATCGAACTGATCGCCCTGCAGCCACCGTTGCGACTCGAACCAGATTTCGCCCACGATGTAGGCCTCTGGGTTGGCAGCCTTGACCCGGCGGCGGAACTCCCGCCAGAACTCGTCGTCATCGATCTCGGCCGGCACATCCAGCCGCCAGCCGTCTATGCCAAACTCGATCCAATGGGCAGCCACATCCCACAGGAACTGACGCACGGCCGGCGTAGCGACGTTCAGTTTGGGCAGGGTCGGCATGTTCCACCACGCCTCGTAACCGTGTTGGCCCCGGGGGGCATCGTAGGGCCGCAGCGGATAGCTTTTGACGAGAAACCAATCCACATAGGGCGACGCCGCTCCATTTTCCACGATGTGATGGAACTGGAAAAAGCCCCGCCCGGTGTGGTTAAACACCCCATCCAGCACAACGCGGAGGTTGCGCCGGTGAGCCTCGTCCAGCAGGGCGCGCAAGGCATCGTTTCCACCCAGGATAGGGTCCACCCGGTAATAGTCGTAGGTATGATAGCGGTGGTTGGCCGCCGATTGAAAGATGGGGGTAAAATAGATGGCTGTCACTCCCAGGTCCACCAGGTAATCCAGGTGCTCGATGACCCCCCACAGATCACCCCCCTTGAAGCCATATACGGTCGGCGGGCTGTCCCACGGTTCCAGATTCGAGGGCTTGGGCACCCGCTCGCTCCTGGCAAACCGATCGGGAAAGATTTGATAGAAAACTGCATCTCGCACCCACTGCGGTGTTTCGATAGACGCCATTGTCGTCCTGTCCCTCCTGCATGCAAAGCCGGTCTTGAAAGCGCTCTATTCTAACATAGCCTCCCCTTCCCGTCAAAGGAGAGGGCTGAAAAATCGCTGTTCTGCGTTCTCGGCGCCCCAGGAACAGAGGGGAGGGATTCTACTCCTCTGCCCGGTAAATATCCACGCCGGCGGTCCGGGTGCCGATCCACCACCGCCCCTGGGCATCCCGGGCAATGGCCAGCGGCTCGGCCCCGGAAAAGCCAGAGTTGCGCGGCGTGTGCACCTTCCACTTTTGCCCATCGAACTCGGCCAGCACACCGCCGACCTCTGTGGGGGGGGCCGTCCCCACCCACAGGACGCCTGGCGCGACCTCGGCCAGCGCCTCCACCGAGTTGAACGGAATATCCGAGTTGCCGGTGCGGTAGAACTGCCAGGCCGTGCCATCCCACCGCCCCAACCCCCCGCCCAGCGTCCCGGCCCACAGCCGGTCGTGCGAGTCCACCAGCAGGACGACCACGTCCGAGTCGGTGGGAAAGCTCTGCCATTGGCCTGTGGCCGTATCCAGGCAACTCAACCCGGCGTGAGTGCCAAACCACACCCGATCGCCTTCCGGCCGGGGCTGGATCGCCAGCGCAAGCACCCGGTTATCCTCCAGGCCCGACGAGGCGGTTGTGAAGGGCGTCCAGCTTTGCCCATCCCAGACCGCCGCACCGGCGTCGGTGCCCACCCACAGACGGCCATCGCTGCCCACCGCCAGAGCGTGGACCTGTTCCCCCGATAGCCCCATCTCCCTGACCGGACAGGTCTGCCACGCCGTGCCATCATACCCGGCCAGCCCGGCCTCCGTGCCGAACCAGAGGCGATCCGCCTGGTCTCTGGCCACGGCCAGCACGCGGTTGCCGGGCAGGCCCGAATTCTCCCGGGTGAAAACCAGCCATCGGTCGGGCAGGTCGGTCGCTGCCGGCGGCGACCAGACCGCCGCCCCCCTGTCGGTGCCCAGGATCATCTGCTCGCCCGGACCGGGCGCCAGGGCATAGACGGTGTTGGTGGGCAGCAGGGTATTTTCGTCGGTCAGGTGCGACCAGCCGATCCGTCCCAGCGTCGTTTCCAGGGTGATGGCCGTATAGCCCCCGGCCACGGCCACAACCAACAGGGCGACGGCAATCCAAAAAGCCGGCGGCGGGCTGGGGACCATCTGCCGCAGCCATTCCCAATAGGTTTCCTGCTCCTGGAACCAGCGGTAGAGGTGCCGCAGCGCCGACGAGGCGGCCAGACAGAGGGGTGGTGTCAGGATGAGGGTATATTGGGGCCATTTGGTGGGCCAGGCAAGCAAGAAAAGCAGGCCGACGGCGATCCAGACCACCACCCAGCGGCGTTCGCGCCACTCCCAATAGAGGCCGGGCAGGGCCAGCCAAAAGATCACCCCATCGAGGCCCAGGTAAAAGAAAACGTCGGGATGCCAGAGCAAAGGCGGCGAGCGGGAGATCCAGTACAGGGGCTGATACCAGGGATAGCCGGCCATCTCGACCCGCGACCCTTGCGAGTAGCGCAGGTGGAAAAAGAGCGAGTCGGCCAGGCGGTGGAAGGGATCGTGCCATAGCGTCGGGTTGAGCAGCCAGAAGGCGGCCCCGGCAGCCAGGCCGTAGAGCAGCAGGTCGTGCCAGCGGAGATGCTTTTCCCCCACGGCCAGGTAGAGGAGGACCAGGAGGACGGGCAGGTAGCTGAACTTGGCGGCGGCGGCCACGCCCAGCGCCAGGGCCGACAGCCAGAACCAACGGTCGCGGGGGGCCCGCACGCGGGCGAAGGCCAGCACCGCCAGCAGCGAGGCCAGGTGGGGCAGCGCTTCCAGGTAAAGCTGGCCGGTGTACTTGACCGCCATAGTGTGCACCGCCAGCAACCCGCCTGCCGGCGGATCGAGCAGGGCCAGGGCCAGCACCGCCAGGGTGCCGAGGACCGCCGACAATCCCCGCCCGACATAGAGGGCGAGGGTCCAGTCGGCCTGTCGGCCCAGGGCCAGCACCACCAGCCCGTAGAGCAGCTTGCCCAGGGCAGGATGCTCGCGGTTACCGGCATAGTCAATTACGGCGTCGAGGTCAGCGGCCTGGAGCGCCCGGGCATAGTCAAAACCAGCCCGCAGGTAGGTGGGCTCATCATAATCGGTGGGCAGCCGTAGCGCCGCCCAGCCGCGCAACAGCGTGGCCAGCAGGACGATGCCGATCACGAGGCCCCACCGGCGTCGGCGGCTCACGGGGTCCGCCCCTCCAGCAGAAACAGCAGGGGCAGGTGGACCCGCTCGCGCCAGGCGCGCTCCGAGTGTTCGGCGCCGGGGAATTTGCGGGTAATCCAGTCCACCCCTTCCCGGTAGCCGGCGGCTCGCAGCACCTCGTCGGCCTGGAGCTGGTACGGCTCATACCCGGCGTCCAGCGTCTCGGTGCCATAGTCGAAATAGAGGCGGTGCCGCCCCGGCGGCGGCAGGGCATGGCGCAAGTAGCCGATGGCGATGCCATCCCCCGCCGGCCAGTGGGTGGACAGACAACCGGCCCCGGCGAACACTTCAGGGGCTTCGCACAGGGCATAGAGGGAGGCCAGACCGCCCATGCTCGAACCCATCACAACCGTGTGTTCCCGCTCCGGCAGGGTGCGATAGCGGGTGTCTACGAAGGGCTTGACCTCGTGGACGAGGAAGCTCAGGTAGGCATCGCCCAGCGGCGGGCCGCCCATCTGTTGCGTAAAGGGTTGCACGGCCTGGGGCCAAGACAGCGCCTTTTGGGGCATGTACTCCAGCCAGCGCTGCTCGCCGACATTCCAGATGCCGACGACGATGGCTCCCGGAGTCTGTCCTTCGTGGATCAGGCGGACCAGGGCTTCGTCTATGCCCCAATCCACGCCGCCAAAGGCCAGTTCGGGGTCGAACAGGTTTTGGCCGTCGTGCATATAGACAACGGGGTAGCGGGTCTCGCCCATCGGGTCATAGCCGGGCGGCAGCCAGATGTCCACCGGGCGCGGCCGGACGAAACGGGAGGGGAAATCGGGATGGCGGTCTAGTGTGCCAAGGACACTCATGTCAACCTCCCCGGCGCCGGCGGATCAGGGCCTTGTAACAGTCCAGCAGGTCCCGGTCCTGTTCGTCGCCCCAGACCATTGGCACCCGGTTGACGTGCAGGCCCCAGCCGAGGGTAGTGCTGACCGCCTGGCTAAGCCCCACCTCGGTTCCGTAGTAGATGATGGGGGGGCCTGGCAGGCGCATCTGGACGGCAGCAGCGCGGCGCAGCGCCTCCTTGTCGCCGCCGGCCAGGAACAGAAAACGGTCCATGTCGTGGTTGTCCAGGAAGGTCGGCCGCAAGAACCGGTCGGAGGCCAGGAAGGCCTGATGTCGGGCCAGGAAACGCTCCAACTGCGCCTCGGTCCAGCGGCGGGAGGCATAGGTGCGCCGCAGGGCGTCGGCGGTGTGAAAGTCCAGGCAGCCGTCCAGCCGACCGACGTAGGCCAACTGGGCCGCAGGGGTGTCCACCACCTCACCAAAGCAAAAGCAATCGGGTTTTTCGGCCTTGCACGCCCGCCAAAAATCGGTCCAGAAATCGGGGCCGGGGCCGTTGGCATGATCCAGCCGGTAGCCATCCACGTCGAACTCCCGCAGCCAGTAGCGGGCGACGTCGAGAAGCCACTCCCGGACGGCCGGGTTGGCGGTGTTGAGCTCAGGCATCGAGCGCACACCGAAATAGGTGCGATAGCCGATCTCCGAGTCGTCGAAAGTGAACCAGCCCCGGTAGGGGCTGGCCGGATTCGCGCGGGCGTCCTGGAAGATGGGATGCCGGTCGGAAATGTGATTGCACACCAGATCGAGCAGCACCCGGATGCCGCGGGCATGGGCTTCGGCCACCACGGCCCGCAGCGCCTCGTCGCCGCCCAGGCGGGGCTCGACATGGTACAGGTCGGTGGCGTCGTAGCCGTGGTGGGTTGGGCTGGGCGAGATGGGGCTGAGCCACAGGCAGGTAGCGCCCAGATCGGCCACATAATCCATCTTTTCGGCCAGGCCCCACAACGTCCCACCACAAAAGCCGCGCAGGTCGGCCGTCTGGAGCCAGTCCCGGCCGCCACCGGGGTAGAAGCGGTCCACAAACACGTGATAGATCACCGCTTCCCGCGCCCAGGCGGGAGGGGTGAGCCGGTCCACACTGCAGGCAAAGGTATGCCCCCGGGTCGGGTCTCCAGGGAGCGCCTGGGGCAACGGTTCGTGACGGAAAAAGGCAGCCGCCGCCTGCTCGGCCGTGGCGTTCACGTCCGGCCAGTCGGCAAAGGCTTCCGGCCCCGCCTCGGTCCAGGCGCCGATCCGGTAGCGGATGATCGTGCCCTCCGGCTGGGGGGGCAACGTGCCCCGCCAGGTGGCTACATAGCCCCACACCAGGATATCCCACATCACCCCGGCCGGTTCCAGCCTCAGGACCTGGCCGTGGTGGGCAACGCCCCGGCTGCCGACCGGCTCGCTGCCATCCAGGGTGTAATAGCAGGCTACCTGGTCGGCGTCCAAGTCTGGCCCGACATGCACGCGAAGGGTCACTGCTTGCCCCGGCAGCGGATCGCGCGGTGTCAGGTCGTGGCTGTGGTGCAACCCTCGACGGGCAGCCCGGTGGTGCACCAGTTTGAGTTCGTCGGTAGCAAAGGTGCCAAAGATAAACTCTTCCATCCGGCTGTCTACTCAAAAACACTCCCAGCCCCATCGCTGAGGCCGGGAGGCTCAGAGGTGAGGAGGGTCACCCTCCGCCCTGGCCCTATCACCGGGCCGGGCAGCCCAGGGGCGACCGTCTCGATCCGTTCATCCGATAGCCATCCGTGGCTACCCCTTCACCCCGCCGACGGTCAGGCCGGCCTCCAGATAGCGCTGGAGCCAGAGAAAGACGACTAGGATCGGGATCACGACCATCACCGCGCCGGCGGCGAACTGGCCCCAGGGAATATTGATCGTACCGGCTATCTGATACATGCCCACCATCACCGTCTTTTTGGCATCGGGGGCGGGGATCAGGATGTTGGCCAGGAAGAACTCGCCCCAGCCGGACATAAAGCCGAACAGGGCGGTAATGGCCAGGGCCGGCCGGGCCAGCGGCAGGGCGATATGCACGAAGGATTGGACCGGCCCGCAGCCATCAATCATCCCCGCCTCTTCCAGGTCAATGGGGATGGTGTCAAAAAAGCCCTTGAGCATCCAGGTGGCAAAGACAAGCTGGCCGGCCATGTAGGCCAGGACCAACCCTTCCAACCGCCGATACAGCCCCAAGGCGCTCAGAATCTGGGCGATCGGGACCAGGGCCAGAATGCCGGGAAAGGCCTGGATGGCCAGGAAGAGGATCAGACCCGCCTCCCGCCCCCGGAACTTGAAGCGGGAAAAGGCAAAGGCCCCGCTGGTACCCAGGAAAACCGAAGCGATAGAGGTCGCCGTGGCCACGATGAGGCTGTTCTTGATCCAGGACAGAAAGGCCGTATCCCGCAGGAGGATCCGGTAGTTTTCCCACGTCCACTCGGTGGGGATGAACATCCCGGCCAGGTTAAAGGTATAGAGCCGGTCGCCGGCCCGCCCAGAAGCCAGGATGGCGAACCAGATCGGATACAGGGCCAGAAGGCACATGAGCGCCAGGATCACATACATGACGATTTTAGCGCCGCGAGAGGGTGGTCGGTTCATTCGTAGGCTCCTTTCGTGATCCGCGTGATGCGCAGGCTGTACAGCGTCGCCGCAAAAAGGCCGATGAACAGGATCACCGCAAACGCCCCCATGCGGCCAAAGGCCTGGGTCTGAAAGATCTGCTTGTAGGCATGGACCATCACAAACTCGGTGGCCCCCGGCTTGCCGGCCCCGGCGGTCGGCCCGCCCTGGGTCAGAGCCCAGATGATGGCATCGATCTTGTAGGTGGTCAGAGAGCTAAGGACGATGACCGGCAATGCCACCGGCCGCAGCAGGGGCAGGGTGATGTTCATCAATTGCTTCCACCAGCTTGCGCCATCCACCTCGGCAGCCTCATACAGCTCCAGGGGAATCCCCTGCAGACCCCCCAGGAGGGTGACCATAAAGAACGGATAGGTGTACCACACCTGAACCAGGACAACCACAAACCAGGCCCAGCCGGTCTTGGTGAGGTAGGCCGGCCCCTTGAAATCGGACAGGATCGCCCGCAAAAGCTGGTTGATCGTCCCCTGCTCCCGGAAGAAGAACTGCCAGACCAGGGTCATCATGATCGCTACCGTCGAGGCAGCCCAAGGCACGATCAAGGCCACGCGGAAAAAGGTCAATCCCTTCAGGAACTGGTTGTTCAGGATCAGGGCCATCGTCAGGCCGATGACGAACAACAGCGGCATGCAGATGAGAACATAGAGGACGGTCCGGGCGTTGACCATGATGAAATCGCCAGAGTCCAGCAAGACCTGGTACTGATCCGGGACGTTGATCAGCCAGCCCAGGAGCAGAGTGCCGATCAGGCCGATCAACCAGACCACACCGGAAGAGACCGGCCGGGTGACCTGCCTGTCCAGCCAGCGGTTCACCTGCCAGGCTACCAGGAGCGGCAACAAGGCGATCAAGATGAACAGGAGGGATAACAGCGCCTCCCTGGTAAAGAGGCCGCCTAACAGATCGGTATAGTTTTGCCAGATGGGATCCCGGAAAGCAAAGGGGGTCGCCAACCCTTGCGACGCCTTGTCCAGCCAGCAGGTAGGCTCCACAATCCGCCACAGCGCGTCGGTACAGTTAGGATTGGGGTGGAACTTGCCCCGGTCGGTCAGGGAGATGAACACGTTGAGTATCAGGGGATAAAGGCTGAATACGGCAATACCCAGGAGGGTCGGCGCGATGAACAGCAGAATGGTTAAGGTCTTTCGGCGTCCCGACCAGCCGACCATGTAACACCTCCTCTATAGATGGCCATCATTGCCCACAGGTTCGCTCCGTCCACGCTGTGGGAGGACCGGGCCATGAGAAAAAGCGGGGAGAGGTATCCTCTCCCCGCTTGTCACCAACCTACTTCATATCCTGGATGGCCTTTTCGATGGCGGCCTGAGCGGCGGCCAGGGCCTCCTCCGGCGTCTGAGCGCCGGTCCAGATGGCGGTCGTCGCCTCCCCCACCGGCCCCCACTGCGCACCGGCATAGGGGGTGTTGGCCATCGGCACCCCCAGGTTCAGCGAGGCGCCAAAACCCTTCAGCGTGGGCAGCGCCTGTACCGCCGGGTCCTGCAACGCCGCCGTTGGGGCAGGGATCGTCTTGTTGGCCGCAGCGATCTTGGCCTGCACCGGCCCGCTGGTAAAGTACTTCATGATGTCCAACGCCAACTCGGCATTCCCCCGATCCACCGCGTTCTTGCTCAGCATCAACGTCTTGATGCCTACAAACGGCCGCCCCATCGGGATGATGCCATAGTTGATGCCCGCCGCCTCCAGGTCGGCAATGGCCCACGGACCGGTCCACCACGCCCCCGCCTTGCCATCCACCAACATCGCCTTGCAGATGTCGTGGCTGGTCTCCTTGGGAGCATACCGGCTGAACTCCACCAACCACTTCCCTGCCGCCAACGCCTCCGGCGTGTTGAGGTAGGCGTTGCCCTGGTCATCCACATACTCCGGCACCCCAAAGCCAAAGTAGATGGGGGCTACGTGATACGCATCCGCATTCCCCAACCCCTGGTTGCACACCAGATACTTCCCCGTCGCCTCGTAGAACGCCTTGGCCTTGGCCAACAGGTCGGCAAAGTCCTTCGGATCCTTCGGCAGATACTCCTCCCCCACCAGATCCTTGTTGTACACCAGGGCGATCCCCTCCTGGCTCTCCGGCAACGCCCAGATCTTGCCCTGCCACACCACGCCCCGCACTGCCGCCGGCTCGTAGGTGCTGTTCAGGAAGGTCATGTCCACCCCATACTCGTCCAACGGCACAATGTTGCCCGCCAACGCCTGGGTCCCGATCTGGTCGTTCGCCCAACCGATGATGTCCGGACCTTCCCCCGCCGGAATCGCCACACTCAAAGCATTGGCGGTGTCCTCCGGCTTGGACAGGTCAATCGTCACCCCAGGATGGGCCGCCTCATACTCCTTGAACGCCTGCTCAATGGCGATCAAATAGTCCCCACTCCACTGATGCCAGATGGAAATGGTCACCTCTTTGGCGGGAGCGGCCGCTTCGGTCGGCTTGGCCGCTTCGGTCGGCTTGGCTGCTTCGGTCGGCTTGGGAGTTGCCGTGGGAGCCATCGTCGGGCCGCACGCGGAAAGGATCAAGCTTAGTGCCGCCAGCACAGCCAATACAGAAAGCAGTGTCTTTTTCATTTCTCTCCTCCTACTATTTTTTGTCCTGCTATTTTTTGGTTACGCCTCTGTCAAGTTTCTGATACCCACACCGTAACAGTCGCATGTCTATCGGTTTGCATCCCCCCCTTTCCTCAGAGCTTGTCCGAAAACCACCAAGGACACGAAGATGTTCTAATTTTTGTCAAGTCCTGAACCTTACCAATTCGAATAGCCAAAACCGGGCTTGGGCCGCACGGGACCTAGGGCGGTGCGAGACGCTTTTCGGCACTGCCCCAAGGTAACCATAA
>DAOTXL010000066.1:0-4041 GCA_034435455.1 Anaerolineae bacterium
TTTCGACCCGACTGGTTGTCTGTGGCTGCCATCACCGGGCTTGAGCGGGAATGAGTCGGCCAGTTGTTAAGGTCCCAAGGGTGGTACGAATTGTCTGGATTTTGGACCAGGTATGAGTTTATTGTGACTTACAGCTCCCCTGTTTGCATTATCGGCCCGCGCGCGGGCATTCCAGAATAGAAACCGCTTCTATTTGTGCAAAAACAAGGTGAAACTGTTGAGAGGATGCGACTTTGTCATCATTGGTTCATTAGTCCATTAGTCCGGTTTCTTTCTGATCGTGCGGATGCTTAACCGCTTGCTCAATTCGCGCTATCAGCGCCAAGACAAGGTCGTCTGAAAATGAACCACTAAAGCCTGCCAGGAAGGCAATCGAAATCACTATACCGATTGATGACAGACTATAACCACTGATTGTTGGGGTTGGCGAACGCCCCGCGATTCAGGTCCTTGCCCAGGTAGTCAAAGACCTGTTCCGGGTTGCCAAAGGTCTCTTTGGCATACACGTTCCACTTCTTGGCCTCCATCTCGGCCACCAAGGCCTCGAACGGCTCGGCCAGGACGAACTCGGCCCGGCGCGGCGTGCCGACGACCACCTGCAGCACCGCACCAACCGCCAGGCCGAACTTCATCTGGATGGAAAAGTCGCCGGCCAGGGGGGAGACCAGGCGACAGGCGGCCATGTGCTGGCGCATCGCCAGCGCGCCGGCCAGGGCGCGGGCCGGCCCATCGGGAGCGGGAAACAGGGCCGTGAGGGCGTCGCCGGCGAACTTCCCGACCACCCCGCCCCAGCGATGGACGCTCTCGACCAGCGGGGCGAAGACGCCGTTGAGGACGCGGGTGAGGTCCTCGGTTCCCTGCGCGCCCAGCTCGCCCAGCGCCTCGGCCAACGGGGTGAAGCCGGCCAGGTCGGCAAAGAGGGCCACCGCTTCACCCCGCTCGCTCCAGCCCAGCCAGGGACGGCTGGGCGAGGCCAGAACGCGGGCGGCCAGGGAATGGGGCAGATAGCTACTCAGCGTCGGTAACACGGACATCTCTGGCTCTCCTCCCTGCTTCGATTTCGGCGCACGGTGTCCGGTCAGCTCCAGCGTGTGTCAGGCTTGCCTGCTGGATTCTGCGAGTATCCTTTCGATTTGATCCAAATGCTCGTTTCTGTGAATAGACCGATTCAGCCGAAACTTTCCTTCCTGCACGAGTCTATGAATACCTGACTTTAAATCCTCAGGCAGGTTCGCAAGTTCAGCATCAACTGCTTCCGCTGCATTGACTGCCAGCCTCGCTGCTTCACGAGGAGGTATTGCAAGGCATAGCGGTTTCATTGCATCGTTTACACCATCAATATCAATAGGGGAAGGTCCAATCCCTACCTGTTTCCAGCGCCTGATCAGCACAAGCACTCGATAATCCCAGAATGCAAGGTGTGCCAGCATTGCTGCTATGGTCCAGCCATCACCTGCTTGCAGGGTGAGTTCTTTGTCAGTCAACTCCCTTACCAGGGTCCAGAGCCGTTCACGCCCCTTTGCATTAGCGTCAATATAGCTCATCATACAACCCCCTGAACGCTCAGTCGAGCCGACCCCGGCGTGAGCTTGATCGAGCCGTTGCGCGGACGCAGGGCGTCTGCGCAACGGCCGGTGTGAGCCGCGCCCACTCTGCACAGAGTTGGGCGGCTATCCCAATGCGCCGCTCACAGAGACTAGCGCAGAATCAGCGGCAGGTACAACTGATACGGCGGCAGCCCGCCGACGCCATAGCCCCGCGACGTGGCATAGATCACGCTGCCCCGCGCCTGGCGGTAGATGGTGGGTGCCAGCAACACGGTCCCCGTATTGTCCAGCCGGGCGTAATAGAGGTGGAGGTAGGGATAGCTGATGGCCGGCCAGGTGAGGATGGCCGCGTCTGACCCGTCGGCGACCATGGAGACCGGCCCGTTGGCCACCGCGTTGTACGAGTTGGGGAGCATGGTGGGCGGCTGGACTACGTTGTAGGTGCCGCCCAGCACGGCATAGCGAATCTGGGCGGCGGTCAGGTTTTTCCCCAAGTGGGTCCAGGCGATGATGCTGTTACCGTTGGCCAGCCCCAAGGCCTCCGGGTACCAGCCCGCCGTCTCGTGCGTGGGGGCGTAGCTCGTCAGGTTAGTGGGGGCCTTGACCACGACGCCGCTGCTGTTCACCACGGCGTAGAATACGTCCAGGTAGTCGTCCATCCAGACCACCAGGATGTTCCCGTCGGCCAGGCGGGCCATGTGGATGGCATAGGGCGTCTTGTTCCGCCCCGACAGGTTGTCCACGGCCTTGACCGTGGCGCCGGCGCGGTCCAGGACGGTGTAAAAGACGTCGTACAGCGGCGCGTCAGGGTCCCGATGCCGCCAGGCGAGGAGGATGTTGCCGTTAGGGAAGGTCTCCACCGCCGGCTCATAGTCCTTTACCCGGGTGCCGGTGTTGGTGGTCAGGGCCACGGGACCGTGGACTACCTCACCAGAGGCAGCGCGGATGACATAGTAGACGTTGTACACCCGGGTGAGGTACGAGACCGGATAGGAGAGGCAGTGGGTCCAGGCGATGACAACGCTGCCGTCGGCCGGGTTGGCCGCCACCACCGGCGCATAGTCCGCCACCGACGGGGAGATCACCCCCGAGTTGTCGGTCACTTTGGCGAGGGGCACGGCGGTGGTGCCATCCCGGTTCAGCACCTTGTACTCCACGTCGCCCACCGGCAGGCCGTGGGTGTTGGTGTAAAAGTGGGTCCAGACCACGGGGATGCCGCGTACCGGGTGGGCGGCCACCGCCGGGCTGGATTGCTCGTCGCCGTCGTTCGTCACCTGCCAGGGGGTGACGCCGGCCGCCCCCACGCGGTCCAGGTAGATCTCCTGATCGGGCGTGGGGTTGGGATAGTCCTCGTGGAACGACTGCGCCCAGGCGTCGGTCAGGGGGTAGCCCGGCACGGCGACGTCGTGCTGGACGATGGCGATGTCATCCAGGTACCAGCCCTCGTTGTCATTGTACTTGGCGTCCACGCTGTCGAAGGTGAAGCGGAGGCGCACCGCCTGGCCCTTATAGGCGGAGATGTCGGCTATCACCTGGTGCCATTCCCCTTCGACGGTGGGGGTGTAGTAGGTGCTCCAGAGCAGCTCCCAGGTAGCGGTGACGGTGCCGGAGATGTAGAGCTCCCGGCGGTCATACTTGCAGAGCGCCGGGGGCGGGGGGCAGGAGCCTGGGTCCGCGCTTCCTGTCTGCTCCGTCTCCTCCCAGCTCCAGAAAGAGACGGTGACAGAGGTGGCAGTGGTGGGGATAAAGGTGGTCTGCGTGGTGGTCATCGAGCCGGTAGTCCGGGCGCCGGTGTTATAGTTGCCCGTGCCGTCCTGCCCGTACCACATGCTATAGACAGCGCTGTGGTTCCTGGCGTAGGGGGAGCTGATGTCCAGGTAGCCCAGCGCCCGGTGCCACAGCCCGCTATAGGTCCAGCGCTCTCCCCATTCCAGGTCCTCGCTCAAGAGGACGACGTCAAAGTCGCCCGGCGGCCGCACGTCGCCTGGCGCGTCTGCCCCCTGAGCGCGCCGGCCGTGCTCCAGCACCTCGGCGCGCAGCTCGGCGGCCGTCGGGAACCTGTTGTTCGGGCCAGGCCCCTGCGCCGCGACCAGGGTCACGGCCAACAGCGCCACACCCACAATACCGCTCATCACGATAATTCGGATGTATTTCATAGCAGCCTCCTTGGGTTGTCATCGCGGTTGGACGGCCAGTTACCCAACCGCCCCCGCACAGATCCCGGCGTGTGGTTTTCTCGCAGCGGGCCCCCTTCGACAAGGTTCAGGATTGCCGGTTATCCTTCCCCCTGCTACCCATCCCCCGCTCTCGCGGTTTCGGGTAAACGGGTCGCACAGCGCGGGTTAGCCGCTTCCCCCTCCGCCTGCGGGGAGACGGCGTTTGCCTGCCTGCGGCTCGACCCCCACGTTATTGCACCGACCGACCAACCCCTGTATGGTACTCCCTTTATGCGCCCCGCGACACTTCTCCCGCGCCGTTACGCGGACGCGAAGCG
>DAOTXL010000067.1:0-18247 GCA_034435455.1 Anaerolineae bacterium
ACCACATCACCAACGCCGGGCACTGTTCGTGGTACGAATTCACGGCCAAAATCCTCGAACTGGCGGGGTTGCCGGCCGAACTGGTGCCGCAGACGACGGCGGAATCGGGGGCCGCGGCCCGCCGGCCGGCCTATTCGGTGCTGGAGAACGCCGCCCTGAAAGCGATCGGGCTGGATGACCTGCGTCCCTGGCAGGAGGCGCTGGCGGAATATCTGCGTGCCCGGCAAGACAGACAGTAGACCATGGGTGTCATAACCGACAGCGGCGGGATGCAAAAGGAGGCGTACTTCTTCGCCGTGCCCTGCGTGACGTTGCGGCCGGAGACGGAGTGGGTGGAGACGGTGGAGGCCGGGTGGAACCTGGTGGTGGGTGCTGATCGGGAGCGCATCCTTTGGGCGGCGAACGGGCATCGCTGGCCGCAGGAGGCCCCCGGCCCCATCTTCGGGGACGGCCGCGCGTCAGAGAAGATCGCGCACATATTGAGCGAAGGTCGGGAGGGCTGAGAATCGCCATGTTAGACGGCAAACGCATCGGGGTCGTCGTACCGGCCTACAACGAGGAGAAGCTGATCGGGCGGGTGATCGAAACCATGCCCGACTTTGTGGATCGCATCTACGTGGTGGACGATTGCAGCCGCGATGGGACTTCTGACCGGGTGCACTCTTACCTGGAGCAGCCATCGCTCAACGGTCGCCTGGAGTTGATCCGCCACACAGAGAACCGGGGTGTGGGTGGCGCCATCGTCACCGGGTATCGCAAGGCGGCCGAGGAGGGGATGGACGTGGCGGCGGTGATGGCCGGCGATGCCCAGATGGACCCGGCGGAACTGGAACGGGTGGTGGAGCCGGTGGTCCGCGGTGAGGCCGACTACGTCAAGGGCAATCGCCTCTTCACCGGCGAGGCCTGGCAGATCATCCCCAAACACCGTTATCTCGGCAATGCGTTTCTTTCGTTGATGACCAAGATCGCCTCGGGCTACTGGCACGTGGCCGACTCGCAGACCGGCTACACGGCCATCTCGACCGAGGCCATCCGCCTGCTGCCGTTGGAGAAACTCTATCCCCGCTACGGCTATCCCAACCACCTGCTGGTGATGCTCAACGTCTTTAACCAGCGGGTGCGCGATGTGCCGGTGCGGCCGGTGTACAACGTGGGCGAACGTTCCGGCATCCGCCTGAGAAAAGTGATCCCGGTGCTGACATGGTTGCTGACCAGATGCTTCTTCTGGCGGTTGAAGGAAAAGTATGTGATTCGGGATTTCCATCCGCTGGTGTTCTTCTACTTGCTGGGAATCGCCTTATTCCCGGTCGGACTCTTATCCGGCCTGTATCTGGTTTACCATCGGCTCTTCGTGGGGCCGGTAGCGGCTACCAGCGCGCTGTTTTCCGTTTTTCTCTTTGTCTCCGGCCTGCAATCGCTCTTCTTCGCCATGTGGTTCGACATGGAGTACAATAAAGACCTGAAGGTTCGCTAGCCATGCGCATTCTGGTTGATATGGGCCATCCAGGGCACGTCCACTTCTATAAGCACGCCATCTGGCGCCTGCAGAAGAAAGGGCACCAGGTATTGGTGTCAGCCCGTGATAAGGATGTGACGCTGGCCTTGTTGGATCACTACGGTTTTCCCTATCGCACGCTATCGGCCATCGGCCATGGCCGTTGGGGATTAGCAAGGGAGTTTTTGCTGCGGGAATGGGCGTTGCTCAGGTTAATTCGAGAGTTCAATCCTGACGTGGTTACCGAGATCGGTGGGTTGTTCATCGCACCAGTGTGCAGGTTGCTGGGAAAGCCCTCGATCGTGTTCACCGACAGCGAGCATGTTGCCATTGACCGCTACCTGACCTGCCCTTTCGCCAGCGCGATCTGCACGCCTGAGTGTTTCAAGCGAGACGTTGGCCAGCGTCAGATTCGCTACGCCGGCTATCACGAGCTGGCCTACCTGCACCCCAACTACTTTCAGCCCGATCCAACGGTCCTGGCCGACCTTGGCATTTCAGCCGAAGAGCCATATTTTGTGCTACGCTTCGTCGCCTGGAAAGCCAGCCATGATCTGGGCCAAGAAGGTTTCTCTCTCTCTTTTAAACGTGAAGTCGTGAAGACACTGAGTCGTTACGGCAAAGTATTTATCACCTCAGAGGCAGAACTGCCGACCGAGTTTGAATCCTTTCGGATTCATGTGCCCCCTCATCGGATTCACGATGTCCTTGCCTTTGCCTGGCTATACATGGGCGAGGGAGCTACCATGGCCACAGAAGCGGGCTTGTTGGGTACGCCTTCGGTCTACGTGTCATCCTTGGTGGGCACCATGGGGAATTTTGAGGAATTGAAGGATCGCTACCAGTTGGTTTATTCATATCGCGATCCCGCCGAGGCGCTGCGCCAGGCGGTGCAGCTTCTGGAGCAGGGGGATGTGAAGGCAGAGTGGCGGCGGCGGAGGGAGCGATTGTTGGCGGAGAAGATTGATGTGACCCAATTCACTTTGGAAGTCATCGAAGAGCTGTGGAAGCGGGGAGCGATTCGGAAGCAACGAGGCGGATAACGCAAATGTGGATGCTGAATAGTCGGCCGCGCATCATGGCCAAATGGGCTCAGGGTCGAGTCCTGGACATTGGCTTCGCAGATGCGCCTAACCCGTATCTCGCTGGAGAAGTATGGGGTTTCGATCGCTGCAGAGACGTTTGGCCTGATAACTACACCTACCTGGTGCAAGGACTGTGCGAGAACCTATGCTTTGCCGCCGACGCTTTTGACACCATAGTGGCCGGGCAAATTATCGAGCATCTGATGGCTCCATATCAATTCCTGGCAGATTGCCACAGAATTCTGAAGCCAAAAGGGCGGCTGGTATTGTCAACAACCAATCCCTATTTCCCGCCCGTGGTCGTTCTGAACTGGTTTCTGATTCCTCGTTTCTTTTGGGTGTAATCGCTCTTATTTCCCGCACACGTAAAGCGGGAGAAACAAGCTGATTTCAGCCCGGTTCGAGACAAGGGAGATTATAAATGCCCATAGAAACCACCAGCTTCCCATCCACAAGAGGGACGGATTCGGCCGTGGTAGATGAGAGCAACTGCACCCAACCGAAAAAGCGGGTGGCCTTTATTTACAGATCGCTCAGCCATTTTATAGAGACAGACATTCAGATACTGTCCCGCCACTTTGAGGTACTCCCGTTACGATATGCGAATTTGACGAGTCTCGGCAATATAATCAAGGCGGTGTTCTCTTCGGACATCGTCTATTGCTGGTTTGCGGGCCGATATGCGGTTTTCGCGCTGTTCTTTGCCAGACTATTTGGCAAGAAAGGTGTCGTCGTGGTCGGGGGGTATGATGTCATTAACGATAACCGGCCCGAGTTGCCCCTGCCCGTTTACCAGAAGGTGCTGACGCGGTTGGCCTTGGAATTTGCAGACCATGTTCTCGCTATTTCGGATGCCTCGCTGTCTTCTGCCAGAGCTCTGATACCTGCAAGGCTGTGGACGAAAATGACAAGGGTGTATCTGGGCGTTGCTTTCCCAGAGGACCAGATAGGGCAGGTTACGAAAAAAGAGAAGATGGCTCTGACCGTGAGCCGCCTTGCAAAGGATCAAATTGAACGAAAAGGGTTGCTGACTTTTGTCAGAGCAGCACATCGCCTTCCAAATATCCCTTTCACTGTTGTTGGGGCGTTTAATGAACACGATCCTGCCTTCCGTGGTTTGAAAGACACGGCTCCGGGTAATGTAACGTTTACAGGATACATCGAGCGTTCTATGCTTTACCAGCTCTATCAGCGAGCCAAGGTGTACGTGCAGGTCTCTAGACACGAGGGATTTGGCCTTGCACTGGCGGAGGCTATGGCACATGGTTGCATCCCGATTGCATCAGAGCGTGGCGCAATTCCGGAGGTTGTCGGTCAGGCCGGAATCTATGTTGACCCAGACGACGATGTAGCTCTGGCTGAAGCAATAGAGAGTGTGGTGATGTCTGACGAGTATGATTCTCTTGGCGTAGAGGCAAGTCAGCGAGTCCTACGTCGCTTCAACCTTCTCAACAGAGAACAGGAGTTGCTTAAGCTGCTAGGCGGCATGACGGCTGCGGTTGCTCCAACCTTGGACAGTGTTTCCGAATAGGTGATGACATGCTGAAGAAAGAATTCTACGAACTGCAGGCGCTACACTATGCATCTGTGGACAAGGAGAGCATTGCGCGGTACCAGCAGGCTCTCGCCATGGTAGGAAATCTGTCTGGATGCGCAGTCGTGGACGTGGGCTGCAAGAAAGGTCATCTCAGAGAACTCCTTCGAGAGAGATATCAAGATGTTCGTTATGTGGGACTCGACATTTCTGAGACGGTTCTCAGCACCATCGCAGAGCCGGGTGAGGAGTTTAGGCATTGTGACGTTATGGAAGGGATCCCCTACGCAGATGGAAGCTTTGATGTCGCTTTCTGTTTAGAGCTCATTGAGCATGTTGAGAATCCCACCTTCCTCGTGAGCGAGCTCAAGCGAGTGGTGAAGCCGGATGGAATTATTGCACTGTCGGCGCCCAACCCTTACTACTACGAGGAGGTCATTGCAAATATCTTTGGCCGATATGATAGCGCTGGGCATATTGCGTGCTTTACGCCGCGTACAATGGCAAGTCTTCTTCGTTTCCTGGGTCTCGAAATACAGAAGTATCGTGGGACATGGATTCGTTTGCCTTACTGGCCTTTTAAGCCCGTCCGTGTAGGGCGATATTTTCTGATTCCTTGCAGCCTAACCCTCCTCGCCTGCTCAATACTGTATTTTGTCCGGAGAGTCGATAACTCATGTCTGGGAAGCGGGGGCTAATGGGAGAACTCGACCAATGAATGCGGACAGTTCTGTAGCTAGCGAAGTGTACGATGAAAGGTACTATCTGACTTGCGTTGAAGGATATGAGTACTTTCAGAAGTCTGGAGGGGCAGAGGTGCCGCCACGCCTGAAAAAAGCGTTGGATATGGCCGACATAACTAGCCGTCGTCGCGTGTTAGATATTGGGTGTGGACGTGGAGAAGTCTGTTTCTATGCCGGGGTATATGGAGCACAAGCAGTTGGACTAGACTACTCTGCGGCTGCAGTGGGTATAGCCGCTCGGGCGCTATCTGGATTCCCCAGAGAGGCTCAGTTACGTACACTGTTCTTACAAGGCAACTGTAGATCACTGCCTCTCGCTACGGAGACTTTCGATGTTGTCTTTATGCTCGATATTGTTGAACATCTTTACCCGAACGAGTTGCGCGGCGCACTTTGTGAGGCAAGACGCGTTCTCAAAAGAGGCGGCTCGCTGATCATTCATACCTCGCCCAATCGCTGGTACAACACGTATATTATACCTATGTATACACGTTGGATGCGTTACCTGTTGTATTATCCAGTCAAGAGATTGCTCAATCGCGAGGTCAACCTTCAAGACCGAACGAAAGAGGAAATGGCACTTCACGTTAATGAGCAATCACCTTATAGTTTGCGCAAAACGTTGATTAACGCAGGATTCCAGCCGCACAACTTGGAAATGAGGATGACAATTTTACCTGGCGCTATGAGAGACTATCTGGCCCGCAAAGAGTGGTACCAGGTTTTTGCGGGAATGCTGATTTCTGCTTGGCCGTTGTGTCTTGCTTGGCCGTTTTCACTGTTCTTAAAAAGAAACATTTGGGCCGTTGGAGTGAAGGAGTGAATGCGTATCTGAGAGCCTATCTGGAAAAGTTTTGGTGGGCACCTGCATTCTGCTTGTGGCGCGCATTTGAATTAGCTGCTCTAAGCAAAATGCGGTTAGAACATCCAATCTTGGATCTGGGCTGCGGGGATGGCTTCTTTGCCCGTACCCTTTTCCCCAACGGGGTGAGGGCAGGAATGGACATCACCGTGGTCGAAGCGGAAAAGGCACGCGTCACAGGTGTATATCAAGAGTTAGTTGTTGCTGATGCTTCGCAAGGGATTCCCTATGCTAATGCTTCGTTTAAGACCGTCCTTAGCAACTGTGTTCTCGAGCATATTCCCCATGTGCATAATGTGCTACACGAGGTTAGGCGTGTCCTTAGGCCCGGCGGACAGTTCATTTTCACAGTACCTAGTGAGCATTTTAAGAGGTACCTCTTGTGGGATCGTTGTTTGCAGCATCTGGGTCTAGAAAAACAGGCTAGGGCCTATGTTGAGTGGCGTAAACAAACGCTGGGTATCCATAATATCTGGCCTGTTGATGCTTGGTGTGCTCATCTGACCCAGGCTGGACTTTCTGTATTGGAAGCTACCTATATTCTACCTGAACCAGCAATGAGGCTATGGGATTCGCTCTACCTGTTGTTTGAGACAGGGCCACGCATTAGCTCAAGGCGGATCACTATAGGCGGGATTAGCAGCTATGTTTTGCACGTGCCAGTGTTGAAAAAGCTCATCATAGGCTTCTTACTCGAAAGACTGTCAACGTATTGCAACCATTATGCTGGACCAGTACCTGAAGGTGGAGAGGTAGTTTTTCGTGCTGTTAAGGATTAGTGATCATTCTCTGCAGCCGTAAGGATACCCAGAGTTGGTCAGGCGAGCCATCGCAGTGTCTAGATTCGTGCAAGGCGGCGTGTTATATGCCGAAGATGATCGGATTGCATGATGGGCAGCTTGTATAAGTTACAGGCGCAAGCTGGCATCATCCTCAAACAATCTTTCATCTACAGTTTTGGCGGGCTTGGTAGTGGAGTCCTGGAAGTCATGCTGGTACCCGTGTATGCGCGAGCTTTTTCTACGCAAGAGTACGGCCTGCTCGACTTCCTGTGGACGTTCATCATCTTCGCGCGGTTGATTGTGCCATTGGGACTAGATCTGGCAGTAGGCCGTTTCTACGTCGACAACAGCGATGTGGAGACAGATCGTCAGCAGACGGCAACAACTGGGCTGCTCGCGGTTTTGATACTCACCCTCTTGTTTGCCTCGCTGACCACACTGATGTCAAACCTTGTGGCAGGGCCAATACTACGAGATGTCACGAAATCGAATCTGGTGGTTTGGGCGGCATGGGCAACACCTGGGCTTGTTCTGTATAGTTTCACTACCAACATGCTGCGGTACAACTTTAAACCAAGTACACAGGTGCTGCTCTCCCTGACCACAGTTCTGGCTGATGCATCGGCGACCACTGGAGCTGTGCTGGGACTACGTGCTGGCTTGGCCGGCGTCTACATGGCCAAGATCTGTGTTTACACCATTGCCAGCCTAATCGGTCTGTGGCTGACGCGGTACAGCTATGCCTGGCGGGTCAGCATGGACAGGCTACGAAGCATGCTGGCGTACGGGCTTCCACTGGTACCGGCTGCTTTGGCCTATTTCGTCATGAGTTACTCTGGACGCTATTTTCTCCCCAGGTTTGTCAATCTTGAAGCCTTAGGTCTGTACGGTGCTGCCTATCGCCTTGCTTCCATGATGGCGCTGCTCTACGTGGGATTTACAGCAGCCTGGGGGCCGTTCGCACTCGGGACGTATGGTCAGCCCCAGGCCAGGCAGGTGTTCACGCGCGTCTTTGACTACTTCTCAGCAACCAGCGTAGTGGCCGTTGTGGGTATTTCGCTATTTGCAAAGGAACTGTTAACGCTCTACGCTGGTCCTGCCTATGCTCCTGCTGCGATTATTGTGCCAATGTTACTTCTCAATCAGGCATTATACGTGGGTGGGGGATATATCTTTGGCATCAGTTTTCATATCGCGAAGAAAACTGGCCAGTATGCGGTCTTTGCCCTGCTTGCTGCGGCCGTCTGCTTTGTCTTCCAGCTTCTGTGGATACCAGAGTGGGGGATTTTGGGCGCAGCAGCGGCCGTCACACTGTCCCACAGTGTGTTCACTGTGCTGATGTTCTGGTGGGGTCAACGCTACTACCGTGTACCCTATCGTCTAGCTGCTCATGGGAAGCTATATGGTGTCGCTGTGGTAGCGCTCTTTATCGGCGCCTTGACTGACAGATGGTCTGTAGCGCTCAGTGTGCCGCTCCGATTGTTGCTGTTCATCGCTGTTCTCAGCGCGCCGTTTGTGTTGCACTTGTTGAGCATTTCGGTGATCCGATCGTTGACGCTTTCAGCCCTGCGATGGCGCCCCGCTCAGGTTGAGAGCAACGTTGATTAGAGCCATGCCATGTGCGGAATCGCCGGGATTGTAGCACCAGGTAAACCAGTTTCCAGCGACGCAATTCTCGTAATGACCGATGTGCTGCGCCACCGTGGTCCAGACGGTGAGGGCTATCTGTTGGCCAACACGGTTGACGGCCGTTGCGTAGCCTGTGGCGGGCCAGATACACCCAATGAGTTACTCTTGTCATCGCTGGCGCGGCATGGGGCCGATGACTATAACCTCGCTCTAGGGCACCGGCGCCTTTCGATCATAGATTTGTCAGCAGCAGGTCACCAACCCATGTCCAACGCCGATGGCTCCCTTTGGATCATATTCAACGGTGAAGTCTACAACTACCTGGAATTGCGTGATGAGTTGAAAAGCAAAGGTTGTTCCTTCCGCACCGGTACCGATACCGAAGTGATCCTGGCCGCTTATGCGGAATGGGGGCCTGACTGCCTGCGTCGCTTCAACGGTATGTGGGCCTTCGGGATATGGGATGTCCGTAAGCGGCTGCTCTTCTGTGCTCGCGACCGCTTTGGCATCAAGCCCTTTCACTACTACTGGAATGGTCAACTCTTCGCCTTCGCCTCGGAGATCAAGGCCCTGCTAGCCCATCCCGACATTCCCAGGCGGCCCAACGACGCCATCATCTACGACTACCTGGCCCTCGGCTCGCTGGATCACACAGACGAGACCTTTTTTGAAGGCATCAAGCGCCTGCCCCCAGCCCATTATCTGCTCTTCGATCTGGAGCGGGGCAACCTGGAGGTCCGACGCTGGTGGGACTTGCAGGTCAACCGATCACTCGATGGCAGCAGTTCCACCGATGACCGGGAGCTTGTCGCTCAATTCCACGAGTTGCTGACCGACGCCGTGCGACTGCGACTGCGCAGCGATGTTCCCATCGGCACCTGCCTCAGCGGTGGTCTGGACTCGTCGAGCATCGTCTGCCTGGCCAATCGCCTCATGCTGGACGAAGGTGCGGTGCCACGAGAGCTTGTCGGCGAGCGACAAAAGACGTTCAGCGCCTGTTTCAACGATCCGGCCATTGATGAGCGCCCCTATATTCGGCAGGTCATCGAGCGGACCGGCGCTGAGTCCAATCACGTGTTCCCTCAAAGCGAAGGTGGGTTGTGGGGAGAGCTGGAACGGCTGGTCTGGCACCAGGAAGAGCCCTTTGGCTCCACCAGTATCTATTCCCAGTGGAATGTGATGCGCCTGGCCCGGCAGCGCGGGGTGACGGTGCTGTTGGACGGGCAGGGCGGCGATGAGTTGTTGGCCGGATACCACCACTACTTTGGTCCTTTCCTGGCCCAAACGCTGCACGAGCGGGGGCCGTGGGCTGCACTGCAAACCGGGCGGACTGCGGTGGCTGCAACAGGGGAATCAACAGCTTTTCTGTTAGGGCTGGGGTTGTACAACATCTTGCCCAGGGTGGCCCAGCGGGCAATTCTGAATCTGGGCAACGCCCGCTTCCGCACCAATCCAGCCACGCCCGCATCCATACTCGATCCATCCTTTGCGCGGCAATTCAAGGAACGTCGCCTGTTACAGGACAAGCACCGAGGCCACCAAAACCTGGCAGAGAGACTATATCAGGATGTGTTCATGAACAGCCTGCCGGCGTTGCTGCGCTACGAGGACCGCAACTCGATGGCCTTCTCGCTCGAAGCACGGGTCCCGTTTCTCGACTATCGCCTCGTGGAGTACGTCTTCTCCCTGCCGGCCAGCTACCGCATTCGGAACGGTTGGACCAAATGGATCCTGCGCCAGGCGATGGAGGGCATCTTGCCCGAGGGCATCCGCTGGCGGCGGAGCAAGCTGGGGTTCGCCACTCCCGAAGCGCGCTGGCTGCGAGAAGGGGCGGGATGGATCAGGCAGTTGTTCAGCGCAACAGAGGTTCTCAGCGCACCCTACCTGGACGCCGAAGCCATTCAGCGGCTCCGTAGCCTGCCGGACAATGAGCCGACGAACATCCCCGGCCTGTGGCGGATGGTGAATCTGGAAGTGTGGATGAGGGCGTTCTGGAAATAGCAATGCTTCGGTCTATCTCTTTTCGCCGCGGTTCTTTGAGGCGCAAGGGCATGAATAGAACGCAACAACTCACAAGACATGTGCAACAGATGGCCCGCCAGGCAGCCCATCCGCCGGTGCTGTTGGCCATGGTGCTCCTCGTCGCTGCCATCCTGTTCCTGCTCATGATCCCGGCCATTCCGGTGGGCACAACGGAGGATGACGGGACCTATATCACCATGGCCCAAGCCCTGGCGCAGGGCAAGGGGCTGAGCCTGACCTACCTGCCTACCGATCCGGTGTATCCCCTCGTGCCTGTCGGATACCCCCTGGCCCTGGCCCCGCTCGTGTTGTTGTTCCCGGGTTCCTTCCTGCCTCTGCAACTGCTGTCCAGCGGGTTCTTGTTGATGGCCGTGGTGTTGGTCTATCGCTATGCGCGGCCGCGCCTGGGGGATAGGGCCGCTTTGGCGGCCACCGCCCTTTTCGCAACCAATCTGGCCATCGTGCACAGCGCGGCCCAGGTCATGTCGGAAGCCCTGTTTCTGCTGTGCCTCTTCGGCGCGCTCCTCCAGGCCGAGAGATTTGTCAAATTGCAGTCCGTGCGCTGGCATCATGTTCTCTTGACGGCTGCCGTCATCGGCCTGCCCCTCAGCGTACGTTACCTGGGCTCGCCCATCGTGGCCGCCTTGATGCTCTACCTCCTCTGGCAGCGACGTGACCGCTGGGCCCTCGGCACGATTGTGCTGGCTGCATTATTCCTGCTTGTCATCAACCTGGGGCTGGGTGGTTTCGAGGTCGGACGGTACTATGCCGATTATTTTTCCCGTCTCGTCTCCCGTCTTCTGCCTGTCCAGGCGTCAGGGGCCAGCGCGGTAAGTTCAAATGCCGCCGATGCCGGCCTGTTGGCCAGGACTGCCAACAACGCCCGGTTTATCCTGACCTATCCCGTTCCGGGCATCCTTGTGCCCTTGTTTCAGGGGCCGCGCATTCGGGCTTTCTTTGAGCATATCAGGCTGGGCTTGGTTCCTGATGCCATGCAACTGGGCATTGATCTCCTTCTGGCTATTGGATTGATTCAGCAACTGCGGCGCAAGGCTCACGCCGGCGAATGGGCGATATTGGCCTACGCTGCCACCGTGTTTCTGCTGCCGGTAGAGGATTGGACCCAAACAGGCTCCAGTTACCGCTATTGGATTCCCTGGATTCCCTTTGGCTACATGTATCTGCTTGCGGCGTTGCAGTCCATCCATGGGCTTATTGTAAAGAGATGTTTACCCCGCTGGGCCCTACACCCGAATGGTCTGGCCGTACTTGGCGCAGCCTGTATGTTGTTGCTGAACCTGGGCCGCGATGTGCAAGAGTCCCTGGTCAATCCGCTGCGCGATCGTGTCCCCGATCTGGCCGTGGGCAGCGAGTGGATACAGGCCCACTCGGACCCGAACGATGTGATCATGGTCTACAAGCCGCGCATATTCACTCTGTATCTCCATCGAGAGGTGGTGCCTTATCCTCATCCCTATGAGGCCATCGAAAGCAGGGTCATCTATGCTGACCTGGCCGAATGGCAACGGGATCCGCTGGCAGCGGAGACATTGTACAAGATCGTGGATGAATTCGACGTCGCTTATATCCTCATCAGTCCCGCCCGTGTGCCGGACCGGCCCCTGCACTGGACAGAGTATGTGCAGATGGAACTCCTCCCCCTGCTCCATTCGCACCCCGACAGGTTCCCCCTGGTCTGGGCCAGCGATGACGGATTCACCCGGGTGTACCAGGTGCAGCACGCCACGGCTGCTGAGAACGATGAACGGACAGGAACAGAAAACCCGTAGGAACGTGTAACCATGGCATGGCATCGTCTGGCGACCATCTTTTTCCTGTGTGCCGTGCTGGGCGCAGGCATTGCTCTGGCCGGCGTCCGCGGGGCGGGGTACGCCGCCGGTGCGCCGGAGGGAGAATGGTCAGAGCCGCTCAACCTCTCCCGCACGCCAGACCAGGTCTCGCGCTACCCCAGCATCGCTGTGGATGGGCAGGGAAACGTCCACGTGGTCTGGATCGAGGAATTTGACCAGGAGGGGAACAGAAGTATCTATTACGCCCGCAAAGGCGATGACGGCTGGACGGAACCCATTGACATCCTGTGTTGTGGCTGGTGGCTTGTTCCCGAGCTGGCGGTAGATTCGAAAGGCATGCTGTATCTGGCCTATGTGGGGGGCGGCGAACGCAATTTCTGGCGCGCCTCTGCCGGAGGCGAGACGTGGTCCGCCCGGGCCTGGAGCTCCCCTTCATCGCCGGGTTGCGGCGGTTCACTGTTCTCCGACCGCCTGGACCGCCTTCACTCCCTCTGCAAGAGCACCGACTACTCGGTCTCTGAGGATGGCGGGAATACCTGGTCTGAGCCCATGCCGCTGTCTACATCCGGTGAGCCTACCGCCCTGGGGATCCCTACAGGATCTGGGGTCATGAGCGCCGATAGCCGGAATACCCTCTATGCCATCTGGTTGGAAGGCGAGGGATTTCGAGACACGTCGGGGACGCGGCTCATGTTCGCCCGGCTGCCCGCCGGAGAGGCCGATTGGGCCGTCTCCACTCTGGTCGGTGACCAGTTTCTGATGGGACTGGCTGCCGAACCCCGTCTGGTTTTCGTTGATCCCCTGTCTATCGTTGTTGACGGCCAGGATCGGCTGCACGTTTTCTGGCGCAGTACAGCCCCAGAAAGAACAGCATGGGCTATCTATCATCAGATTTCTTTGGACGGGGGAGACACCTGGTCTCCGGCTGTGCCTGTTGTGAAATCAGAAGCCGGCGAGGCCTGGCGATACGGGGGCATCGCCACAGCCGTGGACAGCCTGGGGCGCGTCCACCTGGTCTTCCCCTGGAAAGATGCACAACTTTACCACATGGTCTGGGATGGGGCGTGGTCTGAGCCCGTCAACGTCTCCAGGAATCCCGGCAAGGTCAACTTCTGGCCCCGCCTGGCCATCGGCCTGGGCAACCAGGCCCATCTGGTCTGGTACACCGGGTCTCCACAACTGAACCTCCCTGATCTGGAGCAGCGGCTGGCGCGGGGCGAATACGAGATCATGTACAGCCACACTCGCCTGGACGCGCCAGCGCTGCCGCCGCAGCCCTACGCCGTGACCGTCACATCCACCCCAACGATGACCTCGACTCCTGAACCCACCGCCACGGCTGCGGCTACGCCAACGCCGCTCAACCCGACTCTGGCACCGTTTGCAGGAGAGCCGAATTTGCAGGTAAACACCTCCTTGCCGATGCTCATCGCCCTCGCCGCTTCGGTTGCTGTGGTGGGGATCGCGATCGTCGTCAGGCTGGCGTCCCTGGGAAGAAGATAAGCCCTGTCATGTCTGGCGGAGCGAAGCAGTTTTGAACACACACGACACCCATTCACTTCAAAAGACCCCCCGCGCCCGGCTTTTGGCGCTCTGGGCGCGCTATGGGCTGCTGGCAGTCACGCTCGTGGCCCTGCTGCGCTATCTCCTCTCCTTTGCCCCGCGACTGACCGGTACCGACGACGCGGTGTATCTGATGCTGGCCCGCGCGCTCGCCACCGGGCACGGACTGGTAGACCTCCACATCAGGGGCGCCCCCCCCCATACCTGGTATCCGTTTGGCTTTCCCCTGCTCCTGGCCCCCGTCGTGTGGATCGAGCCCGAGTCGCCGGCCAACGTGCCGCTGGCCATGCTGGTGCCCCTGATCTTTGGCGTCCTGTGCATCCCTGCGGCCGGCTTCTGCCTGAGGCGGTTATCAGAGGCGTCGCCGGCCATGTCAGCGTTCGTGGGCCTGTTCATGGCCCTGAACTGGGTGGAAGGTTGGTACGCCACCAAGACGTTGCTGAGCGAGACCAGTTACATGGTCTTTTCCTTCCTGGCCCTGCTGTTCATCCACCAATACGTGACTGCGCCGCGTCCCCGGTGGTGGCAGGCCGCCCTGGCCCCCTTTTTCATTGCTGCCAGTTTTTTCACCCGGCAGGTGGGCATGACCGTGCTGGCCGCCGGCGTGGTCTATGCCCTGGTGCGGCGCCGGCCCCGCCGGGCGTTGTGGCTGCTGCTGCTGAGCGGCCTTCTGTACGCTCCCTGGGCCTATCGCAATGCGGCGATCGGCACCTCTGCCCTGGCCTCCACTTATTGGGACCAGTTTCTGCGGGTCAAGTGGGACGAGCCGCTCCTGGGAACGGTCACCTGGCAGGGCCTGATCGTCCGCCTGCTGGAGAATATCTGGGGACATGCGACGGGGACCCTCGTGCAACTGCTGCTGCCGGTCCCCGGCCAGGGTTTCCTCAGCATCCTGCCGCCGTTCCTGGCGAACGTAATCCCTCTGGTCACGGGCCTGGGCCTGTCGGCGCTCATCGTCACCGGCTACGTCAGGAGTGTGCGACGTCGGGCCGGCCTGGTGGAGATCTATCTGCTCTTCTACCTGGGGATGATCCTGTTGCCTTCCTGGCAGACGGTTCGCAATCTGGTGCCCATCCTGCCCTTTCTGATCTACTACCTCATCCAGGGCTTGAGAACGCTGGTCGGGGCAGTGCAGAAGCGCAAACTACCGGCCAATCTATCCCTCGAGCCTGCAGTCGCGCTGGCCGTTGTGCTCCTGCTGCTGAGCAATCTCTATGCCGACCGTCAAGAGTTGCGTGAAGGAGCCATGTATCGCTCTGCAGGCATGTTCTATTACCAGGGCTACGCCGGAAATGAGAGTGACTTTTTCGAGGCCGCCAGGTGGATCAGGGACAACACATCGCCAGAAGCTCTGTTTTTCTACCGTTTCCCTGAGAAACTCTTTCTCTACACAGGGCGGCAGACCGATAGCGAAGTCACAAGAGTGCCAGCACCCGTGGTCAACTTTATGAGCCTCGAGGAACTGACCGATAAAATCCGCCAACGCGTTGATTATGTAGTTGTTGCACCTTCTGACGGGGGCAGGTACGGGGATCTCGGTGACATGATCGCGGCTGACAGGAGCGCTTTCGTGCCGGTATTTGAGACCTCGGGCGAGAGAAAGGTCGTTATCTATCAAGTGCACCACAGCCAGAAACGGCCATAAAGGAGCGCTGATTTCGTGACATTTGCCATTCGCCTGTTCAGAAACACGATCGCCAATTATCTTGGAACGGCTGTCACGATCGCCACCGGCCTTTTGTTGACTCCGTTCATTGTGCGCAGTCTGGGCAGCACACCTTATGGCATCTGGGCGTTGGCCGGTTCCCTGGTTGCCTATCTCATGGTGTTGGATTCCAGTTTGGCCAACGCGCTCACCAAGTACGCAGCCGAAAGCATAGCGTTGGGCGATCAGGCAAGCGTCAATCGTCTGGCCAGTACCTTGTTCTACATTTTCATTGCCGTTGGCGGGGCGGGAATGGTGGTTGTATGGTTTATCGCCCCCGAGTTCCCGGCTTTCTTCAACCTGCCTGCTGAATACGCCGCTTCGGCTCGCTGGCTTGTGATTCTCGTGGGGGCGACGTGGGTGGTGGGGCTTCCGTTGAATGTGTTCGGCGCATTGTTGAGCGGGTATCAGCGGTTCGATATCAAGAACGGCGTGCTGGCGGCCGGATTGGCGCTGAACGCCGGGTTGACAGTCGTTGTCCTGAAGAGGGGGATGGGGGTGGTAGGGCTGGGCGCTGTCGCTCTGGCAACGGTCGTGTTTCGGGTCGGCCTCTCTTGGGGACTGCTCAAAACCCGCGTCGAGCGGGATCTCTGCATCCGGCTTGCGCTTTTTGACCGTTCCTCCCTGCCCCGCCTGATCACCTATAGCGTTTTTATGGTGATCATGATGGCCTGCCTGCATATCGAGTCCGCTACCAGCAACGTGATCATCGCCCGTTATATGAGCGTGGCCGATGTGACGCCCTTTTCCATCGGTCAGAAACTGAGCGGCCTGTTCAAGAACATCCTGTTGCCACTGACCTATGCGTTCTTCCCTGCTTTTTCCGAATTGAGTGGAGTTGCGGATAGAGCGCGCATGTCGGCGCTGCTGGTCGAAGGGGTGCGTGTCACGGTAGCATTGGGCACTCCGCTTGTCGGCTGCCTGATCGTCCTGGCCGGCCCGCTGATCCAGGTATGGGTCGGCCCCGAATTCGTGAGCGGCGCACCTGTCGCGGTTCTGTTGGGCCTGCAGACGTTCTTGTACGCGCAGTTGGTGATGGCAGCGATGCTGCTTCAGGGGACAGGCCGTCTGAAGTTATTGACCGGTTTGCACGTCTTCAATGTGGCGTTCAATATAGGGTTTTCCCTGCTGACAGTAGAGCGGCTGGGTATCCTGGCCCTGGGGCTGGCCAATTTGATCCCCTGGACGATCACGTACTTGATTATCCTGCCCTACACTTGCCGGGTCGGAGGCGCCTCGTTTGGGGAACTGGTCAGGCGGGCGCTGCGGCCTCCATTCCTGGCCTGGTTGCCGATAGGGATATTGTTGGCGATGGCGAACTGGATGTGGCCCGTAACGAATCTCATGGGGTTGATCCTGTATGGAGGCGGGGCCACCCTTTTGTACCTGGCCGTCTACCTGGGGCTGATGGTCACGGCCGAAGAAAGGGGCAGATACCTGGCTTTTTTCAAACAGGGGATGCAGCGCAGGTTGGGTTATTTGGGCGCATCGGATCGGGCAGATGAGTAGTCCGTATGAGCTGAATCTTGCTCCCTTTGACGCCCATGCCAGGCTCTTGCAGTTCGTCGGCGCCGGCAAAACCGTGCTGGACGTCGGCTGCGCCTCGGGCTACCTGGCCCATCACCTGGCAGCGCAGGGGTGTGTCGTGGTCGGCGTGGAACCCGACCCCGACGCAGCCGCCCAGGCCAGGGCCCATTGCCACGAGGTTGTCTGTTCGCGTGTGGAGAATCTGGAGGCAGTCTATCCGCCGTCTGGGCGCTTCGACGTGGTTCTGCTCGGCGATGTGCTGGAGCATCTGGAAAACCCCGCATCCGTCCTGGCATTGCTGCAAAAGTATCTCACGGCTGGCGGGTGCTTTGTCATCTCTGTGCCCAACGTGGCCAACTATGGCGTGCGCCTGGAACTGTTGAGGGGCCGCTTCCGCTATGCGGACTGCGGAGTTCTGGATCGCCATCACTTGAGGTTCTTTACCCTCGATACACTGCGCGAACTGCTCGAATCGGCAGAGTTGGAAATCGAGACGCTCGAAGTGACGCCGGGGCTTTTCTGCTGGCGGCCATATCATCTCACCGTGGAACGGCTGATGGGACGTTTCCGCTTTTATCGGCGGTGGGAGTATCTTTTGAGCCGCTGGTTCAAGAGGCTGTTTGCCTTTCAGTTCATCGTCAGGGCTGTGCCGCGTCAACGGATGTGCGCTGGAGGAGATCATGGCCCGTAAAGTGGCGGTCGTGTTGCTGAACTGGAATCAAGAGGAACTCACCGCAGCCTGCCTGCGCTCGCTGCACGAGGTGGACTATGCCGATCTCCAGGTCATTCTGGTAGACAACGGCTCGCGCCCCGGCTCGCTGGACGGTATCGAAGCCGAATTCCCGCAGGTGACCCTGATCCGCCACGAGCGCAATCTGGGATTCACCGGCGGCAACAACGCCGGCCTGCGCCGCGCCCTGGCCGGCGGCGCCGACTATATGATGCTCCTCAACAACGACACCGAAGTCGCGCCCGATATGCTCCGCCACCTGGTGGATTTCGCCGAATCCGATCCGGCCATCGGCGTTGTCGGCCCGCTGATCTATTACTACGACGACCCGCGGCGCATCTGGTGCGCCGGCGGCGCGGTGAACCCGCGCACCGCCGCCAGCGCCGGGCTGAGCGAAGGGGAGATGGATGAGGGCGACCGGGTCCCCTGCCCGGTGGATTACGTCAGCGGCTGCGCCCTGCTCATCAAGCGCCAGGTCGTGGAACGGATCGGCCTGCTGGATGATCGCTTCTTTATCTACTACGAAGAAACCGACTGGTGCGCTCGCGCCCGCCAGGCCGGCTACCAGGTCTGGCTGGTGCCGCAGGCCAAAGTCTGGCACAAGATCAGCCTGCAGGCCCGCGGGGCCTCTCCCCGCTACCTCTACCTGATGACGCGCAACCGGCTGCTCTACCTGCGCAAGCGGGGCGCCTCGTGGGCGCGCATCCTGTGGGTGATCCTGACCTCGGAGGTGCGCACGCTGCTGAGCTGGTCGTTGCG
>DAOTXL010000068.1:0-12439 GCA_034435455.1 Anaerolineae bacterium
CCACGGTGGCCCAGCGCGAGTACGACATGGGTTACAAGTCGGTGCAGATCATCAAGCTGATGGCCGAGAAGGGGGTCGAGGCGGCGCTGAAGGAGATGGGGGCGGTGAACGGGGTCATTGACACCGGCGTGGACATCATCACCGCAGCCACCCTCAAGGACTATGAGGCCACGCTGGACAAGAAGGGCATCCCCCACGAGTGGAACACCCAGGGCTGGGATCCCAGCGCCTGTGGCGCGGGTGGTGCTGCCCTTCCGTCCAAGCTGGTCATCGCCTGGATCCCGAAGGCGCTGAACAACCCGGTGTTCGAGGTCGGGCGAGATGGAGCCTTCAAGAAGGCGGAAGAACTGACAGCAGCCGGGCCGATCCCGGTGGAGGTCAAGTATGTCGGCTCGGTGGCCTCGGATGCGGCGGAGCAGGCGCGGGTGGTGGAGGATGTCATTGCCGCCGGCGTTGATGCCATCGGCATCTCGTGCAACGACCCGACAGCCTGCGAGGATCCGATCAACAAGGCCATCGAGGCCGGCATCCCGGTCATGACCTGGGACTCGGACTCGCCCAACAGCAAGCGCTTCACCTACCTGGGGGTGGACAACTACCAGGGTGGCAAGGCAGCCGCCGAGCTGCTGGTCAAGTTCATGGGCACCAAGGGCAAGGTGGCGCTGCTGACCGGCGTGCCGGGGGCGTTCAACCTGGAGGAGCGGATCCGGGGCTTCAAGGACGGAATAGCTCCCTATCCTGACATCCAGATCGTGGCCACCGTCTACTGCAACGACGACATCAACCTGGGGGTGCAGGTGGTGGAAGAGACGATGCAGGCCAACCCGGACCTGACCGGCTGGTTCTTCGTGGGGCTGTGGCCGCTGTTCGCCGAGCGTGGCTCGATGCCGTTGTGGGAAGCGGCAGCCAAGTCGGGCAAGCTGACGACCATCGCCTTCGACACGCTGCCGGTCGAGCTGGAGTTCATGAAGGACGGCTATCTGCAGGGTCTGGTCGGTCAGAAGTACTGGGGCTGGGGCTATGACACGGTCCAGATGATCTACGACTATATCGTCAAAGGGACCCGGTACGAGAGCTGGACCGACTCGGGCATGGACATCGTCACCAAGTGCAACGTGGACGTCATGGCCGAGGCCTGGGCCAAGAGCGACTTCACCAAGCCGCTGCCCGACCCCTATGCCTGCCTGCCTTAACCACACCGAGGCCGGGAGCTCCCAAGGACAGGTTTCTGGACGGTAAGCACAGTTGGCGAGGGGTGTATGCCCCTCGCCAACTCCTATCGGCAGAGAGGGAGGAGGGGCTGTTGAGCGGACAGGGGACCATCCTGCGTATGGAGGGCATCTCCAAAGCCTTCCCCGGCGTGCAGGCGCTGCGAGATGTGGATTTTGAAGCAGAGGCCGGCCAGGTGGTGGCGCTGGTCGGCGAAAACGGCGCCGGCAAGTCCACCCTGATGAAGATCCTGAGCGGCGTTTACCGGGCAGATTCAGGACGCATCTTTTTGCAGGGGCGAGAAGTAGAGATCCACAACCCCCATCATGCCCAACAATTGGGCATCGCCATTATTTATCAGGAATTCAACCTGACCCCGAACCAGAGCGCCGCGGCCAACATCTTTGTCACCCGCGAGCCTCGGCAGCCGGGCCTGGGGCGGTTGCTCAACTTTGTGGACCGCCGGCGCATGGAACAGGAGGCACAGCAACTCCTGAACCGCTTTGGGGCGCGGGTGCCGGCCACAGCGCTGATCCGCGATCTATCGGTGGCCCAGCAGCAGATGGTAGAGGTCGCCAAGGCGCTGGCCGTGAACGCCCAGATCATTGTCATGGACGAGCCGACGTCGGCTCTGGGCGAGGAGGAGGTTGAGACGTTATTCGAGATCATCGCCGCGCTCAAGGCCCAGGGCATGGCTATTGTATTCATTTCCCATCGTCTGGAAGAGGTATTTCGCATCGCCGACCAGGTGGTGGTGCTGCGCGATGGTCGGCGGGTCGGTAGCATGCCGATTGCCGAGGCGACGGCCGACAAGGTAATCCAGTGGATGGTGGGCCGCGAGATGGCCGACCTGTTCCACAAAGAGGTTGCCGAGATCGGGGAACCGCTGCTGGAGGTGCGGGGGCTAACCCGGCGAGGGGTGGTTCACGATGTGAGCTTTACCCTGCGGCGGGGCGAGATCCTGGGGTTCGCCGGACTGGTGGGCGCCGGCCGCACCGAGACGGCGCGCCTGATCTTTGGCGCCGATCGCAAGGACAGCGGCGAAATCCTGTTAAACGGCAAGCCGGTGCCCATCACCTCGCCCGTGGACGCGGTCAAGGCCGGCATCGGCTTTGTCCCTGAAAACCGGGCCACGCAAGGGCTGATCCTGAACCTGCCGGTGCTGGAGAATGTCGCCCTGCCCACCCTCGCAGAGCACGCCAGGGCAGGTTGGGTCAATCAACGCAGCCTGCGTCAGGCGGCCCAGGAATATGTCAACAAGCTGAACATCCGCACGCCTCACCTCCAGCAAAGGACCAAATTCCTCTCCGGCGGTAACCAGCAAAAGGTGGTCGTCGCCAAGTGGATGGCCGTGCGCCCCCAGGTGCTGATCATGGACGAGCCCACGCGCGGCATTGATGTGGGAGCCAAGGCCGAAGTCCACGCCCTGATGAGCCGCCTGGCCCGGGCCGGCATGGGGATCATCATGATCTCGTCCGAACTGCCGGAGGTCCTGGGCATGAGCGACCGCATCCTGGTTATGGCCGAAGGGCGGGTGGCGGCCATTCTGGACCGCGCCGAAGCCAGCCAGGAACTCATCATGGCCTATGCCAGCGGCGAATTGGGAACGGCCTGAGAGGGTTGAACAAACGCCAGGCAACGAGGATTCAGGCCATGAACTCTTGGGAGCGGTTGACCCGGCGGTTGCGCGGGGAAGCGGTGGACCGTCCACCTAACCTGGATATCATGATGACCTTTGCGGCCCACCATATCGGCCGGCCCCTTTCCGCCTACTACCAGGACTACCGGATTCTCTGTGAAGCAAACCTGGCCGTTCTGGCCGACTTTGACCTGGATATTGTGCAGGCGATCTCGGATCCATTCCGCGAGGCAGCCGACCTGGGCCTGGCGGTTGAATTCCCCCCGGACGGCCTGCCGATCCGGCGGGCACCGTTGCTGGCCGAAACGTCTGATCTAAGCGCCCTCAAGCCGGTCAATCCCTGCTCCGGCCGCCGTATGAGCGACCGGCTGATGGCCATCCGGTTCTTTCGGGAGCAGGTGGGGGGCGAGGTCCCGATCATGGGTTGGGTGGAGGGGGCCCTGGCCGAGGCTGCCGATCTGCGCGGCGAAGGCCGGTTGCTGATGGACCTGCACGACCGCCCCGGCTGGGTTCGAGAGCTGCTGGAGTTGTGCACCGAAGTGGCCATCGCCTTCGCCCGGGCCCAGGTCCAGGCTGGGGCCGACATCGTCGGCCTGGGGGACGCGATCGCCTCCCAGATCTCGCCGCAGATGTACCAACAGTTTGCACTGCCCTACGAACAGCGCATCTTTGCTGCCGTGCACGAGATGGGAGCCCTGGCCCGCCTGCACATCTGCGGCAACACGACCCACCTCCTGCCCTGGCTGGCCCAGAGCGGGGCCGACATCCTGGACCTGGACTGGATGGTAGACATCCGTCTGGCCGCCGAACACCTCGGCGCCTATCCGGCCATCTGCGGCAACTTTGATCCGGTGGCCGTTATGCTCCAGGGAACGCCGGAACAGGTCCGGGAGGCGACGCTCTATTGTTTGCAGTGGGGTGGGCCGCGCTGCCTCAGTGCAGCAGGCTGTGAAATCCCCGATGGCACCCCCCCTCAGAACCTGTTGGCCCAGGCGCAAGCGTTGTGGGAATACCGGGAAACGAAATGTTCAATGAAGGAGTAGAGGTATGACGGCACAGAGTGCAAAAGCCCGGCCCAACGGCCAGGCCCTTTGGCGGCAGATCGTTGGACGCCAGGAGTTTGGCGTATTCCTTATTTTGCTGACGATAATGGCCTTCCTGTCCATCTACACCGATACCTTCCTGAGAGCCACCAACCTCTCCAACATCCTGCGCGACTTTTCCTGGATCGCCATCGCGGCTTTTGGCGAGTGCATGGTCATCATCACCGGCGGCATTGACCTGTCGGTCGGTTCGGTGATGGGCCTCTCCGGCCTGATCACGGCCATGCTATTCGCCCGCCAGGCCTCCCTGCCGGTGGCCGTGGCCGGCGGGCTGCTGACCGGCCTGATTGTCGGCCTGGCCAACGGCCTCATGATCACCAAGGGCAGGCTGCCCCCTTTTATCGCCACCCTGGGCACCATGCTCATGGCCCGCGGCCTATGCTACGGCCTTTCCGGCGGCTGGCCGGTGCGCGATCTGCCGGCCGAGTTCAATAATCTGGGGCGGGGGGTCATCTCTGTCGGCGGCTTTCACGGCCCGCTGCCGGCCATTTTTATGCTCATTTGTGCCGTATGTGTATCTGTCTATCTCAGCCGCACGGTGTGGGGATATCGGATCTATGCCGTAGGCGGCAACGAAACGGCTACCAGCCTGTCGGGGATCAACACCGCCCGGATCAAGATCATGGTCTACTCGCTAGGCGGGTTCCTGGCCGCCGTCGGTGGGGTGCTGATGACCGCCCGCCTGGGCGTGGCCGCGCCGACGGCCGGACAGGGCTATGAGCTGGATGTCATTGCCGCCGCCGTCGTGGGTGGCACCAGCCTGTCGGGCGGCGAGGGCACCATCCTGGGGGTGCTCATCGGCGCGGCCGTCATGCAGGTCCTGCGCAACGGCCTGGTCCTGACCGGCGTCTCGGCCTACTGGCTGCAGGCCCTCCAGGGGCTGGTCATCGTAGTAGCCATCATGTTGGATCAACTTCGCAAGCAGCGACGATAAATAGGAGGGAGAAATGCCTATCCAAGACTTGCGTCCGCAGGCCAGGCGGCGGACTCCTGAGGAACTGGTAGAACACCTGAACCACTTTGAACTGGACCTCAAGTTTTCGGCGGGCATCTGGTACTTTGCGCCGGGTGGGGGCCGGTTCCACGACCGCTATATGCCGGATCAACCGATCGAAGCCCGCCTGGAGGTGGCAGCCCGGCTGGCCGACTATGGCCTCCAGGCGATGGAGGCCCATTACCCCAACGAGATCAACGAGAAAAACCTGGAGATCTGGAAGCAGTTTGCCCGCGACAGCGGCATCCGCATCCTGACGGTGGTGCCCCTGCTCTTCTGGGATGCACAGTTCGAGTGGGGCTCGCTGTCTTCACCCATCCCGCAGGTCCGACAGGCGGCCATCGAGCGCACCATCCGCACCCTGGAGTTGAACCGGGAGCTGGACACCGACTTTGCCATCGTCTGGCCGGGGATTGACGGCTATGAAAACGCCTTCGGCATTGACCTGGTTGCCGCTCGCGACCGCTTTGCCCAGGGCCTGGCCCAGGCGATGGATGCCGTGCCCGGCGTGCGCGTGGCCGAAGAGCCCAAGCCCTACGAACCGCGCGGCCACATCCTGTACGGCACCACTGTCGAAGGCATCCTGCTAGGCCAAAAGGTGGAAGCGTTGTTGCAACATCCCCTCAACCGCACCCTGCTGGCCGAGGGCCATGCCCTGTGCGCCATGAACCCTGAAGTCGGCCACATGCTGATGGCCTACGAGGACCTCCCCTACGCCTTTAGCCTGGTGCTGGAATATGGCCGGCTGGCCCACACCCATTGGAACAGCCAGCCGTTGGGCAATTACGACCAGGACCTCAATGTAGGGGTTGTCTCGCCGGAACAGACCGAGGCGGCGCTGTATGTGCTCAAGATGTACGGCTATCAGGGCTACTTTGGCCTCGACATCAACCCGGAGCGGATGCCGGTGGAGCAGGCGCTCAAGAACTGCATGGATGCCCTGCGCGCCGCCAACGACCGGATCAACAGCCTCGACCACGAGCAGGTGATCTGGGCGACGATGCATCCCGATCAGGCGCGTGGCTGGCTGGAGGCCTATCTGATCCGCAGGCGTGCCCTTTGCCCGGAAAAGCTGCTCCCTCTGCCACCCCTCCGGTGATGGACCGTGGAGTTCCTATGACGAACACAAGCTACCTGCTGGGCATTGACGTTGGGACGACGGGGGCCAAGGCCCTGTTGGTAGACCTGGCGGGCCGGGTGGTGAGCGGGGCCACCACCGAATACCCCATGTTCACCCCCCGGCCGTTGTGGACCGAACAGAACCCGGCCGACTGGTGGGCGGCTACAGCCCAGAGCATCCGGCGGGTGCTGGCCGAGACCGGGATCGAACCGGGCCAGGTGGCAGGGGTCGGCCTGACCGGGCAGATGCACGGCCTGGTGCTGCTGGATGCCCACGGCGCGGTGCTCCGCCCGTGCATTATGTGGAACGACCAGCGCACCGCTGCCCAATGTGCGGCCATTACGGGCGAGGTGGGGGCGGAAAATCTCCTGCGCCTCACCGGCAACCCGGTACTCCCCGGCTTTACCGCCCCCAAGATCGCCTGGGTGCGCGAGAATGAGCCGGAAGTCTATCGCCGGGCAGCCAAAGTGCTGCTGCCCAAAGACTATGTGCGCTATCGTCTGACCGACCGCTTTTTCAGTGAGGTGTCGGATGCCTCAGGCACCTCGCTGTTTGATGTGGGCCGGCGCTGCTGGTCGGATGAGATGCTGAAGGCAGTGGGCGTGCCGCTCTCCTGGATGCCGGAGGTGACCGAATCGCCGGTGGTGAGCGCCCAGGTGAGCCCGGCAGCCGCCCAAGAGACCGGCTTGCTGGCCGGCACGCCGGTGGTGGGAGGGGGCGGCGACCAGGCGGCCCAGGCGGTCGGCACCGGGATCGTCGCCGAGGGGGTGGTTTCGGTCACCATCGGCACTTCGGGCGTGGTGTTTGCCGCCTCGGAGACCTATCGGGTCGAGCCCCAGGGCCGGCTGCACGCCTTTTGTCACGCCGTGCCCGGCATGTGGCACCTGATGGGGGTCATGCTCTCTGCCGGCGGGAGCTTTCGCTGGTGCCGGGATGCCCTGGGCGATTGGGAACAGGCCCGGGCCCGCGAGACGGGGCGTGACCCCTACGATCTGCTGACCGAGGCGGCCGCCCAGGTGCCCGCCGGCTGCGAGGGCCTGATCTTTTTGCCCTACCTGACCGGCGAGCGCACCCCCTACCCTGACCCCAACGCCCGCGGCGTCTTTTTCGGGCTGACCCTGCGCCACGGCAAGGCCCACCTGATCCGGGCCGTCCTGGAGGGGGTGACCTACGGCCTGCGCGATTCACTGGAGCTGATGCGGGCTCTGGGGCTGTCCATCGAACAGGTGCGGGCCTCCGGCGGGGGAGCGCGGAGCCCGTTGTGGCGTCAGATCCTGGCCGACCTGTTCGACACCGAGATTGTCACGGTCAACGTGACCGAGGGGGCGGCCTATGGCGCGGCGCTGCTCGCTGCCGTGGGGGTGGGGATATACCGTAGCGTGGCCGAGGCCTGCCGGGTGGCGATCCAGGTGACCGGTTCGACGCGGCCTGGGCCGGCAGCGTCCATCTATGCCGATGGCTACCCCCTCTACCGCGCCCTCTATCCGGCCCTGGCACCGCAGTTCGCGGCTCTGGCCGAGGTGGTCAGCCGGCGTTCGTAGGGGAAGATGGGGCGGAAGACCGATATGGCTCTGGACCGGCCCATCGTCTGCCTGGGCATCCTGGTCGCCGACCTGGTGGGGCGGCCCGTGCGGGCCCTCCCCGACCCCGGCCGGCTGATCCTGGTGGACGAGATGGCTTTGCACACGGGCGGCTGCGCCCTGAATACCGCCACCGGCCTGGCGCGGCTGGGGTTGCCGGTCGAGGTCATCGGCAAGGTCGGCGCCGATCCGCTGGGCGATTTTCTGCTGCGGACGATGGCCGGGCGGGGCATCGGCACGCGGGGCGTGTCGCGCGACCCAGAGGTCGGCACCTCGGCCACGATGGTGATGGTCGGGCCCGATGGCGAACGGCGGTTTGTGCATTACATCGGGGCCAACGCCCATCTCCGCCTGGAAGAGGTGGACATGGGGTTGGTCGCCCGGGCATCGATCCTGCACGTGGCCGGGGCGCTGGTCCTGCCCGGCCTCGACGGCCGGCCGATGGCGACGCTCCTGCAGATGGCCCGCGCGGCGGGGGTGATCACCTTCCTGGACACCGTCTGGGACGATACCGGCCGGTGGATGGAGCTCCTGGGGCCGAGCCTGCCCCACGTGGACTATTTTGTCCCCAGCCTGGCCGAAGCCCAGGCCCTGACCGGCCTGGACGATCCGGAGGAGGTGGCCCGTGCCCTGCTGGACTGTGGCGTCGGCACGGTGGGGCTCAAAATGGGGGCCGCCGGTTGCCTGGTGGTCTCCGGCAGCGGCGAACAGGTGCGCCTGCCGGTCTTTGACGTTCCGGTGGTAGATGCCACCGGCGCGGGCGATGCCTTTGCCGCCGGCTTTATCGCCGGCGCCTGGCTGGGCTGGTCCCTGGAGGGGACGGCGCGCCTGGCCAACGCGGTCGGGGCGTTGTGCGTCACCGGCACCGGCGCCAGCGGGAATGTGCGTTCGCTGGCCGAGACCCTGGCCTTTATCGAGTCGGCGAAACTCAAGGTCCAACAGGATAGCCCCCGGGCGGGTGACAGACCCGCCCTTCCCCCGATTTGACAATCCCCCACGGCTCTGGCACAATGGGCCCAGATCCGGTCAGGCGGGCAGCCGACCCGCCGCCGCGAAAGCAGGGCCGGCCGGGGTTTCTAACCGCTTCCTGGCCCCCTCGGCAGGCCCTGACGTCTCGGAGGTGCAGGCTGTGGAACTGAGGGGGCGTGTGATCAAAGCGGGCGCTGCCCGGGGCCGGGCCCTCGTCTCGCCGGAGCCGATCGGTTTTCTCGGCGGGGTGGACCCGGAAACGGGCATGGTAATCGAGCCGGGGCATCCGTTGCAAGGGCAATGTGTGGCCGGCCGGGTGCTGGTCTTTCCCACGGGCAAGGGCAGTACGGTGGGGTCCTACACCCTGTACCGCATGGCCAGGGCGGGCACCGCGCCGGCCGCCATCGTCAACGCCGAAAGCGAGGCTATCGTCGCCGTGGGGGCCATTATCGCCGACATCCCGATGGTGGACCAGGTGGACACAACCCAGATCGAGACGGGGGATTGGGTGCGGCTGGAGGGAGAGCGGCTCACCGTGGAACGGGGGGAGGGGAGCGGCGATGGATGAGCTGGTGTTCGTCAAGCTGGGCGGCTCGGTCATCACCGACAAAGCCCGGCCCGAAACGGCCCGCCCGCAGGTGATCGCCGCCCTGGCCGGCGAGGTGGCCCAGGCCCTGGCGGAGCGACCTGGGCTGAAGCTGGTGCTGGGCCACGGCAGCGGCTCCTTTGGCCACGTGGTTGCCCGGCGCTACGGCACACGCCAGGGGGTAGGCAGCCCGGAGGGGTGGTGGGGCTTTGCCCAGGTGGCGGCCGTGGCCGCGCGGCTCAACCGCCTGGTGGCCGACACATTCCTGGCGGCCGGGGTGCCGGTCTGGACGCTGCCGCCCTCGGCCCTGGCGCGGTGCCGGAGCGGAGAGCTGATTTCACTGGAGACGGCGCCGGTCGAAGCGGCACTGGCCCATGGCCTGACCCCGCTGCTCTACGGCGATGTGGCCCTGGACGATGAACTGGGCGGGACGATCGTTTCCACCGAGGAGGTCCTGGCCTGGCTGGCCCGGCGCCTCCATCCGGCGCGGATCGTGCTCGTCGGCGAAGTAGATGGCGTGTTCGAAGGCGACCCGCTGCGCCACCCCTCCGCCCGGCCCGTGCCCCAGATCTCGGCGGCCAATTGGGCACAGGTGCGGGAGCGGTTGGGCGGCTCTTCTACCCCCGACGTGACGGGTGGGATGCTGGCCAAGGTCGAGGCGATGGTCCACCTGGTCCGCGAGCAGCCGGGGCTGCGGGTTCACCTCATCTCCGGGAAGCGGGCCGGGGCCCTGCAAAGGGCGCTGCGCGGGGAGGAGACGGCCGGCGGGACGGTGGTCTGGGGAATGTGATGCACCTGACTTGCCCATTCGCCCAAAAGGTGCTATGATAGAAGTGTGCAACGTCATAGCAGCTTCTGGAGGTTTCGATTTGAACTATAGCGACAAGGTTATGGACCATTTTATGAACCCCCGCAACGTGGGGGTCATCGAGGATGCCGATGGGGTGGGGCGGACCGGCAACCCGGTGTGCGGCGACTTGATGGAAATGTCGGTCAAGATCGACGGCGACGTGATCACCGACATCAAATTTCGGACCTTCGGCTGTGGAGCCGCCATCGCCACCAGCTCCATGGCCACGGAGATGATCAAGGGCAAGACGATTGAGGAGGCGCTGGAGATCACCAACCGGGCCATCGCCGAGGCGCTGGACGGGTTGCCGCCCATCAAGATGCACTGCTCGGTGCTGGCCGCCGATGCGCTACGGGCCACGCTGGCCGATTATTACAAGCGGCGGGGGCAACTGGACCGGGCTGCCGAATTGCTGAACGAAGAGGTGGCCAGGCCCTGCGATACAGAAGAAGCGCGCCAGCCGCTCCACTGGCACGATTTCGGCCGGATGGTGCGGGCGCTGTACACCGCCTACCCGGACGTAGAACCGCTGGACCTGAGCCTGACCAAACTGTTCAAAATGATCCTGCAGTTGCCCGGCTTTGCCGACGATCCCCACGCCGTCGGCGAGGAGCAGTTGGAAAAGCTGCAACTGGCCTGGCACGAGATCCGTCAGGCCTGAATGCCATGATCACCATTCTCTCCCTGCTCTTTGCTCTGAGCATCGTGGTTTTCGTCCACGAATTGGGCCACTTTGTCTCTGCCCGCCGCGCCCGGATCGTAGTCGAGGAGTTTGGCTTTGGCTATCCGCCCCGCCTGTGGGCCTTGTGGCGGGGCAAAGGCAAGATCGTGATCGCCGGCCAGGAGATCGTGATCCCCCGCAACTTTAAGCTGCCGGCAGGCCTGACCGCCCGGACCCCGGTCCTGTACAAGGCCACCACCGACAGGAAGGGCCGCCAGGTGCTGACCCACCTTGAACAGGCGGACGGGGCAGAGCAGCGCATAGACCTGCTCGACCCCGGCACGGTCTATTCGATCAACGCCATCCCCTTTGGCGGCTTTGTCAAGATGCTGGGCGAGGAGGATCCCAGCTTCCCCGGCAGCTTTGCCAGCAAGAGCAAACTGACGCGCATCGGGGTCCTGGCAGCCGGGGCGGGAATGAACCTGCTGACGGCGGTGCTCTTTTTCTCCCTGGCCCTGGGCCTGGGGGCGCCGGCCATCGCCGACCCGGAGAACGCCGTGATCGCCTCGGTATCGCCCGGATCGCCGGCTGAGGCCGTTGGGCTCCAGATCGGGGACGTGATCCTGCAGGCCAACGACACCGACATCCTGACGGTCCAGAGCCTGATTGACTTTACCCAAACGCACCTGGGGCAGCCGGTGGTGTTGACGCTGCAACGCGGCGAGCAGACCCTGCAGATCACCGTCGTGCCCCGTCGGGAATGGCCGGCCGGGGATGGGCCTATGGGCATCGGCCTGCGGCCGCGCACGACGATCAAACGCTATCCCTGGTACCAGGTCCTGTGGATGGGGCCCAGGGAGGCCCTGACCCAGGTGATCTTGATCCTGAGCGTGCCGGTGCAATTGATCAAGGGGCTGATCCCGACCGGCGCAGTGCGACCGTCCGGGCCGGTTGGGATAGGGCAGTTGGTGGGCGATGCGGTCCGATATTCTCTTGGCAGCGGCTGGTGGTATCCGGTGATGTACCTGATGGGCAGCCTGGGCGTGGCGGTCGCCCTGACCAACCTGCTGCCCCTGCCAGGGCTGGATGGAGGGCGGATCCTGTTCGTCATCATCGAACGGATCCGGGGCCGCCGGGTGGAGCCGGCGAAGGAGGGGCTGGTGCACCTGATCGGGATGATCTTTCTGGTCGTCCTGCTGGTGTTCATCACCTGGCAGGACCTGGTCAACCCGATCCCGGCTATAGACTGGTCGCGGCTGTTCCGCTGACAGAACCCTGTTTTTTTGTTAGAGGCGGTGGATTGAGCAAGTGTAGCCGTTGCGGCACCGAGATCCTGCCCGGGCAGCTTGTCTGTCCCCATTGCGGCAAAGCACAACGGCGGCCACGGCGGGTACGCTGTCGGCACTGTGGACGGGTGAGCAACCGCAGCTTGAGGGTATGCCCCCACTGCGGTGAGCCGTTGCAGCACGACCGGCTACGGCCCCTCCTGATCGGCGCGGTCGTGGTCATGGGCGTGTTGCTGGCCCTGGTCGCCGCGCCCTGGCTGCGGCGCGGGCTGGAGGAATTCCGGCCGGCGGTGGTGGTCAGCACAGTCCAGGCAATGGCCAGCGAGGTGCCGATCCTGGTGGTGCCGACCCTGACCCCCTCACTGACGCCATCGGTGACCCCGACCCCGACAAACACCCCCACCGTCACGCCGACGCCCAGCCTGACCCCCACCCCTACCCC
>DAOTXL010000069.1:0-9009 GCA_034435455.1 Anaerolineae bacterium
CGGCAACGATGGCAGCCAGCGCCCGGCGGTAGAGGTCGGCTCCGCCCCGGCTGTCGCCGCAGACGGCGAAGGTGAAGCCGGTGGCGGCCGGGGTCGCCTGTGCCCCGGCCGCAGGGGCAGGCGGTGTGGCCGAGACGGTGGGCGTGACCCCTGTCCCAGGCGTAGCCGAAGGGGTGGGCAGCACCGGCCCGATGGGCGGCGCAGTCGGTTGAACGGTCGGCGGAAGGGTGGAGGTCGTCGTCGGCCTGGCCCCTATCCCCGGCGTAGCCGAAGGGGTGGGCAGCACCGGCCCGATGGGCGGCGCAGTGGCTTCCCCGGTCGGCATGGCCGTGGCCGTGGGCAGGGGTTCTGTCGGCCACGGGGTGGGCATGGCCGTGGCCGTGGGGCGCGGGATCGGCGTCCAGGTGGGCCACGGCGTCGGTGTCGGTTCCTGGGGGCCGGGCAGGTAGGCCAGGAACAGGCTGAGGATCATGCTGCTGGCGACGATCAGACTCAACACCAACAGGATGGTCTGGCTGGTGGTTTGTTTTCGGCCTTTCCGTCTGCTCACCGCACTCTACCTCCTGGGGAACCTACGCCGGGGAAAGCCCTTTTGCCCGTTCCTGTTCGGCCCGCGCCCGCATCTGGCTCCGCAGCGTCTGAATGTCCCGCGGCACCAGGTAGGCGACCAGGGCGAAAAAGATCGCACACAGGACCCACGTAGAAACGCAGATGATCAGGATGGCGTTGTGCAGGGAGGAGCGGTCGGCGATCAGCCCGGCCAGCAACGGCGACAGCGCCGCTCCCGCCGATTCGATGAAGTACTGGACGGCCATCGCCGTGCTGCGCACTTCGGGCAGGGTCACGTCGTACACGGTGGAGATGACGTTGGGAGCGGCTACCGGGATAAAGAGAGCGGTGAGCGACAGCATGACCAGGAACAGCCCCTGGTTGTCGGCGGGAATGCCCATGGTGAGGGTGAGCAGGATGGCCCCCACCAGGACGGCTGTCGCCGAGACGATGGCCCGTCCCCGGGGCGTCCGTTTGAACATCAGGTCGCCGGCTGCCCCGCCGAGGGGATAGCCCAGGGCCAACACGATCACGGCCACAGCCATGGTGATCAGCAACGCATTGCCGGAATAACCGCGCTCCCGCTCCAGATAGGTGAAGAACCAATAGGTGATCACGTTCCAGGGAAAGACCCCGAAAAAGCCTTGGATGAAGAGCAGGCGCAGGCTCCGTTTCTGGAAAAGCCCCCTGGCCGTCTGCCAGTCAAAGCGGTAGGCGCCGATCTGTTCCAGGCCCTCCAGCTCCGGCTCGCTCCGGCCGCGGGGCGCATCGCGCACGGTGAAAAAGATGATCGCTGCCAGGACAATGCCCAGCGACCCGGTCAGGTAAAATACACCCCGCCAGCCGATTTGCCCGCCCAGGGTCATGGCCAGGATCATCCCCGACAGGTAACCCAGGGGCATGGTCAACTCCAGGATGCCATAGATCTTGCCCCGCATCGTTGGCCCAAAATAGTCGGAGATCAGGCTGTACAGGCCGGGATAACTGGAATCGTCAATCCCGGTGGAGGCGCGGGTGATGAGAAAGGCCGGGTAGGTGGGGGCGATGGCGTTCAGCCAGGTGGTGGAGCCCCAAATAAAGGAGGCCAGGGCCAGCAGTTTGGAGCGGGCGTAACGGTCGTAAAGGTAGCCCCAGAGCGGATACAGGACGGCAGCCACGATCAGCGCGCCGGTGGATACTGCGCCCATCTGGGTCAGGCTGATGCCAAAGGTGTCAATGATCCGGGGGGTCAGCGTCCCGATGAGCAGCTTGTCGGACTGGTGAAGCAGCATGAAGCAGAAAAAGATAGAGACGATGAACCAGCGATAGCGAGAGTGAGACATGGTGAGATGGAACCTCCTTATTGATGGGGGGTGGATGCCAGAGCTTCGAGCTCTCCGATCAGGTCGGCCAGGATGTCAAAGCCCCCCTGCCAGAAGGCGGGGGAAGCCATATCCACGCCGGCCTCCCTCAGGATATAGGCCGGGCTTTTGGCCCCGCCGTGGGCCAGGATGGTCAGGTAACGGGGGATAAAGGCCCGCCCCTCCGCTTTGAACTGCCGGTACAGCGCCAGCACCAGCAGTTGGCCAAAGCTATAGGCGTAGCAATAAAAAGGCACCTGGTAGAGGTGCGGCACCGACACCCATTCCCAACGGAATTCCTCACTCAGGTCCAGGGCATCGCCGAACTGCTCGCGGAGGTTGCCGAGGTACCGGTCGGCCAGAACATCGGTTGTGCTGCCGGCATCAATCAGGGCGTGGGCTTCGCGCTCAAAGAGGACAAAGTAGGCCTGGCGCATGACCGTGGCGTAGGTGTCGTCCACAAAGCGGGCCAGGATTTCCCGCTGCACCGCCCGGTCCGTTTCCTGGGCCAGCAGGCGTTCCAGGAGGAGGATTTCGGCAAAGACGGAGGCGGTCTCGGCCAGCGGCAGCGAGGCGTGAAAGGTCAACGGCGAGTGTCCGGCTGCCATCAGGGCATGGATGGCGTGGCCCAGTTCGTGGGCCAGGGTAGACACGTCGGCGGCCCGGCCGTTATAGTTGACCAGCACCCAGGGGGTCAGGCCCGGCAACACCCCATAGCAGAAGGCGCCGCTGTCTTTGCGGGGCCGCACCTCGGCGTCGAGGTGGCCTTCGGCCAGGACGCGCCGGGCGTGATCGGCCAGGACAGGTGAAAAGCCGCCCAGGCTGTCGAGCACCAGCCCTACCGCCTGGTCAAAGGGGTACACCTTGTCGGCGATGCCGAGGGGGGCATAGAGGTCGTAGCGGCGCAGCCGCTCTACCCCCAACCAGCCGGCCTTGAGGCGGAAATAGCGCTGGAACAGCCCGACGTTCTGGCGGCACACCTCCAGCAGCGTATCCACCACCGGGTCGGGGATGTCGTTGTCCAGGTTGCGCACGGCGATGGGCGACGAGAAGCGGCGCAGCGACAGGTTCTCGCCGGCCCAATCGCGCACGATATGCTGGTAGATCTGGCCGAGGATGGGAGCCTTTTCGCCAAAGACGCGGTAGAACTCCTGATAGGCAGCCGCCCGCAGCTCCGGCGACGGCCCCCGGACATGGGTCATCAACTCGGTGCGCGTCAGCTCCTGGACCCGACCCTCTATCTCCAGCCTGAACTTGAAATCGCCGGTGATCATCTCGTACAGGGTTTGCAGGGCCCGGACGCCGTTGACATTCTTGAGGTTGATGACCTTCTCCTCCGGCTCCGACAGGGTGTAGGGCTTGAAACGGCGCAGCGACTCCAGGTAATAGGCCCAATCGCCACTGGCCGCCAGCAGCCGCGCGGCCGGGCCATCCTCCAGACCCTTCCACCACAGGCTGAAAAAGAGGGTTCGGTTCTGGATGTCGGTCAGGAGCTTGTCCATGCGCCCGCGGAAGGCCAGGGCCTCCTGGTTCTGGGTGTCTTCGGAGAACCAGAGATAAGCATAGGCCCCCAACCGTTGGGAAAGGGCGGCGATCTTGTCCACCGTCGCCACAATCTGGATGAAATCGGCCTCGGCCAGGTCGGGCGAGAGGTCGGCCCGACGGGCTTCCAGGCCGGCGACGGCCTCTTCCAGGTCGGCCAGCACCCGGTCCAGCTCGGGGCCAGAGGTGGCCGGCAACAGGGCCTGCAACGACCAGCGGCCAGGTTCTATAGCAGGGTTGGGCATAGGTCTCTCTCCTGTTTGTATCGGTTGGCCAGAAGCGAACGCGCTGGCGTGAGCCAGTTTAGCAGATCAGGAAGATTTCGTCAAGCGTCAGGGGCCAGGCGTCGAGCTTTCGGCGGCGGGGATCACAAAGCTGAAAGTGCTGCCGGCGTTGGGCCGGCTCTCCACCCAGATGCGCCCGCCGTGGGCTTCTACCAGGCGCTTGACGATGGCCAGCCCCATCCCTACCCCCCCCGCTTCCACCGACAGGGGGTTCTCCACCCGGTAGAAAGCCTCAAAGATCCGGCCTTGCTCTTCGATGGGGATACCCACGCCGGTATCGCGGATGTTGACCACCAGGTAGTGCTGCGGGGCCCCATCGCTGTTCTCCAGGTCCGCCTCGGCGGTCCAGATGGTGATGCGGCCATTGGGCGGGGTATAATGCAGGGCATTGCTCAGCAGGTTGTCCAGGATCTGCCGCAGGAGCTGAGGGTCGCCCATCACCGGGCACAGCTTCGGGGGCAGGTTGGCCGTCAGGTCGAGCCGGCGTTCTGCGGCCTCGGGCTGCACCGCCTGGACCGCCTCTTCGATGATCTCTCTCATGGACACAGGCCGGGCCTCGATCTGGATCGTCCCCCGCTCGATTTCGGACACGGCGATGAGGTTGTTCACCAGGCTGACCATACGTTCTGCATTGGCGGCGACGACTTCCAGGAACTGGTGCTGCTGGGGGGTCAGCTTGCCCACCGCCCCGCCCATCAGCAACTCGATATACCCCTTGATGGAGGTCATGGGCGTGCGCAGTTCGTGGGAGATGGTGGCGATGAACTTGCTCTTGGCCTCCTCCGCCTGCCGTTCGCGGGTCACATCGCGAAAGACGGCCACATAGCCCAGCAGCGACCCGTCGGGCATTCGGACCGGGGCCAGGTTGCCCCTGACCAGCCTGTCCCCCCACTCAAAGACGGCCTGGCCGCCGGCCCGCAACAGTTCGGTGTACAGCCGTTTGATGGTCCGGCCCACCAGTTTCTGACGGGGGACCCCCAGGATCCGCTCCGCCGCAGCGTTGACCAACACCACGTTTCCCCTGTCGCCGGCCACTACCACCCCATCGGCGATCGATTCGAGGATGGCCAGGCGTTGGGCCAGCTCCTCTTCCCGGATGCGCAGCAGGTCGGCCAGTTTCTGGGCTTGCTCATTCAGGTTGTGGTACAGCCGGGCATTCTCGATGGCCGTGGCCACCTGGCCTGCCAGCCCCTGGCACAACCGCCCGTCGGCCTCGCTGAAGGCCTGGGACGACCCGCTGTGGCCCAACAGCAACACCCCCAAGGTCCGCTCCTGGAGGTAGATCGGTTGGATGAGGGTGGGGCCGCTCTGAGGGCGGGCCAGCAGCCGGTGGAGGGAGTCAAACTGCTCATACTCCTCCGGCTGGTTGGCCAGCAACTGCCGCCGCCGCAGGACAGCATGGCGGAGGAGGGGATAATCGGCCAGGCGGATCGTTGCCTTGCGTTGGGCCTGGCTCTCCTGCGTCCATCGCTTCCCCCACCAGCCATACCGGGCAGCAACGGTCAATTCCTCCGGGTCGTCGTCGGTGGTCAGCAGGACATAGGCCCAGGCCGCATTGACCGCCCGCGCAGCCGCTTCGGAGACCCGTTCCAGGACCACCGGCAACTCCAGAGAGGCGGTAATGGCCTGGCCGACCTCCAGCAGGAAGGCCATCTCCTCGGTCTGGCGCAGGGCCTGCCCGCTGATGGAGCGCAGTTCTTGCCCATAGGCGCTCAGGTCGGCGACGATGGCACGGTAGGTTTCGATGGCAAAGAGGGGCAGGGCGGCCAGGTGGCTCAGCAGGGAGGCCGGCTGGTGCCCCAACAGGCCCAACCCGGCGCTCAGCAGCGATACCAGAAAGGCGCTGCCTACCCAGACCGAGGAGCGCCGGCGGTGCCGGATCCACTGCCCCAGGGCCAATCCGCTCCCCAGCAGCAGCGCCGCTGCCCAGATCGTTGCCGCCACCGGCAGCGGCCCAACCAGGAGGTTCCACGCCAGGATGCTCCCCAGGATCACAAGCGCGGCGATCAGGAACAGGTTTGCCTGTCGGGGGCGGGAAAAGGTCTGGAACAGCCAGGCCCAGGCGAAGGTGATCAGGGTCAGCCCTTCCAGCAGCCCTTCCAGCCAGACGCCTGCCGGTTGCCTGCCGCTCAGGCTCAGGGCACCCCCCGCCATCCGGCCCAACAACAGCACGCCGGCCGCTGCCGCCAGCCGTCCATACTCGGCCGTGCCCAGACGGCGCCACTCGTTGGCCGCCATACCCACGATGATCAGGCCAACGACCGCGCCAATCAGGTGAAAGGCCATACTGCCCGTGCCCTGAGCCGGCACTGTTGTCTCCTCCTAGGGAGTGTTGCTTCCCGTCCCGATGGGCCGGTATAGCTCCTCGTAGACGAGATACTGCTCGTACACCCGTTGCAGGTAGATCTGTGACTGGCTGGCGGTGATCATTTCGACGAACAGGTCAAGGTCCGGCCCGGCTCCTTCGCCGGCGGCAGCTTCCAACCAGCGCAGTGTGTTGCCCGGTCCGCCGTTGTAGGCGGCCAGGGCGATCAAGACCTGGTTGTCGAACCGTTTCATCTGCACGGCCAGATAATAGGCCCCAAACCGGATGCTGAGGGCAGGCCGGTAGAGGTCCTCCAGGTCGAAATCGGCCAGGCCCAGGCTGCGGGCGATCCCCTCCCCGGTGGCCGGCATCACCTGGCCCAACCCTCGCGCTCCGGCATACGACTCGGCCGTTGGTTCGAACAGGCTCTCCTGGCGGATCAGGGCGGCCAGCAGCAGCGGGTCGAGGGCGTAGGCCTGGGCCTGGGCCGACAGCAGGTCGGCATAGGGTAGGGGATAGGCCAGGCGGCGCACGGCCAGAGGGGCATCGTAGAGGCTGCCGCCGGGCCACAGGCCGGCCAGCCGGGCAGCACAGCGGGCCGCCAGGCCGTGCAGCCCCTGGTCGTGGAAAAAGAGGGCCAGTGGGGCCAGGGCCAGTGGATCGTCCCAGGCTGCCGCCCGCACGCCGTCAAAGGCGGCGACCGCTTCGTGCCGCAGGTTTACGGCCAGCAGCGCCTGCCCCCGCCGAAAGTCGAGGCGGCGGGTCAGGGTAATCGGCACTCGGGTCAGGTCGGCTGTGGCAGGAGGCCCGGCCCAGGCGCTCAACCAGGCCAGCATCTCGGCCTGCACGGCAGCCGCATCCCAGGCGGGCGGTTCGACGGTCGCGGTGATCAGCCGCGCCGAGGTCAGCGGCTCGCCGGCCCGGATCTGCTTCACGCGCAGGGCATAGTAGGCGTGGGGGTCAGCCGCGACCAGTTGATCCCAAGAAGCGGGAGAGACGGCGCAAGGCTCTTTGGTATCTTGCCTGCATTTTGCCTCTTCCAGTTTGCCCAGCCAGTACAGCGCCCTGGCGCGGTAGTCGGAGCGGGGGTATTTATCCAGCAAGGCCCGCCAGTTGGCCATCGCCCGATCCCGGTCGGAGGCGCGGTAGGAGGCCAATCCGGCCCGCCACAGGGCCTGATCGGCGTCGTCAAAGGCGGGGAAGGTGGCCTGAAGCTCCTCGTAGAGGCGGGCCGCGGCGGCCAGGGCCCCCTCGCTCTCGCGCAGCCGGGCTGCCTGCCACAGCGCCTTGGGTGCCGCTTCATCGGCGGGGAAAAAGGAGGCCGTGTCCTGATAGGCCTTGACCGCCCGGTCGTTCTCGCCCATCTGGGCCAGGGTAGCCCCCTTTTCCAGCCAGACCTGAGGCAGCAGCTTGCTGTGGGGATAGCCCACGATGAGCGCCTGGAGTGTGTCCAGCGCCGCGCTGAACTCCTGGAGGCCCCGGTGCGCCAGGGCTTTGTAGTAGAGCGCCTCATCGGCCCGTGGGGCCGGCTCGCTGCCCAGGTAGCGGGCAAAGGCCCGGATGGCTGCGCCGTAGGCGTCGGGATAGGCCGCCCCGGCATAATAATCCACCAGGCCGCGCTGGAATTCGTCCACCGGCACGCCGGCATCCACCAATTCGACCAGGGAGAGGTAGGCATATTCCGCCTTGGGATAGAGGTCCACCGCGCGGCGGTAGCGGGTGTAGGCGGCCTCGGTCTGGCCGGCAGCGGCCAGCGCCTGCCCGGCCAGGTACTCGATCCTGGCCCGATAGCTTTCGATGCGGGCCAGATCGAGGATGGCGTCGTACTGGGCCACAGCCGCGGCATAGTCCCCCAGGGCCAGGCAGGCATCGGCGATCTTTTCGCGGAGGCCGACCTGGGTGCTCCGGTCGGCGGTGGCGATCAGGGCCTGGTGGTAAGCGGCCAGGGCCTCCTCCAGCCTGCCGTCGGCCGCGTGGCAGTCGCCGATCCACTCGTAGACCAGGTCGGCCAGCAGGTTTTGCCGTTCCAGATAGGCCTGATAGTAAGGGAGGGCCCGGGCGCATTCGTTAGCCCCGTGAAAGGCCCGGGCGGCCATGAAGCTGGCCTGGGCGCGGCGGCTATCGTCGGGGTAGCGGGCCAGGAACTCTTCCCAGGCGGCGGCTGCGGCCGGGTAGTCGTGGCTCAACAGGGCACATTCGGCCAGGTGATAGCGGGCCTCGCGGGCCTGGTCGGGGGGAGGATCGCCGTCCAGCAGGGCCCGGTAGGCAGCGATGGCCTGCTCATACTCGCCATTGGTCTGGTGGTGCAGGCCGGCGGCCAGCAGGGTGCCGGGCGCAGGGGTAGGGCTGGGGGTCGGCGTCGCCGTCAAAGTCGGGGTAGGGGTAGGAGTGAGGGTGAAGGTGGGGGTGGGCGTAGGGGAGGCGGTGAAGGTAGGGGGGACCGTGAAAGTGGGGCTGGGGAACGGGGTGGAGGTGGGGGTGGCCGTCGGCGAGGCCGGGGGGATGGGATCGGTTGTGGCGGCCGTTGACCCCGGCCTGACTGCCGGGGCAGGGGGGGGCGGGGCATCGGCGCAGCCGGCCAGCAGGCTGCCCAGGCCCAACACCAACACAATCCCCAATGCCAGCAGAGATCGGCCGGCCGTAGGGACGATCTGACAGGTGGCCCCAGGGACGGTTTCAACTGTCGAGCAGATCCATCGCATAAACCCTATTATGCCTGCAACAGCCTTGCTTGTCAACCTGCTCATTGGTTCTATACCGGCCGCAATGCCTTTCTGCAAGTGCCTGGCACCTGTAACTACCACAAAGGATACGAAGGACCCAAAGGGTACGATGACACAGCGATCAACGGCCCTTCTTTGTGTCCTTGTATATTAGACCCGTACCTTACCAACAAGAATAGCCAAGAACAAGCTTTGGTGGCATACTACACCCTGGGAGAGACGAAGTGGCTACCCTAGTGTGTGAGGAGCACATGTGCTGCCTCTTC
>DAOTXL010000070.1:0-120705 GCA_034435455.1 Anaerolineae bacterium
TAAAATTTTTGTGGCCCACTTTTCCGCGGGCGGGGGGTTTGGTACCCCGGGCCCCCTGGAAAAGTGACGGACCCCCTTCATCCAGAAGTACTACTTGACAGGGCGGAACAGGTGTGGTATAATGAAAATGTCCCTGTATACCCGATCATCCCTGTTCATCTCAGGCTACCGGGTAGAGTTTGAGCAGGCAAGACACGTTCATCAGGCCTGGAAGGTTTGAAGGGGCGCGGTGGGGCCGTCCCTGATCTCCCCACCGGTTCCCCAACAGGAGGCAACAGGAGGCGCCTATGGAGCATATCCGACCCGGTGATTCCATGCAATAACAGGCTGTTTCTGGCGAAAATCAGATTTTGAGAAAAGAGGAGGGGAACATGAAGACAAAACAGGGGACGTCAATTCGCGCAATAGTTGCGACGGCGGTGATGCTGGCGCTGCTGCTGGCGGGAGTGGTCTACGCCGACGTGATCAACATTGATTCTTTCGACGACGGCGAGCAAGATCTGGAGGCTAATTCGGGTAACCAGACGGTCTACGCATACATAGATACCACTGCTGCTATAGGCGGGGAACGGGATGCCTGGTTACAGTACTCATCAGGAAGCGGTTCGGTATACCTGAAGATAGATGTCAGCGGAAGCAACCGTTTCGCGTACACTTCGGGAGACGATGTGAGGGGTACAGCCAGGATCACGTGGGACGGTGATGATAATGATGCTAACTCACCCAATTACAATGGCCTCGGGGATCGGGACCTTACAAGTAACAACACAAATGATGGGTTCCATATTGTGGTTTTGAGTGAAGACGTGAAAGGTCAGTTGGTTATGACCGTGTACAAGTATGGCTCCTCCCCTCCAGGGGCGGATTGGTCGTCCTACTCGCAATATCTGGCTGCCCTCAACCCAGGAACGCGGGAGGAGCTTTTCATCCCCTTTTCCGCTTTCACGACCGGGGGCGGAACAGGGGCTGACTTTGCCCATGTGGGAGCGATCGTCCTGGAGCTGAACAATATTAATACCACCTACACCGAGATGAGCCTTGATGTAAGCGTTGACCTGATAGAAGCGAGCGACACTGTCCGTGAGTATGGCGATCTGCCTGTAGGGGTGTATGAAGAGAGTATTCTCGGCGCATACCACGTGCCCCGGGGCATGCGGCTGGGATACAACTGCGATACCGAAACAAACTACCAATCGAGCACCGGGGCCGATGGCGACGACAGCACGACCAGCCCTGCTGTTGACGATGAGGATGGGGTTGTGATCAACCCGGACAATTGGCCGTGGGGCGCTGGAAGTGGTGGAGGACACCTGGATATCACGGTGAAGGGATGTGGCTCCGGCGATGACAGGTGTTACGTACATGGGTGGATTGACTGGAACGGGAATGGCGACTTTGGCGATACTGTCAATGGTGCCAGTGAAAAGATAATAGGCTTTGTGAGTAGCGCGGATGGCACTCTCGTAGATCGGACATTTACTACTCCTGATCCCTTCCCCAACGGCTACTACTACGCTCGCTTCCGCATCTGTCGCCACGGGGGAAACAATGGGGCAGCCTGCGATAGCCCCACGACAGCAGACAACAATGTCACCAACGGCGAGGTCGAGGACTATCGCTGGGCGCTGGGGCCCACGGCGGTGATCATCAACTCCTTCACCGCCCGGCCAGAGTCGGGGGGCATCCGCCTCACCTGGCAGACGGCCGACGAAACCGACCTGGTCAGCTTTGACCTGCTGCGCAGCCTGGCCGAAGGCGGGCCTTTCCTGCCGCTCAACGAGGAGGCGATCCAGGCCCAACATCCCGGCTGGCCGGAGGGCGCCACCTACTCCTGGCTCGATGGGGAGGTGTTGGGCGGCCTCACCTATTACTACCGCCTGGACATCCGCGACAAAGATGGGCAGACCACGCCGCTCGGTCCGGTGTCGGCCACGGCCTGGTACCGCCTCTACCTGCCGCTGGTGCTCAGGTAACCTTCCAGGTGCGTTGCACCTGGTGTCGCGCGGAAGAGCTGACAGGGTTCCCTGGTCCGGCCGGGATGGGCAAAGCCCGGTCAGGCCTGGAAACATCGGTCGCATCGCCGCCGCCATGATTGTAGAACAGGTTGACCCCTGATGGAACACGGATGGCACGGATGCCCCAAACTCATCAAAAATTTTAACCACCAAGACTCAAAGATTTAGGGAAATTTCTTGGTGTCTTTGGGCCTTTGTGGTGGAATTCCTTATTGTGAATAAACTCTAATGAACATCGAGGATATCAAAGCACGCATACGGAACAACCAATATGTGTACACCACCCATGCAGAGATTGAGCGCAGGGCCGATGAGCTGACTTTTGCCCAGGTTGAAGAGGCTTTGCTGAGCAGTGAGATACTCGAACAATATCCCGATACCGGGCGGGGGGAGAGTTGTTTGCTGCTTGGCTTTGCGGGGGATATACCTATCCATATTGTTTGTGGCTGGCGTGGGGAAAAGATTGCCTTGATCACTGTCTATATCCCGCGCCCGCCAAAGTTTATTGACCCCTGGACCCGAGGAGGAATGCCATGAGGGAGGTACGCTGTAATTTTTGCGGTAGTGATCGTTACGAGGAGCGGCGGATCGAGTACCTTTACAGTCACAAGGGAAAGTATTTGCTTGTACCCAATACCCCCGTTGAAGTCTGTCTGAATTGTGGAATGGTCTACTATGATGCGGCTGTCCTCAAGCGCATCGAGCAGCGATTCTTCGCGATTGACCAGCACGAACAGGAGCCAGACCGCTACATCCGGGTACCGGAAGCGGTCTATGCCTGATCAATCGAGCTTCGCTCCCGTGGTGCCTTTACGCCATGTGCAACTTGATTTATGATGGGGTATGCTCTGACCCCTCCTCATCCCCCTGGCCCCCTTCCCTTTCCGAATTCGGAATTCCGAATTCGGAATTCGGAGGGGAGGAGAAGGGGGAGAAGGGACTCCTCATCCCCCTGGCCCCCTTCTCGGACCTCACCCCATCCCCCAACCCCCTTCCCCTCTCCGCGGCGGAGAGGGGAAGGGGGCCAGGGGGTAGGGGTGAGGTCCGCCTATTGCCACCCTCCCGCAGGTTTTAGAACCTGCGGGAGGATTTATCCCCCTACCCCTGGCCCCGGAAGGGGGTTGGGGGATGGGGTGAGGTCCGTCCTTATGACGCGGTGTTGACGAGGTTCATAAGATGAAAATAGAGGGCCGTGTGGTGCGCTGGTGGCTGTGCCTGCTGGTCGTCAGCAGCGTGCTGGCTCCGGGCGTGAGAGCTCAGGGGGCCGCTGCGCCGGCCGGCGGCGGGGGAACAGAGATCCAGGTCGTCGCCTCGGACCGGCGGGGGGTGGTCCTGGAGGTCCACCTGGCCGATCCCCTGCTGAGCCGGCAGGTCATGGCCGGCCGGCCCTGGGACCTGCTCTCCCTTCCCGGCTGGGGGCTGACCGCCGAACCGGGCCGGCCCCAACTGCCGGTGCGGCGTTTCCTGGTCGGCATCCCCCTCGACGCAACGGTCCGGCTGGAGGTGGCCGAACAGGAAGTCCATCAGGCCGGCCCGCTGGACATCCCCCCCGCCCCGCAGATCACCTTCCGCCTGCCCCCCCTCGACCGGCCGGAGGGGTGGCCGACCCCGCCGGAGTTTGAGGAGGAGTTTGCGCCGGCGGCGGAGGTGTACGGCGCCGACGCCTTCTACCCGCCTGCCGTCGCCGACCTGGTCGAAGTGGGGTTCATCCGCAGCCAGCGGGTGGCGGCCATCGCCCTGACCCCCGTCCAGTACAACCCGGTGACGCGGCAGGCCCGCGTCCACTCGCACCTGACGGTCAGGCTGGCCTTTGCCTATCCGGGGGGGGACCTCCCTCCGGCTCCCTCCTCGACGCAGGAAAGGGAGTCGCCGGCCTTTGAGCGCATCCTGCAGGGCCAACTGCTGAACTACGAATCGGCCCGCGCCTGGCGGGGCCGGCCGGCCCCCGCCCCCCTTTCTCCAGACTGGCCGCTGCCCGGCGCTGCCTGCAAGCTCTATGTCGCTCAGGATGGCCTCTACCGCCTGACCTACGATCAACTGGTGGCGGCCGGGGTGCCGGTGGACGCCCTCGACCCGCGCACCTTCCAACTGTTCACCGCCGGCACCGAGGTCGCCATCCGGGTCATCGGCGAGGAGGATGGCCAGTTCGATCCGACCGACCTGGTGCTGTTCTACGGCCAGGGCATCCGCCACAAATACGCCGACCGGAATGTCTACTGGCTGACCTGGGGGCAGACCCTGGGGCGGCGGATGCCGACGCGCAACGGCCAGCCCGGTGGCCCCCTGCCCCAGCCCACCTCCTTTACGGCGCAGGCCCGCCTGGAGCAGGACCTGATCTATTACACCCATTATCCCGGCGACGACTGGACCGACCGCTGGGCCTGGCAGTTTATCATCGCCCCGGGCAACGCCACAGCCACGGTGGACCTGACCGGCCTGTCCACCGAACCGATGACCGCCTCGCTGGGGGTGGCGCTCCTGGCCTACAATGCCGACAGCGGGGTGAACCCCGATCACCATGCCCGCTTTTACGTGAACGACCAGTATGTCGGTGAGCACTGGTGGGATGGGACCGACAGCGTGCAGTGGGTCACCCTGACCTTCCCTGGCTCCTACCTGCTGAACGGCAGCAACGCCCTGCGGGTGAACCTGCCGGGCGACACAGGGGCGGCGGTGGAATATACCCTGGTGGACCGCTACGAGCTGAGCTACGGCCACACCTTCCAGGCCGAGGCCAACCGGTTGTCCTTCACCCAGGAGGTGACCGGGGCGTGGGAATACCGGGTGGCGGGCTTTACCGCGCCGGATGTGGAGGTGTATGACATCTCTTCGCCGCTGACGGTGAGCCAGATCGTCAACCTGGCCGTGGAGCCGGTCAGCACCACCTACACCGTCCGTTTCACCGACACCGTGGCCGGCTCCACCTCCTACCTGGCCCTGACCCCGGACCGCCGCCTGACGCCGCCGCAGATCGTGGCCGATTCTCCGTCCAACCTCCACGATCCGGCCAACGGCGCCGACCTGCTCATCCTCTCGCCGGCCGATTTTATCACCGCAGCCAACACGCTGGCCGACTATCGGGCCGGACAGGGGTTGCGCAGCCGGGTGGTGCTGCTCCAGGATGTGTATGACGAGTTCGGCTATGGGCTGCCGACGCCCGAAGCCATCCGCGATTTCCTGCGCTACACCCTGGAGCAGTGGACGCCGCCGGCCCCGACCTACGTGCTGCTCCTGGGTGACGGGACCTATGATCCCAAGAACCATGTCAACCAGGGGGTGATCAACTATCTCTCCCCTTATCTGGCCTTTGTGGACCCGTGGATGGGGGAGACGGCAGCCGATAACCGCTACGTGTGCCTCGGCGGCGGCGACACCTGGCCCGACATGCTCCTGGGGCGGCTACCGGCCAACAGCCTGGCCCAGGCGGCCGGCATGGTGGATAAGGTGATCGCCTATGAAGGGGGGATGCACGGCGCACCCTGGAACAGCCACCTGCTCTTCTATACCGACAATCCGGACGAGGCCGGCGACTTTTACGCCCTGTCGGACGATGTGGCCGACCATTACGTGCCCCCTCCCTACACGGTCACCAAACTCTACCTGGGCCAGCACTGTTTCTCCGGCAACGACTGCCGGCAGCAGTTGGTGAACACCCTGAACCAGACCGGCGCGCTGTTGGTCAACTATATCGGCCACGGCTCGATTGTCCAGTGGGCGGCCGAGAACCTGTTCCACGTGTCCACCGTGGAGCAGTTGACCAACGCCGACCGTCTGCCGGTCATGCTGCCCATGACCTGCCTGGAGGGGTTCTTTATCAGTCCCTATCCCTCCGCCCCGTGCATCGGCGAGTCGCTGGTCCGCGCCACGGACAAGGGGGCTGTGGCCAGTTGGTCGCCCAGCGGCCTGGGCGTGGTCAGCGGGCATGACTATCTGAACAAAGGCTTTTTCGATGCCCTCTTTTTTGAGGGGGTCCGCGACCTGGGTTCGGCGACCCTGATGGGCAAGCTGTGGCTGTACAACGCCGGCCACAGCCTGGACCTGATAGATACCTACCTCCTCTTTGGCGACCCGGCCCTGCGCGTCAACGCTCTGGACGCCGACCTCCAGGTGCAAAAGAGGGTCGAGCCGGCCGGCCAGGTCGAGCCGGGCGACCTGCTGACCTACACCCTGACCTTCACCAACGCCGGGCCGGCCACCACCTACGGCGTGCTGCTCACCGATCTGATCCCGGTTCAGTTCCTCAGCCCCACCGTGGTATATGCCAGCCCGACGGTCATTGCCCCACGGCCGGGTATCACCTTTGCCTGGACGATTGCCGACCTGCTGGCCGGGGAGGGGGGCCAGGTGCAGGTGCAGGCGGCCGTTGGCCCCCTCACCCAGTCGCAGACGGTGGTCAACCAGGTCGAGATCGCCGGCCGTGTGCCCGATCCCGACCCGGCGAACAACAGCGCCGGCGTGAGCACGCCGGTCTATGTGCCGCTGGCCGACCTGCAGATCGGCAAGGCGGTCGAGCCGCCCGGCCAGGTGTGGCCCGGCGATCTGCTGACCTATACCCTGGCTTTCACCAATGCCGGCCCCGATGTGGCCTGGCAGGTGCTGCTCACCGACCTGGTCCCTGCCGAACTGGTCAGCCCCACCCTCCTCGATTCCAGCCCGCCGGGGCTTGTTCCCCGGCCGGGCATCACCTTTGCCTGGACGATCAGCGACCTGCCGCCCGGCGGTGGCGGCCAGATCCGGTTTCAGGCCGTGGTCAGTCCCACCGCTGCACCGGGCTTTGTGGTGGTGAACGGGGCCGAAATCGGCTCGTCCACGATGGACCCCGACCTGCTGAACAACCACGTGTCGGTGACCACCGGCGTCCAGGTGCCCGACCTGTTTGTGCGCAAGCTTGGGCCGGACGTTGTGGCTTTCAGCCAGACCATCACCTACACCGTCACCTGGGGCAACAACGGGCTGGCCGTTGCGCCCGGCGCCCGCCTGACCGATACCCTGCCGTCGTGGGTCAGCTACGTGGCCGACGACAGCGGCCTGCCTCTTGCCCAGCCCTCGCCCGGCATTCTGGTATGGACCCTGCCGGCCACGGTGCCGACCGGCACGGCCGAGAGCTTTGTTCTGACCGGCCAGGTGGCGATGGACCCGCACATGTTCGGGCCGCTGGTCAACCGGCTGCGCATCAAGGCCGAAGCGCCCGACGGCAACCCGTCCGACAACCTGGCGGTGTGGTCCACCGACCTGCTGCTGCCCGATCCGGGCCTAGCCGTCGCCGGCCCTGCCGAGGCGACAGCCCTGAGCGAGATCGAATACACCCTCACCTTCTCCAACGCCGGCCAGGTCACGGCGCAGGGGGTGGTCATCACCGACCGGCTCCCGGCCGGGGTGTCCTACCTGACCGATGACAGCGGCCTGCCGCACAGCGAGCCGCTGCCGGGCACCATCGTCTGGCAGGTGGGGGGGCTGCCGCCAGGGGAGAGCCGCTCCTTCACCATCGCGGCTGCGGTGGGGGATTATGCGCAGGTGGGGAGTGAGCTGCACACCCTGGTCACCCTCGGCGCCGCCTCACCCGACAGGGACCCGGCCAATAACGAGGGCGAATGGACGACGGCCCTCCTGCTGCCCGACCTGGCCATCGGCCTGGATGGGCCGACCGGGGCGGTGGAAGGGTCGTTGCTGACCTATACCCTGGCCTGCTCCAACGCCGGGGGGGGGCCGGCGGTTGGGGTGGTGATCACCGGGTTGCTGCCGGTGGGGGCCGGCTATGTGGCCGACGACAGTGGCCTGCCCCGCACACGCCTGTCGCCGCGCCTCTACGTCTGGCAGGTGGACCAACTGTCAGGCGGGGCGGGCCTCACCTTTCATCTGGTGGTGCAGTTGGGCAGCCTGGACCAGACCGGCCCGCTGGCGGTCAATGAGGTGCGCATCGGTGCCCTCTCGCCCGACCCCCTTCCGGCCAACAATGAGAGCCGGTGGTCCACCACTGTGCTGGGGGGTGGGGTCTCTGTCTATCTGCCGGTAGTGTTGAAAGCCGCCCCTTGACCTCCTGGTGCCTGAACCGGGAAGTGCCTGGCGCCTGAACTGCTCTTTCCTCCTGCCCGGTTTGACAGCATGGCCGCCATGTGGTAAAATAGTGTTGCATACAAAAAGATATTGCTGGGGGAGCTTGGGAGAGCCAGGCTGAGAGGGCGACCGATATCCGTCGCCGACCCTTTGAACCTGACCTGGGTAATGCCGGCGTAGGAAAGCAAAGGAAGGCAGGGACCGCCAGCCGACAGGCCAGGCGGCCTTTTTTTATCCGACATGGAGGGGCTGGGTGAGGGTTATCATTATCGCCGGTGGCCGATCTCGCTCCGATGATGGGCGGCGATGGGCGCCGGATGGGGACCTGATCATCGGGGCCGATGGCGGGGCGGCGCGGGCGCTGGCCTGGGGCCTGGTGCCCGGGGTAGTCGTCGGCGATCTGGACTCGCTGACGGAGGAGGAGCAGCAGGAGCTCCAGGCGCACGGCTGCCGGTTCATCGTGCATCCCCGGGCCAAGGACGAGACCGACCTGGAGCTGGCCTTGAGCTATGCGGCCCACCAGGGGGCCAGGGAGATCGTGGTGATCGGCGCGCTGGGGGGGCGGCTCGACCATCTGCTGGCCAATGTGCTGCTGCTGGCCCTGCCGGAGCTGGAGGGCGTGTCGGTCCGCATCGTGGATGGCCGTCAGGAGGCACGTCTGATTCGGGGGGGCGAGGCGGTCACCCTCAGCGGGCAGCCCGGCGACCTGGTGTCGCTGTTGCCGGTGGGCGGCGATGCCCGGGGGGTGACGACCGCCGGCCTGGCCTGGCCGCTCGCCGGGGAGACGCTCCGCTTCGGCTTTAGCCGGGGGGTCAGCAATGAGATGACCGGCCCGGTCGCCCGTGTGGAGGTGGAGGAGGGGTATCTGTTGGTGGTGCATTCACGGTAGGGGCAACCCTGGCGGTTGCCCAGGGGGCTGCCCCTACCGTCCGCCGTGTATTTTCAAGGGAGGTAAGGAGCAAAATGAAAGGGAGGATGAAGAGGGTAGTTTGGTTTTGGATGGTGTTGGTCGTTTTTCTGTTGGTGGCCTGTGGCCCAACGCCGACCGCCATCCCACCGTCGCCCACGGCTGTGGCGTCGCCGGCCGCCAGCCCTACCCCCGCGCCGTCCGCTGCCGGGCGCACGCTGACGGTGATGACGCACGACAGTTTTGACGTGAGCGAGGAGGTGGTGGCCGCTTTCCGGCAGCTCTGTGGCTGTCAGGTCCAGTTCCTCAAGGCGGGGGATGCCGGGTTGATGCTCAATCAGGCGCTGTTGAGCAAGGACAACCCCCTGGCCGATGTGATCTATGGTGTGGACAACACCTTCCTCAGCCGTGCGCTTCAGGGGGGGATTCTGGAGCCGTACCGCTCGCCGGCTTTGGCCGACATCCCCGACGCTCTGGAGCTGGACCCCTCGTTCCAGATGTTGCCGGTGGACTATGGCGATGTGTGCCTCAACTATGACAAAGGTTGGTTCCAGGAACACAACCTGGCCCCGCCCGCCGACCTGCCGGACCTGACCAGGCCAGAGTACAAAGGGTTGACGGTGGTGGAGAATCCGGCCACCTCCTCGCCGGGGCTGGCCTTCCTGCTGGCCACCATCGGGCGCTTTGGCGAAAGCGGCGACTATACCTACCTGGATTACTGGGCCGACCTGCGGGCCAATGACCTGTTGGTCACCCCCGGCTGGGAGGATGCCTATTGGGGCAACTTTACCTACGCTTCCGACGGCGACCGGCCCATCGTCGTCAGCTATGCCAGCAGCCCGCCGGTGGAGGTCTATTTTGCCGACAAGCCGTTCGACGAAGCGCCCACCGGCGTGGTTACGGCCGAGGGCAGTTGTTTCCGGCAGGTCGAATTTGTCGGCATCTTGAAGGGGACAAAAAACCGCGACCTGGCCGAACGGTGGGTTGACTTTATGCTGAGCACCACCTTCCAGGAAGATATCCCGCTCAAGATGTTCGTCTTCCCGGCCAACAGCCAGGCCAGGCTGCCGGAGGTGTTTGCCCGCTTTGCCGAGGTCCCGGAGAAACCGGCCTGGGTGCCGCCGGAGGCCATTGAGGCCAACCGCGAAAAGTGGATCGAAGCCTGGACGCAGACGGTGGTGCGGTGACCTGACAGGACGGGTCGCCTCCCGTCCTACAAGTCCCGCAAGATCTCCTCGGCCACCTGGCGCATGGTCCGCTGCTCCCGGCGGGCGCGCTGCTGGATGGACAGGAAGGCCTCGCCCTCGCTCAGGCCGGCCCGTTCTATCAGGATTTTTTTGGCTTGAGCGACCAGGTCGCGGGCGGCCAGCGCCTCCTGCCGGTCGGCGGCCTCTTGCCGTAGCGCCTGCCATTCGGCAAAGCGGGCCACGGCCAGCTCCAGAACGGGGGTCAGGTGCGATTCGCGGATCGGTTTGACCAGATAGGCCTGCACCGTCGCGGTGGCCGCGGCCCGCTCCACCAGGTCGCGCTCGGAGTAGGCGGTGAGCATGACCACCGGCAGGGGGCAGCGCTCGCTGATGGCCTGGGCCACGGCCAGGCCGTCCATCCCCGGCATGCGGATATCCAGGATCGCCAGATCGGGCCGGTTTTTACAAGCCAGCGCCAGGGCCGTCTCCCCGTCAGCGGCTGCGCCCACCACCGTATGCCCCATCTCCTGGAGCATCGTCCGCAGCCCCATGCGGGTCAGGGCTTCGTCGTCGGCGATGAGGATGCGCATGGTCCCTCTTTCTCGCACCAGGGGATGGTGAGGCAGGCGGTAGTGCCGTCGTTGCCGGTCAGCGACCAGGTGCCGTGCAGGTCCTCGCACACCAGGGTCTCGACGATTTCCAGCCCCAGCCGGCGCGGTGAATCGGCCGATAGCCCGATGCCGTCGTCGCGGACCTGGACCGTGAGCAAGTCGAGGCTGCGCTGCAGGCTCACGGTGACCTGCCCCTGCTGCCGGCCCACGAAGGCGTGTTCCAGGGCGTTCTGCAGCAGTTCGTTGACCGCCAGGGCCAGCGACGTGGCGGTCTGGGAGGGCAGGATCACGTCGTCCCCCTGGACCGTTACCGTCACCTCCAGGCCGGGCCGGCTCATGTTCTGGGTCACGGCCTGGCCCACGCGGATCAACACCTCTTTGAGGTCCACCAGGCGGAACCCCCGTTGCGAGAGCACCTCGTGGACGGCGGCGATGCTGAGGATGCGGTTGACACTTTCGTGCAGCACCTCCCTGGCCGAGATCGGCCGATCGCCGCTCATCTGCAGGCGGAGCAGCATGGCCACGTTCTGCAGGTTGTTTTTGATGCGATGGTGCATCTCGCGCACGATGGCAGCGTTGGTCACCAGCCGGGCGTTTTCGATGGCCAGGGCCGTCTGGTTGGCCAGGGTCGAAAAGAGGGTGATTTCGTCGTCGGTGAAGCGGTGGGGCTCGGCGGTGTAGCAGTTCAACACGCCGATGGTCCGGTCGCGCACGGTGAGGGGGACGCTCAGGAGGGAGCACAGCCCCTCCTGGCGGGCAATATCGGCCCGGCGGTAGCGGGGATCGGCGGTGACGTCGAGCACCGTGGCCGGCCTGCCGGTTTCGGCCACCTGGCCGATGATCCCCTCTCCCACCTTGAGGGGGGGCTGGCGGTGGTAGGCCGGGCCGAGGTGCTGTGTGGCCCGCAGGACCAGCTCCCCGGTCGCCTCGTCCAGGAGCATGATGGAGCACAGGCGGGCGTTCATGACGCGGGCCGCCATCTCGACCACGACCTGCAACATCTCGTCCAGGTACAGGGGCGAGGTGATCGTCTCACTGATCTCGGCCAGGGCGGAAAGCTCGGCGATCTGGCGTTGCATATGTTCATAGAGCATCGCCTTTTCCAGAGCGCCGGCGGCCAGGTCGGCGATGAGGGCCAGCAGTTCCACTTCGTCGGCAGAGAAGGGGTGGCAGGCCTGCGTCTGGACGTTCATCGCGCCGATGACCCGGCCCTGGTTGACCAGCGGCACGGCCAGCAGCGACTGGAAGCGGCTCTCCTGGGTTTCGGGCAGGAACTTGAAGCGGGGATCGTGGGCGGCATCGGCCACGGCTACCGGCTGGCCGGTTTGGGCTGCCCATCCGGTCAGCCCTTCCCCCACCCGCAGGCGGGCCTGGCCCACCGCTTCGGCGGCCAGGCCGGTGGTGGCCTTGAGCACCAGCTCTTCTCCCCCGGCGTCGAGCAGGTAGATGGAGCAGGAGTCCATGGACATGACGTGGGCGGTGCGGCGGGTGATCAGGTCCAGGGTGGCCGTCAGTTCCCAGGCGGAATTGAGCGCCTGGCCGATCTCGCGCAGGGCGGCCAGTTGGGCCGTTTTTTGCAAGAGCTGCTTTTCCAGGTCTGGCATGGCCGGTCCCCTGGGGCGGGCTTTAGTTCTGCGCCACGATCTCGGCGCCGTTGCTGGCGGTGCAGACGTAGAGGTTGGGCGACAGGCCGGTCGCTGCCCGGTAGCCGGTGGCGACGTGGGCGGTGAACGGCTGGACCTTGTCGGCGCGTACCAGGGCCACCGCGCAGCCGCCAAAGCCGCCGCCGGTCATGCGCGCCCCATAGCAGCCCTCGGTGCGGCGGGCGCACTCGACCATGAGGTTGAGTTCGGCGCTGGCGACCTCGAAATCATCGCGCAGGCTGAGGTGGCTGGCGTCCATCAGCCGCCCCAGCCCGACGGCGTCTCCGCGGCGCATCGCCTCGGCGGCCTGCAGGGTGCGCTCGTTCTCGGTGATGACGTGGCGGGCGCGGCGGAAGGTCATCTCGTCCAGGTGGCCGGCCAGGGCCTCAAACCGCGCCAGGCTCACGTCGCGCAGGGCCGGGACACCGAAAAAGAGGGCGGCGGCTTCGCATTGGGCCCGGCGCTCGTTATAGGCCGAATCCACCAGCCCGCGCCGGGTGGCGGTATCCAGCACCACCACGGCGGTCCCCGGTGGCAGGGGGACGGCCTGGGTTTCCAGCGTGCGGCAGTCGATCAGCAGGGCGTGGCCGGCCCGCCCGCCGGCGGAGATCATCTGGTCCATGATGCCGCAGTTGACGCCCACCCAGCGGTTCTCCGCCCGCTGGCCGAGGCGGGCCATCACCGTCGGTTCCCAGGGCAGGTCGGACAGGGCGGCAAAGGCCCGGGCGGCGGCCATCTCTACCGCTGCCGACGAGGACAACCCGGCGGCCACCGGCACGTCGCCGGCGATCACACCCTCCCACCCCCGCAACGGATAGCCGGCCTCCAGCCAGGCCCAGGCCATGCCCTTCAGATATTCGGCCCAGTCCGGCGGGCCATGCTCCAAGGCCTGGAGGGAAAAGGTTGCGGGCCGGTCGAAATCGAGCGAATAGACGTGGACGAAATCGTCGCTGCGGGGCCGCAGGGCGATCCAGATGGCCCGGTCAATGGCCATGGGCAATACAAAGCCGTCATTATAGTCGGTGTGTTCGCCGATCAGGTTGACGCGGCCCGGCGCCCGGACGATCAGGCTGGCCGGTGTGCCAAAGTGGCGTTGAAATTCTGCTGCGACCCGTTGCTGAAGGGGCATGGGAAATCGGTGTTCCAGGGCTTAGCCTTTCAGCGCACCTGCCAGAATGCCGCGGATAAAGTAGCGGCCCAGGATGATGAAAAAGAGGAGCGGCACCAGGAGGGTGATGACGGCGGCTGCCATCTGCAGGTGGTAGTTGGCCACAAAGCTGCCTTTGATTTCGACCAGCTTCATCTGGATGGTTTGAGTTTGGGGGGTGGCAAAGGTCAGCGCCAGCAGGAACTCGTTCCATACCTGGGTAAAGACAATGATCGCCGTCGAGGCATAGGCCGGCATGGCCACCGGCGAGATGACCCGGAAAAAGTTCTGGAACCGGGAGGCTCCGTCTACCTCGGCCGCTTCTTCCAGTTCCCTGGGGATGGCCGTGAAAAAGGTGCCCATCAGGACGGAGGCGAGGGGGACGTTCAGGATCAAATAGCTGGCAATCAGGCCCCACAGCGTCCTGGTCAGCGGGACGCCGCCAAAAGCCCACGTTCCGATCTGGATGGGCGGGATTTTCACCGAGGCCATGATCTGGGTCAGGGGGATCAGGATGACCTGGTAGGGCAGATAGATGGAAACCCCCACCAGGATGAACAGCACCTTGGCAAAGGGGATCCTGGCCCGGCTGAGATAGTAGCCCCCCATGCCGCCGAACAGCAGCGACAAAAAGGTGACCGAGAAGGCGATGATGGAAGAGTTTTTCATCGCCGGGAAGATCAGTTTGAAGGCCTGGGCATAGTTCTCGAACTGCAGATGGAGGGTGGGGATCAGGTAGCGCCGCTGGGTGATCTCGGCAATGGTCTTGAACGAGGTGACGACGGCCACGTACATCGGCAGGACGTAGGCGATCGTCAGGAACAGCAGCATCAGCAGCACCAGGATCGTCAGACCGGGGTTCTTGATTCTCATTCGAACCACTTCCTGAAGGCATAAATGGTGTAAGGGATGACGATGATACAGGCCATGAGAAAGATGATCACGCCGATGCCGGCCCCCAGCGCGACCAGGTGCTGCTGGAAGGTAGCGACCAGCATGTAAAAAGCCAGCACGTCGGTGGCAAAGCCGGGGCCGCCAAAGGTCACGACGTAGACGATATCAAAGACCTTGAGGGAGGAGATGAGCAGCAATGACACCAGGACGAGGAGGCCGCCCCGGATATTGGGGATGATGACCTGTAACAGGATGCGGAACCGGGATGCGCCATCCAGCAGGGCCGACTCGATCATCTCCTGCAACTCGGTGGTGCGGAAGGCCGATTGCAGGATAATCACGGAAAAGCCGAGGTATTGCCAGACAAAGATGACGATGAGCCAATAGGTGGCCGTGGCCGGGTTGGTGACATACCGCCCCTGTAAAAAGTCCAGCCCCAACCCCCGCAGGAGGGTGTTAAAAACCCCCTTGTCCGGCTGGTACATCCACGACCAGATGGTGCCGGTGACGATGAACGACATGGCCACCGGATACAGGATCAGGGTCCTGGTATAGTTCTCTGTCCCCCGGATCGATCGGATCTCCAGCAGATAGGCAATGAACAGGGCGATGACGACGGTGGGCAGCACCCCCAGGATCAACCAGCGGAGGTTGTTGACCACATCGGCCCGGAAGCGGGCCAGCCCGAACATGGTTTTGTACCATTTGAGGCCGATCAGGGTGTAGTTGGGTTCGACCCCTTCCCAGTTGGAAAAAGAGACCCAAAAGGTCCGGGCCAGCATGTAGTAGAGCAGGCCCACACATAGGAGCAGGGGCAGCAAAAAGGCCAGAAATTCTCCGGCGGTCCACCCTGCCCGGCGGTTTCTGCGCAACCACCGACGCTGTGACTGACTTGCGTTCACTCTGCTGTTCCTTTGGTGGGGGAGCCTGGCGAAGGTCCCAGCCTCCGCCAGGCTCCGGGTTCTGGCAGCAGGCCGTCTATGGCCACTGATACCAGGCCGACTGGTTCTTGACGTCGTAGGTCTGGAACAGGGTAGCCACCTGATTGATCGTGGCATTCACATCCGGCTGATCGGCGGCCATAAAGCCGGCGATGACGATCCAGTATTCGTTGGAGAAGGCGGCCGGGGCAATGCTGCCGTGCTGGTCCAGGATCAGCTTGCCGGGGTTGTCACGGACGTAGGCCTGCATCTCCTGCCGGATCGGATCGGGGAACTTGGTCGGGTCAATGTCAATCCGGGCAAACATCCCGCCCTGGGTGACGTCGGTCGGGATCTGCAGCTCAGGTGAGGCCACGACCCGCAGCCAGTCCAGTGTGGCTTTCGGGTGAGGAGCCCCCTTGGCCAGGCCGTAGGTGTCGGGGTGGAAGAGCAGGATGCGCTCCGGCACCTGCGGGAAGGTCACAGCCCCAAAGTCCACGCCGGGTGTCCAGCCGTTGCTGATGAACGCCCCGATGGCCCAGGTGCCCATGATGACCATGGCCGCGTCGCCCGAAACCACCAGGCCCACCGACTGGTCCCAGGTCAGGTTGGAGTGATAGGGGTAGATATACTCCATGAGCTGGGCCAGCTTTTGGAGCGAGGCCTTGAAGGTCGGGTCGGTCTTGACATCCACCTCGCCCTTGAATAGCTTTACATAATATTCGGGGCCGCCCTCCTCCAGGATGATGCTGTCCAGGACAAAGGCTGCCTCCCAGTTTTCGGTGGTGCCCAGGCCCAGCGGAGATTTGTTGGGATATTTCTCCTTGATGGCCTTGCAGGCAGCCATCAGGTCGGCAAAGCTCTTGGGGGGCTGCAGGCCCAGTTGGTCGAACAGCTTTTTGTCGTAGTAGAGGATGTTCTGGATGTGCATGTTCAACGGCACGACGTAGGGGTGGCCATTGATCGTGACCGCCTTGGCCAGCGGGCCGGGGATCACGTCGGCATACTTGAGTTCAGCCCACAGATCGTCCAGCGGTTCGAGGGCATTGCCGTCCACGTAGGCTTTCAGTTCGGCCCCTCCCAGCGTCTGGAAGGTGTCGGGCGGGACACCGGCGGCGATCCGGCCCTGCAGCACCACGCGGTGGCTCACACCACCGCCGCCGGCCACCGGGTTCTCGACCACCTCGATGTCGGGGTATTTGTCTTTGAGCGCCTTGAACATGGCATCGGCCGCTTCACGCTCGCCCGGGCCGGTCCACCAGTGAAAGATCTCCAGCTTGCGCGCTTCGGGCTGCGGCGTGGCGGTGACCACGACCGTTTCCTTGACGACCGAGGGGGCCGTGGTCGCCGTAGGCCCGCACCCGGCAATCACCGGTGCTACCATAATCAGCACCAGTACCAGGGAAACCAACTTTTTCATCTCTACCTCCTTTTTTCTCTCCTTATTTGGCTTTTTGCCATTGTTGTGCCCTCTGGGGAAAAGGTCTTTCACATTCTCAGATCGTCGATCACCTCCTTCCGTCTCTGGTCAGCCTTCCCTACGCACCTGGTGGGCAGGCGCTGCGCTGATGCGCCCTATGCCGATCTGCGAACCACCAGGTTCACATCCAGGTGAATGGGGGGAAGGTCGGCCTCTGGATCGTTCAGCATCTCCACCAGGCGGAGCACCGCCTGTTGCCCCAGTTGAAATTTGTCTATGTGCACTGTGGTCAGGGGCGGTTCGATCATACCGGCCAGTGGGATGTCGTCAAAGCCAACGATGGCCAGGTCGTCGGGGACACGGCGTCCCAGTTCCTGACAGGCGCGGATGGCCCCTATGGCGATCAGGTCGTTGTAGGCCAGGACGGCGGTCACCTGGGGATAGTGGGTGAGGAGTTGCCGGGCTGCTTCGTAGCCGCGCTCCACGTCCATGGTTGGGGCCCCGGTCAGGATCCAGTCGTCCACGACCGGCAGGCCGTGGGCCAGCAGCGCTTCGCGGAACCCCTGGACGCGCTCCATCCGGCGCAGGGGGGCGGCCCGGCCGGCCAGCAGCCCGATGGCGGTGTGGCCGCGGCCGATCAGGTATTCGACGGCCAGCCTGGCCCCCTGGCGGATATCGTTGAGCACCAGGCTCATCCCCGGATGGCTGGGGAACACGCGGTTGACCACCACCAGGGGGCGATGTCTGGCCGCAAAGGCCTTGAGTTTCTCTTCATTTTCCCAGCAGGGAAAGATGATCATGCCGTCCACGTTGTGATCGGCCAGAGAATAGAGGGCGTGGATTTCCTGCTGGGGGTCATAGTCGGAGTTGCAGAGAAAAACGTCGTACCCTTGCGCCTGGGCGGTCTGGAGGACGCCGCGGGCTACTTCGGAGAAGAAGGGGTTGGCGATGTCACCCAGGATCAACCCCACCGTCTCGGTGTGTTGGGTGACCAGGGCGCGGGCCACCTTGCTGGGCCGGTAGCCGAGCCGCTCGATGGCGGCCAGCACCCGCCGGCGGGTCTCGGCGGAGATCTCCCCCTGGTTGTTGACCACGCGAGAAACGGTCTTGATAGAGACACCCGCTTCTCGGGCGACATCGCGCATAGTCGCGGCCATAAATCGGCTCCCGGTCCTGAAGCAGGAATAAGGCGTTGACATCGCTAACGACGACGCTGACGACAACGCTGTCATCAGTATACTACATTTGTCGCCGTTTGTCAAGCCCTCTGTTGGGGATTTCTGGAGATTTTAATATTTGCGCACGAGGGCGCGGTAGGCCTGGGGCACGCGGCACTGGATGAGCTGCAACTCTTCCCGCGCTTTGCGTACCCCGTCCAGGTCTACCGTTGCCACGGCATAGCTCTCTTCGCGATCCTCTTCGATGTAGGTGTACAGTTCGCCGCGCGGCCCCACCACCATGCTGTTGCCCAGGAACTGGTAGCTGTACTCTTCGCCGATGCGGTTGCTGGCGACGACAAACAGGGCATTCTCCAGGGCACGGGCGTGAAGCAAAGTCTGCCATTCCTGAGCGGGGCCGATCCGGTCCTGGGCGGGGGAATGGCCCCAGTTGGCGCACACACACAGCAGCTCCGCCCCGTCAAGCGCCAGGCTCCGGGCCGCTTCGGGGAAGGCCAGGTCCCAGCCGAGCAGCACCCCCACCTGGCCGAAGGCTGTCTCAAACACCGGCAACCGGAAGCCGGGGCGGAAGGCCAGCCGCTCCTCGCCGGGCAGGTGCATCTTGCGGTATTCCCCCACCAACTCGCCATCGGGGCCGATGAGGACGGCGGCGTTGTAGAGGATGCTTTCCACCCGCTCCTTCGTCACCAGGCCAAAGACGATGTGAGTGCTATAGTCGGCTGCCCGTTGGGCCATCAGGTTGACGGCGTGGCCCGGCACCCGCTCGGCGACCTCGGTGAAGCGCAGGCCCATCTCATAGCCGGTGGTCACCAGCTCTGGAAAGACGATCAGGTCGGTCTTTTGCTCCGCACAGATGCGGTCCACAAATTTGCCCATGGCGATCAGGTTCTCCTCAACCTTGCCCAATTGAGGGTACATCTGCACTACGGCCACCGTGATCTCGTGCATGTTCGGCCTCCTCATTTCCAATGGTGTCAGTATACCGCGAAATGGGCGATCCGTCAACCGGTGGGGGTGGGTTAGAACAAAAGTACGGGTCGGGCCTTGTCGGCCAGCACCAGGCCGACGACGGTGCCGTCCACTTCGGCCGTTTCGCGCCGGGCAACCAGCCCGGCCCGGCGCAGAAGCCCCGGCAGGTCTGGCACCGGACCGCGCTGGCCGGTGATGCGATACAGCCCTTCCAGCCCCAGGGTGAGGAGGTTCTCGGTGCGAAACCAGGCCATCTCGACGACGACCAGCCGGCCGCCGGGCGCCAGCACGCGGCTCAATTGCCCGATCCAGGCCGGGTCGTAGACGAACGGCGTGGGAAAGGTGAGGAGCACAGCCCGAAACGCCCCGGCCGCAAAGGGCAATGCCTCTGCCCGCCCCCGGCAAAGGGGAACGGAGCCCCCGATCCTTTGCGGCCGGCGCTGTGCCAGGCGCAACATCGCCGACGACAGGTCCAGGCCGACGGGCCGATGCCCGGCCGCAGCCAGGTCGGCCAGCAGGTGGCCGGGACCGCACCCCACTTCCAGCACCGGACCCTCTGGGGGCAGGTGGGCCAGGGCGGTTCGCTGCCAGGCCCGCCATCGCCCCAGCGAGGCGATCCAACTGACCGGATCGTACAACCAGGCCAGTTCGTTGTATAACAGCCGGAAGCTAAAGGCGATCAGCCGCCGCCAGATGGTTGTCATTCGTAAAACGTAAGGTGTCAGAGGAGGATGCTGAAGGTGACCAGTTCGATCCCCAATTCCGCTACCCGCTGCCGCACGGCAGGATGGGTGAGGAGCGCCAACTCTATCTCGCGCTCGGCGCGATAGGTGCTGGAATCCAGAGGGGGATCGTGGTAGCCGGGATGGCACATCAGCTCGGTGACCCCCTCAGGCAGCGTTTCGAGCAGGCCGATCAGGTGTGCCGGTGTCAGCGCCCGGCGGCCAAAGAAGGTGCCGATAAAGTGATCGGGATGGGCCAGCCGCCGCGCCCGGACCAGGTTGCTGTCGGTGACTTGAATGCCCTGCACCAGATCCTGGGGAAAACCTTCCAGGAAGGGCAACGTTTTGACCGCCTGGGCAAAATCGGTCTCCGGGGGGAAAGGCACGCGCAGCGGCAGGTGATGGTGGGCTGCCAGGTCGGCATAGACCTGGAAAAAGGGCGGGTAGAGGTGGACAAAGTGATGACAATCCAAGTGGTCGGGCAGGCGGCCAGCCAGCGCCAGGAAACGCTCCACCTGCGCGGTCAGCTCTGCCCGAAGCTGGTCCACGGGGATCGCCCCGGCCCTGGCCCATACTTCGTGCTGCTCCAGAAAGTAGCCGTTGCTGTCCACCAGGGCCGGGATCCTCTCCGGCGGCAGGACCGGCCGCCAGGCGGTGAACACCAGGTGCAGGCCTACGCCCAACGTCGGGCAGGCCAGCGCCTCGGCCAGTTGCCCCTCCACGCCCGGCTGGTTGATCATGACCGTGGTGCTGGTGACGATCCCCTGCCGGTGGGCATGGAGGATGCCCCGCGACACCCCCGGCGACCGGCCATAGTCATCGGCGTTGACGATCAGTCGTTTGACCACAGGCAAAAGTCGGGTGACCGACGGCCATGCCGTCGGCCACCCGGTCGTTACTTCAGGATCAGCGGCAGGTAGAGGAAGTAGGGGCGTTCGACCTCCCTGACCGTGACCGTCTCGGTCAGCGTGGCCGCGCCACACGGCCCGGTGATGATCAGGCTGACCGGAAAGTCACCGGCCTGGGTGTAGGTGTAGACCGGCGTCAGGGTATCCAGCCCGGCCCCCACCCCGGGTCCACCAAAGTCCCAGGTGTAGGTCAGAGGTGGCGTACCTGTGACCGTCGCCGTGAAGTAGATCGGCTGGCCCAACGTCACCGGGCCGGTGCTGCTGATCCCGCCAGTGGGCGGGAAGCAGAGCACCTCCACCCCGTCGCTGACCACCGCCCGCCCACAGGGGTTCTCCACCGTCAGGGTCACGGTGAACGGGCCGTAGGCCGTGTAGGTGTAGACCGGATTGGCCTCGCTGCTGCTGCCCAGGCCGTCGCCGAAATCCCAGGTGTAGGTAAAGGGCTTCGTGCCGGTCGCCGTGGCGGTAAAGTGCATCCCATGACCCAGCTCCACCGGGCTGTCGTCCGTGAAGGTGGCCGTGGGTGTCACGCACTCGACTATCACGGTAAAGGCGTCGGCCAGCATGGCTTCCTGGCAGTCGCCGTTGTACAGGGTCAGGGTGTAGACGCCGCCGGGCATCCCGGCCGGCACCACCGCTGTCAGCGTCGTGCTATTGACCAGGGTCGTCGTCAGCAGCCAGGTATCGCCCAGCCGGACGACGGGTGTATCGAGGAAGTTGCTGCCGGTGATGACTACCGGCGTCGGCTCGTAGGCCAAGCCCGAGTCTGGGGTGATGCTCAACACGGCCGGCGCCGGATTGGGCGGCAGCGGGGTGGTGATCTGCACGTCATCAAGGTACCAGCCCACATCGCTGATCGAGGAGTCGCAGCCGATGCGCCAGCGGACCTGCACATTCTGCCCGGCAAAGGCGCTCAGGTCGGCTGTGACCTGTGTCCACTCGGTCAGGTCGCCGGTCCAGGCCTGGCGGCCCCCCAGCGGGTTGCTGCAACAGGTGCTGATCGTGCCGTTGTAGCCGCCGGCGATGAGGTAGGGCCCCAGGTCGGTCCAGGCGCCCCCGCCGTTGGTCGAGATTTCCAGCACCGCGCCGTCGTAGCCGGTGCCCTCGAACTGGTAGCGGTGCCAGAAGGTGAGGGTGCTGCTCCCGCCCACAGGCACAGCCGTCGTGTTCCACAGCCGGCTGTCGGTCACGACCGCGTCGTCGGGCACAAACCAGGCGTGGGTGGGGCTGTGGGACTGGGCGGTGGAGAGCTGCCAGTGGTCGGCGCCCTGGGCAGCGGCGTGGGACCAGTTGCCGGGGCCCGATTCCAGGTCATCCTGGAAGGCAATGCCGAGGGCCACGGTGGCAAAGTGGAAGGGGTCGGCCCACGGCCCGTCGCCGCACCTGTTCCCCCCCTGGACGTGCCACCAGTAGCAGAGGCCCCCTTCCAGGGGCGAGGCGGGGGTGTACCGGGTATCGGCGATGTCTGCCACGTCGAACAGCGGGTCGCCAAAGAGCGGGCTGCGGTCCACCTGGAGGCGATAGTCGGCGGCCCAGGGGACCTGCTCCCACTCGAAGGTCGGGGCAAAGGGCTGGTCTGTGGCCCCATCGGGCGGCGACAGCAGCGCCGGCGCATCCGGTTCGGCGGTCACCACCCGCAGGTTGACCTGTGTGTCCAGCGTCAGGCTCACCTGGTCGGTGGCGGTGACCAGGATCGAATAGTCGCCGTCGGGCGTGCCGGCTGCCACATTCAGCGTCAGCGTGGAGGTAAAGGGGGCCTGAGCTGCAACCGGGTCGAAGGTGGCCGTGATGCTGACCGGCAGCGGGCCGGCCTCCAGATAGACCGTCTCGGAGTAGCCCAGGATGCTGCCGATCTGCACGCTGGAGGTGACACTGCCGCTGTGGCAGATTTCATGCCCGGTCGGCTCGACATCGAGGGTGAAGGTGGGCAGGTCCGGCTCCAGGAAGATCTTGACCGCCGGGTCGCCCAGGACGTTGTAGGTCTCCCGGTAGTAGCGGGCGCTGCTGGGATAGGCCGACTCGACCGCAGCCAGGCCGTCGTCGGTCATGCAGGCCACGGCCGGGTGGGGCGTGACGGTGAACAGCGAGTCGAACATGGCCCGCTCCAGGACATCGTCCTCATCCCAGTAGGAGTAGGTGGACGAACCCCAGTAAACCAGCCCGCCCTTGTTGTCCTGGAGCACCCAGGTCTCGCCAAACACTTCTGGCTGGCCAAAGTTGCCGCTCAGGCAGGCGTGGCTGGCGACAAAGGGGAACATGCCATAGTTGGTCAGGTTCTGCACATCGGTGGGGGTAAAGTCCATCTCCCATCCGTTGTAGCTGCCGTGGCCGGAGTAGATGATCGCCCAGCGGCCCTGGTTGAACATATTGATCAGGTCGCTGTGTGTGGCACCGTACGTGATGCAGTAGAGCTTGTCGCCGCCGGGGTTGTTGGGCTGGGGAAAGTTTCCGGTGTAGCCTCCGGGGGCGGTATAGGTATTGATGACGTAATTGTGCGTGCCTTCGGCGATCTGGTATTGGTCGCACGTGGCCGGGAAGGAGGCCGTCTTCAGCCACGGCTCCTGGCCGGTCAGATTGGCGTAGGCCAGATATTTGCCCACCATAATGGTCGTCTGCGCCGAGGAACGCACCGGGAACCGGCCCCGCCCGATGTCGGGGTGCCACTCGCCGGTGCCGCCAGCATCCATGGTTCCATAGTACAGGTCGGTGGAGGTGCCGATGACCGGCCCGGTCCAGGTGGCGATGGTGTCGGTGTCACCCACCAGCAGGACATAGGAGGGCGGCAGGGGCCAGGTGTGATAGGCGTTCTGGATATAGGCCTGGACCGTGTTGGGCGAACTGCAACCGCCGATCTCGGAACAACGGACCATGGTCACGTCAAACCCCCGGCTCTCTTTGAGGCTGACGAAGGGCAGCATGGCGTCATAGTAGGCGTCGGCGGTGACGATCAGGTAGCCGATCAACGCCTGGGGGGCGAATTCGACCGGTGGCCGGCCCTGATTGTAGTTGAGGATCTGCCGGGCCAGGTACGGTTCAAAGGCCGGCGAGGCGTAGCGTTCGGCCAGCGCCTGGGTGCGGGCCAGGTCGCTGCCGCTCAGCCGCAGCCGAAAGGTGATCCGCGAGTAGAGGCGCACCGTGCCGGCCGCCGGATCGTAGGCCACCGGCCAGACCTCTACCGTCTGCACCCGGTGCCCGCGCACGATGTAGGTCTCCCCCAGGGCCAGGGGTGAGGCGGGATAGCGGCTGCCGCTTTCATAGAAGGTGCGGTCAACAGTCAGCGGCCGGTTCTCGGCCCCATCCACCTTGGGCAGCGGTGGCTGCAACGGGTAGATGGGGTACAGGCCCAGGTCGGCCAGGTTATAGTCGGCATATTCGGCCTGGACCAGCTCCAGGTCCACCGTCGCCCCAAAGGGGATCTCGACCTCCCGGCGCAGCACCGGCAGGTCGGGCCGGCCGACCGCTGCCGGATGGCCATACCCCTGGCCGTACAGCCGGGTGTAGACCTGGCCCTCGACCTTGATCTCCTCGGCCAGGCAACCGGGCAGCCGGGCTTCCAGGAGGATGGCCGTGGCGTCAGAGGAGAGCAGGGCCAGGGAGGGGGGGGCCGGCGTGGAGCTCCCGTCGAACGGCAGCCAACGGGCAGACCCCGGGGGGGCGGCTCTGGCCGGCAGGGCCGCGATCAGGATCAGGCTCAGGCCGATCAGCCCGAGCCACCAACGGAAAACGCTCTTTTTCATTCCCTTTTTCCCTTCTACAGAGATGAACTCCCAGGCCGATCTCTTGGGCCGGGGGCAGTTACATTCTACTCCCTGCAACCAGGCCTGTCAAATGGCTGTGTGCCTTTCGATTTTTATCAAAACGGCGGGCCGGTTGGGTGTTCCAGGGTCGATTCAGGCCGGTCTATCTATTTGCCAGGCGCGGCAGCGACGGCTATAATATCGTGGGCGCGGTGACGGCGTCCCTATAGAAAGGAGAGTCCTGGCTATGAGTCGTGCATTGGGGACAAGGCTCGTTTTTTGGGTTGGCATGCTGCTTCTGGGGGTGTTGTCCGGCGGCATCACCGGGTTGGCCGGGCAACCGCCGGGCGGACCGGTCACCCCGGAGCCGTTTCCTTTTTCCGACCGCTATCCGGCCGAGGTTGTCTTGCACTCGCCGCAAGAGATGGCGGTCCTGGTCCGCCTGGAGATCGATGTGGGGGATGTGCGCCCCCTCGACGAGGGGCATTCTTTCCCCGGCCCGGGCCGGCCGTTCGAGCCGCTTCGAGCCACCGTTTACATCAATCAAACCGAGGCGGAGCGACTGGCCGAAGAGGGGTTGATCGCCCGACCCATTCCCAATGAGAGCCTGGAGGCCTTTCGCCGCTATGGGCCGGGCGTGACCGGCCCCGACGCCTGGCCGACCTTTGAGGAGTTTGTCGCCCGGATGCAGGGCATCGCCGATGCCTACCCCAACCTGGTGCGCATGGTGACAATTGGCCAGTCGGTGCAGGGCCGGCCGATCTGGCTGCTCAAGATCAGCGATAACCCCGATCTGGAGGAAGATGAACCGGAGTTCAAATTCACCAGCACCATGCATGGCGACGAAACGGTCGGGATCGAAATGACGATCCGGCTGGCCGAACTGCTGACCGGCCAGTACGGCCTGGACCCTGACCTGACCGAACTGGTGAACGAGATGGAGATCTGGCTGTGCCCCATCCACAACCCCGACGGCTATGTGAACGGCAGCCGCTACAACGCCCACGGCGAGGACCTGAACCGCGACTTTCCCGACCGGATCACCGACCCTGACGACGACCCGGCCGGCCGCGAGCCGGAGACACAGGCGTTCATGTACTTTGGTTACGATCATTCTTTCGTCATGGGGGCCAACTATCACGGCGGTGCCGCGGTGGTGAACTTTCCGTGGGACAGCGTTCCCTCTCCGCCGGATTATGCGCCGGATGATGCGATATTCTACGATTTTAGTGTGGGCTATGCCATCCGCAACCCGATGATCTGGAACGGCGGCTTTCCCAACGGCGTGACGCGGGGCTGGGAGTGGTACATTATCCGTGGCGGGATGCAGGATTGGGCCTACCATTGGCGCTGGGGCGAGCATCACGTCACCATCGAGCTCGGCAACACCAAAAAGCCTCCCTACAGCCAGATGGACAGCTACTGGGACGCCAACCGCGAGGCGATGTTGTGGTGGATGCGCCGCGCCCTGACCGGGGTGCGCGGCCTGGTCTACGACGCCGTGACCGGCCAGCCGCTGGACGCCACCGTGGATGTGCTGGAGATCGGCAAGCCGGTGCGCACCGACCCGGATGTGGGCGATTATCACCGCCTGCTCCTGCCCGGCACCTGGACGCTGCACTGCTCGGCGGAGGGCTATCTGGACCAGACCTGGATCGTGTCGGTGATTTCCGGCACGGCAACGGTGCAGGATTGCGCCCTGCTGCCGGCGGTGCCCTACAACGTGATGGCCGACGACAGCCAGGTGGCCGGCACTCCAGGCGAGACGGTGACCCATACCTTCCAGATTACCAACGTGGGCGCCCTGGCCGATAGCTACGACGTCACCCTGACGCCGGGGGCCTGGCCGGCCCTGCTGCTGGATGAGCAGGTGGGTCCTCTCCAGCCGCTCCAGGCGGGCCAGGTGCGGGTCGTGGTCCACATCCCCGCCGAGCCGGCCCCAGAGGCGGTGCTGGCAACCGATGTTTTGACGGTGCAGGTTACGTCGGTGGCCACCCCGCTGCTGACCGTCCAGGCGGCAGGCACCACCTACGCCGTGGCCGACCTGGGCCTGGCCCTGGGCGCCGACACCCCTCACCGGGTCGCTCTGCCCGGCCAGGCGGTGACCTACACCCTGGCCGTGACCAACACCGGCAGCTACACCGACAGCTACACCTTTTCCCTGGCGGGCAACGCCTGGCCGACCCAGGTGAGCCCGGCCCAGACGCCGCCGCTGGGCCCGGGTGCGGCGGCCCAGGCGCGGGTCCGCGTGGAGATCCCCACCACTCCGGGCAGCCCAACCGATGGGGTAACGGTCACCGCCACGAGTGGCCGGGATGCGGCGCTGTTTGCGGAACAGCATCTGGAGACGGAGGCGATCCTCGGCCTGGGGGTGGCGCTGGCAGCCGATCAGACGAGCCGGGCCGGATGGGCCGGGCAGACCGTGACCTATACGTTGCTGGTGACCAACAGCGGTGACTATACCGACACCTACACCCTGTCGCTGGCGGGCAACGCCTGGCCCACCCAGGTGAGCCCGACCCGGACGCAGCCGCTGATGCCGGGCCAGGCGGCGCCGCTTTGGGTGTGGGTTGCCATCCCTGCCGGGCCGGGTGGGATGACCGATACGGTGGCGGTCCGGGCCACATCGGGCTGGGATGGGGAGGTCTATGCGGAGGTGGACCTGGTTACAGTCCGGCTGTGGCGTGTGTACCTGCCGCTGATCCGGCGTTCACCCTGATATCCTTACAGGTACATCGCCTGGGCAAAGGTGCGCGTAAAGCGAGGCGCGCGTGCCAGTTCCAGATAGCGCACTTGCCGGGCCAGGTCCTGGGCTTGCTGCCGCAGCCGCCACGAGATCAGCGCCAGCCGCGCGCCGGTACCGGCGGCGTTGCCCACCTGCGAGATGCGGTCCGGCGGCAGGTTGGGCAGCAGGCCGATGGCGATGGCGCTTTCAACATCAATGTAAGATCCAAAGGCACCGGCAATGATCACCTGATCCAGGTCGCCGGCGGTGATGCCCGCATTCTGGAGCAGCGTCTCAATGCCACACCGGATCGCGCCCTTGGCCAGTTGCAGTTCGCGAATGTCGTGCTGCGTCACGGTGATGGCGTGGCCGTTGCCCGATTCGGTTTCGTCGGCGATGACAAACTCGGCACCGCTCTCTGCCTCGCGGAGTTGGGGGCCTGTCAGTCGGCCTTTGCTGTCCAGCAGACCCGATTGCCGCAGGTAGGCAACGGCATCCAACAGCCCCGATCCGCACAATCCCACAGGTGGCTTGTCGCCGATCGTCTTGTACCTGAGCCGGCCGGCGACGATCTGGAGGTGCTCGATCGCGCCTGGCGCAGCCCGCATACCGAACTTGATGTGGGCGCCCTCGAACGCCGGCCCGGAGGCGCACGACAGGCTGGTCGTCTGCCCGTGGTGGACCAGGCAGATTTCAGTGTTGGTGCCGATGTCCATAGCCAGGACTGTATCTGCCCGGTTGGCCATGCCGGTAGCCAGCAGCATAGCCACGTGGTCGGCACCCACGTAGCCGGCGATGTTGGGGGGCAGATGGATGTATGCACCGGGGGCAATCTTTAACCCGACCTGACGCGCTTTGATGTCCACGGCCGAGGCCACGGCCGGCACGTAGGGCGCGGTTGCCAGTTGTTCCACCGGCAGCCGCAGAAGCAGGTGGTGGATTGCCGTATTGCCCACAGCTACGGCATCCACGATGTCGGTCGGTTGAGCACCGACCTCGGCGCACACCTCGGCCACGATCTGGTTGAGCCTGTCGGCCAGCAGGGTTTGCAGGTGCGTGGCCTCATCCGCCCCCTTGCCGGCGTACACCAGCCGGGCGATGACATCTTCCCCGTAGGCGATCTGCGGGTTCATGGCCCCGCGCGCGGCCAGCGTCCGGCCGGTGGTCAGGTCCACAAGGTAGGCGGCGATCTTGGTGGTGCCAATGTCCACCGCCAGCCCCAGCCACGGGGCGTCGGTGGCGGCGATGTGAACGATCTCATCGCCGCGCAGCGTGACGCGTGCCTGCCAGCCCAGGCGGCGCAGTCCGGTGCTGACCAGGCGTGCCACTTCCAGGTCGGTGATGGCTGCCCGGATCCCGCTTGTGGCGGTGATAGCTTCGCGCAGGCGCTGGTCGTCCCCACGCAGGTCTTCGAGAGTGGGTCGGTCCAGGGTGATCACACAACTGCTCACCGCCGGCTCGACCGCTACCGGCACCTCTAGCCCTTCCACCTGGGTGCGTTGCAGCGCGGTGAGCGATTCAGGGGGGATGTGCACATGGCAATCGCTCAGCGGCACGGCCAGGCAGGCCAGGCGGTAGCCCTGGACCAGCTCGGCGGCCGATAGCCGGTCTGCTTCGGGGGGGGTAACCGGTGTCAGTTCGCCCGCGACAAGTTGTACCTTACACCGACCGCACGAACCGTTGCCGCCGCAGAGGTTCATCAGGTCCACGCCCAAAGTTCGTGCTGCGTCCAGCAGGGTGCCGCCCTCGGGGCAGGGGCCTCGTCGGCCAACCGGTTGAAAGTCGATGATGTAAGACAAAACGAACACCTCAAAAGTTGCTACGTGCCAGGCACGTGTGAGGTGCCTGGCACGTGCAGTGGAAAGGTGCAATTAGTATACCCCAAACTCGCGTGTTGCGTCAACCCAGGCGCGCACGTTCTCCAGGTTGCTGCCCTCCATCTCGCCGACGCCGGTGCACATGATAAAGCCACCGCCCTTGCCCACCACCTCGCACAGCTTTTTGGTGTATTCGCGTACCTGTTGGACGGTGCCGCTCTGCAACAGTGAGTTCTTCATCCCGCCCATGATGCACATGGTGTCGCCGACGACCTCTTTGACCTTAAAGATGTCGCTCGCCTGAAACCAGCCGACCGTCTTGCCCTTGGGCAACTCGGTCAGGTATGTGAGCCGTTGGTCCCACACCCCTTCGTAGAAGCAGATGGGGGTGATGCCGTGGTCCACCAGCCGGAGCATCTGCTCCTTGAGCTGCGGCCAGTAGAACTTTTCGAACTGGGCCAGCGACATAAAGCCATCGGAGCCGCGGTGCAGTGGGATGAATGCCGCTTTCAGGCCGGTTGCCTGGGCAAAGTTGATCGCGAACTCGAGCTGGAACTCCAGCACGACGCGCTCCGCAGCCAGCAGCTTCTCCGGTCGGCGGAGCATGTCCAGCATGATGCCCCGCATCCCGCGCAGGGTGTCGGACATAAAGTCAAAGGGGGCCTCGGTCAATGAGCCGGCCAGGGGGGTCGGCGGGAAACCGAGGGCCATCATGCGCTTTGTGGACTCGACGGTCCTCTCGCTGTCGGCCACAGCGATCTGGATGGCCTGGCCCAGTGCCTGCACCGACTCGGCCACCGGGGGGGCGGCCAGCATGGGCAGGTTGCCCAGGTTGTAATGCCCGAAAGCAAACATCCCCAGGGGTGGCAGGTACCGGAGACCTTCCAGTTTGCTGAAGGCACGTGGCAGGTAGCTGCGGATCGTCCAGTCGGACGGATCGCGCAGGAAGGCGTCGTAATCTTCGGCTTTCATGAATTCGTGTTCGTCGAACTGGAACGATCCGGTGTCCGGCAGGCCGTAGCCGGGCCATTTGGTCATCCGGTCGCCCAGGGCCAGGCTGGGCCGTGGGCTGTTGAACAGGCCCATCACGGTGTCCGGCTCGAACTCTAACGCGAACTTTTCCAGGAGCTCCTGCTGTTTTTCCCAGTTGTCCTGCAGTTCGCGGTGGGTGATCCCGCCGTACTCTGCCAGCAGATAGCTCGCCGGCATGTTGATCGGGATGCGGTCAGGCTGCTTTAGCTCCATCGCATCCTGGAGGCGCCTGGCGCGCTCGGCCAGCAACTGCTCGTTGCTCTTATCTGCGTCGAGGGGGTTCTTAGCCATGTTAATTCACTCCTATCCATTGTTTGGCCAGGGTTACGGCGGCCATGGCGTCTGGGCCGAAGGCATCGGCGCCGGCGTACCTGCACACCTGCTCGTCCACTGTGCCGCCGCCGACCATGATCTTGATGCGGTCGCGCAGGCCTGCGGCCTGGATCGCGGCCACCGTCTCCTTCATCGCCTCGAAGGACAGCGTCAGGAAGCCGCTGAGGGCCAGCACCGGCGCTCCCGTCTCGACGATCTTGTCCACAAAGGCCTGAGGCGGTACATCAATGCCCAGGTCGTAGACCTCGAAGCCGTTGACGTCGAGCATGAACACCACGATATCCTTGCCGATGTCGTGGATATCCCCTTTAACGGTGCCGACGACGACCTTGCCGTACTTCCTGGTGCCTTCCTGGCTGCCCTTCAGGTAAGGTTTGACTTCGGCGGAGATGCTTTTCAGCATCTCGCCAGCCAGGATCAGTTCGGGGATAAAATACTGCCCTTCCTCGAACCGCTTGCCGACGATCTCCATGGCCGCCCGGCAGTCGTCCAAGACGGCAGCAGGCGGCGTCCCGGCGGCCAGCAGCTCTTTGGCGAGTGCCAGCGCGCCCTCTTCATCCATCTCGGCGATGGCGTGAACCAGTTTTTCAGACATTGACTCCCTCCTTTTGATGATATGGTTGCTTATTCCAACAACCCGGCGCGGAAGGCGCGGGTGTAGTTAAGGCAGTGGCGGTCGAGGCCCAGCACGGCTTCGGTTGCCAGGATCGCTCGCCGCAGTTCGCGGTCGAGAGGGTCGAGGATGGCCGTGTCCAGTCCGGCCTCGATCATGAGCGTCAAGAAGGCACGGTTGATGAGCGAACGCACCGGCAAACCGTAGGAGACGTTGCTGAGGCCCGAGGTCAAGTGGACCTTGGGGAATTCGGCCTTGACGGCGCGCGCGGTGGCCAGCGCTACGCGCCCGGCGTCGCCACTGGCCCCGATGGTCATGACCAGCGGGTCGACATACAATTGCTCGTCGGGGATGCCGGCCTCGCGCGTCAGGCCGATGAGCCGTTGCACGATGGCCAGCCGTCCTTCGGCCGTCGCCGGGATGCCTTTGTCGTCCATGGCCAGGGCGATCACGCCGCCGCCGGTCCGGGCGGCCAGGGGCAGGACCCCTGTCAGGCGCGCCTGCTCGCCGCTGATAGAGTTGATGAGAGGGGCCTGCCTGACATGGGGCAGCGCGGCAGCCAGTGCGGCCGGGTTGGCGCTATCCAGGCAAAGGGGCTTGTCGGTGGCCTCTTGCACCGTCTCCACCAGCCAGACCAGGTCATCGGGCTCGCGTTCCACCGGCGTGCCGGCGTTGACATCAATCCAATGGGCGCCAACGGCTGCCTGGTCGGCGGCCAGCTTCTGGATGAATGCCGCATCGCGGTTTAGGACCGCCTCTTTCACCCGCTTGCGGGTGCCGTTGATCTTTTCGCCAATGATCTTCATTCCGTTTTCTCCTCTGGGATGGTCTGAGTAGGGGGAGCGCCGGGGAAAAAATGCTCGTACCGGATCGACTCGCCAGGTGGGACAACGACAAAGTCCTGGTCCCAGGGGCCAAAAAGCATCTGGCGCACCAGGGCATCTGAGCCCTGAATCTCCTCAAAGCGCAGCCCCCAGCGTTCGGCCAGGCGGCGGGCCTGCTCGCGATAACGGTCCAGGTCGGCCTGTCGGCCGGTGTCGATCAAGGCCAGCCGGGTATAGTGCCTGATCATCTGGCGGATGATCCGTTCGGCCTTCTGGGGCCCGTATTGGGCTGCCAGGCGATCGTATTCGTCGAACGGAGTGTCGGCGACCTCGATCCAGCCTTTGGTGAGGTAATAGGTGCCCGGCTCGGTGCGTGTCTGCTCCTTGTAGGCGCGGCCAGAGCCGAGAAAGATGGCGATGCAGTCGTCTACACGGGGGACCACCAGGGTGCAGCCGTTGGCCCGCAGCCCAATGACCCCCATACTGCACAGACCGTAGCCCAAGATGATGGTGTCAACCGTTCCTGCTACGGCATCGATCGCATCCTGGAGCGTGCGTTTCAGGTTGGCGGGATCGATGTGAAGCCCAAAGTCCACGACCTGGTACGAAACATCGGCCGGGAGAAGCGGCAACATCTCCTCCATGACCGTGGCACAGGCCAGAACATGTCGGGAAGCGGCCATCAAATCCTCCATCCATTTAGAACTCTCACAGCCCTGATTATATAATACCCTAGGGAACTTGTCAAATCAGGACGGGGCCGATTCTATACTACCCTAGGGAATTTGTCAAATCTCGAAACCTGTGATACCATAGAGGGTGACAACGTTGCGCGAGTGTGGGTCGCTATGGCGAATACAGAACCGAAAGTGAGCAAGCAGGGGTCAGCCGAACTGCGCATCAACCGCGATCTGTTCGAGCCGCCCTACTATCAACTGGCCAACATCTTGCGCCATCAGATTGCCACGGGCATCCTCCGCCCGGGCGACCGGATTCCTTCGGAGGCGCAGATCTGTGAGCGGTACCAGGTCAGCCCGATGACCGCCCGCCGTGCCTTGACGATCCTCCTGGATGAGGGTCTGGTGACGGCGGAGCGCGGCCGTGGCACCTTTGTCAAGCCGTTGGTGCTGGGCACGGCGACCTTCAGGCTCCATGCCCTGGAAGAGCTGTTCAACGGCGAGCGGACTATGGTCCGGTTTCTGTCTGTCAAGACGGCCCCTGCTACCCAGCGCATTGCCCGGAAACTGGAGATCTCGGTCGGTAGCAAGGTCATTTCCATTCGCCGCCTTCTATTGCGGGACGACGAGCCGGTGGCCTACCACCGCGAATACCTGATCTTTGATCCGTTGCGGCCTATCGTGGAGGCGGAGATGGGCATCACCAGCCTGCAGGGTCTGTTCGATGGGAAAGGCGAGACGGTGCTCAAGCGGGGTGATCTGGGAATTGAGGCTACTGTGCTCACCGAGGAGGAAGCGCGGCTGCTGAACGCTACGGCCGGCAACGCTGCTTTTCGCATCGAGCACACCTTCTTTGATTTTGAAGATCAGCCGGTTAGCTGGGGCTGGTTTATCATCCCAGGGAACCGTCTAAAGTTCGACGCAACGGTGGGCGTCCGGCCTGTAGGCCATATGACATAACATGAACAGGAAACGGGATGGAAGTGGACATGACGCAACCTGAACAACCCCAGGAGATGATGGCCGGCCTGGCCGAGGCGTTGGCCAACCTGCAGGAGGACAGGGCTCTAGAGATCGTCCGGCGGCGTATGGCCCGTGGCGACGATCCGCTGCAGATTATTGAGGATTGCCAGGCCGGGATGCGGGAGGTTGGGGAACGGTACGCCCAGCGGCGCTACTTCCTGTCTGCCCTGATCATGGCCGGCGACATCTTGAGCCAGATCATGGAGATTGTCCTGCCGGCCGTGGAAGGGAAATATGTCGGAAAAGGCTCAGGGCGGGTTCTCGTCGGTACCGTCCAGGGTGACATCCACGACCTGGGCAAGAACATGCTGCTGATGCTGTTGCGCTCCTATGGCTTTACGGTCATGGATCTGGGCGTTGATGTTTCGCCCGGCAGGTTTGTGGAAGCAGCCCGTGCTTTCAACCCCGATGTCATTGGCCTGTCGGGGCTGATCACGGCTGCCCATGCCTCCATGCGCAACACGGTCAGCGCTTTGCGGGCCATGATGGCCGAGGATGGCGTCCAGATTCCCATCATCCTCGGCGGTCAGGTGGACGAACAGGTCTGCCGTTTTGTGGGAGCCGACTACTGGTCCACCGACGCCATGGAGGGCGTGCGCATTTGTCAAAAGCTGGTGGGTGAGGGGTGATGGCATCTCCCCTCCCTCGCCGTCCACCTCCGGTGTTCTCCTGCCCCAAAGGCTCGCACCTTGCGCTTCTGCCCGGCCTTCATCGCCTCACGACACGCGCTTGAAGCCTGTCCTGAGCGAAGCCGAAGGGACGACGCACGTTCCGGCGGGTCTTCCGCCCGTTGATGCTGTTCGATTGACTTGGGCAGCTAACGGTCGCGTTCACCCGGGCCGCGCAGCGATCGTTGGGTAGCAGGAAGCATTCCTGCGTCCCCGCCTCCTGAAAACCGGGCGTGACCGTCTCCCGTCCCACGGCTCAAGCCCCTCATGTTTGTGGCGAATGGTTGTCCCCAGCCTATGTGACTCTCTCAGAGCTAGTCTGAAAACCACTAAGGACACGAAGGACACAAGGAATTTCTGTCAATTTCCTCTCACTTCTTTGCCCTGTGCGCCTTTGTGGTAGACTTTTCAGACAAGCTCTCATAGGGCTGGACGGTCCGCAACTCGGTCATAAGCTGATAGTGCTTCTGGTTGAACGTGTGCAAGGGTACGTCCAGAGCTACCGCGGTCTGACCAATCAATAGGCGGTGCTATCTTTGATATCCTCGCGGTCTCGCCACAGACCGATGAGCCCCGACTGGCGCAATTGACGTACCGTTGTGCTCCCGGCAAAAAGCCAGTGCCTGTCCCAGGCGCTCCCTCACCCGGTCCTCATCCTCTGCCTGGAGCGCCTCCGGCCCCAGCTCAACCGTTACCGCTCCGTTATAGCCGTCATGGGCCAGCCTCTCCAGCAGTTGCCCTAGCGGCAGGTGGCCCTCTCCCGGCAACAGGTGCTCCTGCTTCTTAAAGTCGGACAGGTGTATGTGGACCACGCGATCCTTGAGCTGCTCGTACACGGCCAGCGGGTCCAGGCCTCTCGTCCCCAGATGGGTCGTGTCTAGCGTCACGTGGGGCAGGGTCGCCAGGAACTCGATGCGGTTCAGGGCATGGATGTCCAGATTCAGGCCCAACAAGCGCCTGATCGGCATGTTCTCGACGGCTACCACGATCCCCTCCTCGGCCTCAAAGCAGGCCAGCCCGTTCAGCAAGAAACGGCGATAGCTGCTTTGGCCGGGCAGCGGGATCAGCAGCAGCAAGTGGCTGGCCTTGAAGCCGATCGGTTCCACCCATGCCCCCCGGACCCGCAACGGCAGGTGGGCCACCACCAGCGGCGCACCCACCTCACGGGCCAGCGCCGCCGACAGCCGCAGCCGGTCCACCGGGTCGGTTGGCCAGCCGGGTATGTAGGGCAGGAAGGGGTTGTGGACCGCCACGATCGGCAGGCCCGACTCCCGGCTCAGCCGCCGCAGATAGGCCGGGTGGCGGGTATCCCATTGGCCGTCCACCATGATCTCGACCGCGTCAAAGCCGGTTGCGGCGGCCAACTCAAAGACACGGGCCAGACCATAGCAATGGAGGGAACCGGTCGAAAGAGCAACGGTTGTCATGATTTTTCAGGCACCCTCGGCGCGATTCGAACGCGCGGCCTTCTCCTCCGCAGGGAGACGCTCTCATCCTCTGAGCTACGAGGGCTTAGGCGGGGAGGCAGGGATTTGAACCCTGGGAGGAGCTTTTTGTGCCCCTCAACCGCTTAGCAGGCGGTCCCGATCGACCTCTCCGGCACCTCCCCTGACTTGCGCGAGCGGAGGGAGAGGGATTCGAACCCCCGGTGACCATACGGCCACAACGGTTTTCAAGACCGTCGCCATAAACCACTCGGCCATCCCTCCGTGGCCTGGCGGCCGGACCCCCTCTCCGGCGCTCACGGGCCAGTATAACAGAGAGCCCCCTTTTTGTCAAACCAGGGATGGGCTACTGCTTCTCCGCTTTCTCCGCTCCTTCGAGCAACGCGGCAAAGGCTTTAAAGAACTCCAACGGGATCGGGAAGATGATGGTCGAGTTCTTTTCCACGGCGATCTCGGTCAGCGTTTGCAGGTAGCGCAGTTGGAGGGCAGCCGGTTCCTGGGCGATCACCCGGGCAGCATCCTGGAGCTGCTGGGCAGCGCTGAACTCGCCCTCGGCGTGGATGATCTTGGCCCGCTTTTCCCGCTCCGCCTCGGCCTGGCGGGCCATGGCCCGCTTCATCGCGTCGGGCAGTTCCACATCCTTGACCTCGACGATGCTGACCTTGATGCCCCACGGCTCGGTAGCCTCGTCAATGATCTGCTGGAGCTTGTGGTTGATCTCGTCGCGGTGGATGAGCAGTTCATCCAGGTCCGACTGGCCCAGAACCGAACGCAGGCTGGTCTGCGCAATCTGCCAGGTAGCCCGCCGATAATCCTCCACCTGGACGATGGCATCGCAGGGGTCAATGACGCGAAAGTAGGCCACCGCGTTGACCCGCACCGTCACGTTGTCGCGGGTGATCGCCTCTTGAGCAGGAATGTCGAGCGTGACGACCCGCAGGTCCACTTTGACCATGCGGTCTATGATGGGGATGATCAGGAACAGCCCCGGCCCCTTGGCCCCCTGCAACCGACCCAGCCGGAAGATGACGCCGCGCTCATATTCCTGGACGATCTTGATGGCCGACGCCAGGATCAGGATGGCGAAGAGGATAATGACACCGACACCTGAGAATAGCGTTTCCCCCAGTCCTCCCATTTCGATCCCTCCTCTATTTTTCGAGATGCGCGGAGGGGATGGCTACCCCCGGTGAGGGCAGGGTGTCCTCCGCGGTGGTCATTATAGCCGATTTTCTGGGAGAAGGCAATATTCTATACAACATCTCCCCCGCCCTGGGAACCACCAGCGTGTCCGGCTGCCTTTTCCACTCCTCCACATCCACTGTTTTCGGGTCCAAATAGCCCAAATTGACCCGTTCGCACCGTTCGCAGGGGATGCCGGTGGCCAGCGTGACGCGGATGCGCGGCCGCTCGACGCCGGTAACCGGGTCGTAGCTGCCGATGCCGCGCAGATGGGTAGAATGGGCCAGCACGCCCCAGGGATAATCTTTGAAACGGTCCCACCGGGCGACAAAATAATCGCGCACGTGGTACCCCACCTGGTCAATGACCTGCCCGTGGGCGTAGGAAATCTCGGTAATGTGGGGGGCATAGAGGACCACCTCGCCACCGTCGGCGACCGCCGGCTCCATTTTGTACATCCCCTTGGCTGCTGTCCATAGGTCGTCGTACATTTCGGGCATGACCGATAGCACCCGCCGGTAGGGCTTTTCCACCCAGACGATATGCACCTGAGACGACAGGTCGGCTGCGGCGGACCAGGCCTCCTCTGGCGAACCGATGTACAGGCCGTGGAGCGGAGCCTGGCCGTGGCTTCCCACCCCAACCACCAGGGCGAAGCACAATTTGGGCACGGGGATGAGCGCCGCCGCCCGGTCAATCACTGCCCGCACCGGGGTGTGTTTGGTACCGATGACCTCGTAACTGGTGAGGAGTGCCCCCAGCCAGTGGGTGAAATTGATCACCTCCGGGCCGCTGATGCCGGGGAAGAAGTACTTGTTACCCCCTGAAAAGCCCACCACTTCGTGGGGGAACACCGGCCCACAGACGATCAGCCGGTCGTAGTTGAGGATCAGGCGGTTGACGGTAACCGGCAGGTCCCGGACCAGCCTCCCCTGGGTCATCTCCTCAACCTCGGCTGCGGGGATAACCCCCAGCGTGATCAACATCCCCGGCAGGTCCCAGCGGTGATTGAACAGGTTGACCCCGGCATAAATCGTCTGCCGTTCCCTGGCGGTGATGCCCACCAGCCGGTTCAGCGCCTCCTCCTGCAATGGCAGGTGAGTGCCCTGGGCCACCAGGTAATCCAGGGCGGCGACGCGGCCCCAGAGCTGCTCGTGGAACAACCGGAAAAAGAGCGGGATCGGCGCGGTGCGGGTGCTATCGGGGATGAGGATCAACACCCGCTTGCCGTCCAGATCGGCCTGTTCGAGTGCCTGGGCCGTCAGTTGCCGGACCTCCTCGTCGGTCAGATACCTGCCCATTTCCCCATGTGCCCATCTGCTCATTTCCCCACCTTCCACGGCGGCACCTCGGGCAGCAGCTTCTCGAACTCGGCGATGAGGGCAGCTTCGTACTCGCCGGCATACTCGCCTGCCAGAAATCTGTGCATCGCTTCTTCGTAGAACCGCTGCCACGATTCCTCCTCGTGGCCGGGATTGATGGGGAAGAACAGGGCATGGTTGGCCCGTGCTGCTTTCAGGTCGCCCGGCGCGTCCCCGATCATCAGCACCCGGCCAGAGGGGTATTTACCCCCGGCTGCCAACTTCAAGTGTTCGGCCTTGGTGCCCATCTCCTGCCCGGCGATGATCCGCACGTAGCGGGCGATGTCATGCTCCTCCCATTCTCGGACCAGGGCCTCTTGCGGTGTGGCCGAGACTACAATCATGTCGGCTTTATCGGCCAGATAGGCCAGGCTTTCGCGCACATAGGGAAAGGGGGGCACGCCGTGGACCATATCGGCCACGCTGGCGTTGACACCGGTGGTCCAGGCCCAGGCGGTCTCCAGTTCCGGGTCGGGGTGAGCGGCCATGTACTGCTTCAGCCCGTCGTTGCTGAGCGGCAGGCCGGCGGCTATGAACTCCCGCAGGCGTGGCGCTTGGGATGGCACCACCCCTCGCGCCTGCACTTCGGGTCGTTCCCGCAGCAGGTCAAAGACCATCACCAGCGCCGGCCAGCGGTTGATCCCCCGCCATTTCGAGTAGAGGTTGACAAATTCCGCAGCTTCGCGGGCGTACCTGGATACTGCCTGGAGCCCCCACCACTTGATGATGTTGGGGATAAAGCACTCTTTGTGCTTGATCTCCATCGTGTCAAAGGCGCAGCCGTCGGAATCTATGCCGATGAAAAAGTCATGGTGTGGTTCCAGCTCGGCCAGAGGGCGAGCTGCTTCAGGATAGTCTGTCATCTTGCCTCCAGCAGAGTTTCTCGATATTTTCTTGCGATTCTCGGTGGTCTCGGCGCACTTGCGGTGAATCCCTATTTTCACACCCCGCTAAAGGCGCTGAACCCCCCGTCCACCGGCACAACGATACCGGTCACAAAGGCCGAGGCGGGCGACAGCAGCCACAGCACCGTGCCCACCAGGTCTTCCGGATCGCCAAAGCGCCCCATCGGTGTGTGGGTTATAATGGTCTGCCCCCGCTCCGTCAACCTGCCGGTCGCTCCCTCGGTCAGCAGAAAGCGGTTCTGCTCCGTCAGGAAAAAGCCGGGGGCGATGGCATTGACGCGGATGTGGGGCGAGTATTCCTGCGCCATGTGCACGGCCAACCATTGGGTAAAATTGCTGACCGCGGCCTTGGCCGCCGAGTAGGCCGGGATGCGCGTCAGGGGGCGAAAGGCGTTCATCGAAGAGATGTTGAGGATGATCCCCTCTCCCTGTTCGGCCATGAGTTTGCCAAAGACCTGGCTGGGCAACAGTGTGCCGACCAGGTTCAGATTGAACACCCATTGCACGGCATCGGGTGGCAGGTCAAAGAAGGGCAGGTCAGGGCCGGTGGTGGCCTGTTTCTTGTTGCCCCCCGCCCCGTTGATCAGGATGTCAACCCGGCCAAAGGCTTCCACCACCTGCCGGGCTGCGGCCTCGACACTGGCTTTGTCCAGCACGTCGCACCGGGCGGCGATGGCCTGGCCTCCAACGGCTGTGACCTCATCGGCAACCCTCTGAGCGGCTTCGAGGACGAGGTCCAGCACGGCAACTCGAGCCCCGGCGCGACCCAGTGCCCGGCTCATCGCCCCGCACAGTACCCCACCGCCGCCCGTCACTACGGCTACCCGGTCCTCGGCGCTGAAAAGGTTTCTGATATATTCTATGTCCATCTTGTCCTCTCGCGGAGATCAGGATTGGGGATTGGCTATTGGTTGCAGATGCCGTCGGAAGTGGGCTTCCAACATGGCATAGTAGACCTCTTCATGCTCCTGCAACCTCTCCAGCAGCCGTTCCCTGAAGTGATCCAGCACCGAGCCAAAGGTCACGTGCAGCACCTGCCGCGCATCGAACCGGTCCAGCAGGCCGGGCAGATCGGCGTCGGCCAGCGATGCGGGGTCGGGAACCCGGTCCAGCCGGGCAGAGACATGATAGGTGGCGCGGTCGGTCGGGTACCGTTCGATGGCCAGGGCCAGGATCTGCCGGAAGAGGGGCGGTTCGGCCTGGGCCACGGCGCGCAGCGCCTCCAGGTAGCTGGTCCCGGCCGTCTTGAGGTGCAACAGCCCGCGCGTCTGTCGGGCAAAGGTAGCATAGAGGCTGAATTTATCCGACCCGGAGTGGATGCTGAGCTTGTAGGGGCCCAGGGCGCGGGCGATGGCGGCATGTTTGGCCAGCTCGGCCTCGAATTCGGCCAGGGCCTGCTTGGGGCCGGCCTCTGTCGGCGGGATATAGTCCACCCCTTTTTCAAAACGGCCCGGATAGCGCGGAGCCAGGCTGATCCACTGCACTCCCAGCCGCCTGAGTTCATTGGCGATGAACAGGTGCTCTTCTACCGATGTAGGAAGCTCGGTCTCGTCTACCGACATCTCCAGCTCAAAATAGCGCGTCCGGGCGGCCAGGTGGCGGTACATCCGGGCGGTATGGGCGATGGCCCGGCCATACTTGACTGCCGCCCGGGCCAGCCTGGGCTCGTCGAACTCCAGGGGCAGCCCCTCGACCTCGAACCGGCGACCCAGGTACCGGCCCCGCAGCCCTTCCGGTGAGTCGTGCAACTCGCTCCAGGGCAGCGCCTGGAACCTGGCCGCCAGCTCTTCCGGGGGCGCCTTGAGGGCCTGATGGTCCACCTGATCGCCGGGGTCCACGGTGAAAAAGGTATAACCTGCCGCCAGGCAGAGGTCCAGGTCGTCGGTTGTTTTCAGATGATCGGCGTCTGCCCCCCACGGCTCGCGCCAGCCTTCCTGGAAGATGCCCCACATGGCGTCGTCCATCACCTGCTGGGGGGTTCGCCCGGTGCGAGCGTTCTCGCGCATGGACTGCTGGGCAAAGATCGGGGCGAGGCCGCCCACCGCCTGCACGGCGCGGACGTGCCCCGGCGTCGCCAGGCCCAGGCGGTCGCCGCAGCCGGCCGACGTTTTGAGGCCGAGCGGCTGGGGTTGCAGCCAGGGCAATCGGGCGCGCAATGCCGCTGCGTTGGTCGGTGTCAACGGGCAGAGAAGTATATCCCCCTGGCGTTCTCCGTCGAAACCGCCGGTATCTCCTGCGACGATCAGAATCTTGTGGCTGCCCCGCCGGGCCAGGGCATAGGTCGTTCCATCCTTCTCTACCACAGACTGTGAATAGACCGACCATCCGGCCGGTGGTTCGATCAGAGTCCTGTTGGGCAACACTTGACCATCCTTGCGAATTGTGATTGGCAGATTGGCGGTCGGCCGCCTGCCGGGGGATATGATACACTGTTTCAGGGTTGCTGACAAACTCTACACCCGGCCATGCTGGGGCTGTGGCCGGGCGGATATGCCGTGGGGGTTCAGGTCAGGGCGCTCAGGCGGATGGCCGCTACCTTGCGATAAACCTGGTCCGGGCGCTGCTGCCTGCCACCCACGGTGAGGAGTGCGGCGACGGGGATGCCGAACAGCCGCTCATTCTCCCGCAGATAGGGTTCGATGAGCGCCCAATCGGCTTCGGTCAAGGAGACGAACTGGCCGCCGTTGAGCTGCTCTTCTGTCACCAGATGGTAGGGGTCCCGCACATAGATCGCCCCCCCGGAGGCCAGCGAAAAAAGGTTGCCGCCGGGGTAGGGGGTCGGTTGGGGCACCATCTGCCCGTGGGGGTCAAAGGTCATGCCGTTGAGGATGACGAATCCACCGCCGTGGAGCGGGTCGCCGGCCATGAACGACTCGGCCAGGTAGTCCAGGCAGGTGCCGTTGATGACCACGCAGGGGCAGCCGGCGGCGTTGATGAGCGGCCGGCCGGCGGCATTGCCCAGCACATAGGCCTCGCCCCCTTTGGCCCCATACATAAAGGTCTGGCCCACGTCGCCATAGATTACCAGCCGGCCGGCCTTCAAGATCTGCCCCACCTGGTCCTGGGCGCTGCCGTGGACGTGCACCTCGGCGCCTTGCAGGCCCGATCCCAGATAGTCGCCGCTGGAGCCATAGACCTCGATGCGGAGGCCCTGGCTGCCCGGCCCCAACCCGCAACCGCAGAACCGTCCGCCGCGCCAGTTGTAGGTGATGAACTGCCGCCAACCCAGTGCCGCTGCCTGGACGATGAGCCGCGCCGCCGAGCCATCCCCTTCCGCCGGAAAGCCGCCGGCATCCAGCACCAGGGCCTCCTCACCGGCAAGGGGCCTGCGCAGTGTTGAACAGCTTGCGTGGTCCAGCCGCCGCCGTCGGCCCCCGGCTAAACCGCTCAGCAGCGGCACAGCATCGAAAATCTGCCGCAGCGTCCGGTCCACTAACGCCAGTACCGAGGCCCGTCGCTTGGCGCCGGGGTCGTATGGCCGGTCGCGCAGCCGGGTGAGCAGCGCCACGGCAAAGGCCCACGCCTCCTCGCTCGAACCGGCCATCTCGGCCAGTTGCCGACAGAACCCGGTCAGCGCCCCATAGTCCCAGCCTGTCACCTCCTGGGCTACCTCTTGCCAGGCCGCCTCCACCCCTTCCAGGCCGGCGACAATCCAGGCAGCCGGCGCAGCCACCAGCCAGTTCAGCCGGGGCGGGATCACGGTCGTCGTAGTGGGGTTATTGTGCACCTGATCGGTCGGCACCGCCACCCGATTGCCGAACTTGTCCGTCACCCACAACTCCCTTGCTTCCTGCCCCTTGCCCCTGTCCTCCTGCACCGTGAACACGAACGCCCCGCCATCGGTGTGGCTGCCGCCGCGCGCATTCCAGTAGCAATCGGCCACGGGGCAGATCCGCTCATCCTCGGCGGCCAGGCTCTCCAACACGGCATCAATCGCCTGTTTTTCCGAGGCGATCAGCCCGACCTGGACTTTGCCTTCGTGGAGGGCAAAGACCTGGGGGCGGAGCATGGAGGTATCGGTGATGCCCAGCAGTTGCCATTGTCCTTCATCAGGCCGGCTGCGGGCGATGATGAAAAACCAGGGCCCGTCGGGCGAGGCGTGCAGGTGGGTGGCCTGGATGGCCTGATAGAGGCGCTTCCTGTCGGGTGGCAGCAACTCGAAATCGCGCTCGGTGGTGGGGGCCAGCGCCTCGATGGTCACCTCCAACGGGTAGCCATAGACCCGGTCCATCAGGTCAAACAGCAAGGCGCTGACTTCGGTATCGGTCAGGAACAGGGGGACGATATTCCGCTGGCGGAGGTAGGTGCTGACGGCGTAATAGTTGGCAAAGTCGCCGTTGTGGACCAGGGCCTCGTTGAGGCCGATAAACGGGTGCGCGCCGCCAGGATGCCACACCCGCCCTTTGGTGGGGTAGCGTTGGTGGGCGATCCAGACGTGGGCCTGCAGGTCCTCCAGTTGGTAATAGGCTGCTGCCTGTTCGGCGTAGCCAACGATCTTGAAAACCAGCAGGTCGCGCCCGTGGCAGAGCACAAATGCCCGTTTCTCGCCCAGGCTGGCGTAGAAGCGCCGGTTCAGCCGAAAGCTGTGTTGATAGACAAACTCGTCCTCCACCTGGCGGGCGTTGAGGCTTTCCAGGCCATGTTCGGCGGCAAAACGGGACAATGCCCCCGGCCTGACACGCACAAAATAGCGCCACACATCGGGCGGGCGGACCTCCAGGCCCGGCAGGCACCGGTAATCGTCCAGCGTGGGGACGGCATAGCCCTGCAGCAGGTCGTAGCAGGGCAGGAGGACCTCCTGCTCTACCTCGGCGCGGGCGGCCGGGTCCAGGTAGGCGATCTGGAGCAGGGTTGCCTCCCGCAGCACATCGGCCGAGACGCGCATCTGGGCCGGGGACAGGCCGGCGGCGGCCAGCCCCCCGCCCTTGCCGTTGCCCCGGTTGTGCATCTGCCTGGCGGCCGGGATCAGGTGGCGGCCGGCTACCGGCCGGCCGGCTGCCACCCCTACCACCCCGCATCCCCCTTCGGCCTCGCTGCTGGGGGGCAAAGAGGGCGGCCCTTCCCGGATCAACCGCCGGCGAGAGGCGATGAGCAGGTCGGCCGGCGATGGCGTGCTCATGCCAGGACCTCGGTCACGGCCTGATAGAGGTCGGCCGGGTCTACCAGCCTGACCCGGTCGCGCACGTCGCCCAGCCGTTCCCGCGCCGCCTCGTGAAACGCCTTGTCCACGATCAGCAGCACCGGGATGTTGTGGATCAGGCAGGCAAAGAGCAGATCGCCGGGGGACACCGGTGCCCCGTTGTAGGGCAGGACCTTGTGCAGGTAGCCCACAACTACCGACACACCATCCTGTTTGGTCAGGTGGTTGACATACTTGCCGTGCATGTCAAATCCGTTGCTGAGAGGCAGCGTGCCCATGCCTGTTGCTGCCAGCCGCGAGAGGATCGCCGGATCCGTCCCTTCAAAGTAACCGATTGTTGCCATTTTCTTTCCCTCCTTTTCTCATTTTGTGATCAGTGGTCATTGCTATCGAGATAAACCAGGCAATCGGTTCTGCCGCGCAGGTGCCGCACGCCCGGCAGCCCCAGCTTTTCCAGAATGGCGGCCAGTTGGATCCGCCACGAAGCATACAGGTTCACGATGCGCTGCCCCCCTGCCAACGGGTCTATTTGCCCGGCCAGTTCCGGATCGGTGGTGGCGATGCCCAGAGGACAGCCCTTGTCTCGCTCGCAGGTGCCCAGGCGCATACAGCCCAGGGCCACCAGCTCGGCCGTGCCGATGATACAGCCATCGGCCCCCAGGGCGATGGCTTTGGCCACATCCCAGGCGGTGCGCACCCCGCCGGAGGCCATGACCACCACCTCGTCGCGGATGCCCTCCTCCTCCAGGAAACGATGGACCTTGGGAATGGCATATTCCAGCGGCATGGCGATATTTTTCTTGGCGATCTCGGGTGCGGCCCCGGTGCCTCCGTAAGCCCCATCCAGGTGGAGGATATGCGCTCCGGCATAGTAGCTGCCCACGGCCACCATGTCCACGTCGGTGGGGGTGGATACCTTGACCGAGATGAGCGCCCGTGGATTGACCGTTTTCACCCAATCTACATGTTTTTTGTGGTCTTCGACGGAATAGACGCTGTGGAACGGGAAGGGGGAAAAGAGGCTGGTGCCCTGCACCGCCTCGCGCATGGCGGCCACGTCGGGCGTGTTCTTGCTGCCCAGCAGGTGTCCACCCAGGCCCGGCTTGGCCCCCTGGGCATACTTGAATTCGACGATCCGTGCCCGCTGGATGGTGTCTTCGCGCACCCCAAACAGCCCGGTGGCGATCTGAGTGATGATATGGTCGGCGTAGGGCAACAGTTCATCGGGATAGCCGCCCTCGCCGGTAGAGGTGAACGAGCCCCAATACTGCGCGGCCCAGGCGCGGGCGATCATGGTCTGGAGGCTGACCGAGCCGAACGACATCCCTGCCCCGTACCAGGGATGGGGGATGCGGATGCGGGGGCGGGTGGGATCGCGGCGGTTTAGGTCCAGGGACAGGTCAACACGGGATAGAGCAGAAGGGTCCAACCCCTCATCCCTTGTCCTCCGCTCTTCCAGTTCAAAGGGGAAACGCAAGCGGTCAAATCCGCCGCCGGAACGGCCAACGCGGTATTCCAGGCCGGAGGTGGGCGGGTGGCCGGTCCGCGCCTGCTCGGCGGTGGCCAGGAGGAGGGCGGTGGTCCAGCGCAGGTCGCCCTCGATTTCGCCCTCGCCGGGCTCGGGCCGGGTGGCGTTGGGGTGGCCCACCACGACCTGTTGGAACAGGTGGCGGAACGCCTTTTCCTCCTTGGGTTGAAAGATGGTGCGGCCCAGTTCTCCCCGCAGGCGGCGCACCTCGCGCATGCCCATCGCGCCCAACACCTCCAGCAACTGGTCACACCAGGCGGCCATCAGGTTGATGATCCGTTGCGCCCCCCATTGGGGGTCCACCTCGGCCTCCTCGACGGGGCAGGGGCGGAGCAGATCGGCCCACAGAGCACAGCCCAGGGCCACTACCAGGGCCAGGTCCACGGCCACGGCATCGGCGCCGCAGGCCAGCGCCTTGGGCACATGCTCGGCGGCAGCGATTCCACCACTTGCCACCAGTGTCACCTGATCGCGCAGCCCGGCTGCCACCAGCCGGTGATGGACCTCCTGCAGGACGTCGGCCAGGAAGCGGGGGTTGTCGCCCTCAAGCTCATAGCCCATCTCATCGGCACACAGGTGGACCACGCCGATGCCTGCTGCGGCCAGTGCCTCGACGTGGGCTGCGGCTTCCGGCCCGAGGGGCAGCCGCACCGCCATCACGGCGGTGGGGTTGATCGCCTGCACCCGCCTGATGAACTCGGTGGTTGTGGCCGGGTCTATGGCGGCCGGCGCCTCGACCTCGACCAGCCGGGCGGCCTGTACCCACGGCCCATCGGGATCGTCGTCCAAGGTGAGTAACGGGGCTACCGCCGGACTATATTCGGCCAGGGCGTCGTCCCACTCCTGGGCGCGGACCAGGGCCAGTGTGCCCAGGCGGGCCGCCGCCCGAACTACGGCCAGCAGGGCGCCGCGCCCCGGCAGCGGCAACGGCAACGGGTCGAACAACACCGGAAGCGGGATTTCGACCTGAGGCGGCAGTTCTGACAGCAACCGGCCGGCGGCGTCAAATTGCAACGCCGGTAACCGCCGACCCAGGGCCACAGCGGTGGAGATATACTCCCGGCCGTGAATGCCGTCGCGGGTGGGGCGGACGATCTCGGACATGTCGAGCCAGATGGCATCGAACCCCGACCCGGCGAACGCCCCGCCGTAGCCTGCGCCGGAGATGGGGATGCGGCCGGTCTCGGCCTGGTACCAGGTCTGGGTGATGATCTGCGCTGTCCAGTGGGGGTCGCCACCGCGCCGCCCCTGGGCAAAGGGAGCGTGGCCATATTTGACATAGTCATCCCCCTCACCCAGCCGGAACCTGGCCGGATAGGGGAACGGCGGCGGAGCCGGTTGAGTATGGATGTGATAACGGCCGGTCATGGCATTGCCTCTCGGACATGTTGGCGGCCAACAAAAAAAGCCCTTAGATTTGAACCTGAACGGTTCTGCATCTAAGGGCTTCGCGGCCCGATGATTGAATTGTCGGCCTGGGTTGCCGGCAGGCAACCCAACACCTGCCAGCTATATACCACAAAATCGCGCCTGTGTCAAATGCCGGTGGCGCCGTGTTAAGCCGCTGGCCTTGACCCGGCTACGTCTGTTTGCACAGAATCGCCTTCTGTGCTACAATATTGCCTGCAACAAAACTCCAGAGAGGACAATGATGACCGACAAACCAGGCATATCTGCCCAGGAAATGGTTCGGCTGAACCGTGAGTATACCCTTTTCCCCTGGAAACCCCAGGCAACAGTAGACCCCATCCCCGTCGTCCGAGCCGAGGGAGTGTACTTTTGGGACGCGGATGGCAAACGTTACATTGATTTTTCCTCGCAACTGATGAATGTCAACATCGGGCACCAGCACCCCAAGATGGTGCAGGCGATCCAGGAACAGGCAGCGCGGCTGTGCTTTGTCCAGCCGGCTCTGGCCACAGAGCCCAGGGGCCTCCTGGGCAAGATGCTGGCCGAGATCCTGCCGGGCGATCTCAACAAGACCTTCTTTGCCTTGAGCGGGGCTGAGGCCAATGAAAACGCGGTCAAGATTGCCCGCCTGTATACCGGCCGCTGGAAGATCATCACCCGCTATCGCTCCTACCACGGTTCAACCTCCGGGGCGATGGCCCTCACCGGCGACTATCGTCGCTGGGCGGCAGAACCGACCATGCCCGGGGTGGTGCACGTCTTTGACCCCTATTGCTATCGTTGCACCTTTGGCTGGACACCCGATACCTGCCATCGGGAGTGTATTACCCATATCGAAGAGGTGATCCGGTTCGAGGGCCCGAATAACGTCGCCGCCCTCCTGTTCGAAGGGGTGACCGGGACCAACGGCCTTCTCGTCCCGCCGGACGATTATTGGCCGCGCCTCCGGGAGATCTGCGACCGGTATGGCATCCTGCTTATCTCCGATGAAGTGATGAGCGGTTTTGGCCGGACCGGTCGCTGGTTTGCGGTGGACCATTGGGGTGTTGCGCCCGACATGATCACCATGGCCAAAGGGTTGACCTCTGGCTATGTGCCCCTGGCCGCCGTGGCCGTCTCGGAGCCGATTGCCCGGCATTTTGAGGACAGGACGTTGTGGTGTGGGATGACCTACAGCGCCCATGCGCTGGCCTGTGCCGCTGCCGTCGCCGCATTGCAGGTGTACCGGGAGGATCACCTGCTGGAGAATGCGGCGCGCCTGGGGCCGGTGCTGGGGCAGCGCCTGAAGGAACTGCAAGCCCGTCATCCCTCCGTTGGCGATGTGCGCTTTATCGGCCTGTTTTCGGCCATTGAGCTGGTCAAAAACCGGGCGACCAAAGAACCACTGGCAACCGCGCCGCTCCTTACCGACTTTTTCCGGCAGGAGGGGCTGTTTACCTTTCTCCCCGGCAACCTGATCCTGGTTGTGCCGCCGTTGTGCATCACCCTGGAGCAGCTTGACGAAGGGTTGGCTATCCTGGATCGGGCGCTGGAAGTCGCCGATAGAGAGATAGGAGGATAAGATGGCATACGGCTACGCTGGACGCATTTTGCACGTCGATCTGACGCGGGGCACGCTGGAGGTGGAGACGCCGCCGGAAAGCTTTTACCGCAAATATCTGGGCGGCTCGGCCATGGGCACCTTCTATATTTTAAAAGGCCTCCGGCCCGGCGCCGAGCCGCTGGGGCCGGACAGCATCCTCACCCTGATGGTCGGGGTTGTCACCGGGGCGCCCATCTCCGGCCAGAGCCGCCTGTGCATCAACGCCCTCTCGCCCCTGGTGGATGGCATCGGCGATAGCCAGGGGGGCGGGTTCTTTCCGGCGGAGATGAAATTTGCCGGCTTTGACGGCATCGTCGTCACCGGCCGGGCAGCCAGGCCGGTCTATCTATGGCTGCACGACGGCCAGGCCGAGATCCGACCGGCCGGGCACCTGTGGGGCAAGACTACCTCTCAGGTTGAGGACCTGATCCGGGCCGAGTTGGGCGATGACCGGGTGCAGGTGGCCCAATGTGGCCCGGCAGGTGAGCAGCGGGTGCGCCTGGCAGCCGTCATCAATATGGCCAACCGGGCCAATGGCCGCACCGGGATGGGGGCGGTGATGGGGTCCAAGAACCTCAAGGCAGTGGCCGTCCGCGGCGCCGGCAAACAGATAGCCCTGGCCGATGCCAGGCAACTCCACGAACTGGCCCGCTGGGGGGCGGCCAACGTGGAGGTCAACCCCGATATGGCCGGCCTGCGCGAGCATGGCACCGCCGGCGTGCTCAGCTTTCAACACGCTACCGGTACCTTGCCCACCTTCAACTACAATGCCGGCCAGTTCGCCTTCTTTGAGGAGATCATGGGGGAGACAATGACCGAGACCATCCTCAAGGAGCGCGATACCTGTTACGCCTGCGCTGTGCATTGCAAGCGAGTGGTGGAAACCGAATGGAACGGCCACCCGGTGGAACCGCGCCACGGCGGTCCAGAATACGAGACCTGCGCCACCCTCGGCTCTTATTGTGGTGTCCATGACCTGCCGGCCATCGCCTATGCCAACAAGCTGTGCAACGAGTATGGCCTGGACACCATCGGCACCGGGGCGACGGTGGCCTGGGCGATGGAGTGCTTTGAAAACGGCCTGCTGAGCGAGAAAGAGATCGGCTTCCCTGCCCCCTTTGGCAGCGCCGCGGCGATGGTCCGCCTGGTGGAGCTGATCGCCACCCGGACAGGGATTGGCGAGTTGCTGGCAGATGGCTCTCGCCGCGCTGCCGACCGCCTGGGCCGGGGCCATGAGTTCCTGATCACCTGCAAGGGGGCAGAGGCTCCGGCTCACATGCCCCAGGCCAAACGCTCGCTGGGGCTGATCTATGCCGTGAACCCGTTCGGGGCCGACCATCAGTCGTCGGAGCACGACCCGGCCATCGAGGGGGAGGAGGTGGACCTGTCGCGCCTGGGGCTGCTCGGTTTTGATCGCGGTTTGCCATGGGGGTCGCTGGGGCCGGACAAGGTGCGCTTTGCCCTGGTGACGCAGCGCTTCTATTCCTTCCTGGACTCGGCGGTTCTGTGCCAGTTCGTGTGGGGGCCGGCCTGGACCCTCTACGGCCCTCAGGAGACGGTGGACCTGATCCGTGCGGTGACCGGCTGGCACGATTTCAGCCTGGAGGAACTGCTGACCGTCGGCGAGCGCCGCATCAACCTGATGCGGGCCTTCAACGCCCGGCTGGGGCTGGACCGCCGGGCCGACCGGCTGCCGCCCAAGTTCTTCAAGCCCCTGAGCGGAACTGGCCCAACTGCCGGCATCGCCCTTTCTGAGGCCGAGCTCGAGGCGGCAAAGGATGAATACTACCGCCTGACCGGTTGGGACGTTTCCACCGGCAACCCCACGCCGCAGACGCTGGCCCGGCTGGGCCTGGAGTGGGTGCTGACGGGCTGAACCCCCTGTTATTGCCACAGGTGGGTGTATTTGAGCCCGCTGCCGGTGTTGAACAGCACAACCCGCTCCTCGTCGGCGATCCAGCCCTGGCGGCGCAGGCGCTGAAAAGCGGCCAGCGAGGCTGCGCCCTCCGGGCAGGCAAAGATGCCCTGGGTGCGGCCCAGCAACCGGATGGCGGCCAGCATCTCCTCGTCGGATACGGCCAGGGCCGTGCCGCCGCTCTCGCGCAGGACGCGCAAGATCAGAAAATCGCCTATGGCAGCAGGCACACGCAGCCCATCGGCCAGGGTCGCGGCGTCGGGCCACGGTTCGGCGACCTCCTGGCCGGCGTGGAAGGCCTTGACCATCGGGGCGCAGCCTGCTGCCTGGACCGTCACCATCCGTGGCCGCTGCGGGCCGATCCACCCCAGTTGTTCCATCTCGTCGAACGCCTTCCACATGCCGATCAACCCCGTCCCGCCGCCGGTGGGGTAGATGATCACGTCGGGCAAGGTCCAACCGAACTGTTCGGCCAGCTCGTAGCCCATTGTCTTTTTCCCCTCCACCCGATACGGCTCCTTGAGGGTGGACAGGTCGAACCAGCCGCATCTCTGCCCCTCTTCGGCTGCCCGCCGGCCGCAGTCGTTGATCAGCCCGTCCACCAGAGTGATTTCAGCCCCCAGGGCGCCGCATTCGGCCTGGAATGTGGGGGGTACGTCGGCCGGCATGAACACATGGGCGGCTAGGCCGCCCACCGCCGCATAGGCGCTCATCGCGCTGCCGGCGTTGCCGGCGGAGGGAATGGCCAGGGCCTGCACCCCCAATTCGCGGGCGCGGGACACGGCCACAGCCATCCCCCGGGCTTTGAACGAACCGGTGGGGTTCAGGCCTTCGTTCTTGACATAAAGTTGCCGAAAGCCGAGTTCTGCCCCCAACCGCCTGGCATGGACCAGGGGGGTCCAACCCTCCCCCAGGGACAGGATGTGACGGGGGTCGCGTACCGGCAGCAGCTCGCGGTAGCGCCACACGGTCGGCTCACGGCGAGATAGATCGGCGGGGGCAAGGGCCTGAGCGGCGGCTGTCAGGTCGTAGCGGGCCAGAAGGGGCTTGCCACAATCAGGACACAGATTCCACAATCGGTCGGCGTCCAATTGCCGGCTACAGAGCGCACACTCTAGATGGGTCAGAAAGCTTTTCAAAAGATCCCTCCCGTTCCAGGATTCCCCTTTGGATCGTTCCACAATGCCGGGGAGAGGGCAAATTCGCCGGTGTCCGCCCACACCAGATCGAATTATAGCACGCTTTGGTGGGAATTGAATCCTCTGAGGGGGGGATATTGGGGGGGGAAACATCTGCCCGTGGGGAGTAGGCTCCGGTGGGCAGGGCGCTCCCCCTCGCCCCGACCCTCTCCCGCCTGTCCGGGCAGGCGGGCTTGCAGGACAGCCTTTCAGGCTGTACGCCGGCGCAACCAGGTCCACACTGCGCCGCGGGACGGCCCGAACAAAAAGGCCAGCAAGAAAAACAGGGTGCAGATGAGCACCACCGCTGCACCAGAGGCGACATTGACATAAAATGACAGATATAGCCCTGCCACCGACGAGATGGTGCCGACCACCGCCCCGACGATCATCATGTGCCACAGCCGCCGGGTGAGTAGGTAGGCGGTGGCGGCGGGGGTCACCAGCATGGCTACCATCAGCGCCACCCCGACCGTCTGCAACGAGACAACGACGGTCAGGGCAATGAGTACCAGCAGCAGATAATGGAGGGCGTTCAGCGGCAGGCGCAGCGTCGCAGCCAGGACCGGGTCAAAGGAGATGACCAGCAATTCTTTGTAGAGCAGCACCACAGCCAGCAACACAGCAGTTCCGAACCCGGCCGTCAACCACAGGTCGGTTGCCGATACCCCCAGCACATTGCCAAAGAGGATGTGGGTCAGGTCTACACTGTAGCTCTGCACCGTTGAGAGCAGCGCCACCCCCAGGGCAAAGCAGGCGGCAAAGATGACGCCGATGGCCGTATCCTCCCTCACCCGGCCCCGCCGGCTGACATAGCCGATGCCCACCGCGGTGAACAGGCCCATCCCCAAAGCCCCCCAGAACAGGTTGGCGCCCATCAGATAGGCGATGGCCACGCCGGGCAGGATGGCGTGGGCCAGCGCATCACCGAAAAAGGCCATGCCCCGCAGCACCACATAGCTGCCCATCACAGCACACAGCGTGCCGACCATCACCGAAGCCAGCAGCCCCCGGACCATAAAAGGATAATGCCACGGTTGAAGCAACAGTTCCAGAATATCTGTCATATCCACCAGTTCCCCGGGGTAATTCAATCTCGCCGGAAAATCGCTTTACACTTCACCGGTGATGGCAACCGCCGTCCACGAATCGGCATTCGTGCATTCGTGTGTATTCGTGTTCCATTCGTGGCCGGCATTCGTGATTCGTGTATTCGTGTTCCATTCGTGGCCGGCATTCGTGTGTATTCGTGTTCCATTCGTGGCCGGCATTCGTGTGTATTCGTGTCCATTCGTGGCCGGCATTCGTGTGTATTCGTGTCCATTCGTGGAGGCCTTATCCCTGTTCTATCCCACCGCAGCAACCGATATCCCCCATCACCAGGGCATAGTCTTCGCCGCGCCACAGGGCCCGCCCGCCATAGGCAGCGGCCAGAGTTTGCGGCGTGACCACCTGCCGGGGGGAGCCATAGGCGATCAGGTGCCGGTTGAGCAGAGCCAGTTGGTCGAACCGCTCGACCGCCAGGTTCAGGTCGTGGGTAGAGACCAGGGCTGTGACTCCCTGCCAGCGCAAACCGTCCAGGATCTCCAGGATGGCCTCTTGCGCCGGCGCATCTATGCCGCTGAACGGCTCGTCCATCAGCAGGATGGTCGCCTCCTGGGCCAGGGCCCGGGCAATGAACACCCGTTGCTGCTGGCCGCCGGAGAGCTCGCCGATCTGGTGATCGGCATAGTCCAGCATGCCTACCTGTGCCAGGCATCGCTGCACGATCTCCCGGTCGCGCGGACGTGGCCAGTGGAACCAGCCCATTTTGGCGATGCGGCCCATCATCACCACGTCATGCACCGTCACCGGGAAGCTCCAGTCCACCGCCGAACGTTGGGTGACATAGCCGATCTCGGCCCCGTTGACCTCTACCCGCCCTGCTTCAGGGGGGAGCAGGCCGACGATGGCCTTGAACAGTGTGCTTTTGCCTGCCCCATTGGGGCCAACAATCGCGACCCGTTCCCCTGCCTGGACGGCAAAGCTTACCTCTTCCAGGGCGCGGTTGCCGTTGTAACTTACCGTCAGGCGGTGGACTTGGAGCACCGAAAACATCTCCCCCTCACTTTAGCGCCGCGACAATCGCCTGGACGTCGTAGCGCATCAGCTCGATATACGTCTCGGCCCCGCTGCCCGAACCGCCCAGCGAGCCGGTGTAGAGCGGAACCAACTTGATGCCTGTATCGTGGGCCACCTGCTGGGCCAGCCTGGGGTTGACCGTGCTTTCGGAAAACACGGCCGGCACCTGGTATTGGCGGATGGCCTCCTCCAAGGCCGCGATCTCCTGAGCGGACGGTTCGGCTGAGGGGTTGACCGGATAGACTGCGCCGACCTGCTCCAGGCCATAGCGGGCGGCAAAGTAGCCAAAGGCCGGGTGGTTGGTCACCAGTTTGCGGTTGCCGGCCGGGATGGTCGCTACCTGCTCCACAATCCAGGCATCCAGCGCCTCCAACTCCTGGACATACGCCTCGGCCCGGCTGTGATAGGCGGCTGCATGGGCCGGGTCCAGGGCGGCCAGCTCTCGCTCGATGATCCCTACCCAGTCGATCACGTTCTGCACGTCGAACCAGACATGAGGGTCTCCCTCCTCGTGGTCGGCGTCGGCCTCGCCCGGATGGGGCTCCTCCACCGGCGGCCGCAGCTCCAGCCCGTCGGAGAGGTGGACGCGGATCGCCTGGCCCCCCGCGCTATCGAGCATCTCCTCCAGGTTCGCTTCCAGGCCGGCTCCGTTAGCAAACAGGATGTGGGCATCGTGGACTGCTGCCGCGTCGGCCGGGGTAGGGACGTAGGTATGGGGGTCCACGCCTATGCCCATCAGCGTTGTCAGCTCGATCTGGTCGCCGCCCACGTTCTTGACCACGTCCCCCACAATGGTAGTCGTGGCCACCACCTTGAGCTTTTCGCCAGGGGCTGGCGACGGTGGCTTCCGGGTGCTGGTTGCCCTTTCCTGACCGGTTCCGGGTTGGGGGCTGCCACAGGCGTTCGCGGCAACCAGGATCAGGATCGCCATGCCGGCCCAGATTAGCCCTCTCTTTCTCATGGTTTCTGACCTCCATAACCGGCGGTGGGAGGTGCTACCCGCCACCGCCCGCCAGGCATACAGAACACAGCCCAACCAGGGCCAGCAGATGGTCCTCGATCGTGTACCCGGTTTCCTGACTCACACGGGCCACCAGTTCCGATAGATCGCAGCCTTCAAACTCCACCGTGGCCCCGCAGCGTTGACAGGTCAGATGGTGACGGTGTCCCCGGCTGGCTGCGGCATAGCCGTGGCAGCCGTTGTCGGTGTGGATACGTCGCACAAACCCCAGGTCCGCCAGCAGGTCCAGGGTGCGATAGACCGTCACCAGCCCGACGGTGGGGCAGTGGGTTCTGGCCCGCTCGTGGACCTGGAGCGGGCTGGAGAACCTCTCATCTTCCAGGATCGCCCGGATGACCGCCCGCCGGGGACGGGTGATCCGGTAGCCGGCCCGGTTCAACTGCTCGACGATGCCTTCTTCCGATAGCATATCCCCTCTGCTTGATGAAAACTTTTTTCAATAAGATGGAAAAAGTATAGCAAAAATGAGCTTGCCTGTCAAATCTGACCAAGGCGGAAGGCAGAGCACCGGTTGCGGCGGCTGGCGGGCGAAACAGCACGGCTCCGGCCTGTTGTACGGTGGGGATAATTTATGAAGCGGAAACGGTCAGGTGGAGATGGAACTATGTCTCATCCAGATCGAGTTCCCACTCCTCTTCGGGATCCTCGGCAAGTTCATCAACCCAATCCAGTTCTACCGGATTGATCCTGACGACTTCCAGTTCGGCATCGCAGTAGTCACAGGTCACCGGTTGGCCAACCCAGGGCTTGCGCCCCAGAAAGATCCGTGTCGAGCAATCGGGACAGTATGCAAATGCCATTTTGCTTCTCGGTTGGTTGCCGTCCTCCTTGGGCTAATAGTTTTCCCCTTCTTCCCAGTCCTCATCGGACCAGTCGTAGGTCCAATCCAACTCGAGGGGGTCGGTGCTGATGACCTCCAGCTCGGCCTCGCAGTGGGGGCAGCTCAGCCTTTGGCCGACCATCGGCTCGACCTTGAAGATGATCCGTTCTTCGCAATCCGGGCAATAGGCGCTGGCCATAGCTCCGTCTCCTTTCTCTCACATTTGGCCCCCAACGTCCGCCATTAGTGACATAATACTCCACGTCTGTGTAAAAGATGCGGCAAAAAGGTATGAATTTTGTAGCAAAAGGCGATTATCCGTGATAATCTTGTCACGTTGGCATTTCCTGGGGGGGAGAACAATCGGCCGTTCGCCAGGGCCTGGCACCTGAACGCTTACTCCTGGGGGTTGAACAAATAGCCGACGCCCGGCACGGTCTGGATGTAGTGAGGGCTGCGGGGCTCCGGTTCGATCTTGGCCCGCAGGCGGCTGACCAGGCCGCGTACCAACTCTTTGTCGCCCTGGCCGCTGTAGCCCCACACCCGTTCGACGATGGTCTCGGTGGTGAGGATCTGGCCGGGGTGGACCATCAGATTGTGCAACAGGCGGAATTCCAGGTGGGTTAGCCGCCGGGTGGGCTGGCCCGGTATCTGTACGGTGCGGGCGATGGGGTCCAGGGTCAGGCCTCCCAGGCTGAGGGTGGGCAGGCTGGAGAGGGGGACGTTCCCGGCCCGCCGCAACAGGGCCCGTACCTGGGCGATGAGCAGGCGGGTGCTAAAGGGGCGCGCCATCACCAGGTCGGCCCCATCTTCCAGGAGCTGGTAATGCAGCTCTTCTGAGGTTTGGTCCACCAGGATCACGACCGGCACCTCGGTCTCGGCCCGGATGCGACGGAGGTGGGCCAGGGGGTCGCCGCCAATGGCCAGCAGGATCAGGTCGGCGGGCCGGTCGAGCCAGCTCTTCATGGCCCGCTCCAGGTCGGTCGCGGTGGTCACGGCCAGGCCGGCCCGCTGCAGCAAGAGGGAGAGCACAGCCTTCTCGTCGGCGTTCTGGGTCAACAGCAAGGCATACATTCGCCCGTTATCCGCTCCTTGTTGATGGTGGGAAAACTATAGCATTCCTGGGATCAAATGTCAATCCTGGCCCGGCAGGCCAGGGGGCATTTGCCTGGGTGCCGGCTGAAGGGGTTTTCTATCCTCTCATGGCCGGATCAGGACCTTGATTGCTTCTCGTTGCCGGGCGTGCTCAAAGGCAGCCGATGCCTGGTGAAGCGGATAGGTGGCGGTGATGAGTGGGGTCACATCCACCAGCCGATGGGCCAACAGCCGCAGCGCCGCCGGGAACGGCCCGCAGCGTGAGCCGGTCAGGTTGATCTCGTCTACCACCAGGCTTGACAGGTCGGCTTCCACCAGGCCGTGATAGGTGCTCTTGAGGACCAGGGTCCCGCCGGGGCGCACCAGGTGTCGTGCGGCCTGGAACCCGGTGGCCCGGCCGGTACATTCGACGACGAGATCGGCATGGCCGGTCAGCCCCTCGTGGCCGATGTGCGTGGCGATGCCCCGTGCCGCCAGGATGGCCAGCTTGCTTTCGTGGTGGCCCACTGCCGTCAGGTCGCAGCCGGTCAGGGCCAGCACCTGGGCTACCAGCAGGCCCAGTTTGCCATCTCCCAGGACGATGACGCGGTCGGTGGGCCGCACATGGACCTGGTTCAGCACTTCGCAGGCGGCGGCCAGGGGTTCGGTAAAGACGGCCACCTCGTCCGGGAGATCGTCCGGCACCGGATGCAGGTTGGACCTTGGCAGGCAGAAATAGTGCCCCAGCGCCCCGTCGCGGCCCCGGATGCCCAGGGCGGTGCGGCTGAGGCAGTGGGCCGGTTGGCCGGCGCGGCAGGGTTCGCACGTGCCGCAGCCGATGTTGATCTCCCCCACCACCCGCTTCCCCAGCAGCGCCGGGTCCTCGGCCCGATCTACTACCCCGACAAACTCGTGGCCTAACACGCCGTGGAACCCGGCATAGCCCTGTACGATCTCCAGGTCGGTGTTGCAGATGCCGGCCAGCAGCGTCCGGATGCGGACCTCGCCCGCTGCCGGGCAGGGGTTGGGGTAGTCGTCTACCAGATGCAGTTCACCGTCGAACAGGACCGCTTGCACTGTTCACCTCTGTTGGAACCTCACCGCCGAAAGCCATAGATGGTGACGCGGCCCTCTTCGACCACGATCTGCTCCAGGCAAAGGGGATAGTCGGCTGGATACCAGTTCAGCAGTTCCAGGATGATCTTTTCAACCTCTTGTTTGACCAGGCCGGGCGTGCTCACCCCCACGATGGAGACGGCCTGGACTTGCGCCTGGGGCAGACAATCGCGGGCTACGACGATGCCGCTGACCTGGGCGCTCACGTCAAAGCCCATGACTGTGATTTTGCCCTGAATGACCACCTGATCGCGGTTCAGTTGCACGTGAAGGTCGTGGTAGGGCAGGTCCGGGTAGCTCGCCAGCAAAGAGGTCAATTCCTGGTTCAGCATCGCTTCTCCATAGCGGATCTGCACTGCTCGCCCGACGGCAGAGCGGTTCATCTCGGCGTTCAGGTGCATCAGGCTGTCAAAGGCAGGCTCGGCCAGCAGCAACGGGCTGCTGGACAGGGCCGCGGTGGGCTGGGGAGGTGGGGTTGCTGTATTGCCGGCAGGTGCAGAGGGCCGGGCGGTTGAGCCGGCAGGTTGCGGCTGTGGGGTGGCCCCGGCCCTGACAACCGAGATGGCCTGACGTTGGGGTGGCGGCGTCGTGGTCGCTGTCGGGGGTTGGGCTGGGGTCTCTGAGGCCTTTTCCATAGCCACGGTCGGGAGGGCCGGCCGGGTCGCCAAGCCGGAGGCCTTGGGGCTCGCCTGTTTCCACAGCGTCACCACCGTGGCCTGGTGTTCGCGGACAAAGGTCTCAATGCCCAGGTTCACCATGTCGGTGGCTGCCAGGCCTACCACCACGGCCACCGCCACCCAGAACACCAGGTTTACGATGGCCAGGATGGTCAGGCAATGCCAGCGGGATATTCGATCGCTCATATCGGTAGCTCTACATCTACTCGCTGTCAGGGTGGGCGGGTCTGTTGCCCGTTCCAGTTGTAGCCATCTGTTCCAGCAGTTCGAGCAGGTGGGGCACGCTGGCCTGGGTCAGGGGGCGGTTGGGTAGAAAGGGGCAGGGTGGGGACTGCCGGACCGAGGCTTCATAGGTGCCGATGCGCCGCGCCAGGGCCATGATCTCGGTCTTGTCCAGACCGATGAGTGGACGCAGGATCGGCTTGGGGATGCCGTAGGAGATGACCTCCAGGTTGCTCAGCGTCTGGCTGGCCACCTGGCCCAGGGAATCGCCCGTTACCAGGGCCGCAGCTCCCATCTCCTCGGCGATTTCGGCTGCCCTGGTGAGCATGGTCCGTTTGCAGAACAGGCAGGTCCATCGTTCCTGGTGGAGTGCCCGCAGCCGGGCCAGGACCGGTGCCAGCGCCTCCTGGTGGGAAAGGATGATGGGCCGCAGCCGCCAGCCGTAGGCATGACGGTTCAGCGCCTCGACGATGGCCAGCATCTGTTCCGCCTGGGCCGGGTCGGTGCTAAAGTGGAGTGGGATGACGCCGCAGCCGCGTTTCAGCATCAGCCAGGCGGCTACCGGCGAGTCGATTCCGCTGGACAGCAGGGCCACCACCCGTCCCTGGCTGCCCACCGGCAGGCCACCCGGCCCGGCGACCGTCTCGCCAAAGACCAGGGCTCGCCCTGGCTGCACTTCCACGCCGATCTCTACGTCGGGTTGGGAGAGGTTCACCGGCGCGCCGGTAGCAGCCACAACCGCCGCCCCCACCTGTCGCTCGATCTGGGGAGAGGGGGTGGGGAAGGACTTGTCGGCCCGCTGCGCTGTAACGCGGAACGGCCGGGCCGGGCCGACCCTGGCCCTTTGGGCCACAGCCACCGCCTCTTGGGCGATGGCTTCCAGGTCGGCAGCTACCTCGAAAACCGGGCTGAGCGAGACGATGCCGAAGACCCGCTGCACGGCGGCGATAGCCTCCTGGGGCCGGTCGGTTTCCAGGTAAAGGCGCTGACCCTCTTGCCATACCCGGCCGACCAGGCCGTGGGCTTTGAGGCATTCCCGCACGTTGCGCCGCAGCTTGCGACAGAAATAGGTGCGGTTCTGTCCCTTCAATCCGATCTCACCGTAACGTAATAGAATCAGGCTCATGGTGTAAGCGTGAGGCGTCAATCCTCACAGCCAGTTGTTGTGCCGGTACCAGTCTGCGGTTTCGCGCACTGCTGTCTCCAGATCGTAGCGCGGCACCCAGCCCAGTTCTCGTTGTGCTTTTTGTCCGGAGCAGAGCCAGTAACGTTGCCGCAGGTCCAGCACGCGCTGGTCGTTGAGCAGGGGGGGCTTGCCGGTCAGCCGTCCCTGCACCTTGGACCCCAGAGCGATCGGGGTCAACACCGCTTCGGGCAGGGTGAGGCGGAGCGGGCGTTTGTCCAGGGCCCGGGCAATGGCGGCGGACAGGTCGGCATAGCGGTATGCCGGGCCGCAGCCAAAGTAGGTCTGTCCCTCTGCCCCCTCGCTTTCCAGGGCCAGCAGCAACAGTTCCACCAGGTCCCGGACGTAGATCAGGCTGATCTTGCGCTCCTGCCGTCCCAGTTGCAGGCTCAGGCCCCGTTTCACCAAGTCAAAGTAGGCGAAAAAGTCGCGGTCCCGGGGGCCAAAGACGGCTGCCGGCCGCACGATCGTCACCGGCAGCCGGTCGGATATCTTTTGTAGGGCCTGCTCGGCGGCCCACTTGCTTTGGCCATACCAGGTGATAGGGTGGGGCGGATGCGCCTCGTCCAGATAGTCATCCGGCCCCGATGAAGGGCCGGCTGCTGCCTGGCTGGAGACGAACAGGAAACGACGCAGGCCGGGGTTTGCTTCCAGGCAGGCCTGGGCCAGGGCAGCGGTGCCCTCGGTGTTGACGCGGAGAAAGGTTGCCTTATCCGGGGCCCGGGTCAGGGCGGCGCAGTGACAGATGGCATCCACTCCCTGGCAGGCCTGGCGCAGGCTTTCGGGGTCGCGCACGTCGGCGTAGGCCCACTCTACCGGCAGATGCTCGATGTAGGTCAGGTTGCTGCTACGCCGCACCATGCAGCGCAGCCGGTAGCCCCGTGCCAGCAACGCCTCTGTCAGGTGGGAGCCAACGAAGCCGTTAGCCCCTGTAATCAGAACATTCATCGCTATGCGCCGCTTCCGGCGATGGGCAGATCAAGGGCAGGGATTCCATTCTCTTTGTAAAGTTGTGTGATTCTGGCCCGGTGTTGCAGCCCTGATCCCATTACTTTTTCCTTTACCTTTGCTGCCCGGTGTCACGTTATCAGTGTAGCACAGGCCGGGTGTTTTGTCAATCCATCGGCCAGAGCGATTTTCTCCAGCCGCCGGGTGTGTGGTATCATGTCCCCAGGCTATAGAGAGGGGGAGTACCATGAGACGAGAATATCCAGAAGCGCCCATCGTCGGCGTTGGGGCGATCATCCGCGACGGTGACCGGATCGTCCTGATCCGGCGGAACCAGGAGCCGTCCAGAGGCCGCTGGACCTTTCCCGGCGGCCTCGTCGAGCTGGGCGAACCGGTCCGCGACGCCGCCCGGCGGGAAGCCCTGGAAGAGACGGGGCTGGTCGTGGAGATCGGAGAGGTGGCTGCCGTGTTGGACAATGTGGTGCACGACGAGGCCGACCGCATCCGCTACCACTATGTCATCGTGGATTTTCTGGCCCGGCTGGTCGGTGGCAGGCTGCAGCCCGGCAGCGACGTGAGCGATGTCTGTTGGGCCGGCCTGGCCGACCTGGATGCGTTGGATGTGACGGAAAAGGCAGCGGAAATCGCCCGACGGTTGTTGGGGTGATAGGGAGGCCTCTGGGCGGCCTGCCTCATTTGACCATCTTGCGCAATTGCGCTTCGTCTATGATCTTGACCCCCAGCTTCTGTGCCTTGTCCAGCTTGGAGCCGGCCTTTTCCCCGGCCAGCAGGTAGTCAGTCTTGCTGCTCACCGCACCGGTTACCTTGCCGCCGTGGGCCTGGATAAACTCGGCGGCCTGCTCGCGGCTCATGGTCGGCAGGGTGCCGGTGATGACGAAGGTCAGGCCGGCGAGGGGCCTGGGGCCAGCCGCTTCGACCTTTTGGGCCTCGGTGCGCACCCCTGCCCTCTTGAGCTTGTGCAGCAGGCGGCGGTTGGGTTCGCGATGGAACCAGTCGGCGATGCTGCTGGCCAGCTTGGGGCCGATGCCGGGGATCTGCTGGAGTTCTTCCACCGAGGCAGCGGCCAGGGCATCGAGGGAGTGAAAGTGGTCCATCAACGTCTCGGCCACCGTGCTGCCCACACCACGGATGCCCAAAGCTGTCAACAGCCGGGCCGGCGGCCGCTCCTTGCTGGCCTCGATGGCCGCCAGCAGGTTGCTCACCTTTTTCTCGGCAAACCCTTCCAGCCGCAGGATCTGCTCAGCCGTCAGGGAATAGATGTCGGCCACATCGCGGATCAGCCCCCGTTCGACAAACAGCTCAGCCTGCCGCGTGCCAAAGCCCTCGATATCCATCGCCCCCCGGCTGACAAAATGCTCCACACTCCGCACCAGTTGGGCCGGGCAGGCGGCGTTGATGCAGTAAAAGGCCACCTCGCCTTCGGGGTGTTCCACCGGTTCGCCGCAGGCGGGGCAGCGGTCGGGCATGCGCCACGGCTTTGTGCCCGGCGGGCGCAGTTCCAGCACCGGGCCGAGCACCTGGGGGATCACCTCTCCGGCGCGCTTGACGACCACCATGTCCCCTTCGCGGATGTCCCGTTCGGCGACATAGTCGGCGTTGTGCAGCGTGGCGTTGCTGACGGTCACCCCGCCGATGCGCACCGGTTCCAGTTCGGCAGCGGGGTTCAGGCTGCCGGTGCGCCCCACGTTGACCACAATCCGCTTCAGGCGGGTTACCGCCTCGGGGGCCGGATACTTGTAGGCGATGGCCCAGCGGGGCGCGTTGCCCACCGCTCCCAGCCGTTCCTGGGTGGCAAAATCATCAATCTTGATCACCAGCCCGTCGGCCTCAAAGTTGAGGGTGTGCCGCACTTTCTCCCAGGCAACCACATAGTCCACCACCGCTTCCAGGTCGGTAAAGCGCCGGTTCAGGTCACTGACCGGGAAGCCGAGCTGCCGCAGATAGTCCAGCGCTTCCCACTGGCTACGGAGGGTCGGGCCACCCTCTATCTCCACGACCTGATAGCAGAACAGGCTCAACGGCCGTGAGGCGGTGATGCTCGAATCGAGCACGCGCAGGCTGCCGGCAGCGGTGTTGCGCGGGTTGGCGTAGGTCTTTTTGCCCAGGGCTTCCTGTTCGCGGTTGAACGCCTCAAAGGCGTCAATGGGCATGTACGCTTCCCCACGAACCACCAGCCGCGCCGGAGCCCTCAATCCCCTGTCCCTGGTTATCGGCACGCGCAGCGGCAGGGCTTTGATCGTCCGCAGGTTAGGGGTGATCTCTTCGCCGCGTATGCCGTCGCCCCGGGTGGCGCCCAGGGTAAAGAGGCCATCGGTGTAATGCAGCACCACCGTCAGCCCGTCGATCTTGGGTTCGACGACGTAGGCCGGTTCGGGATAGCCTTCGGGCAGCAACCGCAGAAAACGGTCGCGCCAGGCGCGCAGCTCATCGGGCTTGAAGGCGTTTTGCAGGCTGAGCATGGGGCGGGGATGGGTAACGGCGGTGAACTCTTCCCGCACCACCCCACCTACTCGCTGGGTCGGCGAGTCGGGGGTGATGAGTTCAGGATGGGCTGCCTCCAGCTCCTGGAGTTCCCGGTAGAGCGCGTCGTAGGCATCGTCAGAGATGACCGGGTCGTCCAGCACGTAGTAGCGGTAGCTGTGGTAGCGTATCTGCTCACGCAATTCTTCGATCCGTCGCTTTACGTTCACTTCTGACCTCCTCCCACCCGTGCCACCTGTGTGGGCGGGGTTTCCCCGTCCGGCGCGGGGACCGCTGGGCGCGGCGACCGCGCCCCTACTGTACGGGCGGGGTTTCCCCGTCCGGCGCGGTGACCGCGCCCCTACCCACACCGCCTGTACCCTACCCACGCTGCCTGTATGGGCGGGGTTTCCCCGCCCATTTTTTCCTGCCCTGTCCCCTATCCCGATCTGGGAAAACGGTTGAATCGGTTTGGTGGGGCGGTAGGGTGTAGTTGATCTTGCTCCCAGCGGGCCGGATTGTTCTCAATATACTCCCGGATGCGATCCAGTGCTTGTTCGTTGCGGATGGTATGTTCCCAATAGTTGCGTTGCCAAAACGTTACACCGGGTGTGCCTCGTTGCTGGTTGATACGCTTGGTGGTCTGATATTTGTAGTATGCAATGATCTGGCCAAGGGTAGGTCTTTCCGGATGTGAAAATGTTGCATCCGCTATGGCATCGTCTGGCGTTTTCTGAAGGGGCAAGGTTGCCTTATTCTCTTCTGTGCTTTCCGCGACCTCTGATGGTGAATGGATTGCAACAATCACATGCAAGTGGTTGGGCATGATCCCGAATGTGTCGATGGACACGTTTGGAAAGTGAGCCTGGACCTGTGCCCAAAAGTCATTGGCAATCTGCCCAAGTTCACTCAGTTGCATTTCCTGATCCACCACCGTGCCCAACAGGCATTCTCCACCGTGTACGCGGATGGTGACAAAATAGAATCCCGGCTGCGAATAATCGTAACCGGGCAACCGGATTGAACGGCGATGGTGTTTTTGAGGGTTGTATGACATTTTGCTGTTGATCCTCCTTGGGCGCGGCGACCGCTGGGCGCGGGGACCGCTGGGCGCGGGGACCGCTGGGTGCGGCGACCGCGGGCGCGGGGACCGCGCCCCTACCCACACCGCCTGTACGGGCGGGGTTTCCCCGCCCATTTTCCCGGCGGGGCTTCCCCGCCCATGTGTACCCGCATCACACCGCATAGATTGTAACCCAAAAATGCATGAATGGCAAGCAGCAGCCCTGTGGGATTGTGTGCCGGACATAACAGAAAAATCTCCCCGAAAGCCTGAGCTTTCGGGGAGATTGTCGCTACGGAGCGGCTTTGAGCACCAGCGGGAGATAGACGGAGTGGAAGATAGGCAGACCCCCGCCGAACCAGTAGCCGCCGCTGACGGCATAGTGGCTGCTGGCCGAGTAGGGCGGGCTGGCCGCTCCCTGCCCGGTGGTGCTGTTGACGATATAGCTGGCCGACGCCACCGGCTGGCCGCCCCCACCGATGACGTGCCACTCCAGGTTGTAGCTGGCTGAGCTTTGGGCCAGCACCACACCGCTCACCATCCATACCGTGAGCAGGGCGGCGAGTATGCTCCTTTTCATGGCCTCTCCCCCTTTCTACCGCAACGCGACAAAGACCGGCACCGTGCTGGTTGTGGCATCCACCGGCCCGGCCACCTTGCCCAGGATCGCGCCTTCGTTCTCCACACCTGCCCCGGCCTTCTGAGCCTTCCCCGGTGTGGACGCGACGGTGAGCAGGTCGCCGATCTGGAGGCCCCCGGCAGGCACGTCCACCTTGACGGCCGGCACCAGCCCGCCGGTCACGATAGCCAGGTAGCCCTGGGGAGGGATAGCGCCCTCTATCGGTTGGACATCCAGTGTCTCGCCCGTGCCCGGTTCCACCTCTTTCATCTCCAGGCGCACGGCCTGTAGCGCCACGCCGACGACCGCCGAGGCGTGGGTAGCATCGGCCTTGCGCACGGCCAGCAGCGGCTCGCCGCCGAACGGCGACTCGATGACACCGGCCAAGGCGACCACATCGCCCGGTTCCAGCGGCTCGTCGCCGCCGTTGACGACCAGCAGCCGGTCGGCGCGCAGGCTCCAATAGCCGCCGGCCGAGTAGACGCCGCCGACTCCGGCAAAGTAGGCGTCGTACCAGCCCTCCTGGCTGATGGCATAGATCCCCCGATAGTTCTCGCTGACAAACGAGCCAGCGTACCCATTGTAGGCGTCTGTGCCGTTGCTCTGCGCCTGGACCCCGACCCGGCCTTCAAAGTAGCCGCCAACGCCGGAGCTGACGTTATTTCCCACGCCATACACCCCCACGCCGTTGGTGCTCTGGCCATAGACGCCGGGGGCACGGGTGTTGTTCGTGCTGCGCGTGGCGTTGCTGTAGCCGTACACGCCGATGCCGTTGTCGCTGTAAAAGTAGCCGCCGTAGCCACGCGCCTGCTGGCTGCCGCCGTCGTAGCCGTAAACCGCATAACTGTCGTGGCTGTAACCGGCCACCCCAAAGCCGCCAGTGGAGTAGCCGTGCACCGCCGTGCCGGTGACACTGTCGGCCCGCACGGCGCCGCCGGTGGCCAGGTTGCTAAGCTGGAACACCTCCACGCCCCAGCCTTGGGGAATGTCCCCTACGATTCTGGCTCCCGGTCGCAAACTGAGGGCATAGGGCACGGGCAGCAGCTCTTGCCGGGGTGTGAGCCACTCGCCATTCACATAGATACGCAGCCACAGCCCCCGGCCATCGAACTCGGGCGGGTCCACGCTCAGGCCCACGTTGAACAGGCCGCTGTCCACCTCCACGTTGATCACGCCGCTGTCCCATAGCAGCGTCCCGGCCCCCGGATCGTCGTACACCTGGAAGCGCATCGGGTACGTGCCGCTCAACGGCGCGCCTCCTGGATCGGTCAACCGGCCCTGATAGTTGATCGCGCCGGCGACGATGGCCTCCGGTTCGGGCTGGCCGGCCAACGCTCCGGCACCGCCGGCCAGCAACACCAACGTGGCTATCGCCACAACGGCAAACCAGATCGTTTGCGTTTTCATTTCCATCTCCTTTCCAAAATTGAATTTCATCCAACTTGATTGCCCACTCCATTTTCAGTTCAGTACAATTCTTTATTTCACCTCTCCTCACGGCTCCAGGCCTATCTCCTGCTGCAAAGCCAACGCAGCCGGGTTGTCCGGGTCGAGCTGCAATGCCTGCCTGAGGGCCGACACCGCCGCTTCAGACTCCCCTGACTGCCGGTAGCAGCGAGCCAGGCCCAGGTGAGCGTAAACCAATCCCGGCTCCCAGTGCGTGGCTTGCTGATAGGCTTCCAGTGCCTCCGCCACGTGCCCCTGAGCCAGCCTGGCGTCGCCCAGGTGGGCAAAGGCGTAGCCGTCGGTGGCATCCAGGTCCACCGCCTGTTGGAATTTGGCGGCTGCCAGGGCAAACTGTCTGCCTTCCTGGTACACCATGCCCCAGGCGGTGTAGAGCAGGGCGTGGTTGGGCGCCAGCGTTGTGGCCTGACGGTAGGCGTCGTGGGCCAGGGGCAGTTTCCCGGCATCCCAGCGGTTGCCCCACAGGCCGTACAGCTCACCCAACGCCGCCCAGAGGCGGTAGTCGCCGGGGCGCAGGTCGCGGGCGGCCAGCAGCTCCGCTTCGGCCCGCGCCAGCCAGGGGAGGGGCCCCTGGACAAAGGCCTGTTGGAGATAGGCCCAGCTCAACGCCTGGTGATGGACTGGCTCGGCGGGCCACAGGTGGACGGCCCGCTCCAGGGCGGTTGTGGCTCCCGGCCAGTTGCCGCTTTCGGATCGGCGGGCAGCGATCTGGGCGGCCACGTCGGCGGCCAGGGGCCGGACATTGAACTGAAGCACAGCCCAGCCTACGCCTGCCAGTAACAGCCCTGCCGCTGCCCACCTCTTGTCCCCTGCCTCTTGCTTTCTGCCCCCTGCCTCTTGCTTCTGTGGGCTTGCCAGGCCGGCCACCACCGCCATCAGGAGTGCCATAGCCGTGGCCGTGGCCGTCACATCAAAGCTCACCAGGTTGCCGGCAGCATTGCCCGCCACCGCCGCCAGGCCGGCGATCAGCCAGGTCCGCTGCTGCGGGTCGGTCGCCCGCTGCACCGCCCGCCAGCCGACGGCGAAAAAGGTCGCCAGCAAGGCCAGTCCTGCCGACAGCCCCAATATTCCCGCTGCCGCCGTCCAATCGAGCAGCAGGTTGTGGGCGCGGTCCACCACCAGCCCCCGGCCCTGGTAGTAGACCAGTTGCGGCGGGTAGACGCGGGGAAAGACCAGGCCCAGCCCGTCGGGGCCGTAGCCCGACAGCGGCCGCCGGCTGATGAGCTCCAGCGTGGCCCGCCAGATGGTCAGCCGCGCCGCCTCGGAGCCGCCCTCGTGGCCCAGCCACAGTGCGCCGGTCAGCCCGCCGATCAGCATCAGCAGCCCCCCGAGGATCGCTGCCCATCGCCAGCCCTGCCTCAGCCGGGGCCAGAACCGGAGCAGGCAAAAGAGCCCGGCCGCTACCCCGGCGGCCAGCCATGCTCCCCGCGCCAGGGTGAGGGCCATGACCACCAGCTCGCCGACGGCCAACCCCAGGCCGCTCAGGCGCTGCCACTTTGTGGGAGCGGTCCAGGCCAGGGCCATCGTCAGGGGCAGGAGCAGGGCCAGGTAGGCGCCGGTGAAATTCGAGCGGCCCAGCGTGGCAAAAACCGGCGAGCGAGCGTCGCTGACCAGGTCCACCGGCTGCCAGCCGAGAGCCTGGGCCAGGCCCAGCCCCAGCAGCGGCACCGCCGTCATCGCCATTGCCGTCAACAACCGCCGCGCCTGGTCTGGTGTCCGCAGCCGGGCCGAGACCACCAGGAACAGCAGCAGATAGCTCAGTTGGGTGAGCAACCCTTGAGCGCGCTCGTAGCTGCCCCACAGGCTCAGGCCCCGGTCGGCAGCCAGGATGGTAGACATCCCCTGCGCCGCCGCCATGGCCAGCACCGGCCAGAGCAGGGGGTTCCTCCGCAGCTCGCGCCAGGGGGAACGCCGGGTCAGCAGGCAGTCGGTCAGCCACAGGCCGGCCATCAGCCACGTCAGCGTGCGCAGCAACGCCGCCTTGGTCGGCTCGAACGGCTGCCTGGCCCACAAGTTGATCGCCAGTGGCACCAGGACGGCCACCAGCAACCAGCCTACTTCCAACAAGCCGGCCCCCTCGCCTCTTCGCTGATTCGCATCCCCACCGTCCTGGCCTGCCAGGCGCCGACGGTCAGGCGCACGGCCCGGCCCCCCTCGACGGCCAGCGCCCGTTGGGGTTCTTCGGCCAGGTTCAACTCCTCGGCGGCCAGGATGGGGCAGAACAGGCGCACGGTGGCCTGAACCGCTTCCCCCGTCGGGTTGTAGAAGCGGACGACCAGGCACTCCTGTCGCTCACCCCGTTTGACGGCGCTGAGGACCAGCGTTTCCGGCTCCAGGGTCAGGAACGACCCTTCCGAGGGCAGGTCGCCGCTCAGGTCGAGCGGTTTGAGCCGAATCCTGCCCCATACCATCGGGTCGGTTGGATTGGGGATTGTGCCTTCTCGCTCGGTACCCCGCCGCACATAGACCGGTGCGCGGAAAGTGTAAGCATCGCGGTAGATGCTCTGCCAGTCGCCGGCATGGGGGACAAGGGCATACTCGAAGGTGTGGAGGCCGAGGCATTGCGCCTCGGGCGTGGGCAGGCCCGGCCCGGCGTGGCCGACGCGGGTGTACAGGTCGTCGCGAGAAAGATCGCCTACACAGCGCAGCAGGGTGATGGCCAGGGTGTTGCGCCCGCCGTCGCGCAGCACCTCATACTCGGCCAGGCCCCGGTTGAAAATCGCCAGCCCGGCCTGCCCGTCCGACAGGTCCACGAAATAACGCTGGTGACGGGTGGGGCAGGGGGGCTGGACCCAACCCTCGCCGGCGGGCAGGTCAATGGGCCGCAGCAGCACATGCCAGTGGCCGTCGGCGGCGGCCACATCAGTTTGCAGGTCGGTGGGGAAGCAAACGCGCAGGCGATGATCGCGGGCGCGGTTGTCCACGGTGGTGCGCAGCTCCAGCCGGCGGCTGTCGTGGCGCAGGGTGACGACCGTGGTGATGGGGCAGGCCACCCGCTCCGGGCTGCGGCGCTGACGGTCGGCGGTCAGCGAGCAGGGCAGCTCCAATCTGTGGGTGATTTCATAGGCGGTTTGCAGCGGACCGGCGTGGAACAGGCGGAGGGCGGCCGGTTGCCCCAGGGTGCACAACTGCTCCGGGTGGGGGCAGGGGGAGTAATCGTACTCATCGCCGGCATCCTCCTGGTCGCAAAAGTAGAGCAGGTCGCGGAAGTGGCGGCCGGTCTCCCTGTCCAGCAGCGAGAGTGTCCCGTCGGCGCCGATTTCGACGCGCAGGTAGCGGTTCTCCATGCCGTTGGGCAGCAGGCGGATGGGGTATTTGATGGGGACCGATTCGGTCGGCGGGCCGGGCAGGGCGTAGAGGACCCGATAACCACACGGGGGCAGGTCGGCCACAGCCACCGCCAGCCGCACCCGCTGCACCGGCTCGAACCTGTTGACCTCCACCTCGGTGGCGTCTGTCTGGCCCAGCCGCTGGATGGGGACCCTCTGCCCGTCGGCGGTGACCAGGGAAAAGTCGCGGGCGGTTTCCTCCTCCTGGTCAAAGCTCAGCTCTATCTCCACCGTCTCGGTCCGCGACCAGGCGGTAGGGTTGAACAGCACAAAGGGCACGCCCGGCCGGGCCGTGCGGTCTATGCGGCGTGTGATGGCCCGCAGGCCGTCGCGGGCCAGGGCGGAGGCTATCTGCTCGACCTGGGCAAAGCGGACCATATCCTCCCGATGGACATCATCCACACTACAGCCGCACAGGTCGTCGTGGGGATGGTTTTGCAGCAGAGTCTGCCAGGCCAGCCGCAGGAAGGGGGCCGGATAGGGTTGCCCCAGCAGCCAGGCCCAGGCGCTCAGCGGCTCGGCATAGCATTCCAACAGAGTCTGGGCCCGCTCGTTGGCCTGCTGGAGGTAAACCCGCGAGGAATAGACCCCTTGCAGGGCGTTGGCGTAGCGGCTGCGGTTGAACTCGCCCTGAAAGGTGGGCAGGTCGTCGCCGACCGCTGCCCGGATACGGGCAACGTACTCGGGCAGGCTACCGTGCACAATCTCCACGTCGGAGAGGACCCGGTTGGCGTGGGCGATGATCTGCGGCAGACGAGGCTCGGCTTCGGTGTGATCGGTGCCGTTGAGGAGGAGCAGGGTGTCGGCCCGGCTGTGTGGCTTCAGCCGCTCCACCGTCTGGCGGATGCGCTCCAGGGCCAGGTCCAGGTCAAACTCGAAGGCGCCGGGATCGCCGCCGGGCAGGGGATAGCCCAGATTGGCCGCGTTTCCATAGCCGTCGCGCAGGTGGACCGCCAGCACCCGTGAGCCATCGGGCGCTGCCCACCAGAACTGGTCGCCCAGCGCCTCCCCTTCGTCGCCCAGGCCCCGCCAAAAAACCGCCGAACCGATGCCGGCCCCATGCAGAATCTGGGGCAACTGGCCGATGTGACCAAAGGCATCGGGCGTGTAGCCTTCACGCATGGCGCCCCCCAACTCGCGGGCCATCTCCAGCCCCAACATCAGGTTGCGGACCAGCGCCTCCGGGCTGACCAGATACTCATCGGCCAGGGCATACCAGGGGCCCACCAGCAACCGCCCCGCCCGGATATGCTGCTCCAGGTTCGCGCGGCGCTCCGGCCGGACCTCCAGGTAGTCCTGCACCGGCAGCATCTGCCCGTCGAGGGTAAAACAACGGAAGGCGGGGTCGCTGTCCAGGATGTCGAGCAGGCGGTCTATCAGTCGCACCAGCCGCAGGCGAAAGGCCTGGAAGGGCAGATACCAGGCCCGGTCCCAATGGGTTTCTGAAACCAAAATGGCGATGAACGGTTTGCTCATGGTGGTGTGTTCTCCTTACTCTGCCGGATTAACCCTGCCGAGTTCTATTGTAACCGAAAAGCAGCTTTCCGGCAAGCGGGGGGAAAGGGCGCAGGTCAGCCCCCTTGTCATATTTGACAGTATGGGCAGGCAGTGGCATAATCGGTTGCTGACTCTTCTACTGATAAGGATATCCATGTTCAACAAACAACTTTATAAGAGGGCGCCATGCTGCATCTGCGGCGGGAGCGGATGTCGTCTTGGGGCCGGAGGTGCGCGGTGAGGATGAAGGCCCTGAAAATTGCGGCCGGCGTGTTGGCCGGCATCTCTCTGCTAACCTTGGCCGGCCCTGTTGTTGGGGAGATGATCGCCATCTTTCCCCCCTTTTTTCCCCGGCAGCATGTCACGCCGCTGAGCGGCCTGAGCCTGTCCTACGAAGAGGTGGCTTTTCCCACGACCGATGGGTTGACGCTGCGGGGATGGTTCATTCCGGCGGAACAGCCCGACGCCCCGGCGATCGTGTATGCGCCGGCCACCGGCACCGATCAGCGATCGGGCCTGTCGCTTGTGCCCGCTTTTCATCGCGCCGGCTATCACGTGCTGTTGTTCAGCTATCGAGGCCACGCCCAGAGCGATGGGCAGCGAGGGGCCTTCACCTATGGCGATGCCGAAAGCCGGGATCTGGATGCGGCTGTGAATTTTCTGTTCCAGGTCAAGGGGGTCCGGCCGATCGGGCTGATCGGCCATTCTGTCGGCGCCGCCTCGGCCATCCTGAGCGCAGCGCGCAACCCGCGGGTGGCTGCTGTAGTAGCCGTCGCACCGTTCAACTGCGTGGCCGAGGTGTGGAACACCAGCCGGCCGTCGTTTGTGCCGCCCTTTCTCCTCAATTGGACGATGTGGGTGGTAGAGCAGATCAGGGGGTTCCACCGCGAAAAGGTTTGCCCTGTGGAGGTCGTGGCTCAGATCGCTCCCCGCCCGTTGCTCATCGTCCACGGCACGGACGACCGGCGCATCACCGAGGCCCAGGTGCGTCATCTGTTCACGACGGCCCGCCAACCCAAATCACTGTGGCTGGTGAAGGGGGCCACCCATGGCAGCATCCGCAACCCGGTGCTGGACGAACTGGCCCCTCAGGTGATTGCCTTTTTCGACGCTGCCTTACGGGATGGGCATCGGCCGACAACCGGGGTGGCGTATCGGCAGGTGGGCTCCCTCTGCTGGCAGTGAGCGGTTGGGGTGGAGGTTTGTGGTACGGCTATTTTTCCTCGGGCCGGCGGCGGATCCATTCCTCATGAGAGGCGATGTCCCGGTCAAGGAACAGGCGGCGCAAGAGGACCTTCCGCCGTTCCGGGCCAGGGGGCGGCAGGGGGCGGCGGTTGGCCTCCAGCCGTTTGGCCAGGGTGAGGAGTACCATCGCTCCAGCAGTGGGGGCCACTGTCTCCGGCCCGCCGACGAAGTGAGACGGCACAGGGAGGGTGACCAGGCTGACCAGGGCCCACGGGGCCGAATCGCCTAACCGCCAGCCAAGGGCCAGGAAGGCCAGCATCCACACGGAGCCCCAGGGAAAGAGGGCCAGCAGGATGCCTATAAAGCAGCCCAGCCCCCGCCCGCCGGTGAAGCGGAGCCAGATCGGCCAGTTGTGGCCGATTGCGGCCGCCAACCCGGCTGCTGCGGCAACCGGCATCCCCAACCCCAGCTGCAACCCCAACCATGTCGGCAGGGCGGCCTTGCCGATGTCGAACAGGCCCACCGGGACGACCGCCCAGCGGGCCACATGCTCATAGACCATCGAGCCACTGACCGTGCCACTGCCATAGCGCCGCAGGTCCAGGCCTTTGGCCCAGCGCCCAACCAGGTAGGCGGTCGGGATGGAGCCCAGCAGGTAGCCAGCGATGAGAAGCAAGACTGATTTGACGATCATCTTTCCCCCTCTGTCAGCTCCGCGCCTGGTGCAGGCCCACAGCCCCGGCCCCCACAGCCAGCAGGCCGAGCAGGCCCATCACCGGGCGGATACCCACGTGGTCGGCCAGGGCGCCACCTAGCAGCAGGGGCAACACTGCTGCCGCATTGGCCAGGGCCAGTTGGGCGGCAATCACCCGGCCCCGCAGGGGGGCTGGGGGCCGCTGTTGCAATACCGTGCGCGCCGGGATGATGATCATGGCCAGCGCCACCCCGATCCCCAAAATCAGGGGCAACACCAGCCACAATCTGCCGGTCCCGCTGCTCAGCAGACTCAGCAGACCCAGGCTCCCTCCCAGGGCGGTGAGGCCCACGGCGCTCCACACCGGCCAGCTAAGCCGTTTCTCCCAACGTCCGACGAGGAACGAGCCCAGGACAAAGCCCAGGCCCCCCGGCAGCATCAGAAATGGGGCGTTTTCCACACTCACCCCCAGGTAGCGGGAGACCAACCCCGGCACCAGCGCCAGCAGCACCAGCAGCAGCACGGCCGCCAGGGTAGCCTGCATCACCATCAGGCTCAGCAGGCGGTCCCTGGCGATAGCCCGCCAGCCGGCCTGCAGGCCGGCGAGCAGGTGGGCCAGGGTACCCCGTTCTCCCCGAGAGCTCTCCACCGCAGGTCGGGACCTGGGCAGTGGGGTGACCAGGGCCAGAGCGGTCAGGCATAGGACGGCCCCCATCAGCCCGACGGCCGGCGCACCGGCGAGGCGGATGACCAGTGGGCCGAGGAGGACTATGCCCATCCCTTCGGCGGCCAGGGTGCCGAACTGGACCAGGGCATTGGCCGATACCAGGTTTGTTTTGCCCACCAGGTCGGGCAGGAGGGCCAGCTCGGAGGTCAGGGCGAACTGGTTAAAGGTGGCCCCGGCGACGTTGACGGCGTAGATGAGCGCCAGCGCCGGGCCGTCGGTCAGGAGGCTGAGGCCCAGCCAGAAAGCCAGGGCGAGCAGGGCGCGGGCAGCATGGCTGACCATGAGCACGGGCACCTGCCCCCGGCGGTCCACCACGGCCCCGGCGACGAGAGAGGTCAGAAAGGCCGGCAGGATGGAGGACAGGATGACCAGCCCGGTCTTGATGCTGGAGTGGGTCTGCTGTTCGACCAGCACCACCCCGGCCAGGCTGAGGCTGTAGACGACCGTTACCGCGCTGAATTGAGCTGCCCACAGCCGGCCGAACGGCCCGTTTTTGAGCAGCGATCTATCGAGCGAACGTCCGTCCATGCCATTTCCTATTCGGCGTAGAACACCACCCCCAGTACCCCTGGCCCGGTGTGAGCACCCATAACCGGGGTCAGCTCGGTGACGTACAGCTCGGCGCAGTCGAACTGCCTGGCCACCTGTTGCCGCAGCGCCTCCGCTTCCTCCGGCACGTCGGCCTGCAGGATCGCCACGTGAAGCCGGCGGCCGTTGGCCTGCTGGGCCATCCGCTCCAGCATGATGCGGATCGCCCGGGATTGAGTGCGCGGTTTGGCAAAGACATCCACATGCCCGTCGGCCAGGTAGAGCACCGGTTTGATCTGGAGCATCGCCCCCAGCAATGCCGCCGCCCCGCCGATCCGTCCACCCCGGTGCAGGTATTCCAGCGTGCCAAGGATGGCCAGCAGGTTCACCTTGCCCGCTACCTCCTCGGCGCGGGCGACCACCCCTTCCAGGTCGGCGCCGGCAGCGGCGGCGCGGGCCGCTTCGATGACGACAAAACCTTGACCCATGGCTGCCGTATGGGAGTCAACGACCCGGATAGGCACCCCGTCAATCAACTGGCTGGCGGTCAGGGCTGCGTTGTAGGTGGCGCTGAGGTTAGAGGACATGTGGATAGAGACGATGCCGCTGGCTTCCTGGGCGGCAGGATAATAGACCCGCAAAAAGTCACCGACCGAGGGGGCCGAAGTGGTGGGCAGGAGCTTGCTTTCCCGTTGCCAACGGTAGACGGCTGTGGCGCTGATCTCCTCACCGTCACGAAAGATCTGACCGTCGAGGGTCAGCACCATCGGCACGACGCGAATATCCAGCGCCTGTACCAGCTCGGCTGGCACCGTTGCCGTCGAATCGGTCACAACAATGACCCTTTTCATCCCTCTATCTCCTGGCAAGAGCCCCTTCGCCTCGGCGACAGGGCCGGGCGAGAGGCTATCGGGCAGCAGGCCCGGTTTCCTATCTTTTCTCGTCCGAATCGTCGAGCGCCCGAATCGTTATCGGCTGCCTTCCCGTGGCCTGTACCGGATGGAACCCATGCCCGCCGGGGGCTGCCGTTCCCTGGCCAGGCGACGACGCGGGCGCGGCCTCGGCGCCCAGCCAGTAGGTCAGCACGCCAAAGATGGCGCTGGCGGCCAGCAGGATCAAGACCAATAAGATTAGCACGATTCTGGCTTTGGTAAGCGACATCTTGATTGTATCACCTTTCAAGAAGGTTGCATACAATAACCTTGTGCCGTCTGCACCTCAAACGGTCCGCGTATATTATATCGTACCAGGGTCAACGCGCTGGCTGCAACAGGTAAACAATATTGGGGATAAGGTCAAAAAAGGTGACTGCGGGGATCAGGCGGGGCGGAACCAGTAGCCTACGCCGTACTCGGTCAGGATATACTCAGGATGGCGGGGGTCCCGTTCCAGCTTGTTTCGCAGGCGGTTGATGTAGCTCTTGAGGTACGAGATTTCGTCGGTATACTCCCGGCCCCAGACCCGGGCCAGGAGGGCCTCATGGGTCAACACCTGGCCGGCATTGCGCACCAGGTGATAGAGCAGCCGGTACTCGGTGCCGGTGAGCGCCACCGGCTGGCCGCGCACCAGTACCTGCCGCCGGGCAAAGTCCACCTGGATGTCGCCGCTGATAAAGGGCTGTTCGTGGGTCAGGGGCAGGGCCTGTGTCCGGCGCAGCACGGCCCGCACCCGGGCCAGCAGCTCCAGATGGCTGAAGGGCTTGGTCACGTAATCGTCGGCCCCCAGTTCCAGCCCCTGCACCTTGCTCACTTCGTCATCCCGGACGGTGAGCATGATGACCGGCACGTCGGAAAAGAGGCGGATGGCCTTTAGCACCTCAAAGCCGTTCATCTCCGGCAGGCCGATGTCCAGCAGGACCACGTCGGGCCGTTCACGCTCGACCATCTCCAGGGCCTGAGCGCCATCCTCGGCGCCAATGACCTCCCAGCCCGGCTGCTGGATGTGGAAACTCATGGCCACGAGCTTGCGCACGTCGGGTTCTTCATCCACCACCAGGACCTTCATCGTGGTTTCTCCCCCGCTGTTCTGGGCAACGTAAAGCAAAAGGTGCTCCCCCGGCCTGGCTCACTTTCAACCCAGATCCGCCCGCCGTGCAACTCGACCAACTGCCGGGCGATGTACAGGCCCAGGCCCACGCCGGCCAGCCCCCGACCATCGGCCACGACGTAGAACTTGTCGAAAATGCGGCCCTGCTCGGCCGGAGAGATGCCCGGGCCGTTATCGGCCACACACACCTGCAGGCCGGCAGCGGTGTCGGCCACCGTTACCTCGATCTGCCCCTGCCTGGGGGTGAATTTGATGGCGTTGGACAGGATGTTGGTCAACACCTGTTCAATGCGGCGCCGGTCTAACTCGACCGGCCTGACTGTATCCGGGCAGTGCAGGGATACGGTCTGCCTTTTGTGGTCGGTGAGGGGGCGCAGGGCCTCCACCACCCGCTGAACCAGGTGCGTCGGGTCGGTCGGCTGCCGAGAGAGGGTGACCCGGCCGGCTTCCAGTTTGGTGATCTCCAGGAGGTCGGCGACCAGGGCTTCCAGGCGGCTGACGTGGTGGTTGATGGTGTGGAGCAGGTCAATCTGTTGGGCGCTGAGGCCGGCGCTGGTCGCCTGAAGCAGGTCTACGGAGGTCCTTACGCAGGTCAACGGGGTGCGTAGCTCGTGGGATACGGTGGAGACAAAGCTCTCCTGCAACTGGTCGAGGGCGCGCAGACGGGCTACCTGCTCTCGCTCCCGCTCGTACAGCCGGGCGTTGCGGATGGCCAGGGCTGCTTCCTGCCCCAGGGCCTGCAGAAAGGCCAGGTCCTCCTCCTTGAAGGAGTGCGGGGTGTGATAGCCGACGCCGAGCATCCCCAAAGGTTGCTCTTCCAGCAGGAGGGGGACGCAGACCAGCGTGCCGACCGATCTGACTGCCTGCTGCCCGATCACACATTGGGCCGGGTCTTTTAACACACAGGGCTGGCCCTGGCACAAGATCTCCAGCAGGGGGGCGCCATCCAGGTCCCGTTGCCCGTCCAGGATGGTGGTGTTCGCCCCTGCGGCTGCGGCGATCTCGAGCCGTTTGCCCTCTCGATCCAGCAGGGCGATGCTCGTCAGGTCTGCGCCGAGCAGGGCGCGGGGCGCTTCAGCAACCGTCTGCAACGTCTGGCCCAGGTCCAGGGTGGCGTTGATCTGTCGGAAGAGATCGTTGAGCGCCCGCAGCCGCCGGGCCAGGGTTCGCTCCCGTTCGGTTTCCTGGTGCTCACGCCGCAGTTGCTCCAGCAGCAGGCCGCCCAGCACGGCCACCACCAGCAGCAGCAACAGCTTGGCCGACAGGATATATTGGGCGTAGGGCAATTCCAGACCGGTTGGATTGATGTAACACGCACCGACGTAGATGAGGCCAATGCCCAAAGATACGGCGCTGGTGCGCAGCAGATCCAGTTGGAAGGCAGCGCCGATGATGATAAACACGTACAGGATGAAAAAACTGGAGTGGTAACCACCGGTTACATAGACGGCCAGCGTTGCGATGACCGTGTCTATGGCCAGGTAGTTGAGCGGGCGTTGCAGCCAGCGGATGTAGCGCATCAAGAGGAAGAGCAGGCCGCTGTATCCGACCACGGCCAGTGCCATCTGGGGGACCGGGAACAGCACGCCAGAGGTGGAGCGGTCGAACCAATGCAGGATCAGGACCAGCAACAGGGCCAGGCCGCGCAGCAGCAGCAGGGGGCGTTCGGTCGCCGGCCAGCGGCCCAGCCATAGTTCAGGCGCCCCTTGCTCTGGTTTGACCCGGTTCTGCCCTTTCGTTTCCCTGGTCATCGCCCTCCACCGGACGGTAGCAACCCTGCCTGCATTATACCCCATCTTCCCGGCCCTGTCGAGATCCCGGAAGGGGTAAGAGCCCTCCCTGCCTCCTGCCTCATGTTGCGGAATGGCCCGGAAGCGGCTATAATGGCCGATATCTGGTGGAGGGAAAGGGTTGGCAATGGGGGTCGCTCGCGAAAACGATCTGGTCCTGCTCATCGGCAAGGACTACAAGCAGTTCCTCATCCGGTTGCAGCCGGGTGATCAGCTCCAGACCCATCGGGGTTGCATCCAACATGATGATCTGATCGGCCAGCCCCTGGGGCGGGAGGTTTATTCTCACCTGGGGTATCCCTTTGTCGTTCTGGAACCGAGCACCTTTGATCTGATCAGGCAGCTCAAGCGCACCACCCAGATCATGTATCCCAAGGACATCGGCTATACGTTGCTGAAGCTGAGCATCGTCCCCGGCAGCCGGGTCATCGAGGCGGGGACGGGCAGCGGTGGTTTGACGCTGGCACTGGCCCGCGCAATAGGGGCCCAAGGTCGCCTCTACTCGTATGAGGTCCGCCCCGATGTCCTGCGCCTGGCACAGAAGAATCTGGAGGCCCTGGGCCTGGCCGGTTGGGTTGAGTTCAAACTGCGGGACATCGCCGAGGGCTTTGACGAGACCGACGTGGATGCCCTGTTTCTGGACGTGCGCACCCCCTGGGCCTATTTGCCCCAGACTCTGGCGGCGCTCAAAGATGGGGGGTTCTTTGGGGCCATCCTGCCGACGGCCAACCAGGTGAGCGATCTCACCCAGGCCCTCGAAGAGCAGCAGGCCTTTGGCCAGATCGAGGTGGAGGAGATCCTGGTGCGGCCCTACAAGCCGGTGCCCGACCGCCTGCGGCCGGTGGACCGGATGATCGCCCACACCGGCTACCTTATCTTTGCCCGTAAGGTAAACCGTGATGTCGCCCGGAGCGACTATTGGCTGGACCGTCGGCGGCGCAAGTACGAAGAGTTGTCGGCCGGGGAGGGCGGAGGCTGATCGAATTCTACAAGCGCCTGGCGCCTTCAGCGGCGGTAGTCAGTCCCCCTTCCAGGTCAGCACAATCTCCCGGTCCTGGGCCAGATCCCCCTGCCACACACCACGTCCGTCTGCCCAGACCAGGCCGGGGGACGATCCGGCGGCCGGTTGTGCTCCGCCGGGCGGGGTGATGCGGATGCGCAGCGGCAGCGCCCCGGTCCCCGGCTGCTTCTGGATGAGCACGGTGTACCGATCGGATATGGCAGGCAGCCTGGGTCGGTAGACCACCTGGATCTGGCGTGCCTGGCCGGTTTCCAGCAGGAAAGAGGTGGCCACCACGGTATGCCCGCTTTCCTGGTAAACCTCGGCCGGCCCGTCGGTGCCGCTGAGCCGGACCAATTCGCTGCCCTGGGGCAGGTAGATCCGCAGCCAGTCCCAGTAGCACCGTTCCAACAGGTCGGCGTAGCGGTCCCCGTAGCGCGATTCGTGGAGGCAGGCCGGCATGGGGCGCTGGATGCGGTGCCGGTAGGTCAGGGTCAGTTGGACCGTCGCTGTGCCATCCCTATCCACAGCCGCCTGGTAGTCCAGGGTCTGTTCGACATTGGGGTTGACTTTGTTAAAGCCGACGTTGCTGTCCACCACCAGCAGATAGTCACCCGGCGAGGTGCGCAATGCGCCGTCCCACCCCATTTTGTGGAGGAAAGCCTGGCCTGGCGGGTCGGCGACATAGATCAGCAGGTGGCGCTGGCGCAACGCTGTGCCCGCCGCCCGGGCCAGGGCAGCCAGCTCCTGCGGGGTGGTGCGGGCCGACAGCCGGGCCAGCAGCGCCGACAAGAGGTCGCCGGCAAAGTCTTTGCGGTGCTGCCACCAGTCGGTCCCTTCCTGGCCCGGCGCGCTGACCCTGGGTGCTTCCCAGTACGTCATCAGCATCTCCTGCAGGTTGCTACTGTTCACCGGCTGATCATAGCCCGGCACCTGTACCGGACCGATGGCCTCGACGAGCAGCCGCAGGGTGGTCAGGTCCACAGCCACGACGCCGTCCACCGCCTGGCCCTGGTCATGCTGGTACAGGCCGGCGATGGCCTGGGCCGAGGTGGGGAAATCGGGCCACCAGTTGGCGTCGCGCAGCACCAGCATCCCGGCCCCCATCTGCCGGCGGAGTGGTTCGGGGGGCGGGGGATGAGGACGGGTCAGGTCGTCCACTGTGTAGCTGTCCTGGAAGCGCAACTGGGCGATCTCTCCTCCCTCGATCCGCACCAGCCCGACGCCGCTGATAAAGCCGCCTGTGGCCCGCAGCTCCTGATTGTTCTGGGCCAGCAGCAGGTAGGTGCGCGGCCGGTCGGCGCCCAGCAACCCCGGCAGGAGGGTGAGGGCAGAGGTGGCCTCTTCCAGGAGCGGCAGGGTGCGGTCGAAGCGGCTGACCATCCTCCTCAGCCTGGCCGAAAGCCGCCCGTCGTCTATGGCGGCGCGTGGTTCGGCGGCGCGGGCCAGGGCAGCCTGGGCTGCGCCGATTTGCGGTTGGGCGGCGATCAGGCCCTGCACCAGTTCCGGCCCCAACAGGCTCAGGCCCGGTTCGCCCTGGCTCAGGCGTCCGGGTAGGGGGACCAGGCCGTCGGCCAGGGCCAACCCCGCCTGCGTCGTCTGGCGGGCCATGGTCAGCAGGTGGGGGGCGGCCTGCACGTCGCCGCCAATGCCCGGCAGCCAGCCCAGGTGAGGGCAGAGGGGCAGGAAGGGCCGTGCCAGCTTTTCCACTGCCGCCAGGTCGGTGTCCAGGGTGACCAGCGTACTGCGCAGGCCGGCTATCTGTTCCGGATCGCGCATCAATTGGACCCATTCTGCCTGCCCGCCGGACAGGGTGGCTTCTAACTGGCCGAGGGCCATCTGCATCGAGGTCAGGTGTTGCCGTAGCTGCTGGACCCAGGTCGCCACCAGCAGGGCCATGCCCAGCAGCCACAGCAGCACCAGGGCCCGCAACAGGGCCTTGTTCTGCCGGGATTTCATCCTCCTGCCCCCCATCGGCTTTTGATCTGCACGCGGAACACAGGGGCGTTCCCCACCTGGATGAAATCGAACCATTCCCGCCATGCCTCGCCGGGGTCGGTGGCGTAGACGGTCCGATGGGTGGAATTGGCCGCCATCAGCTCGCGCACCAGGTCGTCGGTGGTGACCTGGACGGTGGTCGGTTCCTTCAGGATCAGGTCGGGGTAGAGGTGGCGCACCTGCTCCCGGTACCAGATAAAGGCCAGCATCGGCCCGTTGACCACGGCCACATCGGGCCGCCGGCCTTCGGCATAGACCGCGTACCACAGGGAAAAGGTAGCCCGGTCGCCCCGGACGACAACCAGGCTGTTGGGGGCAACCGCTTCCAGGACCTGGTGGATGTAGGTCTGGGCGGCCCGGTCGTCGCTCAGGTCGGTTGCCTGCCAGTGGAGGGCCAGGGAAGCAAGGGGCAGCAAGATCAGGCCTGGCAGCACCCTCTGCCGCCAGGCCGGTTGCAACCGGCGGGCCAGGTGTAGCAGGTAACACCCCCCGGCGCCCCAGCTGAGGGCCAGCAGCATCACCGCCGGCAGCAGGTAGATGTACGAGTCGCCGGTGTCGTAGAAAAAGGCATAAATGGCCAGGAGCGAGGACCAGCTCAAGGTCAGGAGGGCAAAGGGGCGGTCGCGCTGCCACATCCAGGCGACCCCTGCCAGGGCGATGGCCAGCCCCCACCAGCCGAATTGATCGCCCAGCAGCAGCGCCCACGAGCCCAGCCGGGGCAGCATCTGGTCGGGCGGCAGGCCGAACACGAACGGCTGATACTGTTTGCCGGTGATCACCCACAGGAACTGCCGCCAGGTCTGGGGGTTGCCCCAGTTGACCGCCGGGTGGTGGGCAGCCGCCAGGGGCAAGTAGGCATAGATGCCCAGGCCCAGGGCCCACAGGCCGGTGGCCGACAGCAGGATGGGGGGCCGCAGCCACCGTTGTCGCTCCGGCCAGAGCAAAAAGAGCGCCGCCGGGGCCAGTGCGGCCAGGGTCAGGTGGTTGCCCAGCCCCAGCCCAAAGAGGAACGCCGCCAGCCCCAGCAGCCGGTCGCTGCCGCCCTCGCGCCAACGTACCAGCAGCCACACCAGCAGCGCGGCCAGGAGCGCCAGCAGCGCATAGACCTCGCTGATCACGGCCTGAGACCAGAGCAGGGAGGAGAAGGCAAAGGTCAGGGCGGTGGCCACGGCCAGCGGTTCCCGCCCCTTCTGGGCCGGCAGCAGGACCTGGGCCGTATCGCCCAGCAGGCCTGTCGCCGCAGCCGCGCAGACTGCCGAGAGCAGGTTGACGCGATAGGCGATGGGGCCGATGGGGATCTGGCTGAACAGCCAGGCCAGGAGGGTGTAGGTGGGGTAGCCGGTGGGGTGGGGGATTCCCAGCGTGCGGGCAGCGGCGATCAGGTCGCCGCCGTCGGCTCCCCAGTGCTCGAAGGTGAGGCCGGGCGCCAGGGTGAGCAGGTAGACGGTCAGGCTCAGCCCCGCTGCGATCAGGGCCGGCCACGGGTGCCGGCGACGGACGGCGCGGGCGGCTTTTATGGCCCCCTCCGGTCCCGGCCGGTGGCCGGCAGTTCGTCAGGGGGCAGGCCGGCGGCGGCCATGTTGGAGGTGGCCTGGCCACCGTCGAAATAGGCCGTGGCCTGATTCAACACGATCTGGCCGGGCCGGGCCTGGGCGGTCACGCGGGTACGGAGCAGGACCAGGGCCGTCTGCCCGGCGTCGAGGGTGCCCAGGTCGAGGGTCAACAGGCGGTCTCGCACCTCGGCTGCTCCCTGGGTGGCGCGCACCTCCAGCAGCTCCAGCGCCGGGTCGAGGGGGTCGGCCACGATCAGGCCGGTGATGGCCACGGTCGAGGTGTTGGTCAGCCATAGCCGGAATTGCAGCTCCTCCCCCGGCAACAGGTCGTGGGGGAGGGCGGTCAGGCTCAGGGCCAGCGTGCCCCTGGCCGGCGGGGTCTCCTCTGATGGCGGGCGCGGGGTCACGGCCCTGGTCGGTGTGGGGACCGTGCGCGGCGTAGGGGTCGGTACTGTCTGAAAGAGGCGGTTGCTGGCCTGGGCGCGGGGCCCCTGCGCCAGGGCCAGGACGACGATCAGACCCACCAGGGCCAGCGGCAGAGGTTGCCACTCAGGGCTCAGCAGCCGACGCACGATGCCCCCTATTTGTTTTTGTGGATCAGGGGCAGGTAGGTCCACCGCCCTGCTACCAGCATGGGGACGGCCAGGCGGTTGTTGGAGAGGTCGCATTCGACGATCTGGCCGTCGGGGTTGGCCGTGACGGCCACCTGGTAGAATTGCCGCCGGGCCAGGTTTGACCACACCACGCTGGCCACCTGCGATCCCCCGGCGGCGATGGCGGGCAGGGTGACCTCGCCGGCCGGCTGACCATCGCGCTCAAAACGGACCAGGACCTCCTCGGCGGTCGCCGCCCCGCCGTTGTAGATCTCGGCCAGGATGGTGGCGGTCACCAAGTCGCCGGTTTCGGGCAGGGGAGAGGTATGCCACAGGCGGGTCGGCTGCAGGTCAATGCTGCCGGGGAATGGATCGGTCAGGGGGGCGGTGTAGGCGGCAAAGTCCTGGCCCAGGGCGGTCATGGTCCGGGTGGTGGGGTCGAACAGGTGGTTCCAACTGGGCCAGCCTTCAAAGGCCGGGTCGTTGAGGCTGTACCACGACCAGGCCTGCACCAGCCGGTAGCCGTCGGTCGGATAGCCGGTGTTGGGGTCGGTGGTGGTCCGCATCCAGTCGAAGGTGGCCAGCATCAGGGTCCGCACGCGGGGATAGTCATAGCCGTACATTTCCGGCATCAGGATGCCGAACTCGGTGATGATCAGTGGCCGGTCCTGGTAGCCCCGATCGCGCATCCACTGCCGCATCAGTCTGATGTGCCAGGTCCAGTAGTCCATGTTGTCGTGGTCCTGGATGTCGTAGAGCATGCCTTCATCGGCGGGGATGTCGGGCGGGATGCCACAGCCCCAGCAATCGGGGCAGCCCTCGTACCAGCGTTTTTCCCGCAGCACATAGTTGTGCACGTTCCACACATCCACCGGCATGGGCGTGCCGTACCGGTTGTTATAGGCGGTCAGGATCAGGTCCAGGTATTGCAGCCGGATGGGGGTGGGTTGCACGACCCCCCCGATCCCCACCAGGCAGGTGGGGTCTTGGGCCTTGAGGAAGGTGTAGAATTCGTGGTAAAGCCGGGCATAGTGGGCAGACCCAACGTAATCCTGGCGGTCCTGTTCGTTGCCGATGAGCCACAGGCTGCCGGGGTTGGCCTGCACCATGCTCTGCAGCACACCCCAGGTGGGGCAGGTCGAGCAGGCCTGGTCGGCGAAAGGTCCGTCGTCGGCCAGGCGGATGGTCTGCACATACTGCATCCCGGCCGGGTGGGGGGGAAAGGTGGAGATTGTAAAATTGTGGTACCAGCCGGTGTGCAGGGGCTGGACATCGTAACCGCCGATCCAGCCGGCCACCGCCACGCCGAAGCGGTCGCTTTCGGAGCAGATGCCGGGCAGGGGGGGAGGGCTGCCCGTGGCATGGGCAGCGGGCAGGCTGCTCAAGCTCCACAGGGCCAGGAGCCCGAGCAGCCCGCCGGACAATTTGGATTTCAACAATAGCTACCCTCTCTTGCGGCGGCGGGCCCGGACCTGCAGGCCGACATAGCCCGCCAGCGTGGTAGCCCCGCCGGCCAGCAGGATCAGGGTCGAGGCTTCGGGGATCACCGGTGGGGTGCAGGGGATGATCTTTACTGGCACGGCTACCCTAATCGGCCCCCATGGGTGTCCATCCGGGTCGGTATATTCGACGAAGGCGCTATTGTAGAGTTCCCCTGACTCCGGATAGCTGAGTACGGTGCAGGTGATGTTGACCACAACCGTCTGGCCGGGGGCCAGAGTGATGGTACCGTTCACCACGACCGTATTGCCGGTGATGGTGTAGGTGCCTGCGCTGGTGGTCACCGCGTCAATGCGCAGGTGGGGATCGATCGGGTCGGTGATGCGCACGTTGTACCAGGTGGCTGCGCCCGGATTCGTCACGGTGATGGTGAACCGCACCTGCCCGTTGGGATCGCAACAGTCGACGTCGGCGTACTTGTAGATCGTCGGCGGGGTCCAGGTGGGGGGGGTGGGGGTGGGCTCTTGGGCGCCGGCAACGGGCACCAGGGTCAGCAATATGGCCAGCAACAGGGTCCAGACCAAAAGCGCACGGGGTGTTTTCATTTTCTCTCTCCTTCCTCAAGATTTATGCAAAACAGCAAGCGCCCCTCGGCACAGTTCCGTCCGCGCTGGCGAACGGCCAGCCGAAGGCTCCATTGGCAGGCTGCTTGCAGTATAACCTAAAACAGCGCCCATGTCAAGGCTGGCTTTCCTTCATTTCGCTTCTTTATTCCCTTTTAATCTTTTTTGATAACTGCTCAGCCATGGCTCTTTCTTTACCACGAAGGATACCAAGGACACGAAGGACGCTCAGGGTTTCGCTTGTATTCTTTTTGTCCTTGGTGGTTGACAAGGTGCCCGCCTGAGGTAGTTACCTTCTTTGTATGAGCCACTCCAGGAGCCCCCAGCTCAGGCCGGCGGCCAGGGCCAGGGCCCGGACCAGGGCGAGGGGCGGCGTCACCGCTGCCACCGGCCAGCCCTGCCGGGCTGCCCGGCGCGACAGCGGCAGGGTGGTGGCCCATCCCAGTCCGGCCAGCAGCGCGGCCCAAAGCCAGGGCAGCAAGCCGAAGGCTGCTCCCAACGCCGCCCCACCGGTCAGGGGCAGCAGGACAAGTTGGGCTTTCTGGGTCCAGGGCGTATACGAGTCGCGCACGGCCTGGGCCGGGTGCCGGGCGTGGACGTGCACCTTCCAACGGCCCAGTTGCACCTTGCGCCGGGCGTAGCCCCCCACCGTGGCCGGATGGCGGTGGTAGACGACCGCCGCCGGGGCCAGGACCAGCTTGCAGCCGGCCCTGGCCAGCCGGTAGGAAAACTCCTGGTCCTCATCCAGCAGGAAGGCCGGGTTAAAGCCGCCGTGGGCCAGAAAGACCTCGCGCCGATAGGCAGCGGCGTAGGTGTCCACAAAGTCGATGCGCTCCCTGCGGGCCAGCCGGCCATACTTTTCCTCATACTCGGCCTGGGTGAAACGGGCCACCAGCGACCTCTGCTGCGTCCGATAAACCCCTTTGACGCCGGCCACCTCCGGGTCAGCAAAGGGGGCCAGCATCTGCTCGATCCAGTCGTGTTCCGGCCGGCAATCGGCATCGGTGAAGAGCAGGATCTGGCCCTGGGCCTGTTGGGCTCCCCGGTTGCGGGCTGCGGCGGCCCCGGCGTGCTCCTGGCAGATGACGATGGCTCCCTGTCGGGCGGCTACCTCCGCCGAACCGTCGGTCGAGCCATCATCCACAACAATGACCTCATACCGGTCTGCGCCGACGGTCTGGCAGGCCAGCGCCTGCAGGCAGTCGCCCAGGGTGTCGGCGCCGTTGAACACCGGTACGATTACCGAGACGAAGGCCGGCTGCGTTTCAGACAGAGACACCGTCTCCCTCCAGGGAACCGCTCTTGGCCGCCCGGAGCTTTTTCCAACTCACCCCCTCGACGGCCATGCTCGCCGGGCCAAGCACCGCCGGCGGCCCGTAGACCAGCAGGTGGAGCACCAGCCCGAAGGCCAGCGCCGGTTCAGGCCCCACCCCTGCCGCCGTCAGGGCCAGGATGCAGGCATACTCGAACAGGCCGACCTGGGCCGGGACCGCCGGCAAAAAGTTGGCGACGTAGCCGGTGACCAGCACCAGCCAGGTGCTCCAACCGGGCGCTTCAATGCCCATAGCCGCCAGCGTGACCAGGTTGGTCAGCGCGGCCACACCCCACACGGCCGCCGACCAGGCCAGGGCCAGCAGGGCAGACCCCGGCCGGCGGAACAGGCCCAATCCCAGCCTCAACTCGACCGGCCAGCGCCGCAACTGGTCCTGGAGGGAGGCCGGCAGGGGCCGGATGAGGGCGGCGAGAAGGGGCGTTGCCCACCGACCTCGTGTCGCTGCCAGCCCCAACAGCGCCAACAGTCCGCCGGTCAGCGCCGCCAGCCCCAGGATGGGGGCACGCAGCCAGCCCGGCAACGGTGTCCACACCGCCAGGCCCGACAGGATCAGCAGCCCCATCACCCCATCCAGGGCCTTTTCGGCCAGGAGCGTGCCCATTGCGGCCAGGACCCCTCCGTGGATCTGCGGACCGACCAGCACCGCTCGCGCCACGTCGCCCAACCGGCCTGGCAGAAAACTGTTGCCCATCTGGCCGATGAGCAGCACGCGCCCTACCCGCATCCCACCGACCGACGCCCCACACGCGCGGAGCAGCACCTGCCACCGGGCGGTTTTGGCCGCGGTGGTGACCAGGACGGTGGCCAGCGCCAATGCCAGCAGGGGCACGTTGACCCCAGCCAGGGCAACACGCAACGCCGGCCAGTGCACCCGGCGCAGGCTGAGCCAGGCGGCCAATCCGGCCAGCAACAGGGCCGCCACCCGGCTGCCGACCAACCAGAATCTGGCGCGGGCCTGGGCTTTCCGGCTCATTGGGGGAGGTGCAATTTGTGGGCAGATGGCCGCTCTGCCCTATTTGAGCCGGGCAACCACCACCACCCGATGCGAGTTGCTCTCATACGGCCAGCAGGTAACCAGCGTCAGGATGGCGTCTTGGGTGGGGGCCAGGTAACGGGCATGAGCCCGGCGCTCCGCTTCCGACAGCCCCTCTTCTGGGAACCGCTCCCATTGGACCACGGTGTAGGTGTATTGCCGCCCATCGGCAGCCACCAGGATGATCTCATCCCCTATGTCAAGTTGAGCGCCCGGTAGCCCGATCTCACTCACCTGGCGGAACACCTCGCCGCGGGTGTTGTGGTGGCCGGCAATGACCACGTTGCCGGCCTCGCCGGGGTTGGCGCTGTTCCGATGATGCCCGGCCGCTCCGTCGGCGGTCTGCCACACACTGCGCCAGGACCCGTCTTCCAGGACGACATCCCAGCTCACTTCCACCACCGGCACATCGAGCCCCAGGCTGGGGATGAGCAGCCGCACCGCTGGCGGATTCGACCCGACAGGGGGCGGGGTGCTGCCGGATGGCCCGGCCGGTGTCGGTGGCAGCGTCGGTGTTGGCGAGGGGATGCCGCCGGTTGGCGGCAGGGCGGTCCACAGCGGGCGAGGTGCGGGGGTGGGCGTGGGGGGGCGGGTGAGGAGGGGCGGTGGCGTGGGCCAGGCGGTCAACGTCAGGGCGATTTCTGGCTGTATGGTCAACAGTTGGGCAACGGCTGTTTCTTCCTGCGGGTTGGTGGATTGGGGCGTACATGCTGCCAGGACCGCTATCGTCGAGATCCCCAATACGATCAGGACCTGTAGCCTGTGGCTCATCATGCTCCATCCTGTCTCTGGCTTGTTATCCTCCGGCGGGTGAACCGGGGACATTGTACTATGAACGCCCGGTTTTGACAAATGGCAAGGGGGCAGGGAGGTATGTCTGCCCTTGCTGCTGGCAGGCTTTTGGAGTATAATGCGGGCACAAGGCCGGGGGGTCAGGCCGAATTGGCCGATCTATTTTGAGTTTGGTGCCGGTTGTGGTACGATGGAAGGCATGAATCGCATCGAGGCGGAAAGCATGGCCCGCAGTGGCGCAAGGCGGGGCCTGCCCGTTGCCGGGGGGCTGGCCATACTTTTCCTGGTGCTGATCGGCCTGGGAGCCTGCGGCAACCCCAGGCCGATCCTGGTAACGCTGCGGGCCGATGGCCAGGAACAGATGTTGCAGGTCATCGGCCAACCGCTGTCGGTGCGCGGGCTGCTGGAGGCCGCCGGCGTGACCTTGGGGCCGTTGGACCGGGTGGACCCCGACCTGTACGTCAACGTGGCCGACGGCATGACTGTTGTTGTGACCCGCGTCAGCGAAACGTTTGAGACGGAACGCCAGCCGCTGCCTTTTGCCCACCAGACGATGCGCAGCGAGGCGGTACCGGTCGGCGAGCGGCGACTCCTTCAGCTTGGCGCTAATGGCGAGGTAGAGATTACCTACCAGGTGACGCTGGAAGATGGCGTCGAGGTGTCGCGCCGGGAGGTCCGCCGCGAAGTCGTGGTCAAGCCGGTGGACGAGATTATTCTGGTGGGGGTGGAAGGGGCCTTGACGTCGGTGCCGATTTCGGGGACCATCGTCTATATGTCAGGGGGTAACGCCTGGATCATGCGCCGCTCTTCTGACCTGCGGCGCAACCTCACTGGCTCCGGTGACCTGGACGGCCGTGTTTTTGCCCTGTCGGACGATGGCACCCGGTTGGCCTTTACCCGGGCGATGGTCGGCGATGTGGATACCCCCCTCAACTCGCTGTGGCTGGCCCGCACGTCGTTGGTGGGGGAGGAGCCGGAATACCTGGGGGTGACCGGCGTGATCTGGGCCGCCTGGTCGCCCGATGGCAAACGGCTGGCCTATTCCACCGCCGACCGGAGCGGAGGGGTACCGGGTTGGAAGGCCAACAACGACCTGTGGTTGATGACCCTGTCGGAAGAGGGCGCAGGCACGATCGAACAACTGCTCCCGCCCAACGCCGAGATGCCCTATGCCTGGTGGGGCCGCACCTATGCCTGGTCGCCCGACGGCGTGTATCTGGCTTACAGCCAGGCCGATGAAGTGGGCATCCTGGCCGTGGCGGACAAGGTGCTTTTGCCCCTGGCCTCTTTTCCCCCCTTTCGCACCCAAAGCCATTGGGCATGGGTCCCCAGCGTGTCGTGGTCGCCCGATGGCTATTTTTTGGCCTTTGTCCGGCACGAAGGGGACCTGGAGGGGCTGGACCCCGAGGATAGCCCGGTGTTTGGCCTGTGGGTCGTCGGTGCCGACGGCAGGCTGCGGGTGCGCCTGGCCGAGGAGGTGGGCATGTGGTCTGGGCCGCGCTGGTCGCCGGCGGGGGACCTGCTGCTCTACGGCCAGGCCCAGAGCCCGCGCAACTCCCAGGATAGCCGCTATGAGCTGTTCCTGGTGGACCGCGACGGCAGCAACAGCCGTCGGCTGTTTCCACCTGAGGGGTGGATGGGGTTGATTGCGCCTGACGCGGCCTGGTCACCGACCGGCGACGCGCTGCTGATCGAATATGAGGGCAACCTGTATCGGTTGGATGTGCAGACCGGCAGCCTGACCCAACTGACCGGCGACAGGCAAAGTTCACATCCGAGATGGGCGCGGTGAACGACCGGCTGCGGGTATGGGGGGGGCTGCTGCTGGGCCTGGGCCTGGCGGTGCTGCTGGCCGGTGGGGCGCTGTGGAGCCGGTCGCGGCTGCCGGCCGCAGAGCCTCTGCCCTTCATCCCCCTGGCGGCGGACAAGTCGCCGGGTGTCAATACCGACCTGAGCCGCCTGGATGCGGCCCGGCGGGAGGAGGTGCTGGCAGCGATAGAGGCCTCCGGTTTCCGCTGGCTGCGACAACGCTTCCCCTGGGACCGGATCGAACCGCAGCGCGGCGATTTCGACTGGGCGGTCTGGGACGAGATCATGGCCGCCTTGACTCGACATAATCTAACTCTGATCGCCGTGCTGGATGGCTCTCCTGCCTGGGCCAGGGCGGCGGTGGATGCGGACAATCCCCTGGCTCCGCCCATCGAGACGCACCACTTTGGCGATTTCGTCGCCGCCTTTGCCGCCCGCTACGGCGACCAGGTGGATTATTACCAGATCTGGGATGAGCCGAATATCGCGCCCCATTGGGGGGCGCGGGAGATCGACCCGGCGGCCTATGCCCGGCTGCTGCGCGAGGGGGCCGTCCAGGTCCGTGCCGCCGACCCCGGCGCGGTCGTTTTGCTGGCGGCCCTGGCCCCCAACGTCGAACCGGGCGGGGCGAACATGAGCGAGCTGTCGTTCCTGGATGCCCTCTACCGCTGGGGGGCTGCCGAATGGTTCGACGTGGTCGCCGTCCAGCCTTACGATTTTGGCCAGCCCCTGGACGCGGCCCCCGATGCGGGGCAACTGAACTGGCAGCGGGCGGCGTTGCTGCGAGAGGTGATGGAGGCCTACGGCGATGCCGGGACGGCGGTGTGGGCAGTTTCTTTTGGCACAGTCTCCTCCCTTGCCGCCGGGGCGGTGGAGCAGGCGCGACAGGCATGGCCCTGGCTGGGACCGATGCTGTGGGCCGCCTGGTCGCCCGACGACCTCCGCGGCCAGTACGCCCCGGACGCTGCTACCCGCGACGCCCTGCGCGCGGTGGCGACCGCCCCGCCCCGCGCCTGGCCCGGCGCTTACCCCGCCGACCATCCCGGCGGACGCTACGAGGGAGGCTGGCGCGTGACCCCCGCCGGGGCCGACATTGGCGGCAGCGGCGACCGGTTGACCATCCCCTTTTGGGGCACACGCCTGGACCTGATGGTTCGCCGGGGCGACTATCGCGCCTTCCTGTTCGTCACGGTGGACGGCCGGCCGGCCAACGCCCTGCCCCGCGACGTCGAAGGCCGGGCCTATGTCGTCCTCTACGACCCGGCTGCCACCGGGACCCAGACCGTGACCCTGGCCCGCAGCCTGCCCGCCGGCGAACATGTGGCCGAGATCGTCGCCGAGCGGGGTTGGGGGCAGTGGGCCATCGTCGGCTGGGCGGTTGTGCGGGAAGCACCGTCCCACCGGCCGTGGCTGCCTGCCGGCCTGGGCCTGGCCGCCCTGATTGTCCTTGTCGTCACCCTCTACCAGGCCTGGCCCCACCGCCACTTGTTTCCTGCCTCTTGCTTCTTTCTCCTTTCTCCTTTCTCCTCGCTATCCGCCCGCTACCACGCCCTGGACGACCGCCTGGCCCTGGCCCTGACCGCCGGCGCTGCGCTCCTGGCCTACGTCATGGTCGGCACGGTCCCCACTCTGGCGGCGCTGGCCTTGCTGGGCCTTTTGCTCCTCCTCCGCCCGGAGATGGGCCTGCCCCTCATCGCCCTGGCGTTGCCGTTCTACCAATTGGGCCGCCCGCTGCTGGGCAAGGTCTTTTCCATGGTCGAGATTTTGACGCTGCTGACGGCGTTGGGCTGGGTGTTTCGGGAGGCAGGGGGCAAGGGGCAGGAGGCAGAGGGCAGGGAAGGCAGAATAGCGGTATGTTTCCTGCCTGACATTTCCCGTTTCACGGCACTGGATTGGAGTGTGATGGCGTTGGTGGCCATGGGCGCGTTGTCGCTGCTGTGGGCTGAACATGGGCGCGAGGCGGCACGGGAGTTTCGGACGGTGGTGCTGGAGGCGGGCATCTTTTACGCCCTGCTACGGGCCATGGTGCGGACGCGGCGGGATGTCTGGCGGCTGGCCGATGCCTGGATGCTGGGGGCGGCTCTGATCGCCCTGGTGGGGGTGGGCCAGTGGCTGCTGGGCGCAAACCTGATCACCGCCGAGGGGGTGTGGCGGGTGCGGGGCTTTTATGGCTCGCCCAACAATCTGGCGCTCTACCTGGGGCGGGCTTTTCCCCTGGCAGTGGCCGTCGGCCTGTGGGCGCGGGGCGGGCGGCGGCGTTGGCTGTATGGCCTGGCCGCACTGGCCATGGCCGCTGCGCTCTTTTTGACCTACTCGCGCGGGGCATGGCTGGTGGGCATGCCGGCGGCGTTGCTGTTCCTGGCAGCCATGCGCGGCCGGCGGACGTTGGCCGTTGCCGTGGGCCTGTTGCTGGTCGTTGCGGCGCTCGTCCTGCTGCTGGGAGGAGCCGCCCGGCTGACATCGCTGTTGGCTGTGACCGAAGGCACGACCTGGTTCCGGCTGCAACTGTGGCGCTCGTCGTTGGCCATGCTCGCTGACCATCCGCTGCTGGGTGTGGGGCTGGATAATTTTTTGTACGCTTATCGCAGCCATTACGTCCTGCCCACCGCCTGGGAAGAGTTCAACCTGTCCCATCCCCACAATTTCGTGCTCGATTTCTGGCTGCGGCTGGGGCTGCCGGGACTGGCCATCATCCTGGGGCTACTGGTTGGTTTTTTCCGGCGAGGGTGGTGGGTTTGTCGTCGCAGTGTCCCAGAGGAGATCGGGGAAATGGCGCAAGGCCGTAGGCAGGGGCAAGGTGCCGGGCAGGCGCGAGGTGCCGGGCAGGGGCAAGACCTGCCCTTACTGGTTTTGGGGCTGATGGGGGGGATGGTCAACTTTGTGGCGCATGGGCTGGTGGACAATGCCTTTTTCCTGGTGGACCTGGCCTCTGTGTTTGTGCTGATGGTGGCGATGGTGCAGGTGGAGGCGATGGGGGGTGACCATTACCGGGTCAGGGACGTGGGGTGATCGAAGCAAATTGCTTCGGTGGGCGATTCTCGCCTGTTCGAAAACCCACGGGGCGCGTGGCTTGCCATTCTGCCAAAGGTGGGCTATAATGTAGGCCGACAACCCTCTCGGTCAGGGCCGAGGGGGGGAGGGTTTTATGGCTGCGGTAGAGCGGACCACATTTCGACAAATGATCCGTCAGGAGCTGCCCGACCTGCTGCGGGAAGATGCGGCCTGGCGCGATGAGCTGGCGCGCATTCTGGCCGGGGCTTTTACCCCTCGCTGGGAAATTCAGGATATCCTGGCCCGGTGGGACCGCAAGGCAGAGTTGATGGAGGCAGAACTGCAAGAGTTCAAGGCCGAGATGTCGCGCTGGCATCAGCATTGGGAGGAGTTGCGTCAAGGCCAGGCGCGGCTGGAAGAGGGCCAGGCGCGGCTGGAGCAGCGGGTGGAACGGGTAGAAGAAGGCCAGGCGCGGCTGGAGCAGCGGTTGGAACGGGTAGAAGAAGGCCAGGTGCGGCTGGAGGAGGGGCAAGTGCGGGTGGAGCAAACGGTGAAACGCATGGATCGCCGTTTGCTGGTCTTGGGGAACCGGTGGGGGCCCAAGAACGAAGCCGCGGTTCGCAACGCTCTGCAGGGCCTCATCGGCGGCCTGGGCTATGTAGGACCTCAATCTTGAAGCGGCAATCTTCTTGATACCATTTCTTCAAGACCGTCTCCTCTGACTCACGCTACTCCGATTCAACCTCTATGCTCATCAATTGGATGTTCTGAAGCACCTCTTCGTCTGTCACGATGAAATCAGGACACGCGTGCCACTCCCCTTGCAGAGTGACATACACGACAGCCCCATTGCTGAAACGGATCCGGTACTCGTACAACCCAGTCAAGTTGTCTCTGAGTACGATCTCATAATCGGTTGTCACCACATGCTGGGCGACCCTGACTTCTTCAAGCGCCTCCGGTGTGCTGATTGTTGCCAGCCAATCATAGTCCTCCGCGACGGCGGCCTGAAACGACCAGTCGAGGAATCGAGTCAGCGCGCGTGGCGGAACGTGTCCGCTGAGGAAGTCATAGCAAGCCTGACCGGTGATGACTGGCACGCCGCAGCAGTAGAACAAGGATGCGGACAGGAGCAAGATCAGAACCACGACCGCGCTGCGCCCCAGCGGACGGTTCCAACCTGCAAGCTTGCTCATCAGACCCTCTCTATAATGGAATCCCCCATGAAGTGACTGGCCTCTAAAATCTCAATGTCGATTCTCTCACCCTTGTCATTCAACCTGGCTCCATTATACACCAAAGCGTGCTCGCTGACAAGCATGCTTTGTTCTCAACAGCCGGCCTGGCTAACGGCCTGCCAGGGCGGGCTTGCCGGGAGATGGCCACAAGTTGACAGGCCGGCAATTCTGCCGTAGAATCCTTTTCAGGGTATACGCTCCGTGGTTGAAGGCCAGACACAAATTGGTGAGAGCGGGAAATGCCACAAATAACCATAGGACAGGCAATCGGCAAAGATCAAATCCAGCACGCGCCTGTGAACCTGGACATACCCACTTCCCACTCTTCCAACACGAGGAGGAACGATGCGCATCCTGATTACGGGCGGGGCCGGCTTCATCGGCTCCCATCTGTGCGATTACCTGCTGGCGCAGGGCCACGAGGTGATCGCCATGGACAACCTGAGCACCGGCTCGACCGATAATATTGCCCATCTGGCCGGGCAGGAGCGGTTTCGCTTTATCAAACACAACGTGACCGAGTATATCTTTGTCGAAGGGCCGTTGGATGCGGTGTTGCACCTGGCCTCGCTGCCCAGCCCGGTGGACTATCTCAACTACCCCATCCAGACGCTGAAGGTGGGGGCGCTGGGTACCCACAAGGCGTTGGGCCTGGCCAAGGCCAAAGGGGCGCGCTTTCTGCTGGCTTCTACGTCGGAGGTCTACGGCGACCCGCTGATCCATCCCCAGCCGGAAGATTATTGGGGCAACGTCAACCCGGTCGGCCCGCGCGGCGTTTACGACGAATCCAAGCGGTTCGCCGAGGCGCTGACCATGGCCTACCACCGCTACCACGGCGTCGAGACGCGCATTGTGCGCATTTTCAACACTTATGGCCCCCGCATGAGGCTGGACGATGGCCGGGTGGTGCCCAATTTCATCCGCCAGGCGCTCCGGGGCGAGCCGCTGACGGTCTATGACGACGGCTCGCGGACACGCAGCTTTTGCTACATCTCCGACCTGGTGGAGGGCATGGTCCGCCTGCTGTGGTCCGGCGAAGTCTATCCGGTGAACCTGGGCAACCCCCAGGAAATGACCATCCTGGAATTCGCCCGCAAGGTGCTGGAAGTGACCGGCAGCAAATCAGAGATCCTGTTCGTCCATCCCCGCGATGAGCGGACCCAGGATGACCCCATGATCCGCCGCCCCGATATCAGCAAGGCGCGGCGGGTGCTGGGATGGGAGCCGGTGGTCGAACTGGAAGAAGGGTTGAGGAAAACCGTTGATTGGTTCCGTACGCGCCTGGGCCGCCAGGCCTGACGGCCGGGCGACGCTCTCCGCCCTGGGGCTGATTGTGGCGCTGGCCCTGGCCATCGCACTGCTGCCGCTGACCTGGGCGGTGCTGCTGGTCGCCGGTGCGGCAGTGCTGTTGGCGACCCTCATCTGGCCGCAGGTGGGGGTGTTGCTGCTTGTGCCGGCGGTGCCCTTTGGCTCTCTGCGCCAGGTGCAGGTTGGCGTAATGAACGTCGGTCTGACCGAGGCGCTGCTGGCCCTGGTGCTGGCCGCCTGGCTGATGCGCCGCCTCGCCCGCCGCGATCTGTACCTCCGCTGGCCGCCGCTGACGGGACCGCTGCTGCTCTTCCTGGGCGCGTTGCTGCTCTCGACCCTGGGCGCGACCTCGCTTCAACACAGCCTCAAGGAGGTCCTCAAATGGATCGAGGTGCTGCTCCTCTACCTGCTGGTGGCGGACGAGATGGACGAGCGGTGGCGCAAAGCCCTGTTGTTCACCATCCTGACCACAGGGGCTGTGGCTGCCCTGCACGGCATCTACCAGTTCCTCTTTCAGGTCGGCCCGGAGCAGTTCATCCTCTTTGGCCGTTTCATGCGGGCCTACGGCACCTTCGAGCAGCCCAACCCCTACGCCGGCTACCTGGGGCTGACGTTGCCGCTGGCAGTGGGCCTGATCGTGGTCGCGGTGGTCCCCTCTCCCCTGGGGGAGAGGGTCGGGGTGAGGGGGAGATGGTTCCTGTGGGCCGCCGGCTGTGGTGCGCTGATGCTGGCGGCGATGATCATGTCCTGGTCACGGGGGGCGTGGCTGGGGCTGGCGGCTGCCCTGGCAGCCATGGCCGTCGCTGTGGTGGCCCGCAGCGGACGGGCCGCAGTGTTGGGTGCGGTGTTTGTGGTCCTCCTCCTGTACCTCCTGGTGGGCGGAGGGCTGGCGCTCGTGCCGCCGGCGATTGCGCAACGTTTCGGCGACTTGATGCCGTACCTGGGCATCATGGATGTGCGGGGAAAAGAGATTACCGATGCCAACTTTGCCGTCCTGGAGCGGATGGCCCACTGGCAGGCGGCCCTGGCCATGTGGACCGATCATCCCTGGCTGGGGGTGGGCATCGGCAACTATGAGCCGGTCTATGGCCGCTATGCCCTGCCTCTGTGGCCCTACGCTCTGGGCCATGCCCACAACTACTATCTCAACATCGGGGCCGAAGCGGGCGTCGTGGGCCTGGGGGCCTATCTCCTCCTGTGGGGTGCGGCCCTGGTTCTGGCCTGGCGGGCCACGCGGCGTACCTTCGGTTGGGAGTGGGGCCTGGCCCTGGGCCTGTTGGGCGTCCTGGTCCACCTCAGCGTTCACAACCTGTTCGACAACCTGTACGTCCACGGCATCTACCTGCAGGTGGCGATGCTGCTGGGGATGGGGGCAGCGATTGACGCAGTCTCAAGGAGGCATGACACTGTTGCTACGGATCATCACAACCCTTGAAAGCAGTCGCCGGGCGGCCTGGATGAAGGCCCTGCCCCTTGTGGGTCCCCTTTGGGCCAGGCTGTTGTCCAGCCCCAAAGAATTGGAACGGTTCATCAAATTTGCCCTGGTCGGCACGCTGGGCTTCGTGGTGGACCTGACCGTCCTCAACCTCATGAAGCGCCTGTTCGAGGCCATCGGCCTGGGGGTGGGTTGGAACGTGGCGCTGGAGCCGCGCCAGATTCAGTTGGCCCTGGCCAACACCATCTCGTTCAGCATGGCCGTGTTGAGCAATTTTACCTGGAACCGGCTGTGGACCTTTCCCGAATCACAGGAGCGGCCCGTGGGCAGCCAGTTGGTCCAGTTTGCCATCGTCAATGTGCTGGGCTGGGGCATCAACACCCTGCTCTTATTGGTGTTGGACCGGTATGTTTTTGCCCATTTTGTCAGCGGACGGTTGAGCTATAACCTGGCCAAGGCTATCGCCACTATCGTGGTCCTGTTCTGGAACTTTGGCATCAACCGCATCTGGACCTATCGGGGAATTGAGTGACGTTTCATCTGAGCCAGGATGCACATCGGCATTGATTACACAGCAGCGGTGCAGCAGGGGGGCGGCATCGGGCGCTACACGCGCAATCTGATCCGGGCGCTGGCCGACCTGGACCGGGAGAACGACTACCGCCTGTTTGTCGCCGGGCGGGGGGACGACGGGCCGGGTTCCTGGCCGGCCAACTTTCGGCTGCGCGCCGTGCCCCTTTCCGACCGATGGACAACGATCCTGTGGCAGCGGCTGCGCCTGCCGGTGCCGGTCCAACTTGTCACCGGGCGGCTGGACCTGTTCCACTCGCCCGACTTTGTGCTGCCGCCGACGGGCCGCACGCCGACCATCCTGACCGTGCATGACCTGTCGTTTTTGCGTGTGCCCGAGTGCTTTGTGCCCGCCTTTCGTCGCTACCTGGAGGGGGCGGTCGGCCGCGCCGTGCGCCGGGCGCGGCGCATCCTGGCCGATTCCGAGAGCACGCGCCGGGACCTGATCGAACTGCTGGAGGTGGAGCCGGAGCGGGTGACGGTGTTGTATCCCGGTGTCGAGCCCCGCTTTCGGCCGGTTCGGGATGCGGAGGTGCTGGAGCGGGTGCGCGCCCGCTATAACCTGCCGACGAGGTTTATTCTAGGGTTGGGTACACTCCAGCCGCGCAAAAACTTTGACGGGTTGATCCGGGCCTTTGCCCGGTTGCCGGCAGCGGACGACCTGCATCTGGTCATCGTCGGCAGCAGGGGGTGGATGTATGAGGAGATGTTGGCCCTGCCGGCACGTCTGGGGCTTGAGGAGCGGGTGCACTTTGCCGGCTTTGTCGCCGATGCCGACCTGCCGGCGCTCTACAATCTGGCGGCAATCTTTGCCTTTCCATCATGGTACGAGGGGTTTGGCCTGCCGGTGCTGGAGGCGATGGCCTGTGGCACGCCGGTGGTGGCCGCCGATAATTCCTCGTTGCCGGAGGTGACAGGTGAAGCGGGCTTGCTGGTGGATGCTGCTGATCTGGATGCCCTGACCGGGGCGTTGGTCCGCCTGCTGAGCGACAGAGAGCTGCGGGCGCGATTGGTGGTTGCCGGGCGGGAGCAGGCGCGGCAGTTCACATGGGAAGGAGCGGCACGACAGTTGTTAGAGGTATACCGGTCTTTTTGACAAAGGGTGATGGAGGGAGAATGAAGACCATCCGCGTTGTGGTCGTTGACGATCACCCGGTGGTTCGGTTGGGCATCTGCAATGCTCTCCGACAGGAACCTGACATCGAGATCGCAGGCGAGGCCGCCGACGGTAGCCAGGCCCTGGAGCTGGTCAGGGCCGTCCGTCCGGATGTGTGTATCCTGGATGTGCAGATGCCTGACATGAGCGGCGTCATGGTGGCCCGCCGGTTGCGGGCTCACTGTCCTGCTGTGCATATGAGGCGGTCTGGCCCTTAATCATCGCCATGAGTTTTTGGGCCTTCAGTTCCCTGATGCCAGGACTTGCCCGGCAGAACACAGAAGTCCGCCTTTTTCGGGCTTTTAGTCTGGTGGGCGGTGCTGCATTGGCAGCCGGCAACCTGTCCGGTAGCGGGTTGATCGGGGCGGCGCACCTGTTCGGCGTTTTGGTTGGCGTGCTTGCGCCGTTGATTCTGCACTTTCATCTGGTCCTGGTGGGGATACGTCTGGGGCGTTGGCGATGGCCGGTCCTGGCGGTCATCTATGCGGCCGGTGCTGCTGTGGCAATTCCCTACCTGTTGCCAGGACCGGTATCGCACTGGTGGCGCGCAGAGTGGGGGAGTCGGGGGTTGCGCCTCTTGCTGGGCGGTGCCCTGTTGGGCTCTCTGTTCTGCCTGTTCTACGGTTATGTGACTGCCCGCTCGCCCGAAGCGCGGCGCCGGCTCCGCCTGATCGTCCTGGGTACCAGTTGGGGTTTTGCCCCTGTTCTGGGGCTTTCTTTGTTGCCCGATCTCCTGGGCTTCCCTTTCATTCCCTATCCCATCACCCTGTCCTTTCTGGTCCTCATTCCGTTTGCCTATTGGCAGGCCATTTTGCGTTTTGACCTGTTGCGTGTCGATCTGGTGTTGAACCGCAGTCTGGTCTACCTGATCCTCACCTTCACCCTGATCGGCGCTTACCTGCTGGCTTTACGCCTGTCTGACCTGTTTCTGCCGGGTATTGCCTTCCATCGGGAACTGGTGGGAGTGTTGCTGCTGGTAGTGGCCGGACTGGCAGGACTCCCCTTCCGCAACCTGATCCAGCGGGCCGTCGATCGTGCCTTCTATGGTGGCTGGTATGATTATCGAAGTGTGGTGAGTGACATCAGCCATAGCCTGGCCGGGACATTGGAACGCCGTGAGTTGGAATTGATCCTGGAACGGGCTATCCGCATCTTGTGGGTGCGGGGTGCTGCATTGCTCTTGCCTGAGCCACAGTCGGTTTACAGGTTGAGAGGGCGGCGGTATGGCGACTTTCCCGTAGACCCCTCGCTGCTGACGTTGGACACAGAAGGGGTACTGGGCCGTCGGTTGAGCGCCCTCCATTGGCCGGTTGAGACGATTCAGTTGCGTCAGCAGATGGCCTCAGAGCATCTGGAACCTGCCAGTAGCGCGCTCCTTGCCCATCAGGCGATCCGTTGGTGGCTTCCCATGGTCAGCGGTGAGGGGTTGGTCGGGCTGTTGTTGCTGGGAGCGCGCCTGGGCGATGAGCGGTTTGACGTGGACGATTTGCAAATCTTGCGCACATTGGGTGATCAGGCTGCTCTGGCGATCAAAAACATCCTGCTGATAGAGAGGTTGCGCTTCCAGTTTGAGGAGATCGAACGCAATCACTTGATTTTGGAGCAGATGCACCAAAAGCTTCTGAGAAGCCATGAAAAAGAACGAAAACATCTGGCTCGATACCTGCATGGGGGTCCGATCCAGCAGTTGATTGCCTTCCGGTATCAGCTTCGCGAGTGTGCAGCCAGGATCGGCGATCCCAAAATGCAGGCTGCTTTGGATGGGCTCCGGGAGGAGGCTGGAGCCCTGTTGGATGAATTGCGGGGGCTGTGTGCCGAGCTGCGGCCTTCTCTGCTGGATCTGTTCGGTCTGGCTGCGGCTATCCGGGCGCATAGTGAGGGGATTGGCCATCGGCATGGGTTAGAGATCCAGGCGATGCTGGATGAAGACAAAGATCATCAGCTTCCGGAAGAAACGGCGATGTCCCTGTTCAGGATCTACCAGGAAGCTCTCTCGAATGTCACCCGACATGCAGACGCCAGCCAGGTCATGATCCGGCTGGCGGTGACAGACTCACAGGCAGTCCTCCAGATTCAGGACAATGGAAAGGGATTCACCGTGCCCGATCCGGTGACCCTGTTTGCTGCTGATGGGCATTTTGGGTTGCTGGGCATTCATGAGTGGGTTGAGCTGCTTAAAGGGAAGTTTGAGCTGTTCTCCCAACTTGGCGCCGGTACACGGCTTTGCGTCCGGGTACCTCTTTGCTCCGATGCAAGTCGGTAGATTCCGATCGAGTCTCCCCTGGCCCCCCGTTCTTTTTCGCATAGTCAATGCGCACAGGAACGCGACGGATAAGGAAATTCCAAAGGGAGAGGTAGGCTATGCGAAGGTTCTTCCTGACTAAAATAGACTCCCTGGCCCTCTGTCTGGTGCTCCTTGTTTCTTTTGCCCTGCGTCTGTGGGGGAGTGGCTTTGGCCTGCCGGCCTACACCCGCTATCATCCCGACGAACATGCTCTGGTAGAGCGCGCGGCTCAGATCCTGTGGACCGGCGACTGGAACCTGCACCGCTTCAACTACCCACCGTTCTATGCCTATCTCAACACCATCGCCGATGCATTGTACTTTTTATACGGTGTCACGCAAAACCTGTGGGAATATCTACCTACCTTTGTCGTGCCCAACTATTACCAGGTGGGGCGGTGGCTGACCGCCTGCTTTGGCACGCTGACCATCCTGGTCATCTATCTGGTCGGCAGGCAGTTGTGGAACCGGCGAACCGGTTTACTGGCTGCGCTGTTGCTGGGCGGGAATTATCTTCACATCATCCATTCACACTACGCCACGTTTGACATAATGGTTGGTTTCCTGGCGGCGCTGACCCTCCTGTTCAGCGAGCTGATCCGGACACGGCAACAGGCACGCTGGTACTTTCTGGCCGGGTTGTGTGCCGGGTTGGCCGGAGCAACCAAGTATAACGGCGCGGTGGTGCTTGTGCTCCCGTTGCTGGCCCATCTCCTGGCAACGCCGTGGGGGGAGTGGGGCTGGCTCAACAGCCGGTTGGGGGCGACAATCGGCGGTTTTCTGCTGGGGTTCTTTGGCGGCAATCCCTTTGCCCTGGGCAATCTGCCCGATTTTCTCACCGGGCTGGCGACCGTCCTGCACCACTATGGCACGGCGCAACCCGGTTTCGAGGGCCTGGGCAACTGGCGTTGGTATCCGGCCATATTTCTCACTTCGGCCGATGCCCTGTGGGTGATAGCCGGAACATTCGGGCTTCCTGGCCTCGCCTGGAAAGAATGGAAAAAGGCGCTGCTCCTCCTGTCCTTTCCCCTGATCTACTATCTGCTCGTTTCTCGCTTTGTCGTCCGCTTTGAACGCAACATGGTCCCTCTGCTGCCCTTCCTGGCCCTGGGCGGGGGCTGGCTGGTGGACAGGATGCAGGAGGCAGGAGGCAGGAGGCAAAAGGCAAAGGGCAAACTGCTCACTTCTTGCCTCTTGCTCCTCGCTCCCTGTCTCCTTCTCCTGGCCCTGCCTTTGACAGCCGGCATATCGTTTGATAGAATCCTGAGCAGGACCGATCACCGCGAAATAGCCGGTCGGTGGGTGGAGGAGAATGTCGCACCGGGGAGCAAGATCGCCATCGAGCACTATGCCATCCCCTTCGACTATGACCGTTATCAGGTTGAGGATGTGCTCCGGATCAGCAACCATGACCTGACCTGGTACCGGCAGCAGGGGTTCGATCTCCTGATCGTCAGTGACGGGGTGTGGCCGTTGCTACGCCGGCAGCCGGAGGCCTATGGAGAGATGTTGAGCAGGTATGACGATCTGGTCAGAGGTTGCACGTTGCTGGCCGAATTTATCCCCGATCCGCCCGGCTTGGTCGTGGCCGGCTATCCGACCGTAGCGGTTTACCACTTTGCCCCGGTCCGCATCTATGCCGTGCCCAGGTGAGAGAACCATGAAGAAACAATCGAAATCCATGCTCCTGGACATTCTGAAGCAACGCTCGGCCGCAGCGATCCTCAAGAGCACCAGGCCCCCTGAGCCGGTGAGCGGCGAGGTGCTGGCCTTTCCGTTCCTGGCCGTCGTCGGGCAGCTAGAGATGAAGACCGCCCTGCTGCTGAGCGTCATCAATCCGTCGGTGGGCGGGGTGCTGCTCATCGGCCCGCGCGGCACCGGCAAGACGACGGCAGCGCGCGGCCTGGTGGACCTGATGCCACCCGTGCGGCGCAGCCTGTGCCCCTACGGCTGCGAAGAGGAAGCGGCCGAAACGTGGGGCATGGACGCCATCTGTCCCGACTGCGCGGCCAGAATGGCCCGCGGCGAACCGCTGACCACCCTGGACCGGATGCGGCTCATCGAGCTGCCGCTAAACGCCCGCCTGGAGGATGTCATTGGCGGCATCAACGAACGGCTGGCCGTCGAGCAGCGACGGGTGCGTCTGGAACGCGGCATCCTGGCCTACGCCCACCGCAACCTGCTGTATATTGACGAGGTGAACCTGCTGGACAACGCCATCGTGGATGCCATCCTGGATGCGGCGGCGCAGGGCCGGGTGACCGTGCGGCGCGGCCCCCTGGTGGCGGTGTACCCCTCCAGCTTTGTCCTGGTCGGTTCCATGAACCCTGAGGAAGGGCCCCTCCGCCCCCAGATCCAGGACCGCTTTGGGCTACGGGTTGTGGTAGATGGCCTGCGCGATCCGGCCGAGCGGCTGGAGGTGTACCGCCGGGTCAAGATGTTCCGCGAGCATCCCCACTGGCTGCTGGCAGCGTTGGCCGAGGACACGGCCATCTTTAGCCAGGAGATCGCCCAGGCCCGCGAGTTGCTGCCCCAGGTAGAGCTTGCCCCCGAGGCAGAGGAGCTGGCATTGCGCCTTGTGGAGGACCTGGAGATCTCCAGCCAGCGCGCCGAGATCGTCGCCCTGGAAGCCGCCCGGGCCCACGCCGCTGCCGATGGTCGCCGGGAAGCGACGGCGGACGATGTGGTGGCTGTGGCACCTATGGCCCTCCGGCAACGCCGCAGCACGTTTATGCGCCAGTACCTGCAATCGGTCAAAGCTGAAGAGGACGAGATCCGGGCTGCCTGCCACGCAGCTCAAAAGGATTGGAAGAAAGGCAGTGAATAGACCAGAAATTTCGACCCAAGAGGGCCGCCTGGGGGTGGAGCGATGGCTCCTGCCCGCCGGATGGCTGTCGGCGGCAGCCGGCTACTATGGCCCGTGGATAGCCCACAAAACCGCGGCACTGACCCTGTGCGGCGTGGATATGGGCGAGTTTGTCAAGTTCTTGCCCGGCGTGTCGGTGGTACGGCACCTGTTTTACCTGCCGCCCCTGGCCGTGGTGCTGAGCGTGGCGCTGCTGGCCGGCTCGCACCGGTTTGGCTATCCCCGGTTGCTGCGCCGGATCATGCCCATCCTGGCCATCCCGGTCAGCCTGCAACTGCTGCCCCCGGCCTGGTCGCCAGCCAGCCTGATCACCCCGGAATTCCGCCTCCAGACGGCTGTCCTGGGCTTTTGCTGGCTGCTGCTGCTGGCTTCGCCGCTGTTGGGACGCCTGCCGGTCCGGTTCACCGGCCTGCTGACCGGCGCGTTGGCCATAGCGGCGGCGGGGCTTGCGGCCTGGCAGTTCCTGGTCGTCAAACCGGCCATCGGCCAGGTCTATGGCACCCCCCCGCCGGTGGGCTGGGGATTTCCCTTATGCCTGGCCGGCCTGGCGATTGTGGCTCTGGCGGGAGGCGCTCCGGCTTTACAACGGCGGGCCCGGAGGCTGTGATGGATCGGGGGAAGCCGGCCCAACGCCTGTTGCCGGCAGCCATCCTGCTGGTGGCGGCGGTGTTGCGCCTGGGCTGGCCAACACTGACCGAATTCAAATTCAGCGAGGCCCGTCTGGAGGCGCTGGCCCTGGAATTAACGCAAAAAGGCTACCTGCCCTTCGTCGGCGTGCCCTCGTCGGCCGGGTTCGACCACTCGCCCCTCAGCGTCTATCTGTACGTGCCCGCCTTCCTGTTCACGGCCAATCCTATCCCGGCTACGGTGTACGGCGGGCTGGTGAACGTGGGGGCGGTGGCCCTGTGCTGGTGGCTGGCCCGGCGTTGGCCGGGGGGAGGGCGATGGGCATCTGCCGTTGCAGCGTTGCTGCTGGCCGTCAACCCCTGGGCGGTGGCCTTTAGCCGTAAGATCTGGCAGGTAGCCTTCGTGCCCTTGCTGGCCCTTCTGTTCGTCGGACTGGCCGTCTCGGCGCTGGTCCAGGGACGGCGCCGGCATCTGGCCTGGATGCTGGCCGCCTATGCTCTGTTGGTGCAGGTCCACCCCTCGGCCATCGGCCTGGCGCCGGCGCTGCTGCTGTGGCTGCTGCTCTTCCGACGCCAGGTGCGCCTCGGGCCGTTGCTGGTCGGTGGGGGCCTGGGGCTGCTAAGTGCCCTGCCATTCCTGGCCCACCAGTTTCAAAACGGCTGGCCGGCCCTGGCCGCCTGGCGGGCGCTGCCGGAGGCCACCTGGGACCTGTGGAATCCCGCCGCCGGTCCGGGGTCGGCGGTGAGCCTGGCCTGGGAGGCTCTAACCGGGCGGAGCATCCACGCCCTGGCCGGCGATGCCTATCCCCTGCTTCGGGTTGTGCCGCAGCTTGACCGGACCTTTAACCTGCTCGGCTGGTTGACGGTGGCAGCCGCTGTGGGGCTGGCCTGGCGGACCATCACCCGCTGGCGGGCGGCAGATGCTGCAGAGCGACAGGCGGCGCAGGTAGACCTGGTCCTCCTGTCGTGGCTGGTGGTGCCGGTGCTGTTCAACCTGCGCCACAGCCTGGAACTGCACCTCCACTTTTTTGCCCTGGCCATGCCAGCTGCCGGCCTGATCGTCGGCCGGGCCGCGTGGCCGGCCGGCCGGCCGCGGGCCGCCGGAGCCGTGGCCCTGGGGCTTATGGCCCTGGCCCAGGTGGTGGCCCTGGCCCTGATGGGCCGTTTTGTGGCGACCCACAACACGCCCGGCGGCTTTGGCCTGCCCCTGGGCCGGTATCTGGAAATGGCCGACCAGGCCGTGGCGCTGGCCAGCGAGCAAAAAGCTGCCGAAGTGTTGGTGATCGGGCCGGGGGATTCGCCGGTGGTGGACGAGGTCCCGGCCATTTTCGACGTGCTGCTGCGGGGCCGGGTCGCCTGTCGCTTCGTAGATGGCAGGTCGGCGGCGCTATTTCCGCCACACCAGGCGGTGGTTGTCCTGGCACCCAGGGCAGGGGAGGCAGCCGGGTTGTACCGGCCGTGGCCCGCTGTCGAGGCGCCAGGGGGCTATCGCCTGGCCATGTTGGATGGCGGTTGGCCGCAGGAGGGGTTCACCCCCATCGCCGGGCCGCGCCTGTTCCAGAACGGCATCGAGTTGCAGGGATACCGCTGGGAGGCAGACGGCCCCGGCGGCCGGGGCCGCCTCTGGCTGCTGTGGCAGGTGCTGTGGCAAAGCCCCGACGACACCCACTTTTTCGTCCACCTGTTGGACCCCACAGGCCAGAAACAGGGCCAGCAGGATTCAGCCGGCTATCCGACCGTCTACCGGCAAAAGGGGGATCGGGCCATCAGTTTATTTGACATAAAACTAGATACGGAGGTCCTGCTTTCTCCTCTCCGGGCGCGGGTCGGGGTGTACACCTACCCCGATGTGGCCGGTGTGCCGGTAGTGGATGGAACGGGGAATATTGTCGCCGATTCGGTAATAATCGGCCTTTTTACAATGGAAAAGGGTGGACCTTGACATGAATCGGATACAGAGCTATAATAGACCCACACCAGTCTGGAGGGAAAGGGGGGTAGAACGATGAAAAGGCTCCGTGTGCGGCTGTTTCTGATCTTCCTTGCCCTGGCCACAGTTGTTTCCCTGGCCATCGCCTGCGGCCCTGCCGTCGGTTAGAGGGCTGACCTGGCGGTTCCCTGGCAGATTTTGCCGGGAGGGTTCCCGGTCGCTCCGGGCTCCAGGGACGAAGGGACTGCGGGCCGACCCCGGAAATTCTCTGGCAGATCTTGCCAGGGAACACCTTTTTCCACCTGTCTGGCGGAGTATCCATGAACCCCGGCGTCATCCCTGGCCTGTTGATCTTGAGTGTAACAGTCACGGTCGTTGCCAACTGGCTGGTCGCCGGGTTGCGGCGGCCGGTGCTGCCGGAGGGTGTCTCGCCGGCCCTTCTGTCGGCCCTTGCCGCCAACCTGGTGTGGATGTTGCTCATCTTTGCCGGCGGGATCCTGGCCACGCGCTACATCGAGCGGGTATCCAACGCGGTCGCCGGCTATCTCCTTTTCGGCCTGGTGGCCCTGAGCCTGTCGCTGCTCCGCGCCTGGCTCTATCGGCGGGCAGGCAACCTGCCGCGGACCCACCCCTGGCCCCTGGCCCTGCACACTCTGACCTACGAGCTGTTTGCCCTGACGACCTATCTGCTCCTGGCGTTGGTGGTACGCGGCTCTGCCGACCCGTGGCTGTTTATCCCCCTGCTCATCGGCGCGCTTTTGCCCGATCTGGACTCTCCGGCATCGCTGCCTGGCCGCCTGCTGCCGTTCCTCTCCCACCGGCTGAAGGCCTGGCTGCCGGCCGGACAGGGACACAGCCTGGCGGCTAACATCGGCGTGGCCGTGGGCACGGCGCCGCTCATCCCGCTTATCGGGCCAGAGGGGTGGGGGCTTTTGTCTCTGGGCTTTTTCTGTCACCTGGCGGTGGACCTGCTGAGCCCGGAGGGGATCCTGCTCCTCTGGCCGCTGCGGCGCACCCGCTACTACCTGTTCGGTTTTCTCGAATCGCCGGGTTGCGTCGCCGAGCGCCGTTTTGCGGCTGCCCTGGCCGTCGCCGCCCTGCCCCTGCTCCTGGCGGTGGACCTCGGCCCGCCGCCGCAGCCGGCAGCCCCGGCCCCCTCCTACGAGCAGAGCCTGGAGCGCTTCCACTCGCTACAGGGCAGGAACCTGGTCCTCACCGATGTGGAGGGCACCTGGCAGGCCACCGGGCGGCGGGTCAGCGCCCGGTTCGAGGTCCTCAACGCCGTGGGGCAATCGTTCATCCTGTTGGACCGCTACAGCGGCACAGTATTCAGCGCCGGGCGCGCTGCTTCGGACAACTTTTATCTGGATCGGATCACCGTGCTGGCCGGGTCGCCGGTGCAGATCAGGCCGGTGGAGCTGGTCTTGCGGAGCGAGCCGCTGGCCGGGGCGCTGCCGCTCCTCTACCAGATGCAGCGTGAGCCGGGCCTGCAGCACATTTTCATCTCCGGCGACCTCATCCTGCCAGCGGGCCAGGAGGGGTCGCTGCCGGTGGACTATGCCCAAACCCGCCTGCGCAAGGTTGTCCCGCTGGAGGCCGGGCATTATCGGCTGCACTACCTCACCGCCGCCGAGTTGATCGAGCTGGCCGCAGTGCCGGTCGAGATCGCCGACCTGGTCATTGTCGCCACCTGTGTTGAAAGGGAGGCCGGCCCGACGGTGACGCCACTGCCTTCGCCTCCCCCCACCGCCGAGGCAGCACCATGAACGCCCGGCAGCTCTATTTCCTCTTTGTGGCGCTGGTGGGGGTGGGCCTGGTGTTGGGGGCCGTGCCCATCGCCGCCAGCGATCTGTTCCGCCAGCCCTATTCGCCGGCCTGGCCGGTGATCCACCGCACGCTGGACCGCCTGCACCTCACCTATAACCCTTCCGGTGGGGGCGCGCCCCCCCAATTCCCCTACTGGCGTGACCCGGCCGACGCCGGCCTTTTCTACCGGGATGTCACGCTGACCACTGCCGATGGCCTGCACCTTTCTGCCTGGTATGTGCCCGTGCTGGAGCCAGGCGCGCCGACCGTCCTGCTGTGCCACGGCCTGCTCGATTCCAAATGGACCATGCTGCGCCTGGTGCCTTGGCTGCACCAGGCCGGCTACAACCTCCTGCTCCTCGACTTTCGCGGCCACGGCGGGAGCGACCATCGGCCCACGACCATTGGCCGCGAGGAGGTGCTGGATATCCAGGCGGCACTGGATTGGCTGGAGGCCGAGGGCGTCGGCGAGCGGGTGGCGGGCCTGGGCATGAGCCTGGGGGCGGCTGCCCTGGTGAACACCGCTGCCGTGGATGGCCGCCTCGATGCCCTGGTGCTGGACAGCCTGTTTGCCGACTGGAGCGACACCGACTTTGCCCAGGGCTACCGCCTGCCGCCCGACTGGCTGGTGCCGGACGTCCCCAGCCCTGAACAGGTGCTGCCCAACGTCCATATTCCGGTGTTGATTATCCACGGCACAGCCGACATCCTGACCCATGTGGAACACGCCCACCGGCTCTACGCTGCCGCCAACGAGCCGAAAGATCTGTGGATCAACGATTCGGGTCATGCCTGGTCGGCCTGGACCTATCCCGATCTGTATCGGCGCAGGGTATTGGATTTCTTACAGTCGGCCCTGCCCGGGGCACGCATCAGGGAGGTTGTGCGATGAGGAAGCAGGTCATCGTTCTTTTCATACTCTGTCTGCCGGCCGCTATCGGGCTCCATCTGCCGGCCCGCGCCGACCCGGTCATCCCGCCGGTGTGGGACGTCGTCGCCGACAACTTTGAAAGCGGCTCGCTGGCCGCCTGGAGCACGGTCGGGTCGGGCAACCTGAGCCTGCTGCCCGGCGGTGGGCGCAACGGCTCGACCGGGCTGGCGGCCACCGTCGGCCAGGGCGAAGCCTACATCTACCAGTACCCCGTCGCCTACGCCGTCGAGGGCTACCTGACCTTCTGGCTCGACCCCAACAGCGTCGTCCTGCCGGAACCATCGCCCAACTACTGGCCGCCGGGCACGTCGCTGTGCGTGGGCCAGGTGCGCAGTTCCGCCTCCGACTGGTGGCCGCCGCTGATCGGGTTCTACCTGCGCCAGCCGCCCGGCCAGGGCTACAAAGGCTACATCGCCTGGCCCAAAGCCGGCGGCTATTTCTACGACTGGCAATCCGGCTCTTTCGACCTGGCAAACGGCTGGCAGAAAATCACGCTCGGTTACCGGATTGATTCCTGGGTGGCGGTCTGGGTCAACGACGTGCTCGTGCGCTACGTTGAGACCGACGTCGTCCACGAAGACCCCTCCGGCGACGTGATCGAGTTCGGCAAGGTGAACGAGAATGAAGAGACCATCCCCTCCGGCTCGATCCGCCTGGACGATGTGGCCTTTCAGGTGCCGCGTGTGGACGAGTTGTGGGTGGACGCCGAGCACGGCAATGACGCGAATAACGGCCTGACCCCGGCCACGGCCTTTCGTACAATCCAAAAGGCCGCCGACCTGGCCGGCCCCGGCACGACGGTGCACATCCTCCCCGGCATCTACCGCGAGACGGTCTATCCGGCCCTGAGCGGCAGCGCCGCCGAGCCGGCCGTCTACCGCGCCGAGAACGGCCCCGGCACGGTGATCCTCCGCGGCTCAGAGCCGGCCTCGTCGCTCACCTGGACGCAGTTGACCGGCGACCCCATCGGCCTGCCACCAGGCGTCTATTCCAACGTCTACTGGGCCGACCTGAGCGCGTGGAACCTCAGCAGTCCGCCGCGCTTTATCGTTCAGACCTCCGAGGTCTCTCAGACCTCGGAGGTCTTGGCCCGCTTGCCCCTGGCCCGTGAGCCGGACTGGCAGGTGGTCACCGAGTGGAAGACGCATGAGTTCTGGTGGGCCGCCGACGGCGGCTCCGCGATGGCCGGGTGCACGCCCACGCCGTCCGACCCCAACTGCGACCTGCCGCAGCGCTCGATGACGCAATTGACCGATCGCACGAACGACACCGAGCCTCCGGGCATCGAGCCGGGCAACCTGACCACGCTGGGCAGCCTGATCAGCGGGACGCTGGTGGCGATGGACACCACGCAGGGGCATTACGTCTATCGCCGCACGATTGTCGCCCACGACGTGCCCGACGGACGCATCACCGTGGATCGCGTCTGCGAGCACGACGGCGGCACCGGCAACCCCGGCCTGGGTTGGGGCTCCAAGTATTACGTGGAGAACAAGCCGCGCCTGCTCGATACCCCCGGCGAATGGTGGTACGATTCATCCACAAAACGGCTCTATCTCTGGCCGCCCACGCCGGCCAACCCGGCCACATTGAACATCGAAATCTCCCGCCGCGATCACGGCTTTATCCTGCGCAATCGCTCCTACATCATCCTGGATGGATTGACCATCGAGTTCCTCAACGGCAGTGCGGTTCACCTGTCCAACTGGGATTCACACAAAGCGTATGGCGATATTGTGCGCAACGCCACGCTGCGCTACGCCAACTGGGGCGTGTACCTCGAACAATCGGTGCGCGCCACGGCGCCGGCAGGCAACGCGATAGACGGCTTTACGCTGGAAGACTCGGAAATCGCCTATATGGACACCTACGCCATCCGGCTGGTTGACTGGTGGGAGAACAACGCTGCCGCCGATTCCTTCACCCGCTCCGGCATCCTCAACACGGTCATCCGCGACAACGAGATGCACCACCTGGGCTTTCGCACCGATAGCGACAACGCCGTGGGGGCGTCGTTCATCTTTGCCAACAAACTGCGCTTCGAAGGCAATCACGTCCATCACGTCGCGCACAACGGCGTCCAGTTTTCCGAATCAGTCATCCAATCGTCCAAGACGTACGGTTTTACGCCGGATGAGATCAAGACGGGCGAGATTCTGGTCAAGGACAATATCTTTGAGAAAGCCTGCCAGTTGACGGCGGATTGCGGCGCGATCAAGTTCTGGGGCGACCCGCCGGATAACCACGTCTTTCGTGATGTGCTGATCACCGGCAACGTCTTCCGCAACACCTTCGGCTGGACCTACGTCTCGGAGAAGCGCGGGCGCTGGACGGACGGCACGGTGCGCGGGATGGGCGGCTTTGGCCTCTATGTGGATCACGCCAGCGGCATCCACGCCTACCGCAATATAGCCTATAACAACGCCTACACGGGCTACATGGTATATGGCGTCTGGCGCGACGGGCAGATCGTCTATGCCAACAACATCGCAGCCAATTCACTCTACGGCTTTTCCATCGGCTGGACCTATGATACCCACGGCAGCGTGGACACGCGGTTCCTCAACAACATCATAGTCAACAACGAAGCATTCGGGATGCAGATCGGCTACGCCGAGGGTCGCACGCAGAACATGACCGTTGACTATAACCTGTATCACGCCAACGGCTGGGGCGGGATGTGGCACGCCGGGCCGATGGTCGTCCGCCAGGTCCACCAGGACGGCTCGGTCTCGTGGGAGCCGCAGCAGACGCTGGCCGAGGTTCAGGCCAACACTCCCTGGGAGGACCACGGCGTATCGGGCGATCCGGCTTTTTGGGCCTACAACGTCGCCGACCACGACAGGCTCGACGGCTCCTGGCCCGATTTTCACCTCACGGCCTCGAGCGTCAATGCGATTGACCGGGGCATGACGCAATTGCCCGCCTCGCTCACAGCCTTGCTGGACAGTTTTGGCGTGAGTGACCCGCACTGGGGCGCGGCGTATGACATCGGGCGCTATGAGGCCGGGTTTGCGTTGATGGCGACGCCATCCGCTCGCGCCATTGCCCCCGGCGGAACGGCCCGCTACACGCTGAGCCTCTATCCGCCCGACCTGCCGCACACGGTCACGCTGAGCGCAGCCACCCCCTCTCCCAGCCTGACGCTCGTGCTCAGCCCGACGGTGCTGGCGGCGGAGGAGATGGCCACGCTGACCGTTACCGACACCCACACCGGGCCGTTGCCATCCGGCGTGTGGTACACGCTGCCGCTCACCGGCACGGGCGGCGGATTCACCCAGGTTGCCGGCGTGCGGCTGCTGGTCGGTGGGGCAGAGGTGTACCTGCCGTTGGTATTCAGAAATCGGGAGGGTCGTGCGGTCGGTGGGGCCGCAGGCCCAGAAAGGTGACTTCCAGTCACCGCAAAATCCGCCGTACCTCCTCCACCAGCCCCCGATCCGGCTTCCGCTTCGCCTTCTGGCAGGCCTGGAGATATTCCTGCAACAGCGCATCGGCCAACCCGCTGAAGGCAGCGGGGAGGGCCCGCGGGTAGGACAACTGCTGATAGGCCAGGGCCTCCACAAAGCGGGGGGTCAGCCAGCGCCAGGCCGCCTCTTCCTCCCGCCAGAAGAGGAAATCGGTCAGGGTCAGGCTGGCCTGGAGGTAATCCTCGTCCGTCAGGCGTTCCTCGATCAGATCGTACCCCCCGGCGATGCGCGCCAGGCGCGCTTCCAGGGCGGCCGCGCCACGGGCTAACATTTCCTGCACTCTGGGGTCGTGGCGTTGGGCCTCGGCGCGCAGGTGAGCCCGGAAGAGGGAGGCCAGGCGGAAGGTGCGGCTGGGGCGGCACTTGAGGGAGAGGTTGATGCAGGGGTAGCCGATGCGGATGGGCGGCATCTCAACCTTCTCTTCCCGAATCCACCGGGGAGAGGAGCGCGTCGGGGTAGGGTCGGAAGAACGCCTGGTCGGCCAGGTACGGCTCCTCAAAACGGACGATCCACGAGCGCAGGATGCTCACCGGCGCACCGAGGGGCAGGACCCCCTGCCGGTATGCGGCCAGGACATCCAGAAAGTGCCCCTTCTCCGCCGGGGTCAGACGGTCCGAAAAGTAGCCCAGGGCGTGCATCAGGACGTTGAGGACGGAGGGGCGGCGGGGCGGACGGGCCAGGGCTGCCCGGAAGCCCTCCCGGTAGCGGGCGACCACCTCCCCGAACGGCCGCCCTGCGGGGTTCGCCACCACGCGCCCCAGTTCCCGCAGGTGCTTTTGGCTCAGGGCCATCAGCAGGAGTTTGTAGCGGGTGTGGAAGCGGACCAGTTCCCCCATCCGGCCGGACATCTCCGCCTCCCGCAGGGCGGCCAGGGCAAAGATGGCGGTGTAAAACTGTTCCCGGATCTCCCGATTGGTGAGCCGCCCCTCGTCCTCCACCGGGAGGTCGGGGAAGCGCGTCCGGACCGCGCCGCCGAACATCCCCGGCCCCGCTCCCAGCGCGGGGGCCTTTTCCGGCGCGGCGTACACCCTGGCGTCCTTGATCCCGCAGGATGGGGAGCGGTTCTTGAGGACAAAGCCATCCACCGGCGGGAGCGCGTCCAGGAAGGACGCGGCGAAGGCCTGCATCGCGTCGGTCAGGTCGCGGCCGGTGGCAGGCTGCAGGAGGCGCACCTCCCCGCCGACACGGGTCAGGCGGATGGGCGGGCGGGGCGCGCCCAGGCCCAGTTCCATCTCCGGGCAGACGGGGATGAAATCCACAAACTCCCGCAGGTCCGTCACGAACGGGTTCGGGATGATGCTGCCGTCGTAGCGGCAGTGGGCAAATCCCAGGCATTTGCTGACGACAAGACGGGGTTGGAACACAGGCACCTCCTCAGGTGACCGTGCCGGTCACCTGATCAATCGGTTACCCTGGGCGTCGGACACGCCAGGTCGGGCACGAAGAGCACCCGCCGCCAGGTGTAGTAGACCAGCCAGGTCATCAAGAGCGCCCCCAGCACCCCCGGCGCAGGCGCTCCCACCTGGCCCAACAGGAAGCCGCCGACCGTCGGGGCGACGACGCGGGTCAGGCTGCTCAGCGCGGCGGAGAGCCCCAGCGTCCCGCCCACCTCCTCCGGCCAGACGGAGCGGGTCAGCGCGGTGTTGACGGCGACCCGCAGGACGCCGGAGGCCAGCGCCAGCGGGGCCAGCACGACCAGCAACACCCCCAGCGACGGGGAAAAGGCCCAGGCCAGCAGGGAGAGGGCCAGCAGGGCGCTCCCGCCGAAGACCAGTTGCTTGTCGGTGAAGCGCCGCACCAGCAGGCGAATCCCCACCCCCTGCACCAGCACCACCAGAATTCCCACGTAGGTGAGGACGAAACTGGTAGTGCGGGCGTCCAGCCCCAGCCGCTCCCGGACGAAGAGGGAGAAGACGGTCTCAAAGAGGGTGAAGGCCAGGCTGAAGAAGAGTTGGGTCTGCAGGAGCGGCCCCACGCAGGGCAGACTCAGCGCCTCCCAGAGGACGCGCAGGGAGAAGGCGGCGCGCGGCTCTTGGGCCCGCCGTTCCCGCTCCGCGCGGGGGAGCGACTCCGGCAGCCACACCAGTACTCCTAACAGGTTCAACAGCGATAGGCCCGCCGCCACCAGCGCGGGCAGCGCATAGTTCCCGCCTCCCGCCAGCGCGCCGCCCATAGCCGGCCCGAAGATGAAGCCCAGGCCGAAGGCGGCCCCGATGAGTCCGAACCCCTTGGTGCGCTCCTTCCCCTCGGTCACGTCGCTGATGTAGGCCTGGGCCAGGGAGATGTTGCCGCCCAGGAAGCCGTCCACAATCCGGCTGGCGAAGAGCATCGCCAGCGAGCGGGCCAGCCCCAGCATCAGGAACCCCGCCAACGTACCGGCCAGGCTCAATAGCAGGAGCGGCTTGCGGCCGAAGCGGTCGGAGAGGCGGCCCAGGATAGGCGCGCCCAGGAGTTGCGTCAGTGCATTGGCGCCCAGGAGCAGCCCCACCACCTCCGCCGTCGCGCCGAAGGTGGCGGCGTAGTACGGGAGCAGCGGCAGGATCAGGCTGAAACCCAAGACGTCCACGAAGACGAAGATGAAGAGCAGGGTCAGATTACGGCGATAGTTTGGCATTGGAAAACCTCCTGTAAGACAACTGCTCACAGTTGTCCTACTTCTTCAACTCCTCCCGCCGACGGCGGTACTCCACGATGGGCCGGTCACCCTGGACCAACTGCTCATCCCCCCGCAGCGCGCTGGGCTTCGGGCGCTGGGTTTGCACCACCCGCCGGTCCTGATGGGCTACCGACACGTTGAAGGGCATCGCCAGCCGGGCGACCAGGTCCCCCAGCAGGGGCAGCCGCAGGAACCGCTGGTAGAAGCGCAGGTAGAGGAGCGTGTGCTCCTCATCCACCGGCACAAAGGCCGCCACCACCCGCACGTCCTCCGAGATATGGTTCTGCCAGAGGTTGGGGAAGATGAACTCCAGCCAGAAGGTGTGCCCGGAGATGTCCACCTCCTCCGGCTTCCGGGGCGGACGCCCGTCGTCCGTCCGGCTGGACACGTACACCTGGAAGCGGTCGGGGTCCAGCCACCGGACCACAGGGCCGTCTACGATGGTGCGGTTCCCCCGCCCGATGGTGTTGTGATGGACAAAGGGCAGGTGGATGGGGTCCAACTGGTTTTCAATCACCCGCGAGTAGTGGGCGTCCCAGGGGTCAATGGACTGGGCCCAGCGGAAACCCTCCAGGTCATCAAAGAACCGGGGCGGTTGCAGGTCGGCGGGCGGGTTGTCTCCCCACCAAATCCAGATGAAGCCGTGCGCTTCGTAGGTGGGATAGGCGTGGACGCGGAACCGCTCCGGCACCGGACTGCTCCGGCTGTTGGCGGGGATGGCGGTCACCCGGCCCGAGGGGTCGTATTCAAAGCCGTGGAACGGACACTGCAGGCGGCCGTTGGGGAGCACCTTCCCGGCGCTCAGGGCCACCCCTCGATGGACACAGCGGTCCCGGAAGCAGGCCACGCGCCCTTCGGCGTTCCGCCAGAAGACCAGTTTCTCCCCCATCCGCGTCACGCCGATGGGGCGGTCCCGCACCTGGCGGGAATCCAGAACGACATACCATTGGTTGCGAATCATCGCGCCTCCTCGTAGGGCAACTGCTCCAGCAGTTGCCCTACTACTACAAATGTATAGGGCCAGTCTTGCCAGTCCTCCACCAGACCGGCTTTGACCGGGTTGTTGGCTATGTACGCCAGGATGCGCTCATACTCTCGCGCATCTCGTACTACGTGGTCGTAACTCTCGTGCTGCCAGAACGGGCCACTCCGACCCAGAATGCGGTTGCACAGGGCCGCGCTCTTCCCCTTCAGCAGGCGCATGGCGCGGCTGAGAGCAGTATAGTGTTTCCCGTCCCGGCGGGGAAGGGGATTGGGGATGCCCTGCTGGTCTATCAACAGGTGGACGTGATTGCTCATCAGGCAAAAAGCGTGCAGGTGGTGGTGCTTCGGGTCCAGTTCGTGAATGCAGTCTATGACGATGCGGGCACATTCCGGCTGAGATAGCCAGCGTGGACCGTGAAGCGCCCGGTCCAGCAGGGCATCCATGCGGGCAAAGTGGCGCTTTTGCTCCTGGTAGCGGGCGGACGCCAGGGCCGCCCCGCTGAAGATCCGCTCCAGGCGACGTAGATTGGCCTCGTACTCTTCCTGGAGCCGCAACACTGCCTCCACCGGTACACTGCCTGCCAGCCGGATGGTGATAAAGTAGGTGGCGTCCGGCAGGTGGTAATGCGGGAGGTGGCGTTCAAAGAATGTGAGCATAGTTTACCCCCTGTAGGGCAACTGCTGTAGCAGTTGCCCTACAAAATTCTAACCCGCTGGCGGGGCAGGGTGCGGCCCTTCCAGGTTGTCCGGCCTGTCATCGTCCACAACATAGACCGGAATGCGATAAAGACCAGCAAAAGAAGGCTGGCCGGATACAGGAGCGCCAGATAGCTGGGGAAGCGCAGCCGGGCCATCGCCATCCCCCACAGCGCCAGCATCTCCCCCACCGCCAGCAGCGCCGGCCAGAGAGCGAAGACCGACCGGGCCAGTCCCAGCGGCCAGAGGACACAGACCGCCAGCGGCTCCACCGTCACCACCATCATCCACACCCAGACAAAGAGGTACTCCGCCAGGCGGAAGTCAAAGACGGCGAAGAGGTTCTTGGTGAATCCCTCCACCGCCGCCCGGAATCCCGGGTACATCCGGCAGGAGATGTACTCTCCGGCGTCCACCACCCGCCAGCGCAGCCCCTTTGCCTTCACCCGCCGCCCCAGCGCGATGTCGTCTACGGGGTTATCCCGCACCGCCGCATGCCCGCCGACGGCCTGGTAGGCTGCCCGGCGGAAGAGCATCCACTGCCCGTTGGTCAGCGAAAGCCCCGGTGCCCGTATCCGGTGGGCCAGCGGGATGGGCAGAAAAGAGAAGAAGCACCAGAAGATAGCCGGCACCGTCAGCCACTCACCCCAGGTGAGCATGCGCTGGCGGAGAAAGCCGCTCATCAGGTCGGCCCGCTCCGCCAGCAGCGCGGCGACCCCTGCCCGCAGCGCCTGGGGGTGATGGACAGTGTCCGCGTCGGTGAAGAGCAACAGATCTCCCGTCGCCGCATCCGCCAGTTGCTGGCAGGCCCAGTGCTTGCCCAACCACCCCTCCGGCAGGGGCCGGCCCGGCACGATGCGCAACCGTCTATCCGCTTCGGCCTGCGTGGCCAGCAGGGCACTCGTGCCGTCTGTGGAGCCATCGTCCAGCACCAGGACCTCAAAGTCCGGGTAATCCTGCGCCAGGAGCGAACGCAGGCACTCCTCGATCACCCTCTGCTCGTTGCGCACAGGGACCAGGATGGAGACGCGCGGGAAGCGCGCGGGGGTGGGGTACGTCCCCAGACGCCGCAGGGCGCGCAGGTTGCTCAGGGCGATCAGGAGCAGAACGCCCAGGAAGATCACGATCCCGATCTGGTGACTGAGCCAGGAATGTGTCATCGCGGTGATTTTCCCCACAGCCGCCGCAGGTAGGCGCGAGCGCGAGGCGGCGTCCGCAGATTGCGCCAGTGTTTCCAGAGCAGGATGGCAAAATTGCCCGCCCAGATGACCAGGAACGGGGTGGGGGAGCGGGCCAGCACCAGATAACCCAGCAGGACCAGCATCCCAAAGAACGGCGACCAGGCATCGGTAGAGTTGACGGCAATGGCCAGAGTCAGCGCCAATCCCAGCACCGTCGGCGCGGCCCAGAGCGTGAGGCCGCTCCAGATGCCGAAGGTGACCGCGATGGCCTTGCCGCCGCGGAAGCGCAGGAGCGGGGAGAAGGCGTGCCCCAGAACCGGCGCCAGCGCGACCGGAACCAACCCCCAGCCGCCGATGCCCGCCCCGAACCGGGCCAGTGCCACCGGTGTCGCACCCTTCAGGTAGTCCAGCAGGAGCGCCGGGAGACCGGCCCGCCAGCCGCCGGCCCGCCAAGCGTTGACCGCGCCGGGGTTGCCGTCCCCGTAGCGGCGGACGTTGGCGCGGGCCACCAGATGCCCTAGCCAGACCGAGAAGGGGAGCGAGCCTGAAAGAAAGCCCAAAGCCGTCCACAGCACTACCGCGCCGGCGGATGGCCCCGAAAGTGAGCTTCCCACCAGGGCCCAGGGCTGATAGGCCCAGGCCGAAGATGAGGTCAGGGCCAGCCCGATCAGCAGCAGGATAGCCACCATCCAACAATGCATGTTACTTCTGGTCCTCCTGAAAATTCCCAAGGGGGTAGAGGTCGAAGCCAAAGGCGGCGACCACGGCCCGTCCCCCAGAGCGGGCGATGGCGACCAGGGTGTTGCCTTTCACCGGCGGCAGGGAAAGCCCTCTGGCATGGTTCACCATGGCCTGGAAATTCCTGGCGCGGATGATCCCGGCCTGCCGGGCGGCGGCGCTGACGATGCGGTCGTCGCTGGCCAAGGCGGCTGTGTGCGATTGGGCGATGTGGGCACTGGCCTGCCCGACGTTGGTCTTGTGCAAAAGGATGGGCTTGGTCGAAGAACGGGCCAGCTCCATCAACCGCCGGCCGTCCTGGATGCTCTCCAGGTGAAGACAGATGATGTTGGTGTCCTCGTCTTCCAGCAGGTAGGCCAGATAGTCCGTCTCGTTCAGGTCCAGCTTGTTGCCCATGCTGATGGCCTTGCTGATCCCCAGTCCCAGGTTGGCCACAATGTTGCGCCCCATTTTGGCAGGGCTTTCAGAGACCCCCATGACAACGATGCTGTTGGGGTACATTAATTGTATCATAATTGGGCCTTTCCTCAAAGCACAGCCATTGCAGTGCTGATTGGAAATCAGCCTTCTTAAGCACTTTGCCGGGCGTCGGCCTGCGCCGACGCCTCTCGGTCAGCGGAGGCTGACCGCTGGCCGAAGGCCCAGAGGGGGCGACTTCAGTCGGCGCATTCACTTCATGCCGGGCGTCGGCCTGCGCTGACGCTTCTCGGTCGGCGGAGGCCCTTTACGCCGATTGAAATCGGCCTGCCTGGGCGTTTCGCGCCTGGCGTCGGCCTGCGCCGACGCTCGCTTTCAGGTGGCAGGTTGGTTGGGCCCAATCTCTTTGGAGACAGATTCCAGTTCCGGGATCAGGGTGCCAGCCGCATGGTGCTCTTTCTGTCGCTGGATATAGGCCGTAATTCGCTCCACATCCCAGCGGCTGACGCTGAAAGCACCGTAGAAGCCCTGCCACTTGAAGGTCTGGTCCGGTTTCAGAGTATGGTTGACGAAGTGAGAGGAGACACCTTTCAGTCGTTTGACCAGTTCGGCCACCGCGATCGTGCTGGGCATCCGAACCAGGATGTGAAGGTGGTCCGGGACGCTGTTCAGGGCCAGGAGGGTGCAGCCCATTTTCTGGGCTTCGCTGGCAATCACCCGGTGCAGCGACCGCTCTATTGCTGGGGTGATGAGTGGGAGTCGGTCCCACGTTGCCCAAACCAGGTGGACGTAAATAGCAAGGGTATCCTGACGCATTGTCTGATCCTCTGCTCGCTGATTGGAAATCAGCCTTCTTGGGCACTTCGTGCCAGGTGTCGGCCTGCGCCGACGCGAACCCGGTCGGCGGAGGCCCTTTACATCGATTGAAATCTGCCTGCCTGGGCGCTATCGCGCCCGGGGGGGGGGGGGGGGGGGGG